>NZ_WBOF01000003.1:0-600000 GCF_009569385.1 Streptomyces kaniharaensis
GATGTGTCGCGGACTTCGGGTATCAGTCACAACCTCACCCCCGGGCCCCTCCCCCGGTCCCGGCCGGTGGCCGGTCCGCCGCCTGATTGCTGGGCTGGCGGCCCATCCGGCGCCCCCGGGGCGGGGCCTGCGGCCCTCGGGAGGCACCTTGGGGGCACCGGTCCGGCTCGGGGCCTGCCCGGCCCGGGTGGCGGGCCCTCACGGACGCCCCGCACGGCGGTGCCTGACGGGCCCTCAACCGCACACTCCGGACCGGAATCCGAAGCGAACCCGGGAGCGTTTCCCCGACTTCCGAACAGCTCTATCCTACCGGTCTCTGGACGGGCCCGGGACGAGAACAGGAAACCTCGCGTCAGCCATCCATCCCGGCTCTATCCGGCCGCACTTCCGGCGGGAATCCGAATTCCCCACTGATCCCTTTCAGGCGGCAATCCGAAACCCTTCCGGGGCGCAGCGGCAAGGAATCGAATGCACACCGGAAAGGGGCCTACGGCCCTCCACGACGACACGACGACCGTCCTTCCAGGCCGCCCAGGAAATCCCGTCCAGCGTCACCCGGGCAATTCCCGGAGTGGCGACACCAAACCGAACACCGGACCTGGACGGCGGCCAGGGCGCCACCAGGGCGGGGCGCAGCGGGGCGCGGCACCGGGCGGCCAGGGCGCCACCAGGGCGGGGCGCAGCGGGGCGCGGCACCGGGCGGCCAGGGCGCCACCAGGGCGGGGCGCAGCGGGGCGCGGCACCGGGCGGCCAGGGCGCCACCAGGGCGGGGCGCAGCGGGGCGCGGCACCGGGCGGCCAGGGCGCCACCAGGGCGGGGCGCAGCGGGGCGCGGCACCGGGCGGCCAGGGCGGGCACGGGCACAGCGGCCGGACGGCCGAGACGGGCGCAGCGGGACGGCCTGGCGGCCGACCAGGACGGCGGCCAGGGCCCAGCAGCCGGGCGCGGCACCGGGCGACGCGGGCAGGCGGCAGCAGGCCGCCGAGGCCGGCCAACCGGCGCAGCCTGGTGCAACACGAAGTGCAACACGCCCACCCGCCCCCGCTCCCGGCCACATAACGCCTGGTCAGACCCGCAACATGACCCCGTGTTGCACCCCAGCGCAACACCACGTT
This sequence comes from Streptomyces kaniharaensis, assembly GCF_009569385.1. Taxonomy (NCBI): domain Bacteria; kingdom Bacillati; phylum Actinomycetota; class Actinomycetes; order Kitasatosporales; family Streptomycetaceae; genus Streptomyces; species Streptomyces kaniharaensis. The sequence continues at coordinate 1,115 of NZ_WBOF01000003.1, forward strand.
GCAGCCCCGCGTTGCACCTCCCCACCTGTCCTCTGCCACTGAACCTTGACCGTTTGCCACTGAACTTTGACCAACGTCGTTTTCTGCCACTGAATCTTGACTGCGCGGGTCACGACGCGTTGGGGCCAATGCACCGACCCCAGTAGGGGGCCCGTGCAGCCCCGGTTCCACCAGAGCTGGTCACGGCCAGGAGCCCCGGGCCGCCGTCGAGGCCGCGATGAGGAGACCGGATGGGCGCGGTTGTGCTGCGGGCGGCTTTGCTGGCGCCAAGGATCGAGGGACCGGATCGATACCGTTCGTTAGGAAGTGACGACGTTGAACAAGTCGGTCGTTCGAACGGCCGTGGCCGCGGCTGGTCTTTCGCTGGTGGCACTCTCCGGTTGCACCTCTACCCACACGACAACTAGTCCAGCGAGCTTGGCGTCTACTTCCAGCACCAGCGCTGCGGCTAGTGCCATGGGGCCACAGACCTACAAGATCGGGACATCGGTTCAGGTCAAGAACGACCAGGGGCAGTACACGGAGACGGTGAGCCAGGCTCACTACACCACTCAAAGCGGGAACAGCGTCTTCACAGCCCAGCATGGCGGCTGGCTGGTCGCAACGGTGGACATCAGCGTGACGTCTGGCAAGACATCATTCAACCCGCTGTACTTCACACTCATCGCTCCCGACGGTTCTCGGTGGGACGCAGACGCGACGGCGGGCGGCTACACGCCTGCCTTGGCATCCGGTGAGCTCAACGCCGGCGACAAGACTCATGGCTACATCGCCTTCGACTCTCCGAGCACAGCATCAGGGTCAGGCGCCAAGATCGCGGCGACAGCCCCTCTCGGGGATGTGATCGCCTCCTGGTCGCTTTCCTAGGACGGTGTCGGGCGGTCCTCGCGGAGGTTCTCCCCGCAGGCTGGCCGCCGCTGGCCACTTTCCGGGCGCAGCCCGCGGCTTGCCCGTGCCGACTAGCATCTCGACCGGCCTCCGGCCTCCGAAGCCACCTTCAACGGGTCACTGACCTGCGCAGTCAAGGTTCAGTGGCAGAAAGCGACGTTGGTCAAAGTTTAGTGGCAAACGGTCAAGGTTCAGTGGCAGAGGACACCACCGCCACCAGGCCACCGGCCACCCCGCCGCCGAGCACCACCACCAGGACCAGGCCGCCGGGAAGGCCGGCCTTCTCGGCGGCCGCCAGCACCTGGCGGTCGTCGGCACCCGGAGGCGGCCACCACCCGAGCAGCAGCCGCGGCCCCGCCCCGGCACCCTGTCGCACCCACCTGTCGCGCCCGGACCACACACAGGGGACCAGGGGTATCCGCCCACGTCACAACACGCGACAGCACCCCACACGACAGGCAACGCGACAGCAGGCGCGACAGCCCCCACCCACCACCAGAACGGCACCGGGACGGCCTCCCAGACCACCACCAGAACAACCTCCAGGGCGGCCTGACGGCCACCCAGCCACCCAGCGTGGGGCGCAGCGGCGGGCACGGCCGGGACGGCGCATCTGTCAGCTTGGGGCCGTATGGGAAATCCCGGGGCGAGCGCCCCGGGATCTGGGTGTCACGGTGCTGAAATCCAGCTCAGACAGCAGCTCGTCCCGCCTGCGGGCTGTCAGCGGATGGTGAACATCTTGTTGAACTGGGCGCTCTCGAAGACCTGCCGGACCGCATCATTGCAGTTGTGGAGCTCCAGCGACTTCTTCTGGAGTGCGGCACGCTCCTTGAGGAGCAGGAGCATCCCGAGCGCGCTGGAGTCGATGAACGGGACCTGGTCGAAGTCGATCTCGATCAGCTTCACCTCCGGGTTGTCGAGGAGTTCCTGCGATGCCTGCCGGAAGTCGCGGTGGAGGTTGAAGTCGAACTGGCCGATGAGGATCATCTTGCCGGTGCCGCCTTCGATCTTGACGATCGGACGCATATGGGTTGCTCCTTGTGCTGGTTAGGCCCCGGTCGGGGCTGTGGAGGGGAGGGCCCGGCGGAGCGTGACGCGGGTGCCGCCGCCGGGCGGGAAGGTGAAGTCGACGTCATCCATGAGCGCGCGCATCAACAGAACACCCCGGCCGTGAGGAAGACGCATGCGCTCTGGAGCGAACGGGTCAGGGCAGGACACTGGGTCGAACCCAGGGCCGTAGTCCGTGACCGTCGCGACGATTTGCCCGGCCACGACCTCAAGGTCGAGCGTTGCAGCCCGCTGCCCCGCGCTGTGACCGTGCCGGACGGCGTTGACCATGGCTTCGAGAACCGCGACATGAACCGCCGAGCGCTCAGCCCCGGTCAGCGACAGAGCGGCGAGGAACGTGCGCAACCCGTCCTGGGCCCGCGCCAGATCCGGATCTTCGCTCGGGTGGAGAGCCAGTTTCACAGCACGACAGCCCCGTTCGGGTAGACCCGCTCCGCGGGCATAAGTGCCTTCCATCCTTGATCGAACGATCCTCCCGTCCCCTCTCCTTGTCCCCAGACCACCAAGCTCGCTCAATCGAGTGAACGGTGCTTCTTGGCGCGTGCTTGGGATGAAAATCCCGACGAATGGCTGCCGTCCCGGCCGCGCCCCACCGCCCCGGACCGTGGCCAGGACAGCCCGCACCTGGCGGCCATCGGCACCCGGCGGCAGCCACCATCCCGAGCAGCAGCCGCGGCCCCGCCCTGGCACCCTGTCGCACCCACCTGTCGTGCCCGGACCACACACAGGGGACCAGGGGTATCCGCCCACGTCACAGCACGCGACAGCACCCCACGCGACAGGCAACGCGACAGCAAGCGCGACAATCCCCATCCACCACCAGAACGACCACCAGAACAGCCTCCAGGGCGGCCTGACGGCCACCCAGCTGTCCAACCGGAACGGCGGTGCCGGCAGCCCGGGACGGCGGCGCAGCGAGGCGGGCACGGCCACCAGGGACGGCGGCGCGACCCGGACGGCGGCCAGCACGGCGGCCAGCACGGCGGGACGGCGACGGCGGCAGGCACCCGGACGGGGCGCGGCCTGGACGCCGGACCCGGGACGGCAGCGGCCGAGCAGGGGCGCAGCAGGCCCGGACGCCCGCCCGCCCGGCCCGCGCACCGCCCCGGCGGCGCAGCACCGGCCAGGCACAGCAGCCCGGACGGCGCGGGGCCCCGGCGGCTCCACCTCGGACGAAACCGAACACCAACCCCCGCCATCACCCCTGACCCGCAAATCCGACCCGAATTCAGACCACCACCGGCAACCAATCCACCAAAACAACCGGGCGGAATACCCGGCGGAATTCACCCCCGAAAACAACCCACAACACCAGACCCGACCCCCCAAGCAGGGCCGACCCGACCCCACCCCCACCCGCCACCACACACAGTCACCAAACCAACCACTCGACACCACCCACCAGACACCCCCGACAGGCACAACCAAAGGTCCAGACAACCAGGCGAGAGAGGCCAAAACACCCCCACACCGGCCAACAGGTCACACCCTGCAGCCCCTCGCCGGGTAGAGCTTGGCGTGCAGCACCCGGTCCTCCCACCACGGATCCTCTGGAGTGGAGACCAGCGCGGCCACCAGCTCGCGCTTGGTCGGGACCGGCAGCATCAGCGGGCCCAAGTCCTTTACGGCGCGGGCCCGTACACACTCAGGGCACTCCAGCCAGTCCGGGCCGGCCTTCTCCCGCAGCTCCAGCTTCGAACCCTCCTTCCCCCCGATCGAGCCCCGGCACGTCCAACACGGGCGCAGCGCGGCGTTCGCCGTGCGGGCGGCCTCCAGCTGTTCTTCGGCCTCCCGTTCCAGGCGCTCCGTGTGTTCCTGGTGGCAGGACCAGCAGCGCAGCCCGGGCGGCGGGTCCACTCCACCTGTCGTCCATCGGGGCCGTACTCCCAGAAGCTCTCCTCCTCGGGAACGTCGCCGCAGTCGATGCAGACCAGGGAGTCCATCAGCTCCCGGTGGGCCTTGTGCTCCTCGTCCTCGCGGGCGGCCTGGCGCAGGTCGTAGGCGGCCCGGTTGTTCGGGTTCTCCAGCGCCTCGATCAGGGAGTGCCGGCCCGAGCGGCCGAAGCGCCACCACACCGGCCCGAGCGGCCCGTGCTCGGCCAGCAGCTCCAGGGTGGTCGCGACGACCGGTACGGCGTCGTCGTACTCGCGCCACCCGTCGTCGTTGTAGTCGCGGACCACCTTGCGCCACCGGCCGCGCCAGCAGCCGGCGGACAAGTCCGTAAAGGCTCGCGTGTGCCGGCATCTCGGTGGTTATGTGGCCCGGTGACCAATCATGATGCGGCGGCGGCTGTCAGACCGTTGACACTGGCCTGGGTACGCCGACACCTGAAAGCCGGCGAGCGGATCGTCGGAGCCGAGGCGCTGCACGGCGGCGCCACCGCCGACATGCGGAGGCTGACCGTCGGCACGCGGAACGGAGGCACCCGGCACCTGGTGCTGCGCTCCTTCGTCGACCCGACCCGGCAGGGGCCAGCCGAGGACCTCCTGCACAGGGAGGCCGACGCCCTGACCACGCTCACCGGCACCGGCGTGACGGCGCCCGGACTCGTCGCCGTCGATCCGAGCGCCGCGCACTGCGAGTACCCCTCGCTCCTCATGACCCACCTGCCGGGCCGGACGGTCCTCAACGACGAGGGACTGGAGACGCGCCTGCCCCTACTCGCCCGTCAACTCGTGGCGGTCCACGCGGTACGGCCGACCGTGCGGCCCCGGGAGTACGTGGCGCTGACGACCGCCGACACGGTCGTGACTCCCGAGGGCGCCGACGCCGCGGTCTGGGCCGCCGCGATCGACGTGATCCGCAGGCCCGCGCCCCGCTACGAAGGGCGCCTCCTGCACCGGGACTTCCAGCCCGGCAACGTGCTGTTCGACCTACCGCCCAAGGACCCGGTTGACGCCGGGGCCAGGATCACCGGCGTCGTCGACTGGGCAGCGGCCTCCTGGGGCCCGGCGGACCTCGACGTGGCGCACTGCTCCACCAATCTCGCGCTGCTGCACGGCCCGACGTGGGGCCTGCGCTTCACCGAGGCATACCAAGAGGCCGGCGGGACGCTCGCCGCAGCCGCGCACGAGCGGCTGTACTGGCAGGTACGAACACCACTGGCGTTCTCCGAGGAAGTGCAGTGGGTGGCGCAGCCGTGGCAGGAGGCAGGACGGACCGAGCTGACGACACGAGCCGTGGAGGAGCGGCTGGATGCCTATCTCACCTTCCTGATGAATGCGCCGGGCTGAGCCAAGGCAGTGCGGAGCCCGGCTGAGGGAGGTCTCGCCCTGCTTACGGCGGTGCTGCCGCGAGCTGTGGTCCCGCCCAGGACGCGGCGCTGCTGCTCGACGAGCCGTTCTCACAGGTCACCGCCCATCCCCGGTTCGGCGTTCTGGTGAGCGATCCGGAGGAGGAGAGCGCGTGGGTCGTCACCCTGCCCGATGAGCTGCGCGATGGCCTGGCCGATGCGCCGAGCCGGCGGCTGGCGGAGCTGGCTGTGCCCTGGTCAGCAGCCGACGATGGCTACGGCGATCCGGCCCACCTGACGGCCTTTCTCGAGCAGCTCGCCGCCCGGCCTGGTGAGCCCGGCCACACCGCCACCCGCGCGGCGGTGTGGCCCAGCGGAGGTGGCTTGAGCTAGCCGACGTAGTCGTCCTGTGCGGCGATCTTGCCGTCGCGCAGTTGGAGGACCGTGCAGAAGCGGGCGGTGACCGGTTCTCCGGCCGGGGGAAGAGCTGGCACGGCCCCGGAGCTGGTCCCGGCGAAGTCGGTTTCAAGGGCGATGAGGTCCCCGCTGGCGATGACCCGCTTGATGGTCAGTTTCCGGTCCGGGACGGCGCCCGCGTATTCGCGGATGTGGCCCACGAAGGCGTCCCGGCCGCGGAGGGCGATCCGGTAGGCGCCGATGGTGTAGACGACATCGTCGGTGTACAGGGCCCCGAACTGCTCGAAGTCCTGCTCGTTGTAGGCGTTCACCCACGTGCGGGCGAGTTCGGTGGCGTCCGTGGGGACCGTGTTGCTGGTCATGCCTGCTGGCCTTTCTGTGCCGTAAGAAGCCGTACCGAGAGATTGACCCACATATAGGTCTATTTGTGTCCTATATCCGCATGCCGGTGATTGCCATGTTTTCGCACTACAGTCGGCGGGATGAGCAGAGCGGGACAGGGATTGCCCATGGAGCCGGAGGATGTCGCGGAGTTCGCGATGGGCCTGCCGGGGGCGACGGAGGGCGAGCCCGGGCCGGGGATGACCCTGTACAAGGTCGGAGGCAAGATCTTCGCCGTCCTAACCGAGGCGACCACCTCGCGCTCCCATCAGGTGACCCTGAAGTGCGACCCCGATCTCGCGCTGCACCTGCGCGAGCAGTACCCGGCCGTGGGCCCCAGCTTCTACGGGCGCCTGCGGCACTGGAACACCGTGCTCCTGGACGGCACCGTGCCCGCCGACGAGCTCGGCGAGATGATCGAGCACTCCTGGGAATGCGTCGTGGCGGGCCTGCCCCACACCGTCCGCGAACGCCTGCGCTCGCTTCACCAGGGCCGAACATGACCCATCGCACCCGCCGAGACGTGGCCGGCCCGCCCGGGTGCAACACGGAGTGCACCATGACGCGGCCTCCAGGCCGGCGGCCGGGGTGCCGACGTGGCGCAGCGCGACGATGGCGTCAGCGGCCTGTCCGGCGTGCCACTGGGTGCGCTGGGGGGCGTCCCGGCGGGGCGGCGGAGCCGGGACGGCGTCTGCTCCAGGGCGGTGTAGAGGGGCTGCGCGGCGGTAGGCGAGGTCGGTGGTCTGGCGGGCTTGGTGGGCGGCCTCGCGGGCGCATTCGGCGACGTCCCGGCGGTGGCGCTCACGGCACAGCGCGTGCTGGAGAGCGGTGTCGTGGTCGGGGTCGTAGAGCTCGGCCCCGGTCTCGACGGTGTGGTCGCGCACGCGCTGCCACTCGGCGCAGACGGTGGCCGCGGTGGCGAAGGCGGCCTCGTCGCCGACGTCGGCGTACCGGTCGGCGGCGCGTTACTTGTCGTAGGCGGACGGCGATGATCCTGCGTTGTTTCCAGATGTCGCCATCGACCGCCACCAGTCGGCGCCAGCCATCATTTCCCTGATCTGGGTTTCGGTGAGGGCAGGATGAGCCTCGGCGGCGTGTGCCTTGATATTTCCGAACAGCTCCTCATCATCCGCGCCGGTGAAAACGATTCTGCCGTGCGCCGGATCTACGCAGTGGAATCCGCGCATTACTCCTCCTTCAAGAAGTGTTATTTCATTCTAGGGCACGGCGTGCTAACGCGCGCGCCCAGGGACATTCCCGCACGCTCGCCCATGCATTGCGTCAGGGCCGTGGAGTCCGGGCAGGGGCCCGAGCCACCACTGCAGCAGGCTCCCTGCCAAGGATCCGAGCAGCCAAGTCACTGGGGTCGCCACCAGAACTCCGGCGGGCAAGCGGGTAGCCAGATCCTGCGACCACCGCCGCACTCGAACCGGCCATTAGCCCCCCAATGCCCAGATGATGCACATTCGGAAAGAACGCCGTAGCAGCGCATCAATCTCCATTTCCCCTGGCAGCGCGAATTACAAGAAATGCCTTCTCGGATACTTCAGTGAAACCCGCTGACCGGACATCCCCCAGCTGAGGGTCTGCGGCAGAAAGCGCGTATCCAAGTCACCGGTCTGGCCGGTCCACCGACGCCGACCAGGCTCGTCAGCCGCTGACCGAGTGGTCCAGACAAGATCGCGATCAAGGCCATTTCCCCCACCACGGCTACTCAGGTCACACCCTGCGGCCCCTCGCCGGGTAGGGCTTGGCGTGCAGCACGCGGTCCTCCCACCACGGATCGTCCGGAGCGGAGACCAGGGCTGCCACCTGCTCGCGCCTGGTCGGGGCGGGCAGCACCAGCGGCCCCAGCTCCTTCTCCTCTCGGTCGCTGGCGCACTGCGGGCACTCCAGCCGGTCCGGCCGGGCCTTCTCCCGCAGCTCCAGCTTCAAGCCCGCCTTCCCGCCGATCGAGCCCCGGCACGTCCAGCACGGGCGCAGCGCGGCGTTGGCTGTACGGGCGGCTTCCAGCTGGTCTTCGGCCTCCCGTTCCAGGCGCTCCTCTCGGTCCTGGTGGCAGGGCCAGCAGCGGCCGCCGGGGCGGCGGGTCCACTCGACCTGTCCCGGGCGGCCGTACTCCCAGGTGCTCTCCTCCTCCGGCACGTTCCCGCAGTCGATGCAGACCAGGGAGTCCATCAGCTCCTGGTGGGCCTTGTGCTGCTCGTCTTCGCGGGCGGCCTGGCGCTGGTCGTAGGCGGCCCGGTTGTCCGGGTTCTCCAGGGCCTCGATGAGGGAGTGCCGGCCCGAGCGGCCGAAGCGCCACCACACAGGCCCGAGCGGCCCGTGCTCGGCCAGCAGCTCCAGGGTGGTCGCGACGATGGGCACCGCGTCGTCGTACTCGCGCCACCCGTCATCGTTGTAGTCCCGGACCTCCCTGCACCACCGGCCGAGCCAGCAGGCGGCGGGTGCTGAGCTGCCTGACGCTCGCGGTCACCCAGGACGGCGCCGAGGTCGTCACCGCCGAAGGGCTCGCCGCCGACGGCGGCCTGCATCCGGTGCAGAGCGCCTTCATCGACTGCGACGCGCTCCAGTGCGGCTACTGCACCCCGGGGCAGGTGGTCTCCGCGGTCGGGGCGCTCGAGGAGTTCGCGGAGGGCTGGCCGAGCGCCGTCACCGAGGGGCTGGGGGCGGCGTCGCGGCTGGATCGCGCCGAGGTGGCCGAGCGGATGAGCGGCAACCTGTGCCGCTGCGGGGCCTACGTCAACATCGTGGCCGCCATCCGTCAGGCGGCCGGCACGGAGGTGGCCGGGTGAAACCGTTCGAGTACCTCGGCCCCGCCGACGCCGCGGCCGCCGTGCGCAGCGTCGCTGGGAATCCGGGCGCGGTGTTCCTCGGCGGCGGCACGAACCTGGTGGACCACCTCAAGCTGGGCGTCATCGAACCCGCTCTGGTCGTCGGCCTCGCCGGTGTCCTGTCCGCCGAGGTCGAGGAGCTCGGCGGCGGCGCCCTCAGGATCGGCGCGGGTGTCAGCAACAGCGAGCTGGCCGCGGACCCGCCGGGTGCGCGAGCGGTTCCCGGTGCTGTCGCAGGCGCTGCTGTCGGGTGCGTCGGGGCAGTTGCGCAACATGGCCACCGTCGGCGGCAACCCGCTGCAGCGCACGCGCTGCGTCTACTTCCAGGACGTCACGACGCCGTGCAACAAGCGGGAGCCGGGCTCGGGCTGTTCCGCGATCGGGGGGTGGACCCGTAACCACGCGGTCCTCGGCGCGTCCGAGCACTGCATCGCGGTCCACCCGTCCGACATGGCCGTGGCGATGGCCGCGCTGGAGGCGCGGGTGCGGGTGCTCGGTCCGGACGGCGAGCGCACGATCCCCTTCGTCGACCTGCACCGGCTGCCCGGCGACACTCCCGAGCGCGACACGGTGCTCGAGCACGGTGAGCTGATCACCGCGATCGACCTGCCGGCGCAGCCCATCGCCCGCCGATCGGCCTACCGCAAGGTGCGCGACCGCGCCTCGTACGCGTTCGCCCTGGTCAGCGTGGCCGCGGCGGTCAACGTCGAAAACGGCGTGATCGTGAACGCGCGCGTCGCGTTCGGCGGCGTCGCGCACGCGCCCTGGCGTGCGTACCGGGCGGAGGAGGTGCTGCGGGGCTCCCCGGCGTCGGAGCGGAGCTACCGGGCCGCCGCGGACGCGGAACTCGCCGGTGCCCGGCCGGCCGAGGGGCTGGACGGCGGCAACGCGTTCAAGATCCCCCTGCTGCGCCGCACCCTCGCCGCCACCTTGCGCGGCCTGGCAGGAGCGGACGCCCTATGACGTTCCCGAACGAACCGGAGGCCGTCGGCCGCGATCTGCCCCGCCGGGACGGGGCCGTCAAGGTCCTGGGCACCGCCGCCTACGCCGGTGAGGCTCCGTCGGCGGACGCCGCCTACCTGCACGCCGTCCAGGCCACGATCGCCCGGGGACGCGTCACGGAGCTGGACACCGCCGCCGCCGAGGCACTGGACGGTGTGGTCGCGGTGCTCACCCCCGCCACCGCGGAGCGCCTGGCCTCCACCGAGGACCGGGAGCTGGCGGTCCTGCAGGACGAGGAGGTCGCCTTCCGGGGCCAGGTCGTCGCCTTGGTCGTCGCCGATAGCTCCGAGGTGGCGCGGCATGCGGCCGCGCTCGTCCGGGTCGGCTACGCGCAGCAGGCGCACGACGCCGAGCTGCGGGCCGACCGCGACGACCTGTACGTGCCCGAGACGGTGAACCCGGACTTTCCCGCCGATACCGCCGAGGGCGATGTCGACACCGCGATGGCGGCCGCGGAGGTGACCGTCGACGAGACGTACACCACGGCGATGTACCACAACAACCCGATGGAGCCGCACGCCACGGCGGCCCGGTGGGATCCGGCGGGCGACGGGTTCCTCACGCTGTGGGACTCCACACAGGGCGTCCATCCGACGCGGGCCGTCCTGGCGTCGCTGTTCGGTCTGGACGAGGAGCGGGTGCGGGTCGTCTGCCCGTACGTCGGCGGGGGGTTCGGGTCCAAGGGGCAGCCGCACGTCAACGTGGTGCTCGCCGCGATGGCGGCGCGCGCCGTCCCCGGCCGGGCGGTGCGGATGGCCCTGACGCGGCAGCAGATGTTCTCCCTTGCCGGCTACCGCACGCCGACCATCCAGCGGTGCCGCCTTGGTGCCGACCGGGGCGGCAGGCTCACCGCCCTCGCGGTCGACGTCGTGGAACAGACGTCGCGCATCAAGGAGTTCGCCGAGCAGACGGGTGTGCCCGCGCGCATGATGTACGCCTCGGCGAACCGGCGGACCACGCACCGGCTCGCCGCCCTCGACGTCCCGGTGCCGTCCTGGATGCGCGCTCCCGGCGAGTGCCCGGGCATGTTCGGCCCCGAGGTGGCCCTGGACGAGCTGGCCGAGCGCCTGGGCCTGGACCCGATCGAGCTGCGGATCCGCAACGAGCCCGAGGTCGAGCCCGGCTCGGGCAAGCCCTTCTCCAGCCGCGACCTCGTCGGCTGCCTGCGGGAGGGCGCGGTGCGGTTCGGCTGGTCGGAGCGCGACCCGCGGCCGGGTGTGCGCCGCCACGGCGACTGGCTGGTCGGCACGGGCGTCGCGGCCTCCACCTACCCGGTCAACCGGATGCCGTACTCGACGGCGACGATCCGGTGGGAAGGGCAGCGCTACGTCGCCGAGATCGGCGCGGCCGACCTCGGCACCGGGACGTGGACCACGCTGGCGCAGATCGCCGCGGACACGCTCGGCGTGCCGGTGGCCCTCGTGGACGCGCGGATCGGCGACACCGACTATCCGGTGGCGTCGGTGGCCGGGGGTTCCTCGGGCATGACGACGTGGGGCTCGGCCGTGGTGGAGGCCGCGCGCGCCTTCCGTGACAAGTACGGGGACGAGCCGCAGGACGGGTCCGAGGCGTCCGGCGCCGTCGGGCCCCCCGACGACCGCTACGCGATGCACGCCTTCGGGGCGCAGTTCGCCGAGGCGCACGTCCACGCCGACACGGGCGAGGTGCGGGTGCCGCGTCTGCTGGGCGTGTTCGCCGCGGGCCGGATCATCAACCCGCGCACGGCGCGGTCGCAGTTCATCGGCGGGATGACGATGGGGCTGTCCATGGCGCTGCACGAGAACAGCGTGCTCGACCCCCGCACCGGTCACGTCGTCAACCACGACTTCGCCGAGTACCACATCGCGGCCAACGCGGACGTCGAGGAGATCGAGGCGCACTGGCTCCCCGAGCACGACCCCCACGTCAACGCGATGGGGTCCAAGGGCATCGGGGAGATCGGCATCGTCGGCACGGCCGCTGCGGTGTCGAACGCGGTGTGGCACGCCTGCGGCGTGCGCGTACGGGACCTGCCGATCACACTGGACAAGGTGCTGCACGCGTTGGAGGAGCGGCCCGGGCGGTGACCGCGCGAGGCGGCGCCAGGCCCGGGCGCCTGCCGACACAACCGCCGGGCTGTGCCGTTGGATTCGCGGGACCGTGGTGGAACGGGCGACGCCCGCCGTGCGGGCGGGCGTCGCCCGTTCGGGATGCGAAGGGGCTCACAATCCTTGGGCGAGGCGGTGGTAGGCCTGGTTCCAGCGCAGTTCCTTGGTGAACCGACGGATGTCCGTGTCGTCGTCGATCACCAGCAGCTCGACGCCGAGCATCTCGGCGAGGTCTTCCAGTTCCTCGGCCCCGAGCGCGCCGGAGAGCACGGTGTGGTGCGGCGCGCCGGCCGTCAGCCAGGCCTCGGTGGAGGTGTGCAGGTCCGGACGCGGCTTCCAGACGGCGCGGGCGACAGGCAGGCGGGGCAGCGGCGCCGGCGGCTCGACCACGTCCACCTCGTTGGCGACCAGCCGGAAACGGTGGCCCAGGTCGGCGAGGCCGACCACCACCGCGGGGCCGGGTTCGGCGTCGAAGACCAGCCGGACCGGGTCCTCTCGCTCGCCGATGGCGAGCGGGTGGATCTCGCAGGAGGGGGTGGCCGCCGCGATGCTCGGGCAGACCTCCAGCATGTGCGCGCCGAGGATCAACTCGCGGCCGAACTCCAGGTGGTAGGTGTAGTCCTCCATGAAGGAGGTGCCGCCGGCCAGTCCGGTGGCGGCCGCCTTGAGGGTGCGCAGCAGGGTGGCGGTCTTCCAGTCGCCTTCGCCGCCGAAGCCGTAGCCGTCGGCCATCAGTCGCTGTACGGCGAGGCCGGGCAGTTGGCGCAGTCCGCCGAGGTCCTCGAAGTTGGTGGTGAAGGCCCGGAAGCCGCCCTGCTCCAGGAAGCCGCGCAGGCCGAGCTCGATCCGTGCCGCGTAGCGCAGCGACTCGTGGCACTCCCCTTCGGCCCGCAGTTCGGGTGCGAGGCGGTAGCTGTCCTCGTACTCCTTGACCAGCGCGGTGACAGCGCCGTCGTCCGCCGCGTCGACGGCGGCGACGAGGTCGTTGACGCCGTAGGTGTTGACGGAGACGCCGAAGCGGAGCTGGGCCTCGACCTTGTCGCCCTCGGTGACGGCGACGTCGCGCATGTTGTCGCCGAAGCGGGCGAGCTTGAGGCTGCGCAGTTCGGCGCGGCCGGCGGCGGCGCGGGCCCAGGTGGCGATCCTGGAGGAGACGGCCGGATCGGTGACGTGTCCGGCGACGGTCTTGCGGGGGACGCCGAGGCGGGACTGGATGTAGCCGAACTCGCGGTCGCCGTGGGCGGCCTGGTTCAGGTTCATGAAGTCCATGTCGATGGTCTGCCAGGGCAGTTCGACGTTGGCCTGGGTGTGCAGGTGGAGCAGCGGCTTCTGCAGGGCGTCGAGGCCGGCGATCCACATCTTCGCCGGGGAGAAGGTGTGCATCCAGGCGATCAGGCCGATGCAGTCGTCCGCGGAATTGGCTTCCAGGCAGACCCGGCGGATCGCGGCGGCGTCGGTGAGGACGGGCTTCCAGACGGTCTCGACCGGTACCGCGGCATCGCCGTCCAGAGCCTCGGCGATCCGCTGCGACTGCTCCGCGACCTGGCGCAGCGTCTTCTCGCCGTAGAGTCCCTGGCTGCCGGTCAGGAACCAGACCTGGCGGCCCTCCAGTGGCTTCTTCACGGGGTGGCTCCTCACCGGGCCTGGGGCTGGCCGTAGACGTTCTGGTAGCGGAAGTTGAGGCTGTCGATGTCGGCCTGCGCGATCGGCAGGGGCTCGCCGAGCTGGCGGGAGAGGTGGACGGTGCGGGTCACGTCCTCGCACATCACGGCGGCCTTGACGGCGGCCTTGGCGTCCTTGCCGATGGTGAAGACGCCGTGGTTCTGCATCAGGACGGCGGGTGAGCGGTGGCCCTTGAGGGTGTCCACGATGCCCCGGCCGATCGAGTCGTCGCCGATCAGCGCGAACGGGCCGACCGGGATCTCGGCGCCGAACTCGTCGGCCATCGCGGTGAGGACGCAGGGGACGGCCTCGCCGCGGGCGGCCCAGGCGCAGGCGTAGGTGGAGTGGGTGTGGACCACCCCGCCGACGTCGGGCAGATGGCGGTAGACGTAGGCATGCGCGGCGGTGTCGGAGGACGGCGCGTGGTCGCCCTCGACCACGTTGCCGTCCAGGTCGCAGACGATCATGTTCTGCGGCGACAGTTCGTCGTAGGAGACGCCGCTCGGCTTGATGACGAGCAGTTCCTCGCCGGGGACGCGGGCGGAGACGTTGCCGGCAGTCCAGACCACTAGGTTGTAGCGGACCAGTTCCTGGTGCAGGTCGCTGACCTGGCGGCGGACGGCGTCGATGGTCGCGTTCACATGGCCTCGCTCGGGGTGGTGAGGGCGGCGTTCCGGATGTCGCGCAGGCGGTGCAGGAGTTTGTCGGCCCCGAGACCGAAGTGGTCATGCAGGGCGCGGTACTCGGCGAAGAGCCGGTCGTAGGTGTCGGCGGCGGCCGGGTCCGGCTGGTAGGCGCCCGGGTGGACCCGGCCCATGGCGGCGGCCGCGGTCCGTACGTCTGGGTACGCTCCGGCGGCGACGGCGGCGTGGATCGCCGAGCCGAGCGCGGGGCCCTGCTCGGACTCGGCGACAGAGACCGGGCGGCGCAACACGTCGGCGTAGATCTGCATCAGCAGGGCGTTCTTCTTGAGGCCGCCGGTGACGATGAACTCGGTGACGGGGACGCCGCCCTGTTCCAGGGCCTCGACGATGACGCGGGTGCCGAAGGCGGTGGCCTCCAGCAGGGCCCGGTAGATCTCCTCGGGTCGGGTGGCCAGGGTGAGTCCGACGATCACGCCGGACAGGTGGTGGTCAACCAGGGTGGAGCGGTTGCCGTTCATCCAGTCGAGTGCCACCAGGCCGTGCGCGCCGACGGGCCCGGCGGCGGCCTTGCGGGTGAGCAGCTGGTGCAGGTCCTCGCCGTTGGCCTCGGCCTCGGCCAGGTAGTCGGCGGGGACGCCCTGGCGCAGCCACCAGGCGAAGATGTCGCCGACGGCGCTCTGGCCGGCCTCGTAGCCGTAGGAGCCGGCGACGATGCCGTCCTGGACCACGCCGCAGATGCCGGGGACGTCGGCGAGCATCGCGCCGTTGACGACGTGGCAGGTGGATGTGCCCATGATGGCGAGGAGTTGGCCGTTGTCGACGGCGCGGGCGGCCGGTGCGGCGACGTGGGCGTCGACGTTGCCGGCGGCGACCGCGATGCCCTCGGGCAGGCCGGTCCACTCGGCGGCCTGCGCGGTGAGCGGGCCGACCCGGGAGCCGAGCGGGGCGAGCGGGTGCTCCAGGCGGGTGCGGGCGAAGTCGGCGAAGTCGGGGTGGAGCGCGGCGAGGTAGTCCTCGCTGGGGTAGCTCCCGTCCTGATGGATGCCCTTGTAGCCGGCCGTGCAGGTGTTGCGGCTCTCGGTGCCGGTGAGCTGCCAGACGATCCAGTCGGCGGCCTCGATCCAGCGCTCGCAGGCGGCGTAGACGGCCGGGTCCTCCTCCAGAACCTGGAGTGCCTTGGCGTACTGCCACTCGGCGGAGATCCTGCCGCCGTACCGGGAGATCCACTTCTCGCCGCGGGCGTGGGCCAGCGTGTTGATCCAGTCCGCCTGGCCCTGGGCCGCGTGGTGCTTCCAGAGTTTGGGCCAGGCGTGCGGGCGGGGCGCCCATGCGGCCGTCTCGGCCAGCGGGGTGCCGTCCGCGAGCACTGGCAGGACGGTGCAGGAGGTGAAGTCGGTGGCGATCCCGATGACGTGGGCCGGGTCGATGCCGGCGGTGGCGAGCGCGGCCGGGACGGCGGTGCGCAGCACCTCCCACCAGTCCGCGGGGTGCTGCAGCGCCCAGTCGGGCGGGAGCGGCCGCCCGGTGCCGGGCAGTTCATGCTCGATGACGGCGTGCGGGTAGTCGTGAACGGCGGTGCCCACCTCCTCGCCGTCCCGCACCCGGACCACCACGGCGCGGCCGGAGAGGGTGCCGAAGTCGACGCCGACGACATATCGGTCCGAGTCGTGCGCTGCGCGATCAGTCACTTCCTCATCCTTCGTATGGGAGGCCTGAGTTGTCACCTGCCGCCGGTGCGATCCCCGACCTGGCCGGGGCGGGGACACCGGCGACAGGGTTCGTTCCGCTGTCTCTCCCTCAGGAGGGCGGAACGAGGGGCCGCGGACCGGGCACAGGAAGCGGGAGCAGCGCCTTGGTCGAACGGAGTTGGAAGGCGTTGTTGTTAACGCTCACATGGAGTGTTAGCGCTAACAATTACGCTGTCAAGAGAGTCACGGCCGGAATCGGCGAAGTCTGAAGACAGACCCCAGCACTTCAACGCCGGATGGCGGGGCCCACGCTGTGCCGCAGCACCATCTCCGGGGAGATCTCCAGATGGGTGCGGGAAACGGCGCCGCCCTCCAACTCGTCGAGGAGCAGTTCAAGGGCCTTGCGGCCGAGTTCGCCGAAGTCCTGCCGCACGGTGGTCAGCGGCGGGATGAAGTAGGCAGCCTCCGGGATGTCGTCGAAGCCGACCACGCTGATGTCGTCCGGGACCGACCGGCCGGCCTCGTGCAGGGCGCGCAGCAGGCCGAGGGCCATGTGGTCGTTGGCACAGAAGACGGCGGTGACGTCCCGCAGTCCGGCGATCCGCAGACCCGCCCGGTAGCCCGAGCGGGCGCTCCAGTCGCCGCGCTCCACTTCCGGCACGGGGGCTCCGGCCGCCCGCAGCGTGAGGCGCCACCCTTCCTCTCGGTCCTTGCTCTCCAGCCAGTTGGCCGGGCCCGCCAGGTGGTGCACGGTGCGGTGGCCCAGGTCAAGCAGGTGCCCGGTGGCCTCTCCGGCCCCGAAGCGATTGCCCACCGACACCATGGGCACCCGGCTCTGGTTGCCCGAACCGACCGCGACGAGCGGCACAGAGCTGGAGAGCCGGGCCACCGCGCTGACGGTGGAGGTCTGCGGCACGATCACGACGACGCCCTCCACCCCCTGGTCGCGCAGCCGGTCGACGGCTTCCTGGACCGAACGGCCGTCCAGGGAGCGCAGACTGGCCACGCTCACGAAGTACCCGGCGCTGCGCGCGGCCCGCTCGATGCCGTCCAGCATCGAGGCGGGCCCGTAGAGGGTCGAGTCGAAGCTCACCACGCCGAGGGTCTGCGACCGGCGGGTGACCAGGGCGCGGGCGGCGGAGTTGGGCCGGTAGTCCAGCTCCCGGATGGCCGCCAGCACCCGGTCTCGGGTGTCCGGCCGGACGTGCGGGGCGCCGTTGAGCACCCGGGACACAGTCTGGTGGGACACACCCGCCAGTTTCGCCACGTCCGCCATCACGGGCTGACGCTGTTCCGTCCCGGTGCTATCGGCTTCCACTTGCAGTCCCCTCCATGATGTGGACCACAGTACGCGACGGGTTCCGGACCGCCCCGTAGCCCGTGGAAGCTGGCGGCGGCCGAACCCTCCGGCGTTGCCGTCCGTCGGGAACCGAACCGTGATTCCAGCTCTTGACGGCTTCATTGTGAACGTTAACATTCATGTCACACCAGGCCGAGCCCTGCAGCCGCTGCTTTCCTCGATCCCGGGGGCCGCTCCCGGCCGGCCCCTCTGCACCGGTCGCGGAACATCACTGGAGGAACTGTGCGGAAGATTTCTGCGGGCCTCGTCGCTGCAGGCCTGGCGCTCTCGTTGGCGGCCTGCGGGCAGAGCGGCAATGGGGTCGGCGACGGGGCGGCCAAGGGCGGGCTCGTCGGCATCGCGATGCCGACCAAGTCGTCGGAACGCTGGATCAACGACGGCACCAACATGGTCAAGGAGTTCCAGGCCAAGGGCTACAAGACCGACCTGCAGTACGGCGACAACGTGGTGGAGAACCAGGTCTCCCAGATCGAAAACATGATCACCAAGGGCGCCAAGCTGCTGGTGATCGCCGCCATCGACGGCTCCTCCCTCACCAACGTGCTGCAGAAGGCCGCCGACGCCCACGTCCCGGTGATCTCCTACGACCGGCTGATCCGCGGCACGGCGAACGTCGACTACTACGCGACCTTCGACAACTACAAGGTCGGCGTCCTCCAAGGCAGCTACATCGCGGACAAGCTCGGCCTCAAGGACGGCAAGGGCCCGTTCAACCTCGAGCTCTTCGCCGGCTCGCCGGACGACAACAACGCCGGCTTCTTCTTCAACGGCGCGATGAGCGTTCTCAAGCCGTACATCGACGAGAAGAAGTTGGTCGTGCAGAGCGGCCAGACCGACTTCAACCAGGTTGCCACGCTGCGCTGGGACGGCGGTGTCGCCCAGTCCCGGATGGACAACCTGCTGAGCAAGGCCTACACCTCGGCCCACGTCGACGCCGTACTGTCGCCGTACGACGGCATCTCGATCGGCATCCTCTCCTCACTCAAGGGCGTCGGCTACGGCAGCGCCAAGTCGCTGCCCGTCGTCACCGGCCAGGACGGCGAACTGGCCTCGGTGAAGTCGATCATCGCGGGCGAGCAGACCCAGACCGTCTACAAGGACACCCGCCAACTGGCCAAGGTGGCCGTCCAGATGGGCGACGCACTGCTCACCGGCGGCAAGCCCGAGGTCAACGACACCAGCCAGTACAACAACGGCGTGAAGACCGTCCCGGCGCAGCTGCTCCAGCCGGTCAGTGTCGACAAGGACAACTACCAGAAGGTCCTGGTCGACAGCGGCCAGTACACCGCGGACCAGCTCAAGTAGCCCGCGGGACCCGGCTCACCGGGCCCCTGCCGAACCGGCGGTGCGGCGCCCGTGAGAGCAGCCCGCACCGCCCCGAACGATACGGACGCACAACCATGGCCGGACCCGTTCTCGAAATGCGGTCGATCAGCAAGTCGTTCCCCGGCGTGAAGGCACTTTCCGAGGTCAACCTGAGCGTCGCCGCCGGTGAGGTGCACGCCGTCTGCGGCGAGAACGGCGCCGGCAAGTCCACCCTGATGAAGGTGCTCAGCGGCGTCTACCCGCACGGCGCCTACGAGGGCGAGATCCTCTTCGAGGGTGAGCCCTGCCGGTTCAGGGACATCCGGGCCAGCGAGCAGCGCGGCATCGTCATCATTCACCAGGAACTGGCGCTGGTGCCGTACCTGTCCATCGCCGAGAACGTCTTCCTCGGCAACGAGCACGCCTCCCGGGGCATCATCCGCTGGCACCGCACGCTCACCCACGCCGCCGAACTGCTGCGCCAGGTCGGCCTCGACGAGAGCCCGCACACCAGGATCGCCGACCTCGGCGTGGGCAAGCAGCAGCTGGTGGAGATCGCCAAGGCGCTGGCCAAGAAGGTCAAGCTGCTCATCCTGGACGAGCCGACCGCAGCGCTGAACGACGAGGACAGCCGCAAGTTGCTCGACCTGATCCTGGAACTCAAGGCGCAGGGCATCTCCTGCATCGTCATCTCGCACAAGCTGAACGAGATCGCCCGGGTCGCGGACGCCGTGACCATCCTGCGCGACGGGCGGACCGTCGAGACCATCGCGATCGGCCCCGGGGGCATCTCCGAGGAGCGGATCATCCGCGGCATGGTCGGCCGCGACCTGGAGCACCGCTACCCCGAGCGCACACCTGACATCGGCGAGGTCGCCTTCGAGGTCGAGGACTGGAGCGTGCGCCACCCGCTCGACCAGCAGCGCATGGTGGTGGACGGCGCCTCGCTGAACGTGCGGCGCGGTGAGATCGTCGGCATCGCCGGCCTGATGGGCGCCGGGCGCACCGAACTGGCGATGAGCGTCTTCGGCCGCTCGTACGGGCGGTGGGCCGCCGGGCGGGTGCGGCTGCACGGCCGGGAGATCCGCACCCGGACGGTGCCGGAGGCGATCGGGCACGGCATCGCGTACGTCACCGAGGACCGCAAGCAGCTCGGCCTCAACCTCATCGACGACATCAGCCGGAACATCTCGCTGAGCGCGCTCGGCAAGGTCGCCCGGTACGGCCGCGTCGACCGGCACGAGGAGGCCAAGGTCGCCGAGTCCTTCCGTCGGACCATGAACATCAAGGCCCCGACCGTGTTCGCCCGGACCGGCACGCTCAGCGGCGGCAACCAGCAGAAGGTCGTCCTCAGCAAGTGGATCTTCGCCGAGCCGGAGGTGCTGATCCTCGACGAGCCCACCCGCGGCATCGACATCGGCGCGAAGGCGGAGATCTACACCGTCATCGCCGAACTCGCCGCCCAGGGCAAGGCCGTACTCGTCATCTCGTCCGAACTTCCCGAACTCCTGGGTCTGTGCGACCGGATCTACACCATGGCCGAAGGCCGGATCACCGGCGAGGTCGCACGCGCCGACGCCACCCAGGAATCCCTCATGCGGCTCATGACCATGAGCGCCGCATCCAGCAACGAGCAGGTGTGAGGCATGGCCCAGACCGAGATCATCCCGGATTCGTCCCCGAAGGCACCGCAGGCCGGCCCCAGCCCCTCCATCGGCTCCATCCTGGCCCGCGCGCTGCAGGGCAACGTGCGCCAGTACGGCATGCTGGTCGCACTCGCGCTGATCGTGCTGCTGTTCCAGATCTGGACGGACGGCATCCTGCTCCAGCCGCTCAACATCACCAACCTGATCCAGCAGAACGGCTACATCCTCATCCTGGCGATCGGGATGATGATCGTCATCATCGCCGGGCACATCGACCTCTCGGTCGGCTCGCTGGCCGCCTTCGTCGGGGCCGCCGCCGCGGTGATGATGGTCAAGCACCACGTGCCGTGGCCCGTGGCGATGCTGGCCGCGCTGGTGATCGGCGCCCTCGCCGGCGCCTGGCAGGGCTTCTGGATCGCCTATCTGGGGATCCCCTCGTTCATCGTCACCCTGGCGGGCATGCTGCTGTTCCGTGGGGGCACCCAGATTCTCCTGCAGGGCCAGTCGGTGGCGCCGTTCCCCAAGGGCTTCCAGAGCATCAGCAGCGGCTTCCTCCCCGAGGTCGGCCCGCACACCGACTACCACAACCTCACCCTGCTGCTGGGCCTCGCCGTGCTGGCCGTCGCGATACTCCAGGAGGTGCGCGGCCGGCGGCAGACCGCCTCGTACGGGCTGGAGCTGCTCCCGCTCGGACTGTTCGTCGCCAAACTCGCCGTGATCACCGCGGCCGTGGCCGTCTTCACCCTGCTGCTGGCCAGCTACCACGGCGTGCCGATCGTGCTGCTGATCCTCGGCGCCCTGCTGGTCGGCTTCGGCTACCTGATGCGCAACTCGATCATCGGCCGGCACACCTACGCCATCGGCGGCAACGAGGCGGCGGCGAAGCTGTCCGGAGTGAAGAGCAAGCGGGTCGTCTTCCTCGCCTTCACCACCATGGGCGTCCTCGCGGCGCTCGCCGGACTGGTCTTCGCCGCTCGCCTCAACGCCGGCACCCCGCAGGCCGGCATCAACTTCGAACTGGAGGCCATCGCCGCCGCGTTCATCGGCGGCGCCTCCGCCAGCGGCGGCGTGGGAACCGTCCTCGGCGCCATCATCGGCGGCCTGGTGCTCGGCGTACTGAACAACGGCATGTCGCTGGTCGGCGTCGGCACCGACTACCAGCAGGTCATCAAGGGTCTGGTGCTGCTCGCGGCCGTCGGATTCGACGTCTACAACAAGCGCCGGGCCGGCTCCTGACCGACTGCTCGGCTCCCGCTCGTCACGAAGCACAGCCGAAGGCGGCCCCCGAGCGCCTTGACGGCCGGCAGGCACGTGCCGGCCGGGCTTCCGGCTCGCGACCCGGCCGGAACCTTCCGATGTGCGGCAACCTCTTTCGCACCGGCGGCAACTGACAGGCGACACCGAGGGCGGAACACCCTCGGGTCGTCCCCATCACACCGCCGACCACCGCTGCGTCCCCGCCCGAACGGGCCGGTTTCACGGCGGCGGGGCCGAAGCAAGGAGTAGCCCGCATGAACGAGACGGACCCCACGACGAACGGTCGTGGCCGACGCCCCCGCGGGCGCCACCGTCGGCGCTGGACCACGCTGGGCCTGGCCCTGGGCGTGCCCGGCGTGCTCGGCCCGTACCTGCTCTTCGTGCAGGCCGACTCCAACGCGGCATCCGTGGATCCCGACGCGTACTACACCCTGGTGTCCGTCCGCAGTGACAAGGCCCTGGACGTGCCCGGTGCGGACGCCGCAGACGGCGCCTGGGCCCGGCAGATGAACCGCGTCGCCGGGGCCGCGAGCCAGCAGTGGCGGCTGCGACTGGCGGGGGACGGCTACTACGAGCTGGAGAACCGCAGCACCCACAAGGTCCTCGGAGTGCGCGGTGGTTCCTCTCAGCCCGTTGCCGCCGTCGAGCAGCAGACCGACCGCGCCGCCGCCGCCCAGCAGTGGCGGATGCAGGACGTCGGCGGCGGAGCGGTGAAGTTCGTCTCCCGCGGCAGCGGCATGGTGCTGGACGTCTGCGGCGGCGGCAAGGAGGAGGGCGTACCGCTCATCCAGTACGGCGACATTGGCAGCACCAATCAGCAGTGGAAGCTGGTCAAGGTGTCCGGCACGGGCGGGTACACCTGGCACAACGCACAGATCGTCGGCGGCGGTTTCGTCACCGGACTGGTCTTCAACCCCGCCCGCAAGGACCTGCTGTACGCCCGGACCGACATCGGCGGCGCGTACCGCTGGGACGCCGCCGCCGGACGGTGGACCTCGCTGACCGACTGGATCGGCGGCGCCGACTGGAACCTGCTCGGGGTCGAGAGCCTGGCGACCGACCCGGTCGACCCGAACCGGCTGTACCTCGCCAGCGGCACCTACACCAACGACTGGGCGGGCAACGCCGCGATCCTGCGCTCCACCGATCAGGGCCGGACGTTCCAGCGCACCGACCTGCCGTTCAAGCTGGGCGGCAACGAGGACGGCCGGTCCATGGGCGAGCGGCTGGTGGTGGACCCCTCCGACCACCGCACGCTCTACCTGGGCACCCGCAAGAACGGCCTCTGGCGCAGCACCGACTACGGCGCGACCTGGAGCCAGGTCGGCAGCTTCCCCGTCAAGGACGGTGCGAGCAGCGGCGTCGGCCTGTCCTTCGTGACCTTCGGCCCGTCCGGCAGCAGGACGATCTACGTCGGGGTCGCCGACAAGTCGACCTCGCTGTACCGTTCCACCGACGGCGGCGCCACCTGGCAGGCCGTCCCCGGCCAGCCGACCGGCCAGCTGCCGCAGCACGGCGTGCTGTCCGGCGACGGCTCGTTCTACCTGACGTACACCAACGCGCCCGGCCCGAACGGGGTGACGGCCGGCTCGGTGTGGAAGTACACGCCGTCCACCGGGGACTGGAAGAACGTCTCGCCATCCAGTGGCAATTACGGCTTCGCCGGTCTCGCGGTCGACCCGCAGCACCCGGCCACGGTGATGGTCACCACGCTGGACCGCTGGTGGCCCTCCGACGAGCTCTACCGCTCGTCCGACGGTGGCGCCACCTGGAAGGCACTCGGCGCGACCTCGGTGCGAGACGACTCCGCAGCACCGTACGTGGGGACCGGCATCGGGCACTGGATGGGCGCGCTGGCCATCGATCCCTTCGACCCCGGACACGTGCTGTACGGCACCGGCTCCGGCATGTGGGGCAGCACCGACGTGACGGCGGCGGACAGCGGGCGTCCGACGCACTGGACCGTCCCCGCAAGAGGCATAGAGGAGACCGCGACGCTCGGACTGATCAAGCCCCCCGGTCTCCCACTGATCAGCGCGCTCGGCGACGTCAGCGGATTCCGGCACGACGACCTGACCAAGGTCCCCGCCAAGGCGCTGAGCGGACCGCTGTTCACCAACACCACCGGCATCGACTTCGCCCAGGGCAAGCCGGAGTTCATGGTTCGGGTCGGCCTCGGCGGCGCGCAGCACGGCGCCTGGTCGACCGACGGCGGAGCCGGCTGGACTCCTTTCGCGGCGGCTCCGGTGAACGACGCGGGCGGCGGTTCCACGGCCGTCTCGGCGGACGGCGGCACCGTGGTGTGGACCCCGGCGGGCCAGGCGCCGTTCCTCTCCACCACCCGGGGCGCCTCCTGGGCGGCGGTCTCCGGTCTGCCCAAGGACGCGACCGTGGTGGCCGACCGTTCGGCGGCGAACACCTTCTACGCCCTCAGCGGCGGCGCCCTGTACGCCTCCACCGACGGCGGGCGGCACTTCACCACCCGGGCCACCGGGCTGGGCGACGGGCAGCTCAAGGCCGTCCCGGGCGTCGCCGGTGACCTGTGGATCGCCGGCGGGGGCAACGGGCTGCGGCACTCCACCGACGGCGGGGCGACCTTCCGCAGGCTCGACGGTGTTGAGCAGGCGGGCGCCGTCGGTTTCGGCAAGGCGGCGCCCGGAGCCGGCTACCAGGCCATCTACCTGAGCGGAAGAATCAAGGGCGTCATCGGCCTGTTCCGCTCCACCGACGGCGGCTCGACCTGGGTCCGGATCAACGACGACCAGCACCAGTTCGGCGGGAGCGTCATCAACGTCATCTCCGGCGATCCCGATGTCTACGGCCGGGTGTACCTCGGCGGCTACGGCCGCGGCGTGGTCTACGGCGACCCGTCCTGACCGGCACGGCCCGTGGGCGGGCGGGGATCTGCGCCGCCCGCCCACGGGCCGGCCCCGGGAGAACGCCGGGAAGAAACCTGCGCCAGCGCGGCAACCTTTCCGTTCCCGGCGGCCACTGGGCAGTGCAACGTCGAGTCGATCTACCGAATGGACAGGAATGAGGGCAACGAAGCACGCCGCCCCGCAGTCGAACCGCAGGCGTGGGCTGGTCATGGGCATTCCGTTGGCGCTGGTGGCGGTCGGTGTACTGGTGTGCCTGGCCTTCGCGCTCCTGCCACGGGGCGGGGGCGGCACGGGTGCCGCGGAGCCGGCTGCCGTTGCCTCCGCCGCGGCCACCGAGCCGAGCGCGCCTCCCGGCACCGGCGTCCCGGCCGATCCCACGCCCTCGGCGGCACCGCCGTCGGTCACCAGCCCCTCGCCCGCCGCCACCGGCACCCCGTCGCCGTCGGCCAGTCGCACGCCGCAGCCGTCGACCCCCGTCGCCACCTCCACCAGGGCCACCCCGTCACCGTCGGCCGCCACCGGCGGTGCCGGCGCCGCGCCCGCCACGGCGTCCCTGGCCGGGCGGATCAAGCCCGGGACGAGCTACCAGGGCGTCGCGACCTCCTACGACGCCGCCGACGGCAACGGCGCCTGCTCGTTCGGCCCGTCCGGCGACCTCATGATCGCGGCGATGAACCACACCGACTACGAGTCGTCCAGGGCGTGCGGGGCCGCCGTACTCGTCCGCGCCGCCAACGGGGCGAGCATCACGGTGCGGATCGTCAACGAGTGCCCCTTGCCCTGCGCGCCCGGGCAGCTCGACCTCAGCCACGAGGCCTTCGCCAAACTGGCTGATCTCTCGGTGGGCCGCCTCCCGGTCACCTGGACGGTGCTGAGCCCCGGCGCGGCGCCGGACACGATGTCGATCCGCTACAAGACCGGGTCCAGCCAGTGGTGGTGCGGGATCCAGGTGATCGGCCACCGGAACCCGGTGGCGGCGCTGGAGGTCCGGACCGCCGGCGGCTGGCGGCAGCTGTCCCGCACCGACTACAACTACTTCCTCTCCCCCGACGGAAGCGGGTGCGGCGGACCGATCAGGGTCACCGACGTCTACGGGGAGCAACTGACCGTCGACGGGATCGCGGTGAAGCCGGACGTCGCCCAGCCGACCCGAGTCCAGTTCGCCCGGCATTGACCGCGCCGCTCGCCCGTCGGCCGGCAGTGATCCCCCGCCGGGGCGACCACCGCCCCACCCCGGAGACCGGCACTGCTACGCTCAAGCCGGTTGTTAACGCTCACATTGCAGGGAGAGGGCGACCGGGGGAAATGCTCCTCGATGACGCGTCCGCGGAGTTCCACGACTTCTTCGAACGCCACTACTCCGAACTCGCCCGCCTCGCCCACCTCCTGACCGGCGAGACGGATGCGGCCGACGACCTCGCCGCAGACGCCCTGATCGCCCTGTGGCAACGCTGGGACCGGCTCCGCGCCGCCGACCACCCACTCGCCTACGCGCGCGGGGTGGTCGCCAACATAGCCCGGGCCCGGATCCGCAGCGCAGTCCGCGAGCGACGCCGGGTCCTGCTGTTCTGGTCCCGCAACCCGGAGAAGACGGAAGGCCCCGACGTGGCAACCGTGCTGGACGTCCGCGCGGCGCTCGCCCGGCTGCCGTTCCGCAAGCGGGCGTGCGTGGTACTGCGCTTCGCCTTCGACCTGTCGGAGAAGGACACCGCCGTGGCACTGGGCATATCGGTCGGTACGGTGAAGAGCCAGACCTCGAAGGGGATGGCCGAGCTGGAACGCGTACTCGGCGCACGAGCGGTCGGCGAACTGGCGACAGGAAGGAGGAACCGGTGAACGAGGACATCGCCCGGGGGCTGCGCGAGGCCGCCGACGCCCACCAGCCCGACCGCGCACGGATCCTGGCCCGCGTCGAACGCGGCGCGGCCGGCCCTCCCGTCCGCCACCGCACACCATCGTTCGCGAGATCGTGGCCCAGGGCCGCCCTCGCGAGCCTCGCCACCGCCGGCATCCTGGCGACCGGCGGCCTGGCCGTGGCCGGCATCGTCCGGATGCCGGCCCCGTCGGACACCGTCGCCCCCACTCCGGCCACCCCGACGGCCACCCCGTCCCCGACGGTCACCCCGTCCCCGGCGGTCACGCCTTCACTGACGCCATCGACTGCCCCGAGCACCGTCGCCCCGGCACCTGTACCCACCCCGGCCAGTCCACGCCCGACCTCCTCGGCGAGCAGCCGCCCTGCGAACGGATCGCTGTGGTCGGAGGGATCGGTCGACTCGCACAGCACGGTCTACTGGTCCCAGCACAACCTCGTCCTCAAGACCACCCAGCCGCTCACCTCGCTCACCGTCGAGCTGCGGATCACCCAAACCGGCGAGGTCCACGACACCGGGAACTGGCGGACCCTGCCGAGCGAGGACTTCACGGTCACCGTCCAGGAGTCCGGCGGCGTGCTGGTCTACCGCTGGGTCCTCAAGCCGGGCCACACGGTTCCGGTCGGACAGCACGAATTCGCCGGCCAGTTCAACCACGCCACCGGCGTGCGCAGCGCCGCGAACGACAGCTACCGGGTCGATGCCCAGTCGGCCGGCGGCCCCGCCTCGGTATGGGGAGGGTTCGGCCCGGCACGCTGAGGCCCGGCACGGTGGGGTCGGCGGGGCGGGGTCGGCACGGCAAGGTCAGGGTGGCATCGTTCAGGTGATCCGCCGGTTTGATCACGTGATGCCCAGCGTGGCGAGTTGGGCGGTGCGGGATCGCGTGCTCGACCTCGGTGGAGAATGCCTCCAAGTACCCGAACGGAGGGTGCGGGAGGAGCTGCGCCTGCCGGACAACCGGAAGCGCTTCCCGGGCGATCAGCCGCGCCCGCACCGAAAAAAGGTTGCCGTCACCTCACCCCACCGTCATGACCCACTAGGCTCCGGCGGGTGGGCTCACCGAGCGCGCTCAGCGGCACAGGGTGCGCAGGGCGGTGAGGCAGTCCGCGGCCCGGCGCTGCGGGTCGGTGTCGGTGCTGGCCCACGTAATCCGGGCGTCCGGTCGGATCAGAACGGCGGTGACGTCCCGCCAGATCGGATCCGCCGTTTCGGTGTTGACGGCGGCTGTCCGCTGTTCCAGGCCGTCTGCGGAACACGGCGTCCGTGTCCCGTCGAGGTCCAGCAGCAGCGGCCGGCCGTGGTGCATCAGCGGGTGGGCGGTGGGTGCGTCGGCCGCCGCCAGGGCGAGGCCGGCCAGTCGCGTGCCGTTCAGCGGGTGTGCGCCGGGCACGGTGTCGGCGGGGAGCGGGTCGTCGAAGCCGGCGATCCGGCGGGCCCACTGGCGGTTGGTCCCGGGTTCGGCGAGCGCGGCGGACCAGACCTCGCGCAGCGCGATCTGCTCCGGGCTCGCCGCGGCGAACAGGGCGAGTTGAGCGCGGGTGTTGTCGATGACGGCGCGGGCGGCCGGCCGGCGCTCCCTGTCGTAGCTGTCGAGTAGTCCGTCGGGTGCCCGGCCCTGGAGGGTGGCGGCCAGCTTCCAGCCCAGGTTGGTGGCGTCCTGGATGCCGAGGTTCATGCCCTGCCCACCGGCCGGGAAGAACATGTGCGCCGCGTCCCCGGCTACCAGCACCCGTCCGGCCCGGTAACGCGCGGCCTGGCGGGTGGCGTTGCCGTAACGCGACAGCCACCGGGGGTTGCGGATGCCGAGGTCCCGTCCCAGTAGCATGCGGGTCTGCTCGCGCACCTCCTCCAGGGTCAGCGGTTCGCCGGTGCCGTGGTGCATGGTGGCCGTGGACAGGCCCGCCAGCCGGTGGACGCCGTCGCCGATCGGGGCTGCCAGGAACGAGCCGGCCGGCCCGGTGGCGGCGAGCGGCGCGGTGGGCGGATCGTCGAGTTCGACGTCGGCGAGCCACCCGGTCAGCGTGGTGTTCTGACCGGGGAAGTCGATGCCGGCCGCCTGGCGCACCGCGCTGCGGGTGCCGTCGCACCCCACCACCCAGCGGGCCTGCACGGTCCGGTGGGTGCCACTGGCCCGGATCACCGCCTCGACGGCGTCCGGGCCCTGGGTGAGAGAGACGACCTCCTCTCCGCGCAGCACGCGGGCGCCCACGGCAACCGCGTGCTCCTCCAGGAGCTGTTCGGTGACGGACTGACCGAGCGCCAGCATGAACGGGTGCACCGCCCCGACCGTGGAGAAGTCCAGCCGGGTGGTCGCCGCGCCGAAGTGGCCGGTCGGCACCAGGGTGCCGCGTTCGATGAACCGCTCCGCGAGTCCTCGGGTGGCGAAGGTGTCCAGCGTGCCGGCCTGCATGCCGACCGCGCGCGACCGTCCGTCCGGTGCCGCCCGGCGTTCCACGACAGTCACCCCAACCCCGTGCAGACGCAACTCCGCGGCGAGCCAGAGCCCCACCGGGCCGGCCCCGGCGATGAGCACCTCGAGCATGACAACCACTTCCTCTCACTCTTGGGACGATGCGCCACGCCGGCGGCGCCCCGATGCGCTGGCACAGGGGCGGCCGCACGACGTCAGGTGGGCACTACACCTCAGCGGGCGCTGCCGAGGTTCCGGTCGGCCTCGGCGCCCTCCAGCATCAGGGTGGTCTCCTCGATGCGGCGGAACCGGCCGTCAGGAGCGAACTCGGCGAAGAGGTAGACCTCCATCCGGACGGTGGAGCCGTCCTTCTTGATGACCTCCATCGTGTGGCGGTCGGCGTAGCGGTCGCCGGAGGAGAGTTCGTCGTGCACCTCGACCGAGCCGCCGGCGACGACCGTACGCAGATGGGCGATGTGGGCGAGGAACTCGGTGCGGTCCGCCCAGCTCCCGTCGGTGCGCTGACGGTAGTCGGGGGCGAAGTGCCGGTCGGCGGCCTCGTCCAGGTCGAGGCCCGGAGTGAGGAGCAGGTCGGTCAGGGCGGCGCGGGCGTCGGTGCGGTTCATGGGAATTCCTTCGGTTGGGCGCGGGAGTGACCCGCCATGCGTCGATCGAAGATGCGTGCCTGAAGCACGCTTATTACCGTACAGGAAAAGCGTGCTCTGCGCACGCAAATCCGAAAGGGGAACAGACTCCAGGCCTGCACGCACTTGGGGAACGGCCGTAGCGCCACCACACCGGCCCGAGCGGCCCGTGCTCGGCCAGCAGCTCCAGGGGTGGTCGCGACGATGGGCACCGCGTCGTCGTACTCACGCCAGCCGTCGCGTCGTTGTCGGGCTGCCGGACGGTCCACCAGGAGCCGCCAGCACTCGGCCGACAGCTCGGCAATCGCCTCCTGGCGGCCCCCAGGGCGACCGGTCCGGCGCCGGTGAGGGCCAGGGCGACGGGCGGGTATCCAGCGCGGGTGTGGCCGGACCAGGTACGGCGCCACCAGTGGGTCATCCGGTCGGACACAACGCCGCCGGCGCAGTCGCCTCGTAGATTCGGAAGCCGTGCCGCACCGGCTCAAGGTCTCAAAGAGCCCGCACGGCCTCCTTGAGCGTCAGGTCCGGACCGAGCACAACCGGGGCTGCGCCACCAACCCGCTTCCCGGTGGCAGCACGCCCGCCGTGGAGGTGTTCGACGCCGCTGGGTGAGCTTCCTCTACCCCGACCAGGAAGAGATCCTGGACAGCGCCTGCGGTTACGAGCACGTCAGTGTCGAACGGGTCGCCAGTTTCCCCACCCCGTACGGCCGCCGCGCCGTCCACGCCGTCGGGACCCCGTGGGCCGTATTGGGCGCCCTGCGTGCTCAGGTCCGCCGCACGGACGGCGGCACCCCCGCCGCAACGGTGGAGTTTCCGGCCCCGAGCGGATCCACGGCTGACTACGAGCATGTCTGCGCGTGAGAAGTCCGCCGGTCCGACTTCTCACGCAGCCTCAGGAACGGGTCAGCCGACGCCCCGCCGGCTGTCGTTGAGGTGGATGTGGATGTAGCGGGCGAGGGTCGGCGGGTCGTCGGGGTTGTCGGCCTGGAAGCTCACTCGGCGCAGCAGGCCGACGCCTTCGAGGGTGACGCCCTCGCGGGCCAGCACGAAGACCAGGGTGAGGAAGGCGGCGCGGGCGTTGCCGTCGTCGAACGGGTGGAAGAAACACACATCGAGGTAGGCGCGTGCCGCGCGGGCGATCAGCGGGAGTTCGCCGTCGGCCGCGCTCTCGGCGAGGCACTTATCGAGGTGGGCGCGGGTGTCGGGGGCGATGCCGTAGCGTTCCCGCCCTTCCTTGGCGAAGGCCGGCAGGGTACGGAACGGTGGCGGCTCCGGCGTGCCCAGGATGTGCTGCTGCCAGCCGCGGAGCAGGTCGAAGTCGAGCCGGGCCCCGCGTGCGGCGTCGGCGCGCAGCAGGTCGAGGGCCGTGAGCAGGCCGGCCGCGCGGGCCGGGTCCAGGGCGGCGTCGAAGTGGCGAATGTCCTCGGCGGCGCCGTCGCGCTCCGCGGTCACCGGTCCGTCCCCGGCCTGGGGTGAGGGCTCCGGCCAGGCGACCGTCCCGCGCAGGGCGAGCCAGCTCCGCAGGTGGTCGGGTGCGGGCTCGGCCGGCTGGGCGACGCTCCCCTCCAGGGGCAGCGACAGCGCGATCCGCTCGGCGACGTCGTCGATCAGGACCAGCTTCGGGGCGGTCCAGCTCTTGAACCGCCCGCCGATCGCCTGCCTGGCCGGCTCGGGCTCGAACCCCCAGCGGTTGAGGAACCAGGTGAGCACCTCATGGCAGTGCCCGTACCAGCCGCTCTCGGCGCCGGTGCGGTCGACGACCTGCTGGACGAGGTTCCGGACGGCGCGCTCCCACAGGATCCGCTGGTCGTCGAGGGCGGCCGGGTCCAGCGGGTACGCCTCGAACCGGTCAGCGAGGCTTTCCAGCCACTCGCGCCATTCGCACAGCGAGGCGGCGACGCGGTCGATCGTCTCCTTCGGGGTGGTGACGGAGTCGCGGGGGCAGCACCAGTGGCCGACCGGCCCGCCGTCGAGGCCCCCTTCGCCTGTCGAGTAGCGCCAGCCCGCGGCCCAGCCGCCGAAGCGTTCGACGAGGGCGAGCGTCATGGCGTCCGTCCAGCGCTCGGCCACGGTCCAGCCCCAGTCGGTAATAGTGGCATCGGTGCAGGACGGGTCGGGCCGGTGGGTCACATGGCGGGCCGGGCCGAGGGCGCGGATCTCGCGGGCGGCCGACTCGGGGTCGAAGGGGTGCCGGGCGGGGTCCACGTCGTCCCAGGCGAGACCGCCGGGATACAGCTCCAGAATCACCGGGCAAGACTGGCACGGCGCCCTTGGACCGGATCAAGCGATTTTCAGGTGTTCAGGTCAGTCGTCGGGGCGCCCAGGGCAGCCCGCATCGCCTCCGGCTCAGGGTGGCCGAGAAGGGCCTCGATGAGGGCCGGGGGGCCGGCGACCTTGGTGGCCCACAGGTCGTAGTCGGTGTCCAGGACCCAGGAGCGGTCCTCGGCCCAGATGTACACGGTTACCGGCTCCCCTGCCTTCACCGAGGCGACCAGGTCGGCGATCCGGGCGGCCTGGGTGGTCACCCGGGCCTGGATCCGGCCGCCGGTCTCCCCGCTCTCCAGCGCCTCCTCCCGCGAGCACGCCGCCACGGCCAAGCCCCGGCGCCCGCCATTCAGCGACCACGACTCCGCCGTCTGCTCCATCAACTCGATCGTCGGCACCAACACCAACACCCGGCCCTTCGCCGCCAGACGCCGGGCGCACCCGGCGGCGATCAGCGTCTTTGCCCGAGCCGGTCGCCGCGACGACGGTCGCGCGGCCGCCGTCCTTCACCTCGCGCACCGCGGCCGCGACGGCGTCCTTCTGGAACCAGTGCAGCGGCAACGGGTTCACCGGACTTCGAGATAGGCGATGTCGGCGTCCGCGACGTCAGTGGCCGACCTCCGCCGCCTGCCACACACCGTCCGGGCGCACCTTCCGCTTGCCATGGACCTGTGTCTTGCCGCCCAAGCCGATCACGAGCGCCAACGACCCATGCCGCATATCTATACGAACCATGGCAAACTGGGCGTAAGTGATAGTGCTCTACAGAGGAAAATCACCCATGACTCATGGAGCCCACCCCCATGCTCCTATCGTCCGCGCGAACATCGACCGGGCCCGCAGCTGCGAAGAATGCCGCGGCTGGGGCACTGTGATCACAGCCGAGGGCCGCCACGAGCTGTGCCCCAGGTGTCAGCACCCTGATTAGCACGCGACCTCCGATCCCTGGCCGACGACCTCCAGGCCGCCTTCGACGAATTCGGCCAGTAGCCAACCCCACCACCGACGAGTCCCGCTACCTCGACGACGCCGTCTGGACCCGGGAGCTCGGCCTCGGCGAGGTGATCCGTGCCCAGGTGCGGGGACCGATCACCGAACGGCGGCACGTCACGGACCCGGGCCCGGAAGCCGAGATCGGCATCGGCTCCCTTCAGTTCAAAGAGGTCGTTGCAACACCCCGATGTAGGGGGACGCGAGACAGCAGCTTCCTCCGCGGTGTCGGGGTGATCCTGGACGGGATCGAGAGGACCCGGGCGGCGCAGCACAAGGGCTGATCCACGAGTCGCCACTCACCCGCGCCGAATGCTCAACTCCCGCTCAGCGCCTGCACATCGGCGCACCCGGGCACCGGCCCGACAGTCCCGCCCGCGGCGACGGCGGCCGCCGTGGCCACTGCCGCCGCCAGCGCCGCGCGGTACAGCAGTGAGCCCAGGCTGACCCGGGCCACCCCGAGCTCCGCCAGCTCGGCGAGGCAAGGGCCGGTCGGCGCCAGCAGGATGTTGAGCGGGACGGACAGCCGGCCGACGAACCGGGCGATCGCCGCCGGTTCGACCAGCCCGGGGACGAACACGCCGTCCGCGCCCGCCCGCTGGTAGCTCTCCAGCCGCCGTACGGTCTCCGGCTCGGGGTCGGACCGCCCGCACCAGTACGTGTCGGTACGGGCGTTCACGAACAGCTCCGGCACGGCCGCCTTCACCGCCGCGACCTTCGCCGCGTGGACGGCCGCCGGCGCCAACGTGCCGTCCGCCCGGCCGCCCTCCAGTTGATGCCGACCACCCCGGCACGCGCCAACTCCACAGCCAGCGCGGCCACTTCGTCCGGGTCGTCGCTGAAGCCGGACTCCACGTCGACGCTGAGCAGGAAGCCGTCACGCCCGAGCCGGCGGGCCAGCCGTACGGTCTCCGTGCGGGTGGCGGCGGCGCCGTCGGGCAGGCCGGCGGCGGCCGCCACGCCCAGGCTGGTGGTGCCGATCGCGGGGTGGCCCTCGGCGGCGAGGGCGGCGGCCGAGGCGTGGTCCCAGGCGTTCGGGAGCAGCAGCGGCCGGCCGGGGCGGTGGTGCAGCCACCTCGGCGGCGCCCTGGGCGCGGCACTCTGCCGCGCCGCCCTGGACCGCGCCTGGGTCGAGCGGATCGGCTCCGGCCGCGCCCTGCGGGTCACCCCGGACGGCGGCCGGGCGCTGCGCGAGCTGCTCGGGGTCGAAACGCCCTGACGGGCCCCACCCCGTCGGCCCCGCCCCACCGGTCAGCCCATCGGCCTCAGCCCATCGACCTCGCCCCGTCCAGCGACTCCCGGATGATGTGCGCGTGCCCGGCGTGCTGCGCGGTCTCGGCGATTGGAACCGGGCGCCACGCCACGGTGCGCTTCGTCCGCCTCAGGCCACCGGAGATAGGACTGGCCGGACCGGTCAGCCGTGATCCAGGGCGCCGCGAGCGACGCCATCGGCCCAGCTGCACACGACCGACACCGAGCGACGATGGGCACCGCGTCGTCGGACTCGCGCCAGCCGTCCCCGTCGTTGTCGTCCCGGGGCACCGGGCGCCTGCCTGTCACGAAGCAGTCGGCTGCGGGCTCATCGCACGCTCGTACAGCTTCTCCCGCGCCCGCTTGAGCAGTTCGGCGGCCTTCTTCCGCGACGCCTCCTCTGCCTTGTCGAGCGCGCCCGGGTAGTCCGCGGACATCCCCGAGCCCGCGCTGTAGTCGACGTCGACCGTCAGGCGCAGATTCCCGTCGCAGATAGCCGACTTGAAGCTCAGTTGGTCGACCGGCCCGGGGATGGTGTCGGTGAGCGGGTGCCGGACCGACGACTGGTAGCCCTCCTGGCCGAGCCCCCCGCCGTCGGTCATCTCGAACTTCCGCGTCTCGGTCGGCTTGGGCCCGCCGAGCGGGGACTTGGCGATGTCCGCCTCGACCTCCAGCCAGTGGCAGCCGCGGGCCGCCTCGAAGACCAACGCATCGATGGTCACCCGCCAGTCCTCCGTTGCCGGACCGCCGTCGTAGCCGCAGCTGAGCGTCTTGGACGGGTCGCTCGCGATCCCCTCGCTCGTCACCGGTATGGATCTCCTCAGCTGCCCCGGCAGGCCAGGATCGCCCACCACCGCGCAGAGGTCGCCGACCGTGCGGTACCAGCCGACTTGTTTCGCCTTGCTGTCGCTACTGCTGCCACTGCCGCCACAGGCGGTGAGGAACACGAGGCCGGCAGCCACGAGGGCAGCCGCGCCGGTACGGGAGGTTCGATTTCGACTCGTCACGGCGCCAGGCTAGAGCCCGCACTCCCGCGCCGTGGATGCTCTCGCTCGAATGGACATCACCACGATGGCTCAGCCACTACGCGTGGGACGACAGCACCGCTGTACTACCTCCCGGAAGGAGCTTGAGGCTCTCGGTGTCAGCGACGTTCCTGAACAGGTCCGCGTTCTCACCCAGCTCACTCAGGCCGCACGAACTGCCCGGGTGAAGGAGCGCAGATGGGTTCGGGTACTCGCGGGAGGATCTCCCTAAGGCGCGCCAGGCTTCGAGCGGCGCAGGTCAGTGGCCTACGCCAAGGTGAGGCAAGGTCAGGTGCGGCGCTACCAGGAGCCGCACCGCTTCTCCTTGACGGCCGCGGCGGGCGTCGGGTCGGGTGGCCTGGTCGAGGACGGGGCCGATGTCCGGGTAGAAGTGGAGGGCCGCCGCGTCGGTCAGCGGCAGCCACACCCCCGGCGCCTGGCCGGGGTCGTCTTGTTCGGTGCGGGCGACAGTGCGGTGGAGGCCGACGGGTGGTTCCGCACCTCTGGCTCCGACCACGCCGAGCCCGCCGAGGACGGCAGCTTCGGTCCCGAGACCAAGCAGGCCATCAAGAACTTCCAGGAGGAGATGGGTCTCCCGCAGGACGGCGTCCTCGGCCCCCAGACCGGCAACGCCCTCATGGCCCACGGCGACCCGACCTACACCGGCTCGGACATGCCCTACCGCGCGGGCGGCGGCACCAGCACCTCCTACTGCTACACGTACCTGCCCACCACCTGGCACTGAGGTTTTCAGGGTGGGGTCGGTGGGGTGAGTGACAGCCCGGTGCCGGCCAGGCATCCGTCGATGAGGGCGGGTCGAAGTCGGATGCGCCGCAGTCCACGTCGGAGGGTGCGGGTGAGATGATCCGGATCGGTGATGAGAGGCGTCGACCCGAAGGCCCAGCAGCCGACCGCCACCGCGAAGCCGAGCACCCCGGCCAACCCGGCCGCCGCCGACAAGACCGCCGCCGTGCCCGTCGCCGCGCCCGCCGCCGAGGCTCCGAAGTCCCCGGCACCGCAGGCCACTTCGGCCGCGCCCGCCACCACCGCGCCGGCCGGCACCCCCGAGCTCGCGCAGACCGGCTCCAGCAGCACCGACGGCTTCCTCGCCGCCTCCGCCGCCGCCCTCCTCGCCCTCGGCGCGGGCGTCCTGATCGCCGTCCGCCGGCTGCGCACCCAGCGCTGACCGGAGTGTCAGTCCGGCAGCCAGTGCAGCTCGTGCGCCAGGGTTTTGGCGACGGCACGGATGCGGCGGTGTAGTGGCGACTCCTCGCGTGGGAGGACCAGGTGGAACGTCAGGCTGGGCGCGCCCCGCAGCGGTCGCCAGGTGAGACCGGCCGGTTGTGCCGTGGCTGCGGCTTCTCCGGCCGGGGCGAGGGTGACCCCATCGCGCAGGTCGCGCTGTGACATGTCGAAAGAGACTGCGGGCGTGTGGAATCGGGGGTGTGGTCGGATGTCTCGGAACAGCGCGGACAGCTGATCGTGGATCACGGCGTTGGCCGCACGGTCCGGGAGTCGCAGCGGATACGCGGCCGCGTCGGCGATCTCGATCTCCGGGCGTTCGGCCAGCGGATGGTGCTGCGCCAGCTGGACCCCGACGCGCGCACGCCGCAGCAGGAACCGGCGCACGCCACGGCCGGGCTGTTCACCGCGGGTGATCCCGGCATCGATGCGGCCGTCGGCGACCGCGGGAGAGATCTCCGGTGTCGCCATCGGGACCGCGCCGACCTCGAGTCCGCTGTTGCCGCGAATCAGCCTGTCCACCAGGGCCGGTGCCGTCTCGGCCCCGGCGCTGAGGCTGTATCCGATGCGCAGCGCGCCCAGTTCACCGGCCGCCGCGCTCCGGGCGGTGTCCCAAGCCCGGTCCAGCGCCGCCAGCGCGGGCGGCGCGGACTCCGCCAAAGCCGCACCGGCCGTGGTCAATACGACGCTGCGCGTGTTGCGGACCATCAGGGCCGCACCGAGTTCCGACTCCAATCGGCGCATCCGGGCGCTGAGTGCGGGCTGTGCGATACCGATCCGTGCGGCCGCGCGGGTGAAGTTCAACTCCTGTGCCAGCACCAGGAAGTACCGCAGGCTCACCGTATCCGGCGCCACGTTCCCTCCCTGCCGATTGATAACGATCCGTTCTGAGCCTATCCCGTACCGGTCTTTCCCTCGACCGAACATCAAGCCCTAGCCTGCGATATGACGATTCAGCTCACGGCAGTACCCGTCGCCGGGATCGATCGATCTGAGTGTCAATCCGAAGTCGGACGTGTACGGCCGAACATGGGAGGTTTCCGTGGCTAAGGGCTACTGGGCCAGTGTCTACCCCGCCATTTCCGACCCCGAGAGGCTGACTGCCTACAACAAGCTGGCGGGTCCGGCTGTCCGGGCTGCGGGCGGGCGCCTCCTGTCCCGTGACGGTCGAGTCGTCGCCCACGAGGCCGGAATCACGCAACGCGTCGTTCTGATCGAGTTCGACAGCTTTGAACAGGCCGTCGCGGCATACGAGAGCGAGGCATACCAGAAGGCGCTGGCGGCCCTCCCCGACGGCTTCGAGCGCGACTTCCGCATCACCGAAGGCATCGACTGACCGGCGGGCCCAGCCATCGCTGAGCATCCGTCACCTGATACGCACACGGTGCTCAACGACGACTCACGAGACGAGTTCGAAGCGATGCCCCGCGTCCCAGTTCGCCGTCGACGTCCTCGACGGCCTGATCCCTGTCGGCGGCTCGCCGCGCTACCCAACGTCGGGCAACGGCCGGCTCCCGCGCAGTGGCGAACGACCAGGCGAGGGCCGGGTTCACGCCTCCGTCCGGCCGAGGGCGAGGGCAGGGGCGGTGCCGGTCATCACCCAGTGCGGGAAGTGGGCGAGAGGGATCGCGGGCGTGGCAGGGGAATCCGGGTGGAACGTTCCCGCGAGCATGCGGACGCTACCAGCGCTTTGACCTGCACTCAAACGTGATTGCCGCCACGACGCCCCCGCCATGGCCTGGGCGGATGCCGTACAGAAAGGGGCAGCCGGCCACCCACCCCGCACGGAGTTCCCGATCCGTCCGGAATTCGCCGTGATATCCGCTGGAACGCGTGGTACGGCCCCACCAGCCGTCGTCCTTGTAGTGTCAGCTGCCGAGGCTCTCGGCGACGTGGATGAGTTCCGCGTCCGAGAGCCGTGGTGGGGCACCGGTGGCGACAATAAAGGAATAGGTCCCATCCGATCACGTCAGCGAACGGGGACCGCCGTTGGGGTCCGGTTGCGTGATGATCGCGGGGCGACCCTTGACTGTGGCGACCCGACCATTCGGTGGCGTGCTGTTCCCGAGGAACTGACTGATGATCAGGCGCCCCTGTACGTCGGGCCCCGTGCCCAGCGTATACCCGATCGCCCAGGCGGGGGCGTCGGTCGGCAGTGGGGCCACACCGGACAGGTAGACCATCTCGCCTGCCGGGGCGGGGTAGTAGTTCTCCGGCAGGAACGCGGGCCGGAGGAGGTTGCGCTCGTCGAAGTGCATGGCGGGCTTGCCGGTGGCGTCGTTCAGCGTCCTGGAACCGAGCGGCTTGTTCAGGTGGGTGGTGATCTGTCCGTAGCCGCCAGGGTCGCAGAAGCCCGGGGGGACCGTGTGCCGCAGGGAGACCTTCACCGCGTTGGCGGACTCGCGCACCACGAGCTTGGGTTGCTTCTCGCAGCCCCAGCCGATGCCGAGTGTCAGGGTCTGGCCGTCGGAACTGACCAGCAGTGGGTAGCCGGCCACGGGGCCTTCGTAGACCTTGGCTTCCGGGCTCCGGTTGATCCATGCGTTGATGGCGAACCCGCCACCGAGAACGGCTATGGCAGCTACGGCGATCAAGCGCTTTCGTCGTCCGCGCTTCGACATCTGACGGACGGTACTTCGCGTCACGGGCCCTCCCCGGCAGTCACGGCCACGCTTGCGGCACGGAGTGTTGGTCCTATTCGTCGGCAGGCTCTTGGACGCCTGCGCGCAGGTCGTTCGGCCAGATCGGCCACCGCCGCACCCTACGGCTGCCGGCCGCGCGCACCGCCGCGACCGCGTGGCTCGACGCCCTGGCCGACGACCCGGCGACGGAGCCCGACATCCGGCTCGCGGCCCTCGTCCACCGGACCCGCTGCGCCCCCGGCGACGTCTGCGACCTCTGCGACCTCTGCGACGTCTGTGACGACACCGTGCCGACGGCGATCGCCCTGCTGCGCCGGCTCGCAACCCCGGTGGGGCGCGACCCAGGCGAGTGAGCGCGCGCCGGGTCCTTCCGCTCCTGGTGCGAACACCACGCCGATGCCTTCCGCTGAGCCCGTCACCGCGTGCCCGAGGAGTTGGCCGGCCTGCCGGGCGGCGCGGACGGGCGTGGGCCGGAAGGTGCCGCGTGGGCGAGCGCCGCGACCTCGCGGCGTGAACGGACACCGAGCTTGGTGAGGATGTGGGAGACATGGGTCTCCACGGTGCGGCGCGAGAGCAGCAGCAGCGCGGCGATGTCGGGATTGGACAGCCCCTGCACGACCAGTTCGGCGACGCGCCGCTCCGTCGCGGTCAGCGCACCCCAGCCCGAGGCCGGGCGGGCCCGCGGTCCCCGGATCCCGGCCCGGACTCCCCAGGGGCGCAGGCGGGAGGCGGCGCGGCGCGCGTCCCAGGCCGCGCCCAGTTCGGCGTAGACCGCGCGGGCCTCACCGAACGCGTCGCGGGCCGCGTCGCGGTCCCCGGCCGCGGCCTGGAGCACGGCGAGGTCCTCCAGGGCGTTTCCGAGCTCCGGGGGCCGACCGGCGGTGCGCTGGTGGTCGATGGCGGCGAGCAGCCGGGCCGAGTCGTTGTGCAGCAGCCCGTGGCACCAGTCGGCGGCGGCCCGGGTGGCGGGCAGCGGTTCGAGGTCGGCGTTGCGCCGGCTTACGCGCGCCGCGGCCCGCGCCGTCTCCTGGTCGTCGACGGCCAGCGCCAACCGGACCAGGCCGACCAGCCACTCCGGATGCCTCCTGACGTCGTACTCGTACGCGGGGGCCAGCAGCACCGCGAGCACCTCGAGTGCCTCACGGGGCCGGCCCGTGCGCTCGAGGGCGAGACTGCGGGCCACGATCCGGTAGGAGGCCGCCACGGGCCAGGTCGGCGGCACCGCCTCGCCGTCCAGGACCTCCAGGTGCTCGGCGGCCTCCTGCCCACTGTCGCGGCGGGCGCGGATCAGTGCGCCCAGGCTGTGATGGGCGAGCTGCCAGCGCGGCTGCGGAAGGTCGGTGGCTTCGTCCAGGACCGCCTGCGCGTCGTCCCACCGGCCGCGCTCGTAGTACCTCTCGGCGATCTTGACCAGGGTCATGGAGAGCAGCACCGCTCCGGTCCGCTCGGCGAGGGTACGGGCGTGGGCCAGGGTCTCCTCCGCCTCCTGGGAGCGGCCGAGGCTGTCCAGTGCCACGGCCCGGTGGCCCAGCAGCATGAGCCGCAGGTCGGCGAGTTCGAGATCGTTGCCGATCTCCGCCAGCGCCCGGTCGACCAGGGCCAGCGCACCGCGCTGGTCGCCCGCTCTGCTGCTGATCAGCGCGCCCGCTTTCAGGGAGTAGCCGGCAGCGGTGGCGTCGCCGAGCCGCTCCCCCTCGGCGAGTGCCTCGGCCACGGCCTCGCGGCCCCCGCCGAGCTCTCCCCGGAAGCCCCGGGCGAGCGCCAGCAGGGCCAGCAGCCGGGCGCGCCAATGCGGCGCCAGCCGTGGGTCACCGAGGGCCTCGCGCCAGTTCGCCGCCACGTCCTGGTAGCGGCCGGCCCGCATCGCGATGCTGGTGAGCAGCCACCTGGCCCGGCCGACGAGTTCGCGGTCGGAGGTGCCCAGCAGGATGTTCCGGGCCAGTTCCTCCGCGCGCTCGACGGGGCCCATCCGGAAGTAGAGCGCCGCCAGTTGGCCCGCCAGCACGGCGCGCCGCGGGCAGTCCGCGCCGGTCTGCCGCAGGGCGTGTTCGAGCAGCTCGGCGGCGGCAGCGGGAGCACGGTCGGCAAGTCGTGTCGCGTTGTTGGCGAGCCACTCCCACTCCCAGCCGTCGGCCGCCCCCACGAGCGGCAGGATCAGCTCGGCCACCC
Source organism: Streptomyces kaniharaensis (assembly GCF_009569385.1). Taxonomy (NCBI): domain Bacteria; kingdom Bacillati; phylum Actinomycetota; class Actinomycetes; order Kitasatosporales; family Streptomycetaceae; genus Streptomyces; species Streptomyces kaniharaensis. The sequence goes on from NZ_WBOF01000003.1 coordinate 41,979, forward strand.
GCTCCACCGGCGCGTCGGCGGCGATCAGCTCCTGAGCCGCCTGCCGCAGGACTGCGGCCCGCAGGGCGGACGGCGTGGCCTCGTACAGCACCTCCTTCAGCAAGGCGTGCCGAAAGCGCAGCTGGGGCCCGACCGGTTCCAGCACGCCCGCGCTCAGCGCTTCCTCCAACACCGGCAGGAGGGCACCGGCGTCTCCCGCCACCGCCGTCAGATCCGCTACCGAGAACTCGGGCCCGAGCAGGGACGCGATGCGCAGTGTCTGCTGAGCATCGGCCGAGAGACCGGCCAGTCGGTCCGCGATCACGTCCCGCAGCGCCTGAAGCTCCCCGGCGTCCCGGCCGTCCGCTGACAACTCCACCGTGCCGGCGGCCCGGTGCAGGGATCCGCCGCGACCCAGGGCGTCCAGCAGCTCCCGTACGTAGAGCGGATTGCCCGCCGCCGACTCCAGACGCTCGGCCAGCCGCGGCCCGGGGCTCCCGCCGGCCAGCAGGCCCACCAGCTCCGACACGCTCGCCTCGCTCAGGCGGTCGAGTGGGAGCACCCGTCCGCCCTGGGACTGGAGCTCTCGTCGCAGCCGCACCAGATCCGGCCGGCGTGGTACCGGGCGGCAGGTCCCGATGGCCAGCAGCGGCAGCTGCACCGCGGCCCGGCAGAGGCGACGCCACATCAGCAGGGTCGCCTCGTCGGCCCACTGCAGGTCTTCCAGTACCAGCACCACCGGGCCGGACGCACACAACCGGTCGACGTGAGCGAGTAGTTGTTCGATGGTGGCCGCCACCGGATCGGCCACGAGCAGACGCATGTGCCAGCCCGCATCGGCCTCCGGCCGTCGAAGGGGCCGCGCCGCCTCCGGGTGCCGGGGATCGGCCGAATCCGGCTGCACGCCGAGGAGTTGCGTCATCGTCGAGAGCGGTATGCGTTGCCCCAGCTCATCGCACTGCCCGATCAGCACCTGGCATCCGGCGGCCTCGGCCGCGGCGAGTGGGACGGCGAGCAATGCAGACTTGCCGATGCCCGGTTCGCCCTCGATCAGCAGGCTGCCCCCGCGACCGGCCGTGACATCGGCGACCAGAGCCTCCACCACGGCTCGTTCGGCGTCCCGTCCGACCACGCCGCCCAAATTCCGTACCAGCATGTACATGACCCTAACCCGGTTCGGCGGGGTGCCAAACGTCGTCGTACGTCACACAGTTGCCGGCCGAGGCGGCCGCACCCGGCCGGATCTCCGTGAGGCTCACGGATGTCTCGGCGGACCCGGGGCCGGAGGATCGTCTCGTCGCCGAACGTCCGGCACGGCCGGCCTGCTGTCGGTGATCCGGAAAAACCGTCACCAGGTAAGGAAAGCCAGCCATGTCCTTTCGACGCTCAGCCTTGACGATCGCCGCGGCAGCGGCGGCCGTATCGGCGCTCGCACTGCCCGCCTCCGCCGTCGAGTCGGCCCGCTCAACGGCGGCGGGCCAGGCCGGCTTCGTGGTGAGCCGGGCCCAGTTCGACACGATGTTCCCGAACAAGAACCCGTTCTACACATATGACGCGCTGGTCGGTGCGATGAGCGCCTACCCCGGCTTCGCGCACACCGGCGGCGACACGGTCAAGCGGCAGGAAGCGGCGGCCTTCCTGGCGAACGTCAGCCACGAGACCGGCGGCCTCGTCTACATCGTGGAGCAGAACACCGCCAACTATCCGACGTACTGCGACGCCAGCCAGCCCTACGGTTGCCCGGCGGGAAAGGCGGCCTACTACGGGCGAGGCCCGCTCCAGCTCAGCTGGAACTTCAACTACAAGGCGGCGGGCGACGCCCTGCACGTCGACCTGCTGAACAACCCCAACCTGGTGCAGACCAACGCCCAGATCTCCTGGAAGACCGCGCTCTGGTACTGGAACACCCAGTCCGGGCCCGGTTCCATGACGGCGCACCAGGCGATGGTCACTGGGGCCGGATTCGGTCAGACGATCCGCAGCATCAACGGCGCGGTGGAGTGCGCCGGCCGGAACACCGCGGAGATGCAGGACAGGGTCAACCTCTACCGGAAGTTCGCCCAGACCCTCGGCACGGCCCCCGGCAGCAATCTGACCTGCTGAGCGAGTGATCCTATGGAGAAGTCATTGCGCAGGCTCCTGACCACGCTGTTCGCCACCGCCGCCGCGTTGACGGCGCTGTTGCCGAGCGCGGGTACGGCCACGGGTGCGGCCGTACCGGCCCGCACCGCCTCGGCTGTGGCTCCGGCCGCGGCGATCAACCACATGGTCACGTTCGTGAACCATTCCGCCCAGAAGCTGTGGATCGGAAGCGGCGTCAACCTCGACGGGTCGAAGCAGTTCGGCCGGTTACCGGTCCTGGCGCCCGGACAGTGGGCGACGGTGACGATCCCGGAGACGGCCGCTCCGTACCACTGGCGGGGAAAGTTCTTCGCCCGGCAGGACTGCGGCGGCGCTTCCGGCAGTACCTTCCACTGCGGGGTGGGAGACTGCGGCCCGTTCGCAGACCACTGCACCACGGGCGAACAACCCGTCAGCCTCGCGGAGTTCAACTTCGACACCAAGGACGCCAACGCTCCCTGGTACGACGTGAGCTACGTGAACGCGTTCTCGCTGCCGATCACGATCACTCCGGTGAACGCCACGACTCCCGCCGGCGGCGGATGCGACACGGGAGGCTGCGCAGCGGACCTGCTGCCCTCCTGCCCCTCCGCCGATCTGACGCGCCGGCCGGACGGCAGGCCGATGCTGTGCTCCAACCCCAGCCGGGACACCCCCAGCGACTACAGCCGCGCGCTCAGCGCGAAGTGCCCGAAGGCCTACACGTGGTCCAAGCAGGACCAGCAGCCGGGCAACCAGGTGATGCGGCAGTGCAGCCATTGCAGCGGCTTCACCGTCACGTTCGACGGCACTACGTGAGCGAACCGTTCGCGGCTTCGCAAAGGCGATCGTCTGATGGGAGGAACACTTTGCGGCGTGGAACACGCCTGTTTACTGTACTCGCGGTGTTGACCTGGCTCACGGCCGGCGCCCCGGCCGGCGCGTCAGCCGACGCGGTGAAGAAGAAGGGCGTGAGTGCCTGGAACTTCACCCGCGTCACCCAGGCAATGGCGGACGCCAAGGTCAGCTGGTTCTACACCTGGTCCTCGGACCGGCAGCAGATCAGGCCGCCGGCCGGCGTCGAGTTCGTGCCCATGATCTGGGGTGCGGCCTCGGTGACCGACGCACAACTCAACACGGCCAAGCAGGGGGGCAAGACCCTGCTCGGCTTCAACGAACCCGACCTGCCAGGGCAGGCCGACATGAGCGCGGGCCAGGCCCTCGATCTCTGGCCCCGGCTCCAGTCGACAGGGATGCGGCTGGGGGCGCCCGCGGTGGCGAGCGGTGGCGACCTTGCGGGCGGCTGGCTCGACCAGTTCATGAAGGGCGCCGCCGACCGTCACTACAAGGTCGACTTCATCCCGCTGCACTGGTACGGCTCGGACTTTCGTGCCGACGCCGCGACCGCTCAGCTGCGGAGCTACCTTCAGGCCACCTACGAACGCTACAAGAAGCCGATCTGGCTCACCGAGTACGCCCTGATCGACTTCTCGAGCGGCACCCCGCGGTATCCGACGCCGCAACAGCAGGCCGCGTTCGTGACGAAGTCGGCTGCCATGCTGCAGGGGCTGCCCTTCATCGAACGCTATGCGTGGTTCACGCTCTCCGCGGACCGCGGCGGCACCGGTCTCTACAACGGGGCGACGCCCAACCAGGTGGGTGCGGCCTACCGGGCGGCCGGCTGAGCGCTCCCTCATCACCAGTCAGAAACAGACGAAAACGAGGTAGGACACATGGCCAGGCGAATACCGCACGTCCCACTGGCATCTACAACGCCCTGGAGGTTCGGCGTCTGCCGGATGGGACAGTCGAGGCCAACGATTCGGAGGACCTGTATTGGGCCCGTACCGCACCACCGCCGTGGCTGACCGCACAGGACGTGGTGGAGAAGGGTGGCCTGCGGAGTCGGGAGATCAACATAGACGCCGGCTGGTACGACAGCTGCGGCTTCCGCCTCGTCGTTCTGGACCCCGACTGGGAGCATGAGCGTGCCGGTAAGCTCGCTCTCCTGGGCGGCCTAGCGGCCTCCCGGGCGGCGGGTCCACTGTTCTTTAGGCGGCCCGGTCGTTCGGCTTGTCCAACGCCTCGATGAGGCAGTGCCGTCCGGGGGCAGCCGAAGCGCCACAAGGCGCCGCACGCCGGAACAGCTCCTGCCGGCCCGGCCCCGTCAGACCGGCTTGCGCGCCAGCAGTCGGTACGCGTCGGTCACGCGGGCACGGGGCGGGAGCAGGCGGGTGAGGTGGTCGGCCAGGGCCGCGGCGATCAGGAGCGGTGCCATGGCGCCCAGCGCCGCGACGCGGACGGCGGTCCGGAGGCGTGTCGAAGCCACCGGACGCCACGGGGCGTCCTCCGGAGGCGCCGTGTTGAACATCAGCAGGCCGGCAGCCGTCTGGAGGCTGAGCGGGCCGTCGAAGAAACAGCGTTCCTCGGCGATCACCGTGAAGCCCAGCTCCTCCACGTACCGGCGCAGATTCGGCAGAGGAACCAGGTGCAGGTGCTGCGGCTGGAACCACGGGTTCCACCAGCGGCCGAGGAGGCGGCCGTAGCGGCATTCGGGGTCGGGCACTTCGATGAAGAGGTGGCCTCCGGGGCGGACGACCCGCGCCGCGGCGTCCAGTTCCCGCTGGGGGACGACGGAGTGCTCCAGGTAGTGCTGCATGCTGACCATGTCGTAGCCGTCGGCCAGTGTGGGGGCGAGTTCGGGGAAGAGGCCGCGGTAGCCGAGACGGATCCGGCCCTGGCGCTCCGCCAGTTCCACGCCGTCGCCACGGTCGAGGCCGTCGAAGGCGGTGCCGGGAAACGTGGCGGCGGCCGTCTCGCAGAAGTGTCCGTGTCCGGTGCCCACGTCGAGCCAGGTTCTGGGGGCCGCGTGGCGGGCCACGAACTCCGCGCGCCGCCGGTAGGCCCGTTGCTGGCCCGCGAAGGCTTCCTTGGCCCTGGCCTCCCAGAAGCCGTCGTAGAAGTCGCGGTAGTAGAAGGCCAGTCCGTCCTCGTTGAGCTGGGGATTCTGGAAGACGTGGCGGCAGTCGGCGCAGCGGTCCAGGGTGAAGGAGCCCGCCTTCCGCTGGATCAAATCACCGGTTTGGAGGAGAAATTCCAGTCGGAACGACCCGCACCAAGGGCAGGTGTCCCGGCGCGGATGCAGGAACCGGCCCACTCCGTCCGCCAACGCGGCCCGGTAGAAGGCTCGTTGCTCCACGGTGGGGGCGGATGGAGGGAACAGCATCAGGCGGAGCATCGCCCCGGTCCCGGGATCAGTCCTGCGGAATTCCGCGCGCGTCCGCATGCGCCAGCTCCGAGTGTCGGTACGAGTTAGGAGAAGTACACCGCCATCCCGATCACGAACATACCGCGAACCGTCTCCCACGCCGGATACGTGATCAGCCAGATCGACGCCGCGTCCCCGATGCCTGACGACCGGCACCCACGGGCAGCGGAACGAGCTCGGCGATCCGGAACAGCGACGCGAACCAGCTGTCGTGCTCGAGGCCGGCATGAACCAAGGCGCGGGCCATCAGCTCGTCCGGCGTGCGGCGGAGGCCGAGCTTCGCCTCCAGGTCGGTGATGACCGCCCGGCAGTGCCGGGGACGGCACGGACCCGGCACTGGCTGCGGACCTTCGTCGAACGCCACCGCCCCGCTGTCCGCGCCGAGGAGACCGCGGCGCAGCTGGCTGGCCTGCGCCCGGCTGTGGGAGCAGGCGGGCCCGGACGGGCCGGGGCCGGACGTGGGAGCGGCGTTGGCGGGCGTTCCCACGGCTGCTGGTGGTCCTGGCTGGCACCGGCGCGGCCCAGGCGCGCTCGGTGGTGGCGGATCCGCGGCTGGCCGCCGAGGAGAACCCGGCCACCGCCGAGCTGCTCGCCACTGTCCCGGCCGGCGCCGCCCGCATCGAGGACCTCATCCAGCGCCGCAACGGCCGCACCGATCTGGCACCCGCTCAACGACCGGGGCGGACGGCCGTGCGGGTGAACGGAGCTGTAGACGGCGGGCGGGAACGGCGAAGGGGCGGCCCGAGGGGGGTGGCCCGCCCTACGGCGCCGCCCGGCTGACACCGCCGGGCGCCCCGGCACACCCGCACCTTCCCCGCTCCCCGCCGCAACGAGAATCGACGCCGAGCCCGGCGGCCCACCGACCACGCGCACGTGATGTGGCTCACATGGAACTCCGCGCGGCCAGCGGACAGGGGAGGACATGGAACTGTCACAACGGGCGCGCCTGCGCGCCGGGGACCAGGGCGCACTCGGCGAGGTCTTCGACGCGCACGCCCAGGCCGTGTACGCATACGCGCTGCGCACCCTGGCGGACTGGGCGGCCGCCGAGGACGTGGTGTCACTGACCTTCCTGGAGGCCTGGCGCCTGCGCGCCAAACTGCACGAGGGCGACGACGACCTTCGCCCATGGGTCTTCGGGATCGCCACCAACGTGCTGCGCAACACCGCGCGGGCGGCCCGGCGCCACCGGGCGGCGATGGCGCGCCTGGCCGAGCGCGAGGCCGTACCGGACTTCGCCGACGAACTGGTCTCCCGGATCGACGACGGCGCCCAACTGGCCGCCGCGCGCCGCGCACTGCCCGCGCTGCGCCGTTCCGAGCGCGAGGTGTTCCGGCTCTGCGTGTGGGTGGGGCTCGACTACGCGTCGGCGGCCGAGGCGCTCGGCGTCCCGGTGGGCACCGTGCGCTCGCGCCTGTCCCGGGCACGGGCCCGGCTGCGCGCGCTCGCCGAGAACGAGCTGCACGAGCCGGCGAAATGCCGGGAACCCGCTCCCGCCACCGGACAGGTACGGGGTGGCGGCTTCGAAGCCGCCCGGTCGTTGCAGGAGGAGACCCGATGAACAACTCGCCCGAGATGCTCCCCGCCGGCCGCCAACGGTTCCTGAAGGAGCATCTGATGAGTGAGATCGCCGCCGAGACGAACGCAGCGCGGCCGCGGCGCAGGCTGGTGTGGACGGTCGCCGCCCCGCTGGCGGTCGGCGCGCTGGCGGCCGTCACCGTGGTGTCCATCCCGGACCGCGACCACGGCGACGCCGCCCCCGCGGCGCCGACCCTGTCGGCCTCGTCCGCCCCGGCCACCCCCACCCCGTCCGCGTCGCCCACCCCGTCGGCCACGCCCGCGCCCGAGCCGACCGACGCCGCGGGCCTGCTCGCCCGCGCCGCGAAGGCCGCCGCGAGCAGCCCCGACCCCGGGGCCAGGGCCACCCAGTTCGTCTACCGGCGGGAGATCCAGGACGGCGCCCGCGAGACCAAGCACGAACGCAAGTCGTGGTTCCCGGTCGACGGCAAGTCCGGCGGCCTGATCCTGGACCCGACGATGGGCAACGGACGCAGTCCGTGGCCCGCCAGGCTGTCGGACGTCCCCGGCGCCCCGCGAACGGCGAGCTTCGACGCCCCGACCTACAAGTTCGTCGCCTCCCTGCCCACCGACCCGCAGCAGCTCCTGCAGCAACTGCTCTCCTTCGACCGCGCCAAGCGGGTGTCGGGGATGCCGATGACCCCGAAGATGTACAACCAGTTCGCCTTCGGGGACGTCCAGATGATCTTCCAGAACATCGCGGCGCCGCCCACCGTCGCGGGAGCGCTCATGGAGGCGGCCGCGAAGATCCCGGGCACGGCCGTGGTCGCCGACGAGGCGGACGCGGCAGGTCGGCACGGCGTCGCGGTGGTCGGCACCAACGGCACCATGCGCGTGGCCCTGATCTTCGACAAGACCACCGGCGCCTTCCTCGGCGTGCGCGAGGTCCTCCTCTCCGACCTCCCGCCCGCCGGCCCCGACGGCCTCCCGCCCGCGGGCAACCCGTCCCCGGGCGCCGGCGACGGCAAGGGCTTCGACTACGCCTCGGCCATCCTCACCTCGACCATCGTCGACAAACTGGAGGCCGAGCCCAGCAACTGACCCGACCCACCGGCGGTAGGAGACGCGGAAGCCCGCCGACGACGTCTCGTACCGCCTGAGCAGCCGGCGCAGCTCGGAGGCAGCCACGGGGGTGCTGCCTCCGAGCTCCGCCCAGCCACCCGGGCCGTTCCCGGTCTTGGTGATCCGGGTGTCAACCCCGGCTTCGACAGTTGGACGGTGCGTTGCTCGATCGTGTGCGGGTGCCGATCGTGACCTGCCTCGGTCACGCCTGGCCTGTGGTGGGCGGCGGACTCTCGGGCCACACTTCGAACGCCTGTGAAACCCCCGCCGGCGCTCCGGCACGGAAACGGGAGCGGATCAGCGCCTCAACCTTGACCACGGCATCGGCTCTGCCGCCGAGCTCCACTTTCACCGGGCCGGCACCAGCATGTGCGAGGGCAACCGGCCGTGTGGCGGGTTCTGGGATCGGCGCCGACGTATCCACCTGCCAGCGGGTGCGGACCACCCGATCGGCGGGTGAGACGTAGTCCCCGGCCGTGCCAGGACTCGGGACAGCGATCAGCCTGAACGACTGGCCCACCACGTCGGCGACCACGTTCGCCACGGGTAGCGCACCGGCGATGGTCATGTGCACCATCGCACTCGGTTCCCGTGAGGGGCTGGCACCGGTCATCGCTCTCCTCCGTGGTCGGTTCCTCTCCCAGGGTCTGCCGGTGCCAGGTCTGCCGCATCCAGGCAGTGGGGAATCTCAGCCCCGCGCACAGCGGCTGGCGGCACGACGTCGGCCGAGGCGCGTGCGGTGTGGGCGCAACAGCCACGCCGCCGCGTGTCTTTCTCGGTGCCCCGGCCACGGGATCCCCTGCGGTTCGGCATTTTGGTCTTTAGCCGGACTCTGGTGGCTCTGGTCACCATGCGTTGATGACCGGCGCGTCGGGTTCATGCTGCCGCCATGCCTCGTTGAGGCGCGCGAGCCGGTCCGCGGCGGCGATGCCGCGCAGGGACGCGACCTTGCCGTCGCTGACTTCGAACGCCACGGCGCCCACGACCCGGTCGTCGACCACGGCGAGGACCGCCGGGGAGCCGTTGACCAGCGCGATGTGCATCGCGAGGGAACCGCCGGCCAGCCGCCGCTTCGCCGGAGTCGGCTTGAAGCCGGCCCGCACGTAGGAGGCGATGCGCTCGCGCGACTGGTAGCGCAGCAGCCGCCTGGCCAGCCCGGCGCCGTCCGAGACTGCGGTCGCGTCGGCGGTGAGCATCGCCACCAGCCGATCGGTGCGCCCCGACATGGCGGCGGCGAGGAACTCCTCGACGACCCGGCGCGCGGACGCGGGGTCCACCTCGTCGCCGCGGCGGCGTTCGGCGACGACCCGGCGGCGGGCCCGGTGGGCGTGCTGCTGGCTCGCAGCCTCGGTGATGTCGAGGATCCCGGCGATCTCGGCGTGGGGGTACGAGAAGGCCTCGCGCAGGACGTAGACGGCCCGCTCGACCGGCGAGAGGCGCTCCATGAGGGTCAGTACGGCCAAGGACACCGATTCGCGCTGCTCGAAGGTATCGGCAGGGCCGAGCATCGGGTCGCCCTCCAGGAGCGGCTCGGGCAGCCAGTCTCCGACAGCGCGCTCATGGCGCGCCTGCGCCGAGCGGAGCCGGTCGAGGCAGAGATTGGTGACGACCTTGGTCAGCCACGCCTGCGGCACCTCGATGCGTTCCCGGTCCGCGGCCTGCCAGCGCAGGAACGCGTCCTGCACGGCGTCCTCGGCGTCGGCCGCCGAGCCGAGCAGACGGTACGCGAGCGAGGCCAGCCGGCCCCGGCTGGCCTCGAACCGATCGATGGCTGCGCTGTCCATGCGGAGCAGCCTATGCGGCGACCTTCACACCGGGCCGGTCAGACGCGGTGGCCAGGCGGCGCTTGCGCTTGGGCATGCCGAATGTCGGGTGGGCGATGCTCCACCCGGCCCCCTTGAGGACGCCCGACTTGAGCCACGCGGCGGTCCGGCCGCCCAGGTACCAGGACTTCGACCGGACGTCCCCGTCCACCATCTGGAAGATCGCGTCCCGCTGCCCGAGGCTGATGTGGTTGCCGTGGTACTTCAGCCCGGTGGTCGGGACCTCGCTGCCCGTCAGGCGCGCGATGATCGCGGCGGTCGCCTGCATGTTGGTGTAGCCGGCCGAGGCGCAGGACATCGGCAGCGGCCGGCCGTTCTCGCCGATCGCGTACGCGCAGTCACCGGCGGCGTAGACGTCGGGGTGCGAGACCGAGCGCATGGTGCGGTCGACGACGATCTGGCCGGTCTCGGCGACCTCGAGGCCGCTGGCGGCCGCGATGGGGTGCACGGCGAACCCGGCCGACCACACGGTCACGTCGGCCGGGATGGACCTGCCGCCGGCGGCGATCGCCCGCGTCGGCTCGACGGCTTCGATGCCCGTGTGCTCGTGGACGGTGATGCCGAGTCGGTCGAACGCCCGGCGCAGGTGACGGCGGGCCTTCGGGGAGAGCCATGCGCCCAGCTCGCCGCGGGCAGCGAGCGCGACCGAGAGGTCGGACCGGGACTCGGCGAACTCGGTGGCGGTCTCGATGCCGGTCAGCCCTTCGCCGACGACCAGCACGGTGCCGCCCTCGCCCAGGCCGGCCAGGCGCTCGCGCAGACGCAGCGCCGAGGCCCGGCCGGTCACATCGAAGGCGTACTCGGCCACGCCGGGGACGCCATGGTGGGCGACCGAGCTGCCGAGCGCATAGAGAAGCGTGTCGTACGCGAGCTCACCGTCGCCGTCCTCGCCGGTCACGGCAACGGTCCTGCGCTCGGGGTCGACGCCGGTGACGCGTGCCAGGCGCAGCCGCACCCCGGTGCCCGCGAATACGTCGGCGAGCATGCGGAACGCGAGATCCTGGCCGATCGCGAGCTGGTGGAGCCGCATCCGCTCAACGAAGTCGGGCACGGCGTTGACGACGGTGATCTCGGTGTCGGCGGGCGAGAGCCGGCGGGCCAGGTTCCCGGCGGCGAAGGCCCCGGCGTATCCGGCGCCGAGTACGACGATGCGGTGCTTCATGGCGTTGCTCCTGTCTCGTTCGCGTGCCCCTTGAACGAGACGGCGCCCCGATTGCTGACAAGAGCCGGACGTGACGCGGGTCACCTGACCATGACGGGCGGCTGAGCCTCCGACAGGCGCGTGGGCCTGTCGGAGGCAGTCGAAACGGGTCGGCGTCACACAACCCGCCAACCGAGGCGCTCAGTGCCCGACCTGTGACTGAGCTCTTCACTTGGCGGATTCAGTTCTGGTAGCCCGCAAACGAGCTGCGTGGTTCGACGCGGAAGTCGAACGCGACGGTCCCGGGGTCGACAGCCGTCACACCGCCGTCGACAGTGAGCACCGCCCCGTTGACGAAGGACGCGGCGGGCGAGAGCAGCCAGGCGATGGCCTCCGCGACCTCGTGCGGCTCGCCGGGGCGGCGCGCGGGAATGAGCCGGGTCGCCGCCTCGTACGCCGCCTCGGTGCCGCCCTCCCCCAGGCTCGCCTCGTCGGCGAAGCGCGCCATCCGCCGGTCGGCCATATCGGTACGCACCCAGCTGGGGCACACGGTATTGGCGCGCAGCCCGTACTGCCCGTAGTCGACGGCCAGGGAACGGCAGAGCTGGAGCAGGGCGGCCTTGGACGTCGCGTAGGCGGCGTTGCCCACTCCGTTGCGCAGCGCGGACACCGAGGCGACGGCAACCACCGAGCCACGTGCCTCCAACAAGTGAGGCAGCGCGGCGCGCTGAAGAAGGAAGGGGCCGGTGAGATTGATCCGTATCACGGCCTCCCAGTCCTCGATCGACAGGTCGCCGACACCTCCGCTGCGCCCGGTGCCCGCGTTGAGTACAAGCCCGTCCAGCCGACCGTACGCAGCCATGGTCGCGTCCACGAGACCGCGAACGGCGTCGGGGTCGCCGATGTCGGCGGGGTGCGCAAGGGCTCCGGACTCCTCTGCGACACGACGCAGCGGCTCGGGCCGACGCCCGGAGACGACCACATGATGCCCGGCCGCGCGTAGCAGCCGCGCGGTTGCGGCACCGATGCCAGTCCCCCCGCCGGTGACGATGACAACTCGCTGGTCCGTCATTGCCGTTCAGCCCTCTCGAGTGATCGCCTGGAGTCTGAATGATCATATGCATACGTTTCTACGGTCGGACGAGGCCGCCCACCGAGCCGGACAAGTCGGCGGGCAGGTCCGGGGACTACGTCCTACGACACGATGATCTGATCGCTGATCAGGTCAGTCGCCGCCGCCCGTGCGGCGGCGACGGGTCATACCGGGAGCGAGTCGGGCCGGCTTTGCCGGCGGGTGAAGTCCTGTACGAAGGGCGAGTGGTACGCCTTGGCGACCTGCACCAGAGCCACCTCGAGGAGATCCCCGACGGCGACGGCCGCACCGTGGAGATCAAGCTCGGGGTGTTCTTGTCGAACGCCAAGGGCCGTCGGGCCAAGCTCACCGCTGAGCAGTTCGACCGACTCGCCGCACTCGGGCTCGACTGGCGCTGAGACCAGCCGGGCCCGGTGCCCGCGAGAAACGCTCCAGGCCGTCTCTGCCAGCCTGTACCCGCCGCGTCCGAGGAAATGGGCGGCGGGCGGGCGGTGTGGAGGCGGCCTGACGGCCTTCTTGGGCCGCCTTTCATGAGGGTGCCCGTCCAGCCCGGGCCGGACGGGCACGTGCTCAGGGACAGGGGCGGCCCGCGGCCATCGGGGCGGCGGCGCACCGGTCGGTCAGGCGATCGGGAGGAGGGTGCCGGTGCCTTCCGGCCGGGCCGGGCAGCACCACACGGCGGCGCCGTCCACCACCGCCGCGCGCATAGGGTGCGCGTGCCCCGGGCACGGGGGGAGCGCCGCACCGTGGGTCAGTTCGATCGCCCAGTCCTGCAGCCGGTCCGCCAGCAGCACCAGGGCGTCGGCCGGTGCCAGGTCCGGCGGCAGGTGGACCCGCGTCCACTCCGCGTCCAGGGTGACGGTCACGTGTACACCGGCCTCCGGCGGCGGGCCGTCCGGCCCGTCTGGCTCGCCTGGCGGGCCGATGGTCAGCGCCGAGTGGTAGGGCGCGTCGGGGCCGGGCAGCGGGGAGGGCCGGCCCTCCGGCACGGTCGTCACGTCGATGCGGCAGCGGCCGCCCAGGCCGAGACGGTCCAGGACCGTTCTGGCCCAGTCGGCCGCCGCCGTCGAGGGATTCGTCATCCGGCGATTATCCGCGAAGCGGTACCAGGCCGCCGGCGAACGTCAGCGTGCCGCGTCCGGGGCGCCCGCCCACGTTGACCGAGAAGGTCATGTAGTCCTGGTAGTCGATCGCGTCCCACGAAGCGACCGGGCCGATCGTCCCGTGGAACAGGTACGACTTGCCCACCGTGTGCGGGCTGTTGGCCGGCTGCGACTTGCCGTTGCGCCACCAGCGCAGACCGGTCTCCCGCACCGGGCTGCTGATGACGGCCTGCATCGCCGGGGAGATCTTGTACCCCCAGTTGATGTTGCTGTAGGCGCAGTTGTGGCGGGCGGAGAAGGTCCCGCGGGCGTCCGTCCAGCTGCGGTTGTCGTAGCACTTGAGCACGCCTCGGCCGGGCGAGCCGCCGCCCGGGTCCTGCCCGGCGGCGACCTCGCCGCCCTTGGCCGCAGCCACCGTCGGGCCCGTGGCGGCATCCGGCTCCGGCTCCTCGGGGGAGACGACGTCGGCCTCCAGGACGGCCCGCTCCTCCGCGCTCAGGTCGCTCGCGGGGGCCGGGGCGGCGGCCACCATCTCGGTCAGCTTCGCCAGTTCCTGGGCGATGTCCGCGTCGGAGCGGGCCGGCGGGGTGCCGTCGCTCGACGGGGCGGGCGGGTCGAGGTCGATGGTGAGCGTGGCGGTGGCGTTGCCGAGGTCCTCGGTGACGGTGAACGCGGCTCCGGTCCGGGCCGGGGCCCGCCCCACGTGGGCCGGCACGGCGTGGGCCGCCGGTATCGGCGCGAGAACTGCCGCGCTCAGGGCGAGGGCAATGGCGGCCGTGATCCGCCGGGACCGTGACGTCCGTAACTGCGACTGCGACATGAGCAAGCTCCCCGAAGTCGTGGCTGGCGCGGGAGTCCCCGGGATCGGGAACTGCCTTGGCGGCAGCCGGTCTTGGGAACCTAGCAGCGGGGCTTTCCGGCACTCGGGGCATCTCGGGCCATCCCGGGTCGCCTCGGCGGAAGTCCAGCCGATCGGGTACCGAGACCTCGTTCGGCGGGATGACACGGTCTCCGTCCGGCGGGGCTTGCGCCCGGGGAGGTGACGGATTGCGGACGTACACACGTGGTGTCGGAACCCGGCACAACCGAATGGAACAGAACGGAACGGCACGAAAGGGAATGGAAAGGAATGGAAGGGAAAGGCTGCTCGAATGCGTTGGAGTTTCGGATGCGTGGGACGTTCGACGCCGAATGGGAGGGAAATCCTCTTCACCCCCCACTTGGCGGGGGTACCGGCGGTACCGCCTCCCACGATGGACTGACGTCCAATCCCGTTTGGTGATGCGACAGTTGACCGACATGACCGTCATGCTGGCGGTTGCACCGGGTTCGGGGGAACCGGGCCCTACGGCAAGTGGACCGTCAAGTCCCGCTACATCGCCACCCAGTGGCGCAAGAACCGGCACCCCGACTACGACTACGGCTTCCTGGTCCTCAAGGACCAGCGCGGGCGGCGGGTCCAGGACGTCGTCGGGGCGAACGGCTGGCGCACCGGGGCCGGCTACCGCAACTACAGCGAGCTCACCGCCTACCCCGGCAACCGCAGCACGCCCCTGCAGTGCATCACCGCGACCCACCGGCTGCGCAACTACACCTGGCATGTGGAGTTCCCGTGCGAGGGCTTCGCCAACGGCGTCTCCGGAACGCTGCTGATGGAGAACTACAGCAACGACACCCAGCGGGGCGTGGCCATCGCCTCGATCGGAGGGGTCGACGGCGGGGGCGACGGAAACGACGACGTCTCGTCGGCCGTCCTGTGGAACAGCCGGACGGCGGCACTGCTGAACGCCGCCGTGCGCGGCCAGTAGCGTACAGCCGAACCACTGCCGGAAGCCGCAAGTGTCCTGCCCTGCACCGAACCGACCCGGGAGAGCTCGTGGAAGCAGAACGGACCTGGTTGACGCCGTCCCGGGCACGGTGGCTGCGCGCCGCGGCCGCGGCCGCGGCCGTCACGCTGGCCGGGTGCGGCGTGGAGGCGTGGCATCTGCTGTTCGGCAGGAGCAGGGGCTGCTGGGGCAAGGGCCCCGGCTGGGTGCCGCCCACGTTCGCGGCCCTCGCCCTGGCAGGCTTCGGGGTCCTCGCGGTCCTGCTGTGCTGGGCGGCCGTGCTCTGGGGCCGCTCCCGCGCCTCCGCGGTAACGGCCTGGGCGCTCACGGCGGTCGCGATCCTCTGCGGCATCGGCATGGTGCTGCTCGGACGCTCCTCCTACTGCGACTGACCCGCCGCCCCGGGGTCGGCCACTGCTGGTGGTCGCGGTGGGGCGGCCCGTCCGTCGGCATGGGCGGGCCGCGCGGGGAACGGCTACTCGTCGGCGGACACCAGGCTGTGTAGGGTCTCGCCGCTCGTGACATGTCGATCTTGCGTGACCTGGGCGTTCTTGGCTGTCTCACGGCCTTGTCACCCCATGATCAGTCTCAAATCCGTGGCATTTCCCGCGAGGGCGAGGTCGAGATCAGGCGGCTTGCCCGTGTCGGCCGAGTACACCAGGCTGAGCCCCGAGCACGAGGACTACCGGCGAGCCCAGATCGCGCACCGATGAGTTTCCCGCACCGCGCTGGTCTATACGCCGGACACCCACGGACGGAAGGCTGGGCCATGCGGAAACTGATCTACGGCATGAACCTGACCCTGGACGGCTACATCGCCGCGGCCGGCGACGACATCGGCTGGAGCGGACCGCCGAGCCACGAGCTGTTCCAGTGGTGGCTCGACCACGAGCAGGCGAGTGGCCTGTCGCTGTACGGGCGCAAGCTATGGGAGACGATGAGCTCCTACTGGCCTACCGGCGACCAACAGCCCAACGCCACCCCGGCGGAGATCGAGTTCGCGCGGACCTGGCGGGACACGCCGAAGGTGGTGTTCTCCTCGACGATCGACGAGGTCGACTGGAACACCCGCCTGGTCACCGGCGACGCGATCGCCGAGATCACCCGGCTCAAGGCCGAGGACGGCGGCCCAATGAACATCGGCGGCGCAACGCTTGCCGGGGCGGCCATGCGCGCCGGGCTGATCGACGAGTACGTGATCGCCGCCCATCCGGTCCTGGTGGGCGGCGGCACGCCGTTCTTCACCGCGCTGGACAGCTGGGTGAACCTGAACCTGGTGGAGACGCGGACGTTTCCCGGCGGCGTGGTCCTGACCAGGTACGAGACGAGGCGCTGAGCAGCTTCCCGCCGCCGGGTGCCGGGTGACGGTTGGGAGTCAGCGCAGCCCGCGGCGACGTCCGCCAAACAATGCGGCCCTTGGGGCCGCGGCGATCACCTCGGGCGCCCGGACGGCGCCGTGTCGTCGGCCAGCACGTTTACGGTCTGGCGGCCGGATAACCGGTGGAGCCGTGGGCGGGCTGGTGACAGGGTGAGCGCCATGCCGTCCACCACTGTCGAACAGCTGCTTCGTGAGCTGCACGCCACACTCGCCCTGCGCAAGCGCCCGGAAGACGTGGCCCGGCTCCTCCAGGACGTGTACGCCGCCGCCGGCACCGAACTCGACCCGGACACCCGGGACGCCCTCGCGAAGGCCGCCGAGCACTCACTGCGCAACCTCTGGCACGGCTACACGTCCATGCGGGAGGAGTTCGCTCGCCCGGTCGGTGCGCAGCGTCAACTCGCCCGGGCCGCAGTGCTGTTCGAGGGCGTACCGGAGCTCCCGGACAGCGCCGGGGACGATCCGGCCCGGATCGAGGAGGTCGTCCGGCGTGCGGGCGAGGAGATCGGCCGGGCGTACGGGCAGAACGACTTCGGTCTGGACCGTCTCGACCGGGCAGGGCGCGCGGAGGCGGGCCTCGGCGAGGTCTCCAAGCGCCAGTACAACAAACGCTTTCGGCTGCTGCGGCGAATGGAGGCCAAGCTGGCGCGGCTGCTCCACGAACAGCGCCGCCGCGAGATCGCCCTGACCGGCAAGGGCGCGCTCGCCCATGGCCTGCCGTACGAGCTGTTCGCCGCGGACGTGGACACGGCGGCCTTCATCGCGTACGTCACGGCGCGCGGCTACATGCGGAGCATCTTCACCAACGGGCGCCAGCGCCAGGTCTACGACGAGGTCGCCGAGGCGCTGTTCCGCCGGTTGCAGGCCAGTCCGGAGCGGACCGGCTGGTACGCGGTCGCTCATGTGCACCCGAGGGCCGAGGTGCTGGCCCAGGTGTCCGACCAGGACCTCGCCCGGTTGCTGGTCCGCTGGAACGGCGTGCTGCGCGAGGTCGCCGGTCTGCTGGAGGATGCCTGGAACCGGCAGCCGCTGGAACGCACCACGATGGTCGTGCGCCGTGGCAACGACTCGTCGACGTGGAACCAGGCCGCGCAGGCGTGGAACACCGCGCGGGCCCACTGGTTCGCGCTGGTGGCCGAGTTGGGCGAGGACCGCATTCTGGACCGGTTCTGCCCCGGCAAGGTGCCCCGTCTGATGGCGGCCGACGTCGCCAACTGGCGCCGCAGGACGCACGGCGGGCTGCACCCGGACACCTACGTCTGGGCGGACCTGCCGCTGCCCTGGGAGGTGCTGCGGGGCGAGCAGCAGTGCCCGCGGTCCCTGGTCGAGCGGGTCTGCGCCCGCTACAAGGTGGATCCGGTGGCCGGGGCCTGGACCACCGCCAGGCCGGCGGTCCGGGCCGTCGCCTTCCAGCGGACGCCCGAGCTGGTGCACGGGGTCGCCGTCAGGGATCCGCTGATGGCGAGCGCGTTGCGGTCGGCCGGGATCTTCTCGGGCAAGGGCAAGCGGGCCGCCGCCGAGGAGTGGGCCTGACCGGGGCTGCCGCCGCGACGCCGCGATTATCGGTTGACCGCCGGCGGCGGGCCTGGCGATGATCGCGGTGGCGGCGAGGAAGCTCTGCGGAGGAGCGCCCGGCTCTGACTTCCGGGTGGACGCAGGTTCGAATCCTGTCCTCGCCGCCGCTGCCGGTCGACGAGACCGTAGCCGGCTGGGGATGGGAGCCGCTGACTGGCGTTCTCCTTCCCGGGACAGACGGCCGCCGAGGGCGACGTCGACGCCGCGCCCAGTGAGGTGGGCCTGTTCGTCCTGGCCGACACGAGCGAGCAGGCAGCCTGGCAGCAGATCCGCGACCTCCAGGCCCTCACCGACCGCCACCCGCTCGTCGCCCGGACGCTGACGACCGTGAAGGCCGGCGTGGCCCGCCTCGCGGACCTGGAGCAGCACCGCACCAACGCCGCAGTCTGGCAGCCGCTCGACCCCGCCCACGTGCTCGACCCCGAGCAGGCGGCGCCACGGCTCGGCGATCCGGGCCTGCGGGCCGTCGGCCGGGGTGGGCCCCGTGGCGGCGGGCCGAACGGCCTGGCCGAGGCGGCGCAGCGCGCCCAGGTCGACCTTGCGGTTGGCGGTCAGCGACGACCAGCGGCCCCGGTGCGGGCCTGGGAGCTCCGGACCCGCGGGAACTCCTCCGGGTCGAGGGCGGCCAGCGCGTTGCGGGTGGTGGCCTGGGCGGCCTTGGGGTCGCTGGTCGACCGGCAGGCGTGCGGCGAGATGGTCGGTCACCGGGTCCAGCAGACCGGCCAGGTCGGTGCAGCGGTGCTGGAGGGAGGCGACGGAGATGTCCAGCGCGGACGCGAGGGTGCGGAAGCTGAGCGCGGTGGGCCCGTCCTGATCCATGAAGAACTTGTTCGACTGGGTTCTCGTCAGACGAAGAAGGCGTTCATGCCGGGGACGTCGGACAGGTAGGTCTCGATGTCGGCGATCCTGCCGTCGCGCAGGTGGCAGACGGTGGTCAGGTACTCGTCCAGGACCGCGTCCGGGCGCTGGGCGGTGTTGTGCAGCGACAGGGCCATGTTCTCGCGGCTGACCAGGACGTGCAGCAGCTCGAAGGAGACACCGTAGGAGGCGATCTTCCGGGCACGCTCGATCACGGCGTCCCCGCCGAGGACGGTGCCGCTGATGGTGTTGTCGCCCGGCAGAGTCCAGGTGGCGTCGTCGTGGAGCATGGACCGGATGGCCGGCCAGTCGCCGGTGATGAGTGCGGCGTGGAAGCGCTGGCCGAGGTCGCGGGCAGTGGTGGTCATGGCAGTCCCCTCCGGAATGATGGCGATAACCCACCTAAAGCAGATCGATTTGCTTTAGTGAGACTAGCGCCCATGCGACACTAAAAGCAATCCGCTCTGCGTTAACCTGGGAGGCGTGAACGCCGACACCCCTGCCAAGCGTCCCGGCGGCCGCAGCGCCCGCGTCCAGGCGGCCGTCCACCGGGCCGTCATTGACCTGGCCGGCGAGCGCGGCGCGGCCCAGCTGGCGATTCCCGCGGTGGCCGAGCGCGCCGGGGTCAACCCCACCACCATCTACCGGCGTTGGGGCACCCTGCAGGCCCTGCTGGCCGAGCTGGCGGCCCAGCACGAGACCGATGCCCGGCCCCCTTCCAGCGGCGATCTCCGCACGGACCTCGAGGCCTACGCGGTCCGCACGCTGACCGACCTGACCCGCCCCGGCGGCATCGCCTTCTTCCGGGCGGAGGTCTCCCCCGACATCGACGAGCGCCGCAGCGGCCTCCGGGAATGCCTGCAACGCGCCACCGCCGGCCTCGACGTGGTCCTCGAAGCCTCCCGCGGCCGGGGCGAAACGCCGCCCCCACCCGAACGGCTGCTCGACCGGATCGTCGCCCCGCTCTACTTCCGCGTCGTCTTCTCCATGCCGGACACCGACGAGGCCTACGCCCGCGCCCTGGTCACCAACCTGCTCAGCGACCCCTCCCGACCGCAACGCTGACCGTCCGCCGACTCCACCACGCCGGCCACGGAGCCCGCCCTCGACAAGAATCCCAACGCCATCGAGGACACCGCCCTGGAGCCGGTGGTCAAACCTCGACGAGACAAACTCACGCCAGTCGAACTTCGATGAGACTCGCCAAACTTCGGTGAGACGGGTCAGCTGTCCTGCGACAGGTGATCTTGACCGATTGTCAAGTGATCTTGACCGTCAGAAGGCCCGCGGCACATCAAGCCCAGAGAGGTGCCCCGATTCACCGAACGACCTGTCGAGCTATCAGCCGGCCAGGGCAGGACCCGGTCCGGGGTGCGGTGGCGGTGCGCGGTGTCGATACGATCTTCCTCGCCGCGCACGCAGGTGCGAGGGCGGGGGCTGGGGTGCGACCGCGTGGTGCCCTCGTTCGCGCCCGGTGCCCCACCTGGGGACCGCTCGGGTCCGGGCGAGCGGTGCCACCCCGTCCGCTAGGAAGCAGTTCATGGTCTTCTTGTCCCTCGTTGTGTTCGTGGTCGTTGCGGGCATGCTCGTTTCCTCGCGAGTCTCCCGGATGCGGCAAAGCCGCAGGGAGGCCGAGCTGCGACGGGGCCTGGTCCCCCGCGAGCAGCTCGTGCTGCCGGGCGATGTGCCGTCCGCCGAGTTGGCGGCCGTGCTGGATGCGGCCCGGACTGGTGACTGGCGCCCGGTGGCCGGATACCTGGCCGAGGCCGGCAGCGACGGTGATGCGAACCGGCGCTGGATGCGAATGGAACCGCTGGGTGCGGCGGCGGTGGCGGAGGACCACTGGCTGCGGCTGTGGCGCGAGGAGGAGCCGCGCAGCGCGGTGGCCGTGCTGCTGCAGACCGATGCGCTGGTCCAGCGTGCGTGGGAGATCCGTACCGGCAGGTACGCCTCCGAGGTGACTACGGAGCAGGCCCGCGGGTTCCACCAGGTCCTGCGCGAGGCGGAGCGGGTCGCGCAGGAGGCCGTCCAGCTGGCGCCGGCCGAGGACCCCAATCCCTGGGTGGCACAGATCGCCATTGCCATGGGGCTGGGCTGGTCGCACGAGGACTTCCGTGCGCTCTGGGCCGAGGTGGTGGCCCGTGATCCGCACCACCTGCGGGCGCACGAGGGCGCGCTGCAGTACTGGTGCGCCAAGTGGCACGGCAGCCACGAGCTGATGCACGCGTTCGTCGACACCGCGCTCGCCGACGCGCCGGCCGGCAGCCTGCTGACCACCTTGAGGGTGCGGGCGTCCTATGAACAGATCACTCGCGACAAGGCAGGGGCGGCCGCCTACCGGACGCCGGAGTTCACCGCAGCCGTGGACGCACTGCTCGCCGACCTGGCGCAGGCCGATCCGGCGCATCCGCAGCTTCAGGCTGCCCGGGGCTGGGCCGCCTGGGCGCTGGTCATGAACGCCCGGGTGGCACAGGCGCTGGAGCTGTTCCACGTGATGGGTCGCGAGGTGGCCGGCCCCTGGCGCAACTACGACGAGCCGCAGAAGGCCTTCGACCGGATGCGCGAGATCTGCGTGCAGGCGATCGCTCGGGCGAAGGCCTAGCCAGGTGATCAACGCAGTCGCCTCGGCGTCGACCGCGGCGGGATTCTCATAGAGGGCGAGCCCGGCGTCGCGGAAGCGGATACTGCGAGAGAGGCAACGCTTCGAGCAGGTACTGCGGGTGGACAGTCGGCGCGCACCACCAAGCCCTCGCCGCCATCAACTCCTCGAAGACGCCCGTCATTGTTCGGAGTTGAGCCGCCCTCGGCGAGGGCCCGGGGCGCCCGCTGGAAGGATCTCCTGCATGACCTCCCCGCTCCGCGTCCTTCACATCCTCGGCGACCGCCCGTTCGTCGAGGTCGGTCAGCCTGTCCTCGCCGTGCCCGACGAAGGACGCGGCCTGCTCGCCGTCGCGGGCGAGCGCGGGTTCGCCCAGACGGCGACGGTGGGGGTGTACGGCACGGGAGACCTCGGCTGCCGGGCCGTGCTCCGCACGCGCTTCCCAGTGCACGCGCTGGCCTTCCACCCCACGGCACCGCTGCTCGCCGCCGGCACCGGGGAGTACGACGGCGGCTACTTCTTCGAGGGGGAACTGCTCCTGCTCGACTGGGAAACGGGCGCCACCACCTCCCTGATCGAGCACGATTTCGGCCGCCAGGTCCTCGGACTGACGTGGCTCGACGGGCAGACCCTGCGGATGCTGATGGCACCGCCCGACGACGGGAAGGACGACCTGAAGGCGCAGGTCGAAGGCCACGTCGCCGTCGTGCGGCGGCCCGACTGGTGCGCCGCCGCACCGCGTTCGCTCACCGCTGCTGACCTGGCGGGCCCCCGGGTGTCCGCCCCGCGCCCCGATGGACGGGACGGGGCCCGCCGAGCTCTTTGCGTGCTGAGCCCGGACTGGGAGCCCCGGCGGCACGTCGTCGCCGTCGAGGAGTTGCTGGACGGCGCGGTCCTGGCCACCCTCCACCGAGAGGAGGACGACCCAGAGCGGCCCGTCAGTGCCCTCGCCGACGGACTGCTGATCCAGCACCACACCACGGCGTACATCGACCGGCACGAGCGCCTGCGGATCCGGCACGGCAGCCGGGACTACGTCAACGAGGCCCCACGGGCCCGCCGGGGGCCGAGGCAGCACTGGCTCTCGGTGCGCTCCCCCGAGGGGACGGGCGTCCAGCTCCTGTTCCCGTTCTCCTGGGAGCCTGGGGAGACGCACTTCCCCGGCCCCGGCGTGGAGACCGACGACGGCGACCTGGTGCACGCCGGCACCGTCTACAGCGGCCACGGGCTGCAGCCCGGCGGCTCCTTCGTCGTCCGCCGCGCGGCCACCGACGGCGCGCCACGCTGGGTCTTCCGGACCGACTACGTCGCCACCGACCTCGACACCGATCCGGACACCGCCTACGTCGCCTACCGCAACGGCGAGCTCCTGGCCCTCGACCTCCGCGACGGCACCCTTCGCTGGAGCCACCGGCTGACCGTCGCCGGTGTCCCCGCCGTCCCGACGGCGCTCACCGCCACCGAACCCGGCCGCCTGCTCGTCGGCACGGCCGACGGCCGGGTCCTGGACTGCATGACCGCGTAACCCCTCCGCCCCGCCATGGCACATCGTCAGCCCGTACGCTCGGGGCGTTCCTCGTCGTACTGCGTGTGTTCCGAGGTCTCCTGTTCATGCTGATCGGCTACGCAGCGCTCCTACTCGTCCGAAAGCGGGCGCCGAAGCGCTGAGGGCAGTGATGGCATCGATCTCGTCGGCGAGAGTGGCCCGGACTTCGGCCCGGCACACGAGGCCGGCCCTCAGGCGGCCGTGGAGGCGGCATCGCTCCAACCACGGCCGGTGAGATGGGCCATGTGCCACACCGGGTGGCAGGTGACAGTACGGTCCTGGCAACCGAGCCGATACCGGCACCGGGTGTCCACGATCTCGCCCGGGAACCGTCGCCGCGCAGCCGGTTGGGCGGCCGCGGCCGGGCCGAGTTCGGCCTGGCACCGCGGCCGCTGTCATTACTCAGAGTTGCCAAGGAGTGCTGGCTTCCTGTATTCGTATGCGGCCATCCCCGTGTCCCCCTAAGGATTGACGTGTCCATACCCCCCAGTGAGGCCCCCCAGCAGCCCTACGGCGCGCCGCAGCAGCCGTACGGCTACCCGACCCCGATCCAGCAGCCGACCGGCTCGAACGGCTTCGCGATCGCCGGTCTGGTCCTGGCCTTCTTCTTCTCCCCGCTCGGCCTCATCTTCAGCATCATCGGCCTGGTCAAGTCCAAGAGCGCCGGCAAGGGCAAAGTGCCGGCGATCATCGGTCTCATCGTGTCGCTCCTCTCGATCGCGGTGGGCATCACGGTCTTCGTGGTGATCGGTTCGAAGGTGGTCAAGGCCATCGATCCCGGGTGCACCAGCGCCACCAGCACTGTGACCACCTACTCGGACAAGATTTCCGCCGACGCCAGCAACCCGGACGCGCTGAAGGCCGACCTCAAGAACGCGACCGACCAGCTGAACGCCGCCGCGGCCAAGGCCGGCAACGCCAATGCCAAGAACGCGATCAGCGCGCTGGCCGCCGACTACCAGCAGATGTACACCGCGGTCAGCACCGGCACCGCGCCGAGCGCCGACCTGCAGTCGAAGCTGGAGACCGACGCCAACAAGGTCGACACCGCCTGCGGCCACATCGGCAGCTGACCCCTGGGGGTCACCGCGCCGGCGACATGGTTCGACGCGCCTACCGCTGGCTGACCTCCCGCCGGCGCCCGGCACACGTTCCCCTCCTGGGGGACGTGTGCCGGGTCCGCCTCGCCACCGGCGCCGTTGGCCGGACCCTCCGAGTGCCACCGGCGGCGAGGTAGGCGGGCAGGCGGCGGTACGATCTGTTCCAGTCGGGGTCGAGGCGCCACGGGGGTCCAGGGCGTCGCGCTTGGCCACCTGGCCGTCGGTCAGGTCAGTGGTGTTGTGCTGGCGGCGCATCCACTGCCCGGCGTTGTACTCGTCGGCCTTCGCGGTGGCCGGGATCGCCAGATGGCCGTGCCCGCGGTGGAACGGTGTGGCGTAGGCGGCGGCACCGCCTGATCAAGCAGACCCAGAAGCGCCGCACCCGCCTCCACGCCGAGGGCCTGGCCGAGTTCGTGACCCTGCCGCAGGCCGGCCGCGCGAAGGCCTGGCACCTCACCGCAGCCGGCTCCGCCGTCGCCGCCACCTTCCCCGGGGCCCGCCGCTCGGACGCCCAGGCACCGGCCGCCGAGCAGCTCGCCGTCCGACACGCGCGGAGCAAGGCCCACGATCTCGGCGGCGTAGCGCGTCCGGACGTCACCGGCCCCGTGGGGCTGGTCCGCGCCCGCCATGATCGCTGGCCTGCCTTGATCTTTCGTGACGGTCCGTGACTTGTTCGGCGGCCGTTTCGGCGTGCCAGGCCGGCGCCCGGCCCGGCACGCGCCAACTCCCCGTGCCAGCATGGCCTGTGCCGACGGTCGCGAAGGGATGGACATCCGGTGGATGACGAGCATGACGACCAGCGATTCCAACAGGCCAGCCCGCCCCGGCCTGCCCGCGTCCCGGCACCATGACACGTCCGGCGGATAATGGCCGAGGCTGCAGACTGGCTGCGCCAGCGGCAGCGATCGATGGAGAGGCGGAGGACGGATGACCCTGGAGGAAGGCCGGCGCGTCAGGTTGGCCGAGGACCTCGGGATCGGTGAGGCAGTCGCCGGGGAGCCTGGGGCCGTCGTCGGGTTTCTCTTGCTGGGCGCCGGGATCGAGGGCACCGTCGAGCGGGTGGAGGAGCTCCCGGAGGACGAGGAGGTCCGCGAGTACCAGCGACTGAAAGCGCTGTTCGAGGACTACGGGCACACCATGCCGGTGGCGAGCCGGGAGCGGCTGGAGGCGCAGATCGCCGAGCTGGAACCGAAGTGGGCCGCGTACCAGGAGCGGGGGACACAGGTGACGGTCCGGGTCCGGCTGGACAACGGCCTGGTCCTCGACGGGGCGCACCAGGACATCCTCACGCCACTGTGAGGATCGAATCGCCGACCGGGTCCTATCCCAACTTCGGCACCCCGAACTTCACCTCGGCCACCATCAACGGCCAGTCCCTCGGACCCTTCAAGCCGACCGCGCTCGACCCCAGCTCGAACGGCACCTACGAGGCCCGCACCAGCGCGCTCGGCTCCAGCGGCACCAGCTTCACCGAAGCGCCCCTGCACGAGTAACCGCACCCGCGCTGGGACGCACACCCGCCCGAGCGTACGCAAGCTCCTGCGGGCCGAGATCCACGCCGCGGCCCTGGCCCACCCTGGAACGACCAACAGAAGCAGCGCGGGTCATCCGGCGCGGCTCCACCTCTCGCCGACGCCCACGCAAAGCCACAATCGCCGTCGATGCCGCACACTCATCTACGGGCGGGCCGGATTCGAGCCCTACTCCCCCGCCCCGCCGGTCCTGGTACGACGCCCGCGCCCGCCAGGCTCACCCTCGCGTCCGCCACCGCCGGGCCGCTGGGCGGTCAGTCGCGCAGTTGCTCGGCCGTCGCCTGGTACGCCTCGGTGGCGCGGGCGAAGTAGTCGAAGAGGACAGCGAGTTGCTCGGGTGAGTACCCGGCCAGGATCTCACCGATCCGCTGCCGGGCGGGCGCCACGGCCTGGTCGAGGGCGGCGGGGCTGGCGACCGGTTCGACGATGACCTTGCGCCGGTCGCCGGGATCGGGCACCCGGCGCACGTAGCCCGCCTGCTCCAGGCGGTCGATCAGGCGCGTGGTGGGGCCGGTGGTCAGCCCGGTGCGAGTGGCCAGTTCGCCGGGGGTCATGGCCCCGGACAGTTCGAGGATGTTCAGCGCGTACAGGTCGGTGGCGCCGAGATCGCACGCCCGGGCGCTCGCGTGGCCGTGGAACATGACCGCGCTGAGGTAGCGGCGGTAGACCGCGCTCGCGTCGGCGGGCATCGCAGGCGTTGACACGGGGTTCCCCCCTCCCTAGTCTCTTCTCCAAGGAAGAGAAATCTTCAATGAAGTAACTTCCCCAGTGAAGCTACCACGAAGGGGGAACACCATGTCCGCTCTCAACTCCACCTCGAACACCGACGCCCGGGAAACCGACGCCGCCGAGATCCGCGCCCTCCTGGAGCGCAGCGCGGCCGCCTGGAACCACGGCGACGGCACCGCCTACGGCGAGCAGTTCACCGCCGACGCCACCGACGTCACCTACGCCGGCACCGTCTACCACGGCGGCCCCGAGATCGGTCGCGCCCACCAGGCCCTCTTCGACAGCTTCCTGAAGGGCACCCGGCTCACCACCGACATCGTCGAACTGCGCTTCCTCGGGCCGGACACCGCCCTCGTCCTCGCCCGCGGCGAGGTCCACAAGAGCCGCCCGAAGCGTTTGGGCAAGCTCGCCACCTACACCGTGGTTCGCGAGGCCGACGGCCGCTGGCGCATCGCCGCCGTCCAGAAGACCCAGCGCAAGCGGCTGCTGGAGGCGATCTCCTTCCGCTTCCAGCCGGCCACCCGCCCGGCGGCCTGCTAGCCGCCGTCCTCGTCTCGACGGTCGTGGTGGTGCTCTGGCCGGTGCCTCTCACCGCACGGTGCCCCCTGACGCGGAACAACTCGCGGTAGGCGGTGAACTTCGCGGCCACCCGGGGCGGGAACACGGTGGAGCGGTCGACCTCTCGTACGAGCGCCCGGTTCCGATACTCGCCGGTATCGCGAAGGTTCCCTGGTCGGACTCGGCCACGTCCCGTCACATCCCATGACCGCGGCAGCCGCACCGAGTAGCGGTTTCGTGGGATCCGCCAACGGCCCCGTCGGGCCGTGTCTGAAAGACTGCGGTCTCCGCTTCCACGCCGTCCGACGGCCATAGACCGCCGGACCCAGGCGGGCCCGAGCACCGGCCGGCGTTCCCCCACCGCCTCACCCACGCGGTCGCACGCGGCGCCCCTCCCCCTCTCCCCGCTTTCCGGAAGACAGCACCACCATGCCCCGACCCCGCACCGGCAAGGCAGTACTGGCGGCCGCGGGCCTCAGCGGCCTGCTCGCAAGCGGCTGTGCCGCCACGCCCGCTCCGCCCAACGCATCGTCCACGCTCCGATCCCGACTCCCGCAGGCCATCCGCGACTCGGGTGAACTGCGCATCGGCTCCTACCTCAACTACGTCCCGGTCGACTTCAAGGACCCTGGCGGCGCACCCGCCGGTCTCGACCTGGACATCGCCACAGCCCTCGGCTCCTACCTCGGTCTGCGGGTCAGGTTCGTCGACATGGCGTTCAACGACCTCATACCGGCCGTGCAGGCCGGGAAACTCGACCTGGCGATGTCGGCCGTCATCGACTCCCGCGACCGCCAGCAGGGCAAGGACGCCGCCGGCCGCATCACCAACCCTGGCGTGGACTTCGTCGACTACTTCATGACCGGCACCTCGATCCTGGTCAAGGCCGGCAACCCGCTGAGCGTGTCCACCTTGGACAGCCTGTGTGGCCACACCATCGCCGTGCAGGGCAACTCGGTCCAGATCAAGGTCGCCAAGAAGCAGTCCGCCGCCTGCGCCAGGACCGGCAAGCCGCTGCGGGTCGACTCGGTGGACAACGACGACCAGGCGCTGGCCGAAATCGCGTCCGGAACGGCCGTCGCCGACCTCAACGACTACCCCGGCGCCTCGTACAACACCACCGCCCCCGACCGAAAGGGCCGGTTCCAACTGGTCGGCAACTACCGGGAGTCGGACCTCTACGGAATCGCCGTCAGCCGAAACCAGAAGGAACTGCCCGACATCCTGTTCCGCGCCCTGAACCAACTCATCGGCAACGGCACGTACCAGAAGATCCTCGACAAGTGGAACCTCGGCGGCGGCGCCGTCATCAGCGCCACCCTGAACGCCGGCCTGTGACAAGCGTCCCTTCCGCGAGGCACCGTCGGCGTGGTCGCCGTCGGGCGGAGCGTCGGGCTCGCCGCCGCCGGCAGTGCGCGGGCGCGAGCACCGGCTGGACGTCGGCCGGATCCATACCTCTTCGCCGCCCCCGCCCCCCCGCCGGCTCGGCGAGGAATGGTCCGGCGCGGCCGTCGGCCCCGGTCCGGCACCCGCTCGGTCGGGGCGGGCGGCCGTGCGGGTGGACGGAGTTGTAGGCCGCATGACCTGCGTCGATTCGGATTCCTTGACGGTCCGCCTGCCCGCGTCCCTGGGTGGGCCGTCAAAGAATCCAGAGGGGTCGGCGGCGGTCATCAAGGTTGCCGATCAGGACGGGCTGCGGCCAGGCCGGGCGTCGTGCGGCGCCCGGATCCGGGCGCCGCGGTCGGCATCGAACCGCGGGACCTGCCGGGAAAGGGCGAGGTCAGCTCACCGTCACGGCCGCCGTCATCTCCCACACCAGGGCCTCGGCGCCGTCAGAGCCGCCGGTGAGCCGCCGGCCGTCGGAGCCGGTGATCCGGGCGGCGTCGCCGGTGCCCAGCAGGCCGGCCCCTTCGAGTTCGGCGCCGCCCCTCGCGATGAACAGGTGGGCGAACGGCGCGGTGGGCAGCTCCAGGGTCTCGCCGGGCCGGATCCGGGCGACGTGCAGGGCGGCGTGCTTCTGCCGGATGGCGATGGCGCGCCGGCTGGTGTGCTCGGGCATGCCGGAGGCCAGGGTGACCCAGCCGCCGCGGGCGAGTTCGTCGTTGATGTCGAGTTGCTCGTAGCCGGGCTGGATGCCGGCGGTGTCGGGGATGGTCCACATCTGCAGGAAGTGCACCGGGTTCCGGTGCTCGGGCTCGCCGGTGAGCGTCCAGGAGTCGTTCTTCTCGCTGTGCAGGATCCCGGTGCCGGCGCTCATCCGCTGGGCCAGCCCCGGGTAGATCACGCCGTTGTGCCCCTCGGAGTCCTGGTGGACCAGGGCGCCGTCGAGCACCCAAGTGACGATCTCCATGTCGCGGTGCGGGTGGGTGTCAAAGCCGGTACCCGGCGCCACCACGTCGTCGTTGGAGACCAGCAGCAGCCCGAAGTGGGTGTTGGCCGGGTCCCAGTGCCGGGAGAACGAGAAGGAGTGCCGGGAGTCGAGCCAGCCGGCGCGGGTGTGGAAGCGCTCGTCGGCGCGGCGGATGTCGAGTACGGATGCCATCGGAAGCCCTTCTCGAATGTTGTTTACCATTCAACAATAGCGTCTGGAGGATATTCCCACCACGGTGGCACCGACGCCCAAGGCGCGCTCGGAAGACGTCCCCGGGGGCCTACCTGCGGCGCAGCTGGCGGTGTGCGCCTGGTTGTGGGAGCAGGCAGGCCCGGACCGGCGGGTGCGGGCCTGCCTGCGGTCCTGCACGGAACGGCCAGGCCGGCGGTCGGATCGTGCGGGGTGGCTTCCGGCAGGTCGGGCCGCGGCGGTCAGGACGCGCAGTCGCGGCAGATGGGTTGACCGTTCTTGTCCTCACCGGCGAGTTGGGCGCGGTGGTGGACCAGGAAGCAGGTCATGCAGGTGAACTCGTCCTCCTGAAGGGGCACGACCCGAACGGTGAGCTCCTCACCGGACAGGTCGGCGCCCGGAAGCTCGAGCCCTTCGGCGGCCTCGGGCTCCACGTCGACGGAGGAGCTCCGCTTGTCGTCGCGCTGGC
Source organism: Streptomyces kaniharaensis (assembly GCF_009569385.1). NCBI lineage: Bacteria > Bacillati > Actinomycetota > Actinomycetes > Kitasatosporales > Streptomycetaceae > Streptomyces > Streptomyces kaniharaensis. The sequence continues at coordinate 71,856 of NZ_WBOF01000003.1, forward strand.
TCTTCAGTGCCTCGATGCTGTCGTCGCTGCTCTCGTCGCCGGTGTCGCGTGGGGCGTCGTAGTCGGTTGCCAAGGTGGTGTCTTCTCCTCAAGGGTCGATTCCGGCGGGCGGGTCGTGCCGCCTGCCGGCCGGAGGGACGCGTGTTCGTGGCCGATCCCGCCCGTGGCGCACCACCATCCCATCTGCCGGGCCCGCTGGCGCGCGAGCCGACACGCGACCCGCCGCCGGTGGCGCGCGCCATCGGCGACAGGTCGTGGATGGTGTGGTTGCGCAGCCAGTGGAGGGCCGCGGTTCACCGTCCCGGCAGGCGCCCCGGCGCTGCCGGTCTCGCCGGCGCTGCGGGACACCGTCCGGCGGCTGCTCGGGCTCGGCGACCAAGTCGCGACTGCACTCACTGGACAGTGGGCCGTTGTCGCGCTCGCCGCTGCGCTGCTGACGGGCACGCTCACCTTCGGCGCGGCAACGACAGAAGCCAGGGAACAGCAGCGGAGACCGGTTTCGAGGTGGCACTTCGTAGTGACCTTGTCGCCGGATAGTCCCTGCTCCTGGCCGGTTTGACGGCGTGACTCCCAGGTTCCGGGTCCAGTTTCGGAGCGGCCCGGGAGACGGGTGGATGGACTCGCGCGAGCGCGGTCAGGTGTTGTGGTGGCCGCCCACACGGCGGGGGTCCGCTGCGCCAGCGAGCGTCCTGTTCCAGCTGTCCGGCGAGGCGGAATGAGGACGTCACCTCTCGTCGGGGCTGTCGCCGTGCGCGGCGAGCAGGTGGCGTCAGCGCCGCGCGAGCAGCCTCGCGAGCCAGCCGCCAGACGTCCGCTCCTTCGGTGGGCAGGAACACCGCCCGGACTTGGACACCCCGGCCAGCACCTGTTCGACGTGCATCCCGCACCCGGCGTAGGTCGGCTTTCCGCAGGTGCGGCAGGCGACTCGGCGGCACATACCGCGCTCCCTTCCGACGGCCTCGGTGAATGGGCCGACAAAACCCAAATATACCCCTACCGGTATTTGGCGTTCCGCCTCTCCACGGCGGCGGTCCCACACGCGTGGTTTCCAGAGGCGCGCAACAACGGGTGCGCCGCCTTCGCGCCCGGTCGCGGCGCAACGACGGGCGCGAGCAGAGTTGCCGGGGCGGCCGGTGGCTCGCCATCGCGGCTCTCCTCGGACCGGTGCTCCTGGGCCGACGCCGCAGGGAGGCGCCCGAGGTCGGAGGCGGCGAGAAGCCGAGCGTGAGCTTCGGACGGCGCTACTGGTACGTGGCGGCGGCCGAAGCGCTCGGGGTCGCGGTCGGGCTGCCGGCCGGAGACCGGGGCCTGGGTCGAAAAAATATTTTCAACGGCATTGAACCGTTCCCGCCGCGGACTCGTGTGGAGGGTACACGGGCCACCACCACCCGAATCGTCAACCACCATGCACCCAGGGGGAGTTCGCCATGCCCAAGTTCACCGTTCCCGCGTTCGCCGCGCGCCGTCTGCTCGCCGTCTCCGGCATCGCCGTGCTCGCGCTCGCCGCCACCGCCTGCGGGCCCGACTCGGGCGACGGGTACGGCGAGAAGGCCCCGTCGACCGCCGCCGCCACGGCGCCCGCCACGGCGGCCGGTAACTCCTCCGGGGCCCGGCTCGTCGCCGCGAAGTCGGCCACGCTCGGCCCGATCGTCACCGACTCCGCAGGCCGGACCCTCTACCGCTTCGACAAGGACACCGCCAAGCCGTCCGCGAGCACCTGCACCGACGCCTGCGCCGCGAAGTGGCCGCCGGTCACCGCCCAGGACGCGGTGCAGGTCACCGGGATCGACTCCGCCCTGGTCGGCAACGTGACCAGGCCGGACGGAACGAAGCAGGTCACCCTCAACGGCTGGCCGCTCTACCGCTTCGCCGGGGACACCGCATCGGGTCAGACCAACGGGCAGGGCGTCGGCGGCACCTGGTTCGCGAGCACGCCCGAGGGGAAGAAGGCGTCGGGCGCGGCCGGCCAGGCGCCCGCCCAGACGCCCTCTCAGGCCCCGTCGTCGGCCCCGTCGCAGAGCGGCGGCTACTCCGGGGGCTACTGACCCGACCAGCGCGGCGGCAGGGCGGCCGGAACCGCCTTGCCCGCGCGGCGGCTCCTCGCCCAGACTGTCGCGGTGCACCAGGACCGCCTTCACCACCGGCTGGGGGGCGCCGCGCTCCCGGTCGGCGTCCTGCTCTGCCTCGCCCTGGGGCTGTCGCTGCTGGTGGTCCGCTTCCGGCCGGGCAGGCCGGAACCGGCGGCCGGATTCGTCGACATCACCGCGGTGGCCGTCGCCGCACCCGCCCCGCCGGCCGCCGGCCCGGACGCCTCCGCCGGCTCGTACGCGCAGGACTGCGGGCGCAACCAGGAGGGGCACCGCAACGCGGACAACGTGGTGGTCTCCCCCGGGACGGTGGGCGGCGCCCACCACGTGCACGACTACGTCGGCAACCTCTCCACGGACGCGGACTCCACCGACGACAGCCTCGCCGCCGCCGCGACCACCTGCACCGGCGGCGACCGCTCGACGTACTACTGGCCGGTCCTCCGCCGCACCGACCACGACGGCTCGGCGCCGCACACCGCCGCCGGGGCGTCCGACGCCCCGCACGGCGACACCCGCGAGATCCTCATTCCCGAGACGGTCACCGTCGAGTACCTCGGCAACCCGTGGAGCAAGGTCGTACCGATGCCGCGCTTCCTCCGGCTCCTGGAGGGCGACCCGACCGCCGCCACCGACGGTGGCGCGGAGGCCGGCGCCCGCTGGGGCTGCACGGGCTTCGCCGACCGCACGACCACCGACCGCTACCCGCTCTGCCCCGCCGGGAGCCTCCTCACCCGCACCCTGGACTTCCCCAGCTGCTGGGACGGGCGCGGCACGGACAGTCCCGGCCACCGCTCCCACGTGCGGTTCCCGTCCGCCGCCGGCGTCTGCCCGCACAACACCTTCCCCATCCCGCACCTGCGGGTGACCGTCGGCTACCGCCCGCCGCCGCCCCGGGCCTTCGCCCTGGACACCTTCCCCGAGCAGCACCACAGTCCGCTCACCGACCACGCGGTGTTCATCGGCCTGATGACCGACCGGCAGATGGCCGACGTGGTGGCCTGTCTGAACGAGGACCGCAGCTGCCGGGAATCCGGTTGAACCGGACGGCCCCCGCGTACGTGCTGGACGTGGCACCCGACGACGGAGGAATGGCGGATGGCGAGGACACGACCAGGCGCGCGGCAGGACGCCGCCGACGAGGCACTGATCCGGACGCTCTACGAGCAGCACGGCGGCGCGCTGCTCGCCTACGCCATCCGGATCACCGGCGACCGCGCGGCGGCCGAGGACGCCGTCCAGGAGACCCTGATCCGGGCCTGGCGCAACCCGGAGGCGCTGACCGAGGCCCGCGGGTCGGTGCGCGGCTGGTTGCTGACCGTGGAGCGCAACCTGATCACCGACCGGTTCCGGGCCCGGGCCGCCCGCCCGGCCGAGGTGGCGCAGGTCTCCGAGGAGACGGCCACCGTGCCGGTCGAACACGACCACGCCGAGGGCGTGGTGGAGACGCTGGTGATGTCGCAGGCGCTGGAGCGGCTCTCGCCCGAGCACCGCGAGGTGCTGCGCTCGATCTACTTCCAGCGGCTGTCGGTCACCGAGGCCGCGGAGCAGCTGGGGGTGCCGGCCGGAACGGTCAAGTCCCGCGCGCACTACGCGCTCCGGGCGCTCAAACGCTCGTACACCGGCAGGACGGGGACGTGGCAGGAGGTGTCGGTGTGACGACGGACGACGCGAACACGGACGACGCGAACACGAACGGCATGGACACGAACGGCACGAGCGCGAACGGTGCGTACCCGGGGCGCGCCACCAGTCAGACCACAGGCGGGAGCACGACGCCGCACGACCGGAACGCGGAGCTCGTCGGCGCCTACGTGCTGGGCGCGCTCGATCCGGCCGAGGGGGCGCAGGTCGAACGGCACCTGGCCGACTGCCCGACCTGCCGTCAGGAGGTGACCGAGTTGAGGGAGCTGGAGACCGTCCTGGGCGAGGTGCCGCCCGAACTGCTCGTGGACGGTCCGCCTGAGGGCGGCGACCTGCTGCTGCAGCGCACCCTGCGGCAGGCCCGGACGGAACGCGGCTCGGCGCTGCGCCGGCGCCGGGCCCGGATCGGCGCGGTCGCGGCCGCCGCGGCAGTCGCGGCGCTGGTCCTCGGGATCGCGCTGGGCCGCAGCACCGACGCCGCACCGACGGTGGCCGTCGGCCCGGCCCCGACCACCGCCGCTGCCACCCCGCCCCCCGCCGGGACCAGGACCGGCTCCGGGACGGATCCGGCCACCGGCGCCCGGATGACACTGGCGGTGACCCCGGCGATGGGCTGGGTGCGGGTGAACGCGGCGGTCACCGGCATCCCGGCCGGCCAGCGATGCCACCTGGTGGTCAACGGCAGGAGCGGGGCCACGGTGGACGCGGGCAGCTGGCTGGTCTCCGCCGTAGGCGCCAAGTCCGGTACCACACTGGATGGTTCGGCCATCGTTGCACCGGAGGACGTGACCTCGGTGTCGGTCGTCAACGAGACCGGGCAGACCTTCGTGACGGTTCCGGTGTAGGACTCCCCCGCCGGCCCCCGGGCGTTCCGGTGCGTCCGCCGCCCCTCGGGGGTCGGCGGACGCACCGGGGCCGGGGGGACGAGGCCGGCCTCAGCCGCCGACGCGGCCGATCGTGACCAGGGCGGCGAACATCGTGTGGCAGGGCCTGATGCGGGAGCAGCAGGCTCCTCGCTGTCGGCGCGGTGTGGGAGAGTGCCGCCCATGGACGAGAGCATGCACGGAGCAGCACTGATAGATCGGGTGATCGCCCGGGTCAAGCAGGACGGCTGGCCCACGGCGGACGCGCCGGACATCACCGAACCGGTGCCGCTCGCGCCCGAGACGATCGACCGCCTGCGGCTGGCCGGCGACCGGCCGCTGCCTCCAAGCCTGCGCCGGTGGCTCGCGTTCGACAGCTCCTGGCTGAGCGAGATCGGTTGGTACGACGACGAGCAGGCGCCCGTCTTCGAGGGCCGCGCACTCGGCGACACGACCGAGTGGATGTACGGCTCCGACGGCGTCATGGTCGGCATGTTCGCCGATTTCGAGAAGCTGCTGCCCTCCCCGTGCCTTCCGCTGGTCGGTGGCAGTGACTCCCGCCGCCTGCTCTACCTGGGCCGGCCCGACTCCACCGGCGAGTACCCGGTGCTCGTCACCGACATCGACGACCTGCCGTACGTCGCCGTGATGTACCCCGGCCTCGACGTCTACCTCGCCGACCTCGCCGATGTGATCGACCTGGACTTCGACACCTACACGGGCCTGATGAGCCACCCCGAGTACGGCTCCCGGATGCGGGAGCACGCGGAGAACACCGAACTCGGCCCCGATGGCCTCGAGTTCCAGGACCTCGACTGGAATGAAGGAGCCTGAGTCTCCAGAAGGGGCACGCGGCTCGGCGCCCGTGCCCACGGACACCACGTGGCTGACATCGTCGAGCAGATCTTCGAGTGGCTCGGCTGCGGCGTCGACCGCCGCAGGAGCATCCGACGGGTTCAGCACTGGCCGGGCCCTTTCTCCACAGCGGCCGAGCATGTCGGACCTCGGTGGCACGATTTCTGCCATGGGCCAGGCCGTCACGGTGCCCGGCGAGACCGGGGTGCTCGGCGAACACCAGGGCGGCAGACAGCGCGGTGTCGGCAACTGGCCGTGTCGAGGACGGCTCTTACGCCGCGGCGTCCGGGGTCTTCCCGTCCTGCGCCTGCTGCGAGCGCGTGGCGAACATGCGGGTGATCCGGTTGACCAGCTCCGCGTTCGGGGCGTCCGGGTTCTCCGGGCAGTAGGAGATCCTGAGGACGGTGCTACCGGTCTTCACGAGGAAGTCCAGGCACTCGCTGTCCCTGTAGATCGCGGACCGCTCGCCGGCCTTCGGAGCGGCCATCGGCAGCTTGTCGGGCAGGTCGCTGTAAACGGAGTAGGCGGAGTCGTACATCTTGTCGGCCCACGCCGGGCTGGGGCCCGCCATGATGTTGAACACCACCTGGGTCTTCCCGTTGTCGGCGTGGAAACGCGAGCTGCCCGTCCCGAGCACCTGGTTGCACAGGTCCGCCTGCGCGGGCGAGGTGGCGGCGTCGCTGCAGCCGCCCATGGGCCCTGCGGAAGGCGCCTTCTCCTGGGTCCAGCCGTCCGGCACGGCGTGCAGGTCGGGCAGGACGGACTTCACCTGGTCCAGGGTGGCCAGCGGCTTCGGCCCGTCCGGGCCGGAGTTGAGGTAGATGCCGAGCCCGACCGCCGACCCGACCACGGCGAGCACGACGACCACGCCGGTGAGCGCCCAGATGCGGCCACGCCGGGAAGGCGTTCCCAGTACCGTTCCGGCGCCGAACGCAGGCCAGTTGGCGCCGTCGCCGGGGTGCGACATCTGCGGCACCGGCTCCGTTGCCGCCGGCGGCGGCGCGGTCATGGCGACGGAGAGCCGGGCGCGCAGGTTGGCCGCCAGGCCCGGGTCCCGGCCCAGGAGTTGGCCCACCGCGAGCGCCAGGTCCCACTGCGCCTGCGGGTCGCCCGGGAAGGCCTCCACCCGTCCGAGGGCGTGCGCCCACTGCGGCCACTGCCGCAGCGCCTCCCGCACGCGCGCGACCGCCTCGCCGCCGAGCGCCGCACCGGCCGCGCCGACCGCGTTGGACGCGGACTGCACCAGCGCCTCGACCACTGTGGCGACGAGATCAGACCCGGTCCCCGCTGTCATCAAACCCCCGATCGGAAAAAAAGACGGTGCCACTCTGACATCAACAGAGCGATCATGCACAATCCGCCCGCGGCGGGAGACCGAACCGCAACGCCGCAGGCCAGGACGGGGCGCCGTCGCCCGAATGTCGTCGCGGACGGCTGTCGGGGACGGGCCGGCTCGTTCTCCAGCCGCAAACCCCGCACACCGAAGCCGTCCGCCGCACCGACGACCCGCCAGCGCGACACTTCAACCGGCCCGGATGCCGGAGACCGGGTCGCCGAATGCGGCGCCATGGCGAGCAGCCGGTGGGCATGCACGAGAAACCCGACGGGGGTGTCCTCGACCTGGCCAGGACGCAGCGGTGAGTTCTCGAACGGCCGTCATGTAGGCAGCGCCGTACGGCTGAGCCTCACCCGACACGGCAGGATCCGCAGCGGGGATTCTCGCGGTAGACAGCGGCGTCAGGCTCTGCGGGCAGAGGCTGTGAGTCGGTCGGCGAGCGCGAGGACGAGATCTCGGAGTTCGTCCGGTCGCTCGATGACGAACGGCCGGTCGAGCGAGGCAAGGACGGGAGGCAACCAGTCGAGCCGCTCTGCTCTCAATTCGACGTGGAGCCAACGCTCGGCGTGCGGATCCGTGCCTTCCGCGGGGGCGAGCTCCTCCACACTCGCGACGCTGGCGGGAAGTCGGGCGCGGATCTGTTCGACCGTCCCGTGGATCCGCAGGGTCACTTCGTGCCGGTACGCGGCCTTGGCGAGCCCTGACAGGACGCGCTGTGCCGGATCGAGTCCGGCGGGCGGCTCGAATGAGCCCGGCAGGGCCCTCGCGTCCGCGATGCGATCGAGCCGGAAAGTCCGGTCCTGGCCGATCTCGGGATCGGTGCCCGTGACGTACCACCGGCCCGCATGGGTGACGATCCCGTACGGATGCAGCGTGCGTTCGCTTCGCCGGCCGTCTCGGGTGGTGTACCTGATCGAGATCGGGCGGCGATGGCGTACCGCATCGGCGACGGCGAGCAGGACCCCTGTCTCCGGGGTGGCCGACTCGCCAGGCGCAGCCGTGAAGGCGAGGGATTCCATGACGGCGTCGAGCCGACGGGCCAGACGCTCGGGCAGTGCCCGGCGGATCTTGGCCGCTGCCGTCTCGCCTGCGGTTTGAGTCGCCGTCAGCAACCCCGTCCTGCGGCCGGCGACGAGGCCGAGCAGCACGGCGAGCGCCTCGTCGTCGTTGAGCATGAGCGGAGGCAGGCGGTACCCGGGGGCGAGCCGGTACCCGCCGTAGCGGCCGCGGACCGCCTCGACGGGGATGTCGAGGTCGACCAGGTGGTCCACATATCGCCGCACGGTGCGCCCGTCGACGCCGAGCCGGTCGGCGAGTTCGGCCACCGTTCTGATGCCGCCCGACTGCAGGAGTTCCAGGAGGGTGAGCACGCGGCCGGTAGGTCGAGCCATGTCCACGAGCCTAGCGTCTATACCGGACCGATTCTGTCCACTATTTGCTCTAGCGTCCGAGGTGCAACGGCTTCACCAGCATGAGGAGATCACCATGGACTTCGTTTCGATCCGGATCATCACCGGCGACATCGCGCGCCTCGTCGACTTCTACGAGCGGGCCACCGGAGTGCGGGCGGACTGGTCCACCGAGGATTTCGCCGAACTGCGGACCGCAGGCGCGACCCTCGCGATCGGCAGCACCCGCACCGTGGCGCTGTTCGCGCCCGGCTCAGCCCGTCCGGCCGACAACAGCACCGTGATCATCGAATTCCTCGTCGCCGACGTGGACGGCGTGTACCGGAACCTGGCCGATTTCGTCGCCGACTTCGTGACCGAGCCCACCACGATGCCCTGGGGCAACCGGTCGCTCCTGCTCCGCGACCCCGACGGCAACCTCGTCAACTTCTTCACCCCTGTCACGCCCGCGGCCATCGAGAAGTTCGCTCGCTGACGACAGCGAAGCCGCCTGGCGAGGGCCCGTCCCCGGCCGCAGGCGCAGCGGGTCGTCATGCCTGCTGCCGGGGACGGAACGGTCTCTGCGTTCACTTGACCGTTTTCGCCCTGTTGAGCAGTTCTGTCCCAGCGAACCCAGGCGCGGGGGCCGCCCGTCTACCCGTTGTGCTCCTGCCTGCCGACATGGTGCAGGGTGGATGTCATGCTTGCTGATCATCACGAGTACGACGTGGTCGTCACGGCCGTGGCCCCGGCGGGGACCGCCGTCCACGTGGACGGGGCCGACGGCTTCATCGACCGGACCAAACACCCCTCATGGTGGTCGGACACTCCCCGCGCCGCGGTCGGCGACCGGATACGCGCAGTGGTACTGGACGCCACCAGGACTCCGACACGGTTCAGCGCCCTGGCGAGCGACATACGGACGGCCCGGAGCCTGCGGCACACCGAACCACTGGTACGCCTGTGCCCGCCGCCCGGCGGCGGCCGCAGCACTGTGGAGTGGGCCGCCGTGGAGGAGGCGTTGGACATCGCCCTGCCAGCCGACTACAAGCGGCTCGTCCAGACGTACGGCGGCGGCCTCTTCGCGGGGGTGCTCTGGCTGCTGGAACCGGGCTGCCCGGATGCGATGTACGACCTGGTCACCCAGACCGCCGAACGCGAGGAGATCCTCGCCGAACTCTGGGAAGCGGGCGAGGACAAGCCGTCGGAACTCCATGAGGGCAACGCCAGGCTGGTGCCCTGGGGGTACGTGGAAGGTGCGGGACACTTCCTGTACTGGCTGGTCCGGCCCGGTGTCGAGCCGGAGGAATGGACCGTCATCCTCAATGAGGGGCGCGGCCCCTTCTGGGAGGGCCTATCCGGCCTCGTGCAGCCAGTTCCTCCTCGATGTGGTGGCCGGCACGACGACGTCGTTCTACTTCACCGACCTCGACGACATCGTTGACCCGGACGACAGGACGCGCTTCTCACCCAACTCGCAGATCCTCGGCCAGTAGGAGCAGGCGGTGGGGGGCGTGCCGGCAATCCGTTCGGGCTTGCCTGTCCTGCGCCGCTACGTTCGTTGAATCGAGTCCGTCTCGCGCAATCCAGTGTCCATGCAGGTCAGGACAACCGCAGACGCCCGGGGGCGGCTTCGGTGCGCCGATCAGAAGCCGACGATCTGCAGGTTCGCGAGGCTGTCGGGCCACAGCAAGTGCTCGCCGGCGAGGTAGAAGGTGTGGGCGTCGGCACCCATCGTGAAGCCCGTGATCCCGTTCGGGCGCCGACCGTCCACCCGTCAACTCCACACGGTGCGCAGAGGATCGCCCGGTTGCGCCCAAGGTGGGCGGTAATGCCCTCAGGAGGAGGGGACAGGGGGCGGGATGCGGGCCAGAAGTTCCCGGGCGATCTGGTTCAGCTGTGCGGTGATCTCTTGCGGGGAGCGCTGTGGACCGCCGTTCTCCCAGTGTGCCGCTACCGCGTCGATCAGAGGGTTCAACTCCTCGCAGCGCCCATAGGCCTCTGCCACGTTGTAGAAGATGAGCGCGATGCCCTCCGCGGGGTCGAGCCAGCCGCCGACGATCTCGGAAGCCCACCAGCGGGCGAGCGCCAGGCGGCCCTCCCAGTAGTCCTCGGGCGGGTGGAAACCGAAACCGAGCTCGTCCATCACCCGGCCGAACAACTCCGGGGCCAGATCGTGCTCGCAGCGGTTCAGCGCGGCAAGGTGCAGCAGCGACGGTGTGTCGACGCCGGCGCACAGGGCACGCAGAGCAGCTTCGATCAAAAGCTCAGGTTCACCGTGCCGCCCGTCGGCCCATGAGTGGGCGATCTCCCGCAGTTCCTGCACCGCGTCAGCCACCGTCGCAGATGCTCCCCCTATCGACATGACGGAATGCTGCCACGCGCCGTTCGGCAGCCGAAAACGGATATCTCGTTGGCCCACCACGGGCCGGATGTTCTCCACCGCCGACAGCACCACGCCCTCATCAACGCGCTGAGGACACCGTCACCTAGTGCCGCATCAGGCAACGTTTGCCCTGCTCTGATGCCGCTGGACAAGAGCTGATCGGCACCAGTTGATCAAGGATCTGTGCTCGTATCCTGTGCCGCATGGCCGATGACATGGAGATCGAGCGCTACCGGCATGAGACCGTGGAGCTGACGGTGGGGGAGCTACTCGAAGCCCTCAGCGAATTGCCCGCCGAGGCCCCGATTCGTATCGACGTGCCGCTGAGCCCGAGGTCAGGCGAGACGCGCGACTCGGTTGACTCGGGCGTCAGCCACTTCGTGGTGAGCGGTGTCGTCCTTCATGACGCCGACTACCTCTACCGGGACGAAGTGGTCCTCCAGGCAGATTTCTGCTCCGCGTGGTACGTACGTCCCGTCACGCCGAGGGACGAGGGGTGACCTGGCCGGCCCCGCGATGGCAGATCAGGCGATGTTCGCCCTATTGACGACCGCGCTGAGGCGTTCGTCGGCAGCGTGCTTGTTTCGCCAGATGATGTAGCGGCGGATCATGCTTCCCTGCTCCTTGTGGCTCTGGTGGTCGGTGCCGTCGAGGGCGAAGTAGCGCAGGGCGGTGAACTGGGCTTCGATCCGGTTGAGCCAGGAGCTATTGGTCGGGGTGTAGGCGATCTCCACGTTGTTCGCCGCCGCCCAGGTCCCGACCCGCTGGCACCGCTTCGTCGTCAGGTGCGGTGAGTAGTTGTCGCAGATGATCGCAATGCGAACGTCCGCCGCGTACAGCGAGCGCAGGTAGCGGCAGAACTCCAGGAACTTGGACCGGTTCTTGGTCTTCTTGATGTGCCCGTAGAGCTGGTCCTTGGCGAGGTCGTAGGCGGCGAACAGGTGCCGGACGCCGTGCGGTCGGGTGTAGGTGGCCCGACGCCGGGGTCTGGGCTCGCGATCGGGGGCCTTGCCCTTGCCACCGCGTTCGGCCCACTGCCGACCGGGGTGCGGTTGGAGGTTGAGTGGCCCGAACTCGTCCAGACAGAAGACGACTTCGGGCTCACCTTTCTCGGGTATGACCTCGCCGTCGGCGATCGCGTAGAGGTGCTCGACGCGGGCCTTCTTCGCTTCGTAGTCGGGATCCTTCGAGGTCTTCCAGGTCTTCACGCGTTGAAAGGAGACGCCCTCCTCGCGGAGCAGGACCCGAAGGCCCTCATGGCTGATGTCGTCGACCACCCCCTCGGCGACCAGGAAGTCGGCCAGCTTGGCCAGGCTCCAGGTCGAAAAGGGCAGGCCGTGCTCGGCCGGCTTGGACTTGGCGATCTTCTTGATCTCCCGGCGCTCGGGCAGCGTGAAGGTCCTGGGCCGTCCGCCCTTGTATTTCGGGTAGAGCGAGTCGAAGCCGTCGGCATTGAAGTTGTGGATCACGTCGCGGACCCGGTCCGCGCTGGTGAACGTGACCTCGGCGATCTTCGCCACGGGCATGCGCTGGGCAGAGAGCAACACCATGTGGGCCCGCCGCCAGGTCACCACCGACCCAGCGCCCCGGCGGACAATCCGCAGCAGCCGTCTGCCCTCGTCGTCATCGATCTCACGGACCTGCACGCGTTCAGCCACGTGATCATTCTGACCGTCCGGTGCCGCCCGGCACAGCAACCAGGCGACAGGTCACGACGGGGCGAACGTTGCCTGATGCGGCACTAGGAGGGCCCCTGGCCGTGCCGATACATGCCGATCGTATGACCTCCCCCACCCCGTCATCGAACGCCACCGCCCCGCCCCCACCCCGCTGCACCCGCCGGTAGAACTCCGCGGACCGCTCGACGTCGACGGCCGGGATCTCCAGGTTGTGCGGTACGCCGTCAGTGCGGCGGCGGTGCGGGCGGCCGAGGTGACGGGGTCACATCGCGAGGCGGAGCGGGGGAACGGGCTCAACACCGTACGGCCCGCGGTGAGTCGACTGTTGCCGGCCAGCGCCGGGTCCCCGGTGCCGGGCCGCGCGGTGGTGCGTCACTCGCTGCGGGTGGTGAGGCGTCCGGCGGCTTCGAGCCGTGCGAGGCGGTCGTGTTCCCTGTCGGCCCACTGCCGTGCCCGGTCGGGATCCAGCGGGGTGCCGTGGCCGACGTGGAGGGTGGTGGGGTTGAGGGCGAGCATCTCGCGCAGGCTGGCGAGGTTCTGCCGGGGGTCGTCGTGGAAGGGCGGGTTGGCGGGCTTGCCGGGGATGAGGCCCATGAAGGAGTTCGCGATCAGGTCGCCGGCGATGAGGTCGCCGTCGTCGGTGAGGACGGAGACCGATCCGGCGGTGTGGCCGGGAGTGGGCATGATGCGCGCCGCGAGGCCGAAGTCGTCCAGGCTCGTCTCGCCGCGGATGAGCACCGCGGGTTCGAAGGGTTCCGCTCGGGCGTGGAGCTTCTGGTTGCGGTCCATCAGGCGGCCCATCGGGCCGGTGGGCAGGTAGGGTTCGCGGACCCGGCCGGAGCGGTACGGCCCGAGGTCGGCGACGTGGCCGGCGAGGGGCGCGCCGGTGAGCCGGTGCAGTTCGGCGGCGGAGCCGAAGTGGTCGATGTGGCCGTGGGTGATGACGATCAGTGCGACGTCGGTGGGGTCGACGCCGTGGGCGGTGATCTGGTCGTGGATCTTTTGGCCGCTGCCGGGGGTTCCGGCGTCGACGATGACGGGACGGCGGCCGAGCAGCAGGTAGGCGTTGATGTTGTGCCGGCCCATGACCGGGATGGGGACGACCTTCGTGCGGGACATGGTTTTCCTCCGAGGTGTGCTGGTCGATGCCGCGTGCGGGCACGGCGAAGCTCGGCTTGCCGGTGCGTGGGCGCGCCCGGTGGCTGGCAGGCGGTGTGGGTGGTGTGGGTCAGAAGCGGCGGCGGTACTCGGCCGGGGTGGTGCCCAGCCGCCGGCGGAAGACGCGGTGCAGCGTCTCCACGGAGCCGAGGCCGCTGGCGGCGGCGACCTCCGGCAGGCTGCGGTCGCTGTCCTCCAGCAGTCGCCGGGCGGCCTCCAGCCTGGCCGCCTCCACATAGGCGGCCGGTGTCGTGGAGGTGCGCTGGTGGAACAACCGGGTGAAGTGCCGCGTGCTCAGGTGGGTGCGGGCCGCGAGGGCTTCGAGGGAGAGGTCCTCGGCGAGATGGTCGGCGATCCACCTGCGCAGCTCGTCGATCCGGTCGTCCGAGGAGCTCTGGACGGACAGCGGCACGCTGAACTGGCTCTGCCCGCCGGAGCGTTTGACGTACATCACCATCATGCGGGCGGTCGCGAGGGCGAGGTCCTGGCCGTGGTCCTCGGCGACCATGGCGAGCGCCATGTCCATCCCCGAGGTGACGCCGGCGCAGGTCCACACCTGCCCGTCCCGGATGAAGATCGGATCGGGATCGACGTGGACGCCGGGGTGTTCGGCTGCCAGTCGGCCCGCGGTGAGCCAGTGGGTCGTGGCGGGTCGGCCCTCCAGCAGCCCGGCGGCGGCCAGCAGGTGCGCGCCCGCGCAGATCGACCCGGTCCGCCGGGCCCGGGGTGCCGCACGGCGGAGCCAGTGGGTGACCTCGTGGTCGATCACCGGCTCCACACCGCCGTCGACGAGCTCGATCGCCCCCGACACCAGCAGCGTGTCGATCGGGCCGGCCACATCGTCGAAGGCCAGGTCGGCCATCAGCCGCACGCCGCTGGAGGTGGTCACCGGGCCGCCGTCGGCCGTCGCGATCTGCACGAGGTAACCGGGCCGGTCAGCTCCGGCGACCCGGGAGGCGACGGAGAACACCTCGGCCGGTCCGGTGGCGTCCAGCAGCTCGATGCCGGGGAAGGCGACGATCACGACGCGGTGCGGTTGGGGCATGCCCTGATCATTCCGTCCGATCGGACATGGCTGCAATGACCAGAATCTGTCACATCAGGCCATCGGAAGGGGTGGCCGACGGCAGCGCCAGGAGGTTCAAGGAAACCGGACCCGTGCGGGCGACCTCTGACCGTTGGCCCACCACACCAGCAGCGGAGGCCGGACGTCGCGGGCAACGGGCGTGTCGGCTCGGGTCAGCGGGCGAGGAGGATCCGCTTGCGCAGGAGGTCCACACCGTCTTTGGCGCCCGCCCGGACGAGGGCACACGGTGGGCACTGGTGACCGTCCGCCAGCGGGCTTGGGCGGCTCGACGAGCTCGAACACCATCGCGAGGGCCGCGGCCGGGCTGCCGGCACCACGGGTGACCTGGTGCGGAGCCTGACGGTGGAGAACGTCACCGGACCGGCCGCCGCCGGACCAGACTGCCCGGTGGCACACTGCGCAGTCGTACGGCCGGGCGTCGGGCGTGGCGCGGGCGGGGCGGGACGAGAGGCTCCGGAGGTGTGGGGCGGGGCGAGCGGAGGCTGACGGCCCCGAGGCCGGCCACCAGCACTTCGAGGAGCAACTGTACGGTGAAGCTCTGCAGCCAGACGCCCAGCAGTCCGAGCATCAGGGCCACGGCCGCCAGGATCGTGAGCGCCCAGCTCGGATCGCGGTCCCATGCGGAACCGGTGTCGCCGCGCCAGCTGCGACGAGCCTTCGACAGCGTCGCCGCGAGCAGCAGGCCAACACCGGTGATCCCGGCCAGGAACATGTACGGACCGTCGGTCGGCAACTCCTCCGCGAACTGCCGGCGTCCGGACCACACCACCGAAACCGGCTCGCCCTCCCAACGGACGACCTCGACCTGGTCGCCCGGGTGGACGCTGCTGAGCACAGGCTCGGTACCGTGCAGGCGGATGCCCTCCCGGCCGTCCCCGCCGAGGGCCCGGACCACGATCCGGTCGTCCGGGTCCTTGCCGACCTCCGCATGCACCTCGAGCGTCAGCTCGGTGCTGGCGGCCAGACAGTCGCTTCGGGTCACGGCGGCCGGGCATGGCAGGGCGGCCCGGTACCGGTCGGCATTGTGGAACGCCGGTGGCAGCAGGGTGACAAACCAGACCAGGACCACCAGCTCGAACGCCGCCGCTACGGCCAGCACCCCGGCGACTGTCCGGCGGGGCCGCCGTGGCCTGGTAGCTGGGGCAGCGGCCTCCCGCCGCTCCCGGATGGTCCGCGCCCGCTCGGCCGCCCTGAGCCACTGCCGGTCCGCCGCGCGCTGCCGCGCCCTGGATTGCTGGTACCGCACTGTTCCCCTTCGAGACGATCACCTCTGGCTGAGGCGGCCGTCACCTTACGCAGTGCGGCACTGAGCCCAGACACCGCCCCCGACTGCTGTGTCTGCCGTGGACAGCGACCCTGTTGCCCTTTCGGGGGGCCAGAGCCGGGCAGCGGCTCAGCTTGTCGCCTGCCGCCTCAGCGCTCGGAGCCGCAGCACCCAGCGAAGGACGGCGACCTCGGCAAGCGCGACGAGGACGACCAGGGCGTTGAAGCCCGAGTCGCTCAGCGTCCCGCCGGCGCCGGTCGCGATCAGCGGAAGAGCCGCTGGTGCGGATGCCACCGCGAATGCGACCGCGGGCAGCTCACCCGAGCCGGAGAGCGGGTCGGCCCAGGGCTGTAGCGTCGTCCAGACCGCGAGCACGATGAGCAGCACGGCGTACCCGAGACAAACGATGCGGCCAGCAGTGAGGCGCCTGGGAGGAGCAGTCATGGCGAGATGCTGCCAGGTACTGACTCGGAGGCGCGCGGCGGGTCCTGGCCGGGCCACTGTCGCACCCCCACCGTGATCGAGGGGTGCGCTGGCAGGTCGGCGTCGAGGTTCCCGTGGGCAGCATGATCTACTGCGCACCCGGCTCCTACCCGCCCTCCCCGACAGCACTGTTGACGCGCGGGAGGCACACCCGATCTGGAGGCAGCATGCCGACCACACCGTCACCGTGGCAACCCGCACTCGACCGGCTGCTCGCCATCAGGCTGCCGGTCGACCCGGGGGAAGCGGACCTGCCGGACGACGTGGCCTACGAAGTGTGGGACGCGGTGCGCGACCTGATCGAGGCGCGCGGCTCAAGCGACATCGCCGAGCTCGTCGCCGATGCCGCCGCCACCGGGGCCCTCACCAACCAGGAAGCCGCTCTCTACCTGAACATCGCCGCGTGGTGCGGCACGGACGATGCCGCGGCCCTGCAGCGGACCCTCAACGGCTGGGTGCGGACGGCCGACGACCGCACCCGCCTCGCCGTCGCCCTCCTCCACCAGATGCACATGTCACCCGCGCCGGGGGAGGTGGTACCGCGGCAGCACCTGACGGAGATCGCTCACCGCTACCCCGAGCTCCGGGAGCTCTGCGCGTACCACCTCGCCGCCCGGCCCGCCGACTGAGGCCAAGGCCGGCCGGACCTGCGCCGCAGCTTCGGTGCGCAGCCCCGGTCGGAGCCTTCGGGGCCGCCCAGGGGCCCTGGCAGGTCCAGCTCAGTCCTCCCGCAGGTCGCGGACCAGGCGGCTGACGGCCTGGTGGAAGTCGAGGCCGTCGTCGCAGAAGTCCGGGATGCAGTACTCGCGGATGGCGCGGGCCACGTCGTAGCCGGCGTCGGCGTCGAACGGTTCCCAGCGCAGCAGCCGCTCGTGGGCGACGATGCGGATCGGGAAGAGCTTGCGGGTTCCGCTCTCCCGTTCCGCCCGTACGGCCCGGCCGATCTCGGTGGCCACCCAGTTGCCGGCCATGCTGGCCTCGGACTTGGCCGGCAACCCCGTTTGCCGGCCAAGTCCCGTCCGCTTCGGTGGGGGGTGGGCCTCGCGGCTGTCAGCGGGGCGGGATGATGCCGGTCAGCCAGGTGAAGGTCGGGACGACGAGTGGCTTCCAGGTCGATGTGAGGTGCGCGCCGGTGGTCTCGGACGGGGTGACGGTGGTGGGGCTCTTCGCGGCCTGTTGGAGGGCGGTGGCGTCTTCCAGTCCGTCGCCCCGCTTGCCGGTCACGTAGAGGGCGACGTTCGGCGGGGTCGGGGCGTGGGTGAGGATGTGGAGCGGGTTGGCGCTCTCGCGCAGCTTCGAGTCCTTGGCGGTCAGTGAGGCCGGTTCGCCGGCCGGGTCGTTGTAGCCGGACATGCTGATCGCGGCGCGGTACCGGTTCGGGTGGGAGAGGGCGAGGCGCAGGGCGCAGTGGGCGCCGGCGGAGTAGCCGGACAGGGCCCAGCGGTCTGCGGTGGTGTCGGCCCGGAAGTTGTCGACGATCATCTGTGGGACGTCGCGTGAGAGCCAGGTCTCGGCGTTGACCTTGCCCGGGATGTCGGCGCATCCGGTGTCCGCCTTGCTGCCGAGGAGGGTGACGCGTGGTGCGACGAGGATGAACGGCGTGACCTGGCCGGACTTCATGAGTGGTTCGAGTTGCTTGGTCGCTTCCATGGCGTCGCCGAACCAGGCGCTGGAGGATCCGGGGAATCCGACGAGCAGTTCGACCACCGGGAAGGTCTTGTCCTTGTAGGCCGGGTCGTCGTACTGCGGCGGGGTCCAGACCAGTACCTCGCCGTCGACTCCGGAGAGCCGGCCCTTGAGGTCGGCCTGCTTCACGTTCCTGGGCACCGCGTCCGAGTCGGGCGCGTGGAAGGTCTGCGCCACCTTCGGCGCGGGGCTGCCGGACGGGCCGGCGGTGGCGCCACCGCGGTCGCCGGCCAGGCCCTCGTCCTTCGGCGGCACGGGCACGGCGCGGACGTGGCTGGACGTGCCCAGCAGGTCTCCCCAGCTGTCGTAGAGCTGGTTCTCGTTGTTGACGATCACGAAGACCAGGGCCACGGCGGTGAACTGACAGAGCAGCACGGTGGCGAGGTAGGAGAGCGCACGCAGCGGCGTGCGCCGCCCGTCCGCGGTCCGTGCCGGCCCGAAGAGGGCTCCCGTGCCCAGCCATTGCGCCATGGCCAGCGCTATGGAGGCCCCGAACAGGACGACGGTGAGGACGAAGACGGGAGTGCCAGTCAGATTCATTGCCTTGGTGCCGGTTTCTGTGCCGTCCGGGCTCGTGTGCCCGGTCTCATGAGTGACAGCCTGGAACGGCTGTTCGGTTGCCTCTGTCCGGAAGTTTCCGCGTCACCAAGGCCGCGGCCGCTGGGCTGAGGCGCCACCCCAACGATCGATCACCGGGCCGACCCGGGCTCACGGTGGCGGCGTCCGGCCTGTCGACCGGACGCCGCCACCGCTCGTGTCGGATCCGCGTATCGGCCCACACGACCCAGCCCTGCCCCTGCCACGTGATCATCGCTGCTGACCGACCATCACCACGGTGCTCGGCCTCGCGCGGTGGGCCACCGGCCGACCTGGCCTACTTGTCGAACAGCGAGTCCCCGGTGACGGTGCGGGTGGTGCCGTCGGCGAAGGTGAGGGTCACCGAGTCGGGCACACCACCGTTGTCGTGGTCGGAGCCGGGCCACCAGGCGGTCCAGCGGCCGTCCTGCACGGTGACCTCGAAGGTTCGCCCGGCGTCCTTCATGGTTACCGCCTTGACGTCGGCCCCGACGAGACCCTCGGCGTAGTTGAACGTGGCCGAGCCGCTGCCGTGGGAGCCACCCGTGTCGTAGGTGATCACATCGCGCGCGACGGGCTTCACAGCGCCGATCGACATCGTCAGACCGCTGTTCTTCGAGGCGACGTAGCAGAGCATGACGGTGCCGCCGCGGGCGACCACCATGGAGGTGACCTTGCCACGGAGGTCCGCGTTGGTGATCGTGACGGGCTCGCCGGCGCCCGGCATCCCGTGCAGGCACCACTTCAGGGTGGTGGCGCCCGGGCCGGTGGAGGTGTCCACGGGGGTCGGGGTGCTGGTCCAGCTGGAGAGCTCGGCGGAGCTCAGCGGCCCGCTGTTCGCCCGGTCGTACAGCGTCACGCCCACCACGGCCGTGCCCGCGGTGAGGGCGCCGGCGAGCGTGAAGGCCAGCCGTCGCCGCAAGCGCGGCCGGGCGGGCCGCCTGGTGGGTGAGGCGGTGGGCGAGGTGGCGGGGGTGTCGAGGTCGATCCGGCTCATCAGGCGCTCCCGATGTAGGGCGTGGCGTCCTGGCGGGAGGTCACGCTCGGCCGGCAGGGGCAGTTGCCCGAGCGGTTCGGCGCGCTCTACCGGATCCGGCCGCTGGTCGGCGTTCACTGGTGTGCCTCCTTGGGGGACAGGGCCGCGGTCGCGGGCCCACTGCTTATCTGGTGCGGGTCGCGGCCGAGTTCCCTTTCTTTCCGCGGGGCCCGGCTGACGGCCGTCTCGGTGAGGCGGTGCAGCTTGGCCCGGGCACGGGAGAGCCGTGAGCGAACGGTACCGACCGGTACGCCGAGGGCCTCGGCGGCCTCCTGGTAGTCCAGGCCGGCCCACACGCGCAGGGCCAGCACCTCGCGGTCGGGGCGCCGCAGCCGCGCCAACGCGCCCTGCAGGGCGGCGATCCGCGCCGCGTCGTCGATCCGCCCGGCCGCCTCCTCCGCGAAGTCGGGGACGCCCTCGGGCACGGGCGGCAGTTGGGCCATCACCTGCCGGTGGCGCCGGGCGGCCCGGCGCTGGTTGCTGACCAGCTTGGTGGCGATGCCCAGCAGCCAGGGCCGCAGTGACCCGCCCTCGGCACTGACCCGGCCGTGCTGGCGCCATGCTTCCAGGAAGGTCAGCGACATCACGTCCTCCGCCGCCGACCATTCCCCGGTCAGCCGGAACGCGTGGTTGTACACCGAGCGCGCGTACGCGTCGAAGAGCTGCCCGAACGCGTCCCGGTCACCGGCACGCACCCGAGTCCGCATCTCTGGATCCGAATAGTCCACGCCCACTATCTGGTGCGACAGCTCAAGCCAGTTCCCATGACGCACATCACATGGCTCCGGCGCTCACCGTCGGCCGGTGTCGGTCCGCTGCCTGGGCAGGACCTGCCGGTGCGCAGCCGGACGGGGGCGGTGCCGGACGGCGGCCGCGGGGCGGGGGCGGCCCGGGGGCGGTGCCGGACGGCGGCCGCGGGGCGGGGGCGGCCCGGGGGCGGTGCCGGACGGCGGCCGCGGGGCGGGGGCGGCCCGGGGGCGGTGTGCCGGGCGAGGCGGTCGGCGGTGCGGAAACCGGGTACCGGCGCGGCGATGAGTTTTCCGGCCCCGGCAGGTCTACATCTTGACCGGGACGACCAACTCATCGGGAGTACAGACATGGGCCTCATCCACATCGAGCTGTTCGCGACCCTCGACCTCGTCGCGCAGGCGCCCGGCGGACCCGACGAGGACCCGGTGGGGTTCCCGTTCGGCGGCTGGCAGGCGCCCCTGCTGGACGAGGTCACCGGGGCGCAGATCGGTGCCGCGTACGAGGGCACGGACGCCCTCCTGCTCGGCCGGCGCACCTACGACATCTTCGCCGCCTACTGGCCGCACCAGAAGGAGGGCGACATCGCCGAGCTCTTCAACCGCGTCCCGAAGTACGTGGCCTCCCGCGGCACGCCCGAGCTCCCGTGGGCCGGGTCCACGCAGCTCGGCCCGGACCTGGCCGGCGCGGTGCGCGAGATCCGGGAGCGGCACGAGCACGTGAAGGTCGTCGGGAGCCTGGACCTGGTGCAGACCCTCCTGCGGGAGAAGCTCTTCGACCGTCTCGACCTCTGGGTGCACCCGATCGTGCTCGGCGTCGGGAAGAAGGTGTTCGACGGTGGCGCGGTGCCCACGAACGTCACGCTCCTCGAACCGCCGGTGGCCGGCCCCACGGGCACCGTGTTCCTGCGTTACGGGCTCGCCGAAGGCACGCCCAGGACGGGCGACATGAGCGCGCCCGACCGCGGTCTCGGGCGCGACGACTCCCGGTGATCCGATGACCGCTGTCAACGCCAATGAGATCGCCTTGGGCATCGAGTCGTTCGGTGACGACGACGCGCCGCTCGTCCTGCTCGCGGGCGGGACGACGATGCTCTCCTGGCCCGACGCGCTCTGCGAGCGCCTCGCCGCCGGCGGGCGCCGTGTGGTGCGCTACGACCTGCGCGACAGCGGGGAGTCGACGACAGCGGATCCGCAGGCACCCGCCTACACCCTGCGCGGCCTCGCCGCCGATGCGGCGGCCCTTGCCGACGCGCTCGGCGGGGGGCCTGCGCACCTCGCGGGGATCGGCGTCGGCGGGATGGTCGCCCAGGTGGCCGTGCTCGACCATCCGGGCACGTTCTCCGCGCTCACCCTGGTCGGCACCCGCGCGGTTGCCCCCGGCCCGCCCGACGACGACCTCCCCGACCATGACCAGGCGACGATGAGCCGGCTGTTCGCGCGTCCGATGCCCGACTGGACCGACCGCGAGGCGGTTGCGGATTTCGCCGCCGCCGGCGCGGAGATCCGCGGCGACGACCCCGTCGCCGCGCGCGCCGTCGCCGCGCGCATCTGGGACCGCACGCCCGGCACCACGCCCCCGGTCCAGATGGCCAACCAGATGGGCATGGTGTTCTCCAGGCTCGACTGCACACCCCGCTGGCGCGAGCGCCTGCCCGAGATCGAGGTCCCCACGCTCGTCGTCCACGGCCGCCGCGACCCGTTCTTCCCCGTCGGCAACGGCGAGGCGCTCGCGCGCGAGATCCCCCGGGCACGGCTGCTCGTCCTCAAGGAGGCCGCCACCGCGATCCCCGACGCGGCGGTCGGCGAGGTCGCCGAGGCGATGCTCACGCTCGGATAGAGGACGGCGGACGCCGCGCGGACGCGTTGGGTGAGCCGCTGGGGGCTGATGGGTGCGGGCACGGCGGGCCGGGTAGCCCGACGTCGAGGGCGGTCCGCTGACCTGCTAATATTCTTCTCGTCGCGAGGGAGATGATTCCTCGCCAGGCGTCAGCGGTGCTACCAGAGCACGTCCTACTTTCAGTAGGGAGAGTCCGTGCAACCCGGGCCTGGCGCTCCACTGTCGGACGAGGTCCGGTGCCCACTGGGTGCCGGGCCTCGCCCGCGTTTGCGGGCCGTTCACGGGTCAGAACGGCGGCAGCCCCCGGCGAGCGGCTTCTGCTGTACCGCCTGCTCGCCCCATCCGGTCTGACCGCTGACCGTGCGGGTCAGCAAGGGTGACTGGCTGCCAGAGATGTGTGGGCTCCGCCGTCCTTGCTGTCGCGCGAATCCCCGTTCCCCGGCACGGATTCGTTCCCGGCGCCCTCTTGATCGGCCCTCTCCCCCGCATACGGTCCACAGCCATCGGACCCACACGGGACGAGAGGAACGATCACGAACGAATCCGCTCCTACCTGCTCCCGGCACCGATCTTCGCGCTTCGGCACATCGAGATCGTGGTGCACTTCCGGTAGTTGCGGGAAGCCGACCCGCCGGCCCGCTCGGGGTTCAGACGGCGGGCCGGCCGTCTCCAGCGTGCGGGTGCGCGGGTTGGCCGCGCACCCGCGGCTACGCCAGCGCGGCGATCACGCCCGGGCCGCCCCATGCTGTCGGTCGCGCCCCCGCAGCCACAACCAGGCGGTGCGCGGCCGCACCGCAGCGCCCCGACCGAAGCCCCACACCTCGACCCGGCGACCCTCGAGCTGTCCCCGGTCGTCTCCGAGCCCTGCGCTCAGCCTGCCGTGTCCTCCTCGCCCCGCAGGAGTTCGCTGATGATCTCGATGCCGAGCGCATAGGCCGGCGTGCCCGAGGTGATCAGCGCGGTTTCGGCCACGCCGGCGAGTTCGGCGAGCTCGGCCCCCGCGTGCAGGGCTCCGCGGGCGTGGATCCGGGCGGGACCCGGGCGGCCGAGCGCCAGCAGCTGGCCGAAGTGGACGAGTTGCTGGACCCGTGCGCCGAGCGGGTTGTCGGTCAGCACGATGTGTCGCAGCGTCATGAAGGCCTCCTCCGTGTGGAGTCGGCCGAGGGTCCGGGCCACGTGCAGCCGGTCCTCCGCCCCGTGAGGGACGGCGCCCAGCGTCGTGCGGTAGCGGTCCCGCAGGGCCTCGGCGCGCTGGGCGAGGTCGCCGTCCGTCGTGCGGTCGTCGTCCGTCATGAGGCAACCCGGGCCATCGAAGCGCGAACGGCCTCCAGGGCGCCGTCGGGGAAGTCCACGGCCCCGCCGAGCGCTCGCGCCGCGATCTCCGCCTCGGCGCTCTCCTCGATCGCCATCACCAGGCGGGCGGCAGCCTGTGCGTCGGCGCCGAAGACCAGCAGGCCGTGGTTGGCCAGCAGGACCGCGGCCGTCGTCGGGCGGCGTTCCAGGACCTCGGCGACGCCCCGGACCGAGACGTCCGACCCGCGCGGCCCCCAGGGCACCACCGGCACCTCCTCGGCCTGCCCGAAGCGGAGCATCGGCTCGGTGCGACACGGCAGCGGCCGGTGGGCCACCGCGAAGGCGGTCGCGGCGGGTGAGTGGGTGTGGATCACCGCACCCACCTGCGGGCGGGCGCGGTAGACGATGCTGTGCATGGCGATGATCTCGGCACCTGCGGACTTCAGTTCGCCATCCAGGACCTGTCCGTCGAGGTTGAGGGTCGCCAACTGTTCGGACCGCAGATCACGCACCCACCCCGGGGAAAGCAGGAAACGCCCGCCGTCGAGCCGCACGCTCAGGTTGGCGTGACCGGAATGCGACATCACTCCCGCGACGAAGAGCTGCCTGGCAGCCTCGACGAGCTGGTGAGCCGGGTCGTTCAGTTCAGGTGTGTCTGTCATTCGCAGCCTCTCCAAGTCTCCTGGCCGGCGGCCGCTGTTGCGCCGTCGGCCCGCGTAACTGCAGCCTCTGACTTGAACTAAGGTTCAAGTCAAGCGTCCGAGTGAGAGCGGGGGGAATGACGTGCTTATGACGATCGGCCGACTCGCGGAGCTCACCGGAGTGCCCGCCTCCGCCATCCGGTTCTGGGAGCGCCACGGCCTGCTGCCGACACCCGAACGCCAGAGCGGGCAACGCCGCTATCCGCCGGAGGCCGCCGAGCGGATCGTGCTGCTGCGTAAGTGCCAGCAGGCCGGGCTGACCCTCGCCCAGATCAGGGAGTTCCAAGAGGACCAGCCACGCAGAGCAGCAATGATCCGAACCAAGCTCGCCGAAATCGAGCAGCTCATGGTCGACCTCGACCACGCCCACCAGCTGCTGGCGCATGCCCTGCAGTGCAGCAAGCAGGACATTGTCGCCTGTCCCACGTTCCAGGAGCAGATGGCGACCTGGCGTCGGTGACGACCAGGGCGACCGGCGGGCCGGGGAGCGGGCGGGCCGGCCTGGGAAGTGCCGGCCCGCCCGGCGGCGGCTCAGGGGGTGTGCTCGCCCTCGCCGAATAGGGCGATCAGGCCGTGGGGTGCGTCGTCGCCGTGGAGGAGTTCGCTCAACTCCGCGCCCTCGGCGGCGGACCGGGCGGCGCGGGGGAACATGGCCCGCTCGTAGGCGGTGAGTGCGGCCTCAGTGTCGTCGGGGTGAGCGGCGAGGGCGAGGCCGAGTTCGGCGCCGTCGAGCATGGCCAGGTTGGCGCCCTCGCCGTTCGGGACGGCGAGGTGGGCGGCGTCGCCGACCAGGGTGACGCCGGGCATCCGCTCCCACCGATGCCCGGTCGGCAGGGCGTAGAGGGGGCGCAGCAGCGGTGCGGTGTCGCTGTCGGTTATCAGTGCGGTGAGTTCCGGGGCCCAGCCGTCGAATTCCCGCGCGATCCGGGCGGTGGCCGCGGCCGGGTCGGTGAAGTCGGTGCCGGCGAACCATTCCTGGGGTCGGGACAGCATCGCGTAGGTGTGCAGGGTCGCGTCCTTCTCCCGGTGGGCGGCCAGCTGTCGGCGCCCCGGCTCGATCGCGAACATCGACCCGCCGCCGACCGCCTTCGCGGTGGCGGGGTGTCGGGTGTCGGCGTCGTGCAGGTAGGCCTCGACGAACGACATGCCGCAGTACTCGGGAGCGGCGTCGGACAGCAGCGGCCGCACCTTCGACCAGGCGCCGTCCGCGCCGACGAGCAGGTCCGTGACGAGGGTGGCGCCGTCGGCGAAGGACACCTCGTGGCGGCCGTCGCCGAGGGCTCGGACGCCGCCGACCTTGCGCCCCCAGCGGACGGTGCCGGCCGGGAGCGCGTCGAGCAGCAGTTGCCGCAGTTCGCCGCGCTGCACCTCGGGGCGTCCTCCGGTGCCGTCGTCGGTCTTCTCGAACAGGACGCTGCCGTCCCGGTCGAGGATGCGCAGCGCCTGGCGGCCCTCCAGGACGAGGTCGCGGAACTCGTCCGTCAGCCCGGCCGCGCGCACCGCCGACTGGCCGGTGTCGTCGTGGATGTCGAGCATGCCGCCCTGCGTGCGCGCTGTCGGGGAGGCCTCTGCCTCGTAGACGGTGGCGGGGATGCCATGGACGTGCAGGACGCGGGCGAGGGTGAGGCCGCCGAGCCCGGCGCCGATGATCGTGATGTCAGTGGCCACTGGTGGGTCCTTGCCTGTTGCGGGCCCTCCGGCCGGGTGCCGGCGGGTCCTTGCGCAACGGTGCCGGGCCGTACCGTCAGACGGCTGACAGGCCGCCGGTACGGACCGGCGGGCCGCTGGCATCCGACCGGTACGACGCCGGCCCCGGCTCAGACGCTTCTCCACCACGGACGTCACCACGCACTCGAGGCGCTGACGCACAGACCGTGGCCGCGGGACCGGGAAGTCATCGACACACCCGATCCGACGCCACCGCACCGGCCCGGGAGACCGTTTCCGGACCCGAACCGTACGAATCAACGACCC
Organism: Streptomyces kaniharaensis; assembly: GCF_009569385.1. NCBI lineage: Bacteria > Bacillati > Actinomycetota > Actinomycetes > Kitasatosporales > Streptomycetaceae > Streptomyces > Streptomyces kaniharaensis. The sequence goes on from NZ_WBOF01000003.1 coordinate 97,938, forward strand.
GCGAAGTACGGGTCCAGATTGTCTGGCCGCCGCTGGGGCGAGCTATCCGGCCGCCAGCGGGGAGCACTACGGCTCTGACCGCAGGTCCGCAAAAAAGGTCCCTGCGGAGGTCGCTACCCGGCAGCCACAACCTGGCCGGCGGTGACCTGGGGAGGGTTGGGGAGCAGTGACGTGAGGTTGTCCCGCACGAAGTCCGCCGCCCTCTGGATCGATTCCTCGGCCCCGGCTTGCTCGCTGAAGACGCTGGTGGAGACCATCACTCCGTCCCCGGCGTCGACCCAGTAGTAGGCCACGAATCCGGGAACCTGGCGAAGGAGCGGCACGAATCCCTCGGCCACTCGGCGACCTGCCTCCGCAGGATCGGTCACCCCTTCGTACCGCCGTACCGCTGCGTACACGCTGGTCTCCTCACGGGTCCCGAGGTCATCTCGTGCGAGACGACATACCCCTCGCTGGGCGTCTCCCGCTCGCGAGGTGTCCGGAAGGCACCCGGATGGCCGCATTGGCATCCTCGGCCAGCTGCTGTGGCCAGCTCCGGGCCCGCAAGGTCCCGGCGCGGACCTCTGACCAGCCCGGACAGCGGGAAACGCTGCGGGAGTACTGGGTATGGGGGCACACTTCAGCCGGGCTTCAGGCCGAGCCTGGCTGTCGGCTCGTGACAAGTGCGGCGAGGCGTTCGAGGCCTTGATCGATCTGTTCGACGGTCACTTGGCTGTAGGACAGGCGGAGTTGGTGCGCGGCCGCGGGGTCGGAGCTGAAGTAGCTCATGGGCGTCCACAGCACGCCGTGGTCGCGCGCGGAGATCTCCAACAGTGCGTCGTCCGCCGGGAACGGCACTGTCAGTACGGTGAAGAACCCGCCACGGGGCACGTTCCAGCTCACCCCCGAGCCGCCGTCGCGTGGGAAGTGCCGCTCCAGGCCCGCGAGCAGCCGCCTGAGGTTGTCGCGGTACAGGGCGATCTCGCGTTCGTTGGCGCCGTAGAGGTTGCAGTCGTGGGTCAGGAGCTTTCCCGCGATCACCGCCTGGGCAATGGGCGAGGTGTTCACCGTGAGCATGCTCTTGATCTTCGAGAGTTCGTCGGCCAGCAGCCCGACCCGGCCGGTGGCGGTGGCGACGCGCTGGTCCGCCACCGCGTACCCGATCCGGGCGCCGGGCAGACCGGTCTTCGCGAACGACCCCAGGTAGACGACCCTGCCCCGGGTGTCGAGCGACTTCAGGGTGGGCAACCGCTCACCGTCGGCACCGAAGTACCCGTACGGGTTGTCCTCCAACAACAGCAGGTCGAGCCGTTCCGCGAGGTCGAGGAGCAGGTGACGGTTCGCCAGGCTGAGCTGACTGCCCGAAGGGTTGGAGAAGTCCGGCACCAGGTAGCAGGCGCGGGGCCGCATGCCGCGTGCCCGTGCTCCCAGCACCGCCTCTTCGAGGCGGTCGAGGTCCACGCCGTCCGGTCCCTCGGCGACCTCCAGCACCGGCATGTCCACCAGCCGGGCGGCCCCGCTGAGACCCACGTAGCTGGGCGACATCGCGAGGACTGCGTCCCGCTCGTCCGCGCGCAGCGCCCGGAGCACCAGGAACATCGCTTCCTGGCACCCCACGGTGACCACCACGGACTCCGGGTCCACGATGATGCCCTCGTCCAGCTCCAGATGACGGGCGATCAGCTCGTGGACGATGCCCTTGGTCCGCCCGTACTGGAACAGTGTCCGGCGCACCTGGGCCTCGTCGTACCCCTTCTCCTCCCTCAGGTACTGCTCGAAGCGCCGGAGGTAGTCGTGGACGAGACCGGAGTCGAAGAATCCCTCGTAGGGGCGCCCGGCGGCGAAGGAGATCGCGTCCGGGAACCGCTGGGCGATCTCGTTGAGGAAGTTCATCGAGTTCAGTGCGTCGTCCTCGAGCGAGGCGTGCAGCGCCGAGGTGTGCAACAGGGTCTCCATGTGCTGCCGTGTCACCGCTGGACCGTCCCTTCGACTCCGCCGTTTTCCCTGTACGCCGCACCGGTGCGGTCCGCGGGCCACGGCCCCCGGAAGGTTCGCAGGGACCGTGCCGCGCCCACCTCGGAGCACCCGGCGAGCCCGAGGGCGTCTCGCAGCTCGGTCGCGAGCAGTTCGAGGACCCGGTGCGCGCCTTCGGTGCCGCCCGTGGCGAGTCCCCACAGCAGCGGACGGCCGACGAGGACGCCGCTCGCCCCGAGCGCGAGCGCCTTCAGCACGTCTACACCGCTGCGGATCCCGCTGTCGAGCAGCACCTCGCAGCGCCCGGCCACCGCCGTGCACACCTCGGCCAGCACGTCGATGCTCGCCACAGCGCCGTCGAGCTGGCGCCCGCCGTGGTTGGAGACGACGACGGCGTCCACCCCGCACTCGGCCGCTCGGGCGGCGTCCGCGGGGTCGAGCACGCCCTTCACCAGCAGCGGCAGTCGGGTGCGACGCCGTAGTTCCTCGAGGTCCGCCCAGTTGAGGGACGGGGCGAAGGCCGCGGCGGTGTGCCGGGCCACAGCGGACTCGCCCGAAGCCGCACGGTGGGCCGCCGATCCGGTGCCCGCGGAGAGGTTCGCCGCCACCACGTCGTCCGGCAGGGCGAAGCCGTTGCGCAGGTCGCGCCGGCGCCGGGCCATCCACGGCACGTCGGCCGTGAGCATCACCGCAGCGCAGCCGGCGTCCTCGGCACGGCGTACGAGGTCGAACGACTGGTCGCGATCGCGCAGCATGTAGAGCTGGAACCAGGTCGTCGCCCCGACGGCGGCCACCTCTTCCAGCGTGTAGCTGCTCAACGTGCCCACGGTGAACGGGATCCCGGCCTCCTTCGCCGCGCATGCGGCGGCGAGTTCGCCCTCGGGGTGCACCAGCTTCTGGTAGCCGACCGGTGCGGTGGCCACCGGCATGGACACCGGGCGCCCGAGCAGGGTGGTTGCCAGGGCGCAGCCCGACACGTCGCGCAGGGCCCGCGGCACGATGCGCACCTGGTCGAACGCGGCCCGGTTGGCGGCGAGGGTGAGCTCCGTCCCGCTGCCGCCTGCCACGAAGTCCCGTACGGGGGCGGGCAGCAGGGCGGCCGCAGCCCGTTCGAAGTCGGCCGGGCTGAGGAGGTCCTCGGGTGCGAACGTGGCGGGGACGGCTGTCATCGGGCGGGACCGTTCTGCCGCAGCTGCTCCAGCTCGACGGCCTCGTACAGGGCCTTGATGTTGGAGGAGCCGAACGTCTCGGCGCCGAGCCGCTCGATGACCTCGAAGAAGAGGGTGCGCCGCGGGTGCGTGGACCGGGTGAAGATCTGGAAGAGCTGTCCGCCGTGGTCCTCGTCGACGAGCAGGTTCAGCTCGCGCAGCGCCTCCAGGCCGTGCCGGCGCAACTCCACCCGTCGGCCGAGCAGTTCGTAGTACGTCGCGGGGGTGCTCAGGAACTCCACACCGCCGCGGGCCAGGGCGCGGACCGAGCCGACGGCGTCCTCGCTCGAGAACGCGATGTGCTGGACGCCCGAGCCGCCGTGGTTCTTCAGGAAGTCGTCGATCTGGCCGGGGTCGGCGTCCGGGTCCGGCTGGATGACCGTGAAGGTGATGTCACCGCCGCGGCTCTGCACCACCTTCGACAGCATCGCCTGCGATCCGACGGCGATGCGCTCCTCGAATATCTCCCTGAACCCGAAGGACTGCTGGTAGAACGCGACCATCTCCTCGAGCTCACCGACGTTCACGCACACGGCGAAGTGGTCGATCTCCACCAGCCCGGGGGCGTCTGCGGCGGGCGTCTGCGCGGAGGCGTCGGCCTCGACATGCCGGAACCCCGCCGGAAGCCCGTCGGTGCCGTCTCGTTCGACCAGGGTGTGCACGACGTCCCCGAAGCCGGAGACCTCGGCGGCGACGACGCCCGTCCCCGGGGTGCGGGCCGGGGTGGCCAAGGGTCGGGCTCCGCGGTCCACCGCATGGGCGAAGGCGGCTTCCACGTCGCCGGTGCTCAGGGCGATGCGGGCCACGCCGGAGCCGTGGAGATGGACGTAGATGGTGGCCGGGTGCTCGTCGTCGGTGCCTTCGGTGAGCACCAGGAGGATCCTGCCCTGACGCAGGGCGAGGCTGCGGAAGCCCTCCTCCGGCCCGCCTGCGGTGCCGACGACGGCGAAGCCGTACCTGCTGGTCCACTCGGCGGCCTCGCGGTCCAGGTCCTCGACGTAGAGCTCCACATGGTCCAGTCGGAGGTCGTCGACCGGAAGGGCGGCGTCGTGCTGCGGCTGATCGTGACGTTCGAAGTCTTCTGTGATGGTCATACGCGGATATCCCGATTCTTCCTATGGTCTGGTTGGCCCATGGGGGGGGCTCACTCGGAGACGGTCTGCGCGTGCGTGTCCCGAACGGCCGGGCAGGACTCGGGGTCGGCGCAGTCCGGAGTCCGCTGCGGTGTCCTGCGCACCAGCACGTCAGGTGGTAGGCGGCCGGGTTGCCGTCCGCGAGCGGGAACTCCCGGTACGCGTTCGCGCCGCCGTCCTGGACGGTGCGGCGAGATGGCGCGGCGGGGCTCGGCCGACCGGTCAGGCCGGCTGCAGTGGTGGGTCCGGCAGTGGTGGAAGCTAGTGTGCCCTTCCGGGATCTCGATCGGCGCCTTGCGCGTCCGTGCCGCCGACCCGGGTCGCGGGGAGGCCGCTGGTGAACTCCGCGGCCGTGACAGGGGCGGCGTTGGCGCCGGCGGAGGGAACGGGAAGCTCGACTTGTGGTCCTGCTCCCGGCACGGTCTCCGAGGATCCGATGACCGCCGTGATGCGCAACTCCGCCAGGAGGTCGGCCAGTCGGGGGTTGCCCGGCCCAGGCCCGAGCGGAAGGTGGACCGCTCCGAGCCGGGCCACCGTCACCGGCGCGCCCGGACGGCCCGCGACCCGGCTCTGATACCGCGTGAACACGTCCTCCCCGGAGGCCGACGGTAGACGTGGCTTCCGTGGGCAAAGCCCAGCTTGTCGGTCATGCTCACCCCCTTAGGCATGCCGACGGAGCAGTCATGGCCGACACGCGTGTAAATCCCCCGGGCCTGCCGGAACGGCAGAGCCATTCCCGGCACGGCGCAAGACCGGAGAGAAGGGATGAACTCGTCTCGCGAACTCATGGGTCAATTCCAGCGCGCACGGTGCTGGATTAGACCGCTCCCCCGTCGCCCGGCACAAGGTCATTCGGCTGGGCGTTCTCTTGTCCTGTGGAACAGATTCTCTAAGACATTGTCAATGGAACGGCAGCCGCCCGGTCGGCGGCTCGAAGATCAGTAGATGTGCTCAAAAGCATCGCGTCAAGTGATCTACGGCAGGGTCCGGCGAACTTGGCAAGGTCTGGCCAACTTGCCGCGAATGAGGTGGGCCCGATGGCCTCTTCGTGTCGAGTTCGGCGAATGTGAAAAGTGAAAGAGGACGGTGCATAACAGAAAAATCCGACAGCGGTCCGCGGTTCAAGGGCCTGCAAGGGTGACGCCGGTCTCGGCGAGGGAGTCGAGCCGGGAGGCCAGGGACTGCCGAGCGGCCGAGGCGCGGGCGCTGTCGTATGCGTCCCCGGCCGATCCCATGGACGCGGCGCGGCCTGACCGGTCAGCAAAGTCAACCGCGGCCGCCAGCACCCGGCCCGGGTCGACCGCATGCGCGCGAAGACAGCAAGTCGCCTCGTGTTGATGGCACTTACGCTGTAAGGGTAGTGTCCAAACGTGCGACATGCGGCGAAAGTCTCAGGCCTGTCGTCGTGAGACGATGGCAACCTGACGACCTGTTCGCACATGACGGAGAGCCAGGAGGGCGTCGGCGGGTGGGGGTACGCGCCCGCCGTCCTCGACGCACACGAACGCCGCAATGAGGCGGCGAGGAGTCCTCCAGCCTGCGCGGCACGGCAAATCCGAGACAGCCGTGCGGCGATCGATCCAGAGAAGACAGAAATTCCACAATCACGGGGGACATCGTGGTTCCGATGGAACATGACAGTCGCGTACAGAAAACCACCGGGGAGCGTCACGGCATCGAGACGGTGCACGGACTGTTCCGGTGGTGCGCGGAAGAATGGCCGTCCGCTGTGGCGATCGTGTCCGGCGACCGGCGGGTGACCTACCGCGAACTGCAGGCGCTCGCCGACGACTACGCCGTCGAGCTCGCGAGCCACGGCGTCGGGCGGGGCGATCTGGTGCCTGTGCTCATGGACCGCACCCCGGAGCTCGTCGCCACGCTGCTGGCGGTGCTCGAGTGCGGCGCCGCCTATTCCGCCCTCGACGTCCGGTGGCCGCACGAGCGGCTCACCTCGCTGATCACGGCGTTGGACGCGAAGGTGCTCGTGACCTCCGCGGCGGGCGGGTGGCCCGTCCCGGTCGTGGCGCCGCCCGGCGTCCAGGACGCCCACAACGCCGTCACCGCAGGACGCGAACCGCACCGCATCGAGCTGCGTGGCGACGAGCCGTGCGCCGTGTTCTTCACCTCGGGATCGACCGGCGAGCCGAAGGCGAGCGTCGTTCCCCACAGTGGCATGGTCCGCCTCTTCGCGGACTGCGACTTCGCCGCCTACGGCCCCGGCAACGTCGTTCCGCAGCTCGCGCCGGCGACCTGGGACGGGTTCTGCCTCGACGGCTGGGGCGTCCTGCTGGGCGGCGGCACGGCGGTGTTCCTCGACGATCCGGTGCTGGTGCCGGCCACGCTCCGCCGGATCGTGGCCGAGCACGGGGTCAACGGCGCCTCCCTGACGGCCTCGCTGTTCAATCTGATCGTCGACGAGGACCTCGACGCGTTCGAGGGGCTGCGCTGGCTGATCACCGGCGGTGAGCGTGCGTCGGCCGCCCACATGGGGCGATTCGTGCAACGCTTCCCGGCCGTCGAACTGAACAACATGTACGGTCCGGTGGAGTCCACCGCGGTGGTGACCGCACGCCGGGTCACGGTCGAGGACTGTGTCGACCCCGGAGGCGTTCCGCTGGGCCGGGTGCTCAACGGGACGAAGATCTTCGTGCTGGACGGAGACCGGCCCTGCGGCCCGGGCGAGACGGGTGAACTGTGCATCGCCGGGACCGGGCTCGCGTCGGGCTACCTCGGCGACCCGGAGCTCACGGCGAAGAAGTTCCCCGAGATCACCGTGGACGGGCAGACCCTGCGGGTGTACCGGACCGGCGACCTCGGGCACTACTCGGCCGAGCACGTGCTGTACTTCGACGGCCGCCTCGACCGGCAGGTCAAGATCCGCGGCCACCGGATCGAGCCGGCCGAGATCGAGCGGGCCGCCGCGCGCATCGCCGGGGTCACGGCGGCCGTGGTGGTAACGGTCGAGGGTCCGCAGGGACGAGGCCGCAGCCTGTGCCTGTGCTACGCCGGCCGCGGTGAGAGCGCGCCCGACGAGCTGGGCGTGCGCGCCGAGCTGGCCGCCCGGCTGCCCGGCTACCTCGTGCCCGACCGGATCCGCCGGTTGGCGGCGATGCCGTTGCTGGCCACCGGCAAGGTCGATCAGCGGGCGGTCGAACGACTCGCCGCCGAGGAGGACCACCCGGACGACTCCGCGCCGGGGGCGCACTTTTCGCTGGACCCCGTCGAGGCGCGCCTGGCGGCCGTGTTCGGCCAGATCCTCGACCGCGGCCCCGTCCCACCGGACCGCTCGATCTTCGAGCTGGGTGCCAACTCGCTCGACGCGGCCCGGCTCTGCGCGAAGGTGGCCGCCGAGTTCGGGGTGGCGGTGCCGGCCTCACAGGTGTTCGTGACCTCGACCGTGCGGGACCTCGCGGTCGCGCTGAAGCCGCTGCTGGACGCCGGCATCGCCGAGCCCGGTGCGCCGACCGCTGTGCCCGACACCGTGACGGAACAGGCTGCCGGGCCGATCGCACTGCCCGTGCACTACGCGCTGGCCCTGTGGGAGGGAATCTCCGAGGCCTCGGATCTCGCGTACCTCTGCTCGATGGCCTGGTGGATCGACGGCACCCCGGACGTCGAGGCGCTGTCCCAGGCGATCCTCGACGTCCACGGCCGGCACCAGGCGCTGCACTCGCGGTATCTGATGGACCCCGGCCCGATCGCGGTGCCGTCCGCCGACGTGGCCGGACCGGACCTCCGGCAGCTGCCGGACGAGCAGACGGAGGACGACGCGGTGGCCGCGCTGCACGCCGCGCTGTACCGGCCCCTGTCGCTCGCCGAGGGCAGGATCTGGCGCTGCGCGATGGTCCGCAGCACCAACAGCGGACGTCTGCTGTTCGGTCTCATCGTCCACCACGTGGCGTTCGACGGTGCGTCCCAGGAGCCGATGGCCGCCGACCTGGCCACCGCCTACCAGGCACGACTGCTCGGTCGGGCTCCAGAGTTCGCGCAGCCGGCCCAGACGCTGGCCGAGATCGCCGACATCTACCGCCGGCGGCGCGCGGCCGCCGACCTGGACGCCCAACTCGGCTACTGGAAGCAGGAACTCGACGGCCTCCCGCAGCTCGCCCTGCCGCGGCGGCAGTCCTCGCAGGCCACCGACGGCCCCCGGGTGTCGGTCTCCCGGCAGGTCTCCGGCCGGGAGATGGAGCCGTGGGACGCCGTCGTCCGCGACCTAGGGTCGACCAGGCTGGTCGCGCTGGCCGCGGCCTACGGCACGCTCCTGCGAAAGCTGTCCGGCCAGGACGAGTTCGGCCTCCTGGTGCCGTTCTCCAGCTGGGCCGGCGACCCCAGCCGGTCCATCTCCACCCGCATGGACATGCTGTGCCTGCGCCTGCGCCCCTCGTCCGCCGGAGGCGACCTGTGGGACAGCGCTGGCAAGGCGGTCGGCGCCGCACTCGCCGCCCAGGACGTGTCCTTCGCCGAGGCGGCCATGCCGGTGCTCGCCGGGATGGGCCGAGAAGCCCTGGGGCGGCTGCCGGTGCTCCTGGTGGAGAACCTGAGCGATCCGGAGTTGATGCTGCCGTCCTGCCGCTCCGAGTTCGTCCGCCTGGACGCTCCGACGACGCTGAGCGAGCTGGAGACCGAGGTCTGGTACGCCGCCGACGGCGGCGTACGGCTGAACGTGTGGGTGTGGACGGACCGGTTCCCCGTGGAGTTCGCGGAGGACTTCGCCGACGCGTTCCAGCATGTCCTGCGCGCGGGTCCGGCCGCATTGGCATAACCCGTCAACACGTCACCGACAAGCGCGGGGTCCCTCGGTATCCCTTACGAAGAGAGGCACGATGCTCACGACTGACGTCGAGACCGCGGACGGCGTCGTCCGCGGACGACGGGCCCCGCGCGCGCTGCAGTGGCGGTCCATCCCCTACGCGGCCGCACCGGTCGGGGAGTTGCGGTTCCGGGCACCGCAACCGGTGCGGCCGTGGACGGGCGTACGCGACGCCACCCGGTTCAAGAACGCGGCCGTACAGCGCCGCAACCCGATGGTGGGCATGCGCCCGACCGGCGAGGACTGCCTGACCCTGAACGTGACCGCGCCCCCGCGACCCTCGGCGCGGCCACGACCCGTCATGGTCTTCATCCACGGCGGCGGTTACCTCTTCGACACCGCGGCCCGGTATCCGGGTGACTCGCTGGCCGCGCGTGGCGATGTCGTGGTGGTGACGCTCAACTACCGGCTGGGCGCGCTCGGCTACGTCGACTTCACCGAGTTCTCCACCGCTGATCGGCCCTTCGAGTCGAACCTCGGCCTGCGGGACCAGATGGCGGCGTTGCGGTGGGTGCGTCGCAACATCGCCGCTTTTGGCGGCGATCCGGACAACGTCACCGTCTTCGGCGAGTCCTCGGGCGCGGACGCGGTGCTGACGCTGATGTCGACCCCGACCGCGGCCGGGCTGTTCCACTCCGCGATCGCGCAGAGCCCGGCCGCGGACTGGGCCGCCGTGGACGTCGAAGAGGCCCGCCGGTTCGCCCGCCGGCTCCTCGGCCGGCTCGGCGTCACCCCGGACTCCGCGGCGCGGGCATTGACCACGGCGGCCGCGAAGGACCTCTGCCAGGCCGCCGAGCGGGCGCTGCGGGACGTGGTGCGAGCCTTTCCCGGCAGCTACCCGATCGCACCGGTGGTCGACGGCGGCTTCCTGCCGCTGGACCCGTTGGACGCCATCACCGCGGGCAGCGCGCAGGCGGTGCCGCTGATCGTCGGCACCAATCGCGATGAATGCACCGTGTCCCAGTTCGACGCCACCGTGCCGACCACCGCGCCCGTGCTGCGCGCCGCGCTGGAGCGCTGCGGCGCCGACCACGAGCGGGTGGTCGCCGCCTACCCCGGCTATCCGAAGCGGGCGGCCGCGATCCAGGTCAGCACGGACTTCGTGCTGTGGCGACCGATGCAGGCGGTGCTCGAAGGGCACAGCGGCCGGGCCGCCACGTTCTGCTACCGCTTCGACTTCGCACCGCGCGCGTTGCGTCTTGCCGGGTTGGGGGCCGTGCACGGGATCGAACTGCTGCCGGTGTTCGGTGGCGTCGACAGCGTGCCGGTACGGCTGTTGACCCTGGCCGGCGGGCGGCAGGGATTTCGCGCCGTGCAGGACGAGGTCCAGGACAACTGGTTGGCCTTCGCTCGTACCGGCCGGCCGCTCGCCTCCTGGCCGGAATACACGGTGGCGCAACGGAACACCCGCATCATCGACCATCCGTCGCGGACCGAGGTGGACCCGCAGCGGGAACGCCGGCTGGTCTGGGAAGGAATCCGCGTCCCCGCCACGGAATGAGCCGTGGCATGGTCGCGGGGTCCGTTCGCCGACGCGCGATCGCCTTGTCGGCAGTCGACCTCACCGAGGTCGACTGCCGACAAGGGCGTCAGCGCTCGCTTCGGTCAAAGACCGCCATCACCCTGGAGCGCTGAAGTCAGTAGCATCCCGATCATGAAGCTTCGATTCCTTGCCGTTGACCTTCCGCCGATCGATCAATTGGCGGGACACCGGCGCGCTCAGGCGATCTACTACGCGGCCACCTACAACCTGGACGAGTACCCGACGTTCGAGGCCCTGGCCGAGGAGGGCCTGGTACTCCAGTGCTTCGAGGTGCGCGACCAGGACGGACACGTGCTGGCCGAGTGGTGGCAGTTCTACCGCGGGGACAGCGGCGTCCTCTTCCGAGCCGGGACGCTCGACCCGATCGGTGAAGCCCTCCAGCACGGATTCGTCTGCCGGGACCACGAGTTGTGGGCGGCGCTGGCGGAGGTCGACGACGCGCCCGGCTTCATCGACTGGTCGATAACGCCCGAGGACGACCGGGGCTCGGATTGGGACCGCCTCTGGCACCACACCGACCCGGCGGAGGCCGAGCGGCTCTACGACCTCAACGGTCGGGTGTTCACCCGGGGATGACGAGGTGCGCCGATGCGAGACCACACCGACCGGTCTCACCAGCCCGGCCGGGGAGCACGACCGTCGCGGCGGCGTAGGCGCCGGCCGGGGAGGCGTAGGCGCCGGCCGGGGAGGCGAGCAGGCCGGTGGTGATGAGAGCCGCAGCGGACCTAGGTCAAGCGGGCCACGGCCAGAGGCAGCGCGCGGTCGAGCGCCGCCTCGGCGTCGCACGGCACATCGGGCCGGACGCCGGTGCCCTCCCAGTTGGTGCCCGAGACCGGGTTGACCGCGCGGGCGACGGGCACGCTGAGTTCCAGGTGCGGGTGCACCGTCCAGCCCTCGCGCGGGTGCGCGCCGCCCCGGGTGGCCTCCCCGACGACCTCGGCGCGGCCGAGCTGCTGCAGGTCGTAGGCGAGTTCCTCGCCCGCGGAGAAGGTGTTTCCGCTCGTCAGCACGTAGAGCGGCTTGCTGGCGCCGAAGCGGGCACCCGGTACGAACGGGGGCGTCCAGGACTGCTCGGCCACCTCTCCCTGCCGCGAGAGCATGGTGTTGAGGTGGGTGCGGCCGTCGAGCAGGTAGCCGCAGATGAAGGCGACCGTGTCCGGATCGCCACCGGTGTTGCGGCGCAGGTCCAGGATGAGGGCGCGGGCGGGGGCCACCAGTGAGAGCGCCGCGGTCAGCGGCTGTGCCGCCCAGTCCAGCGGGAACATCTTGGGTGCGATCTCCAGGACGGCGACGCCGCCGTCGAGGAGCTCCACCCGGGGAACGCCGCCCAGGGAGGCGTCGAATTCCCTCCGCATCGCGGCGAGTGCCGCCGCGCCTTGTTCCGGCGGCGCGGGCACGGCGTGGTACTTCAGGGCCAGGTGCAGGTCGCCGTTGACGGACCGCAGATCGGCGGTGACCGCTTCGGCCAACTCCTCGGCGGATTCGGCCCGGTAGGAGCCCTCGGCACTCCGGCGCCGCAGCAGGGCCGCCAGTTGCCGGGCGGCATCGGGGAAGACGTAGTTCTCGCAGACCAGGTCGGCTATCGACTCGACGACGGCGACGGCGTCCAACGCAGGCAGTGATGTGGTGGAGGTCATGGGAGGGAGTAGACCAGCGACTTGCCAAAGCGTCAAACGTACTTAACGCTTGATCAGGTGAGCCACCAACCAGACGAGGACGTCCAGCGGATCAGCACGCCCCTGCAGCACACGGCACTCGCCCACCCCCTGCGCCAGCGCCTGCTCTTCGCCCTGAGCAGCGGGCCGTCGACGATCAGCCGGCTCGCCGCGCAGCTGGGAGCGAACAAGGGCAGCATCTCCCACCACCTCAGGGTGCTGTGCGAGGCGGGGCTGGTCCAGGACGCGGGAACGCGGCGGGTGCGCGGCGGCACCGAGAAGTACTACCGGCGGACCGCCGGGCGACTCCTCGTCGCCGAACCGCAGGCCGAGGGCACGGCCGCGCTGCTCGGTGCCGTCGCCCAGGAGTTGGACCGCTCACCCGTCGACCACGTCCTGACACTGCGTCACCTCCGGCTCAGCCCGGCCAAGGCAGCGCGGCTCGCCGAGGCGCTGGCCGCACTGGTCGACGAGACGGAGGAGGATTCGGAGGGCGAGCCGGTGCACGGCCTCCTGGTGACGCTCTACCAGCAGGCCAGGACGTAGGGTCGGTCTGCTGAAGATCGTGTTGCGGTACGACTAGCTCCGTTTTCTTTGGACCAGCGGGCGGACCGGATGAAGATGCCCGCGATGTGGGGTCCGGCCTGGAAGACGGCGGCGGTCTTCTCGTAGCAGGAGTGAACGAACCACCCCGGCACCGCACCCGGTCCGGCCGCGTGCCGGGCCGGACCGGGTGCGGGCGTCAGCTGGTCTTGAAGGCGGTCGCGCCGATGGTGTACCAGTCGCTCATCAGCTGGCCGTTCGCCGTGTAGGAGTGGGAGATCACGCCGTCGGCGCTGCCGATGGCGAAGACCTCGGCCGCCTCCTCTCCGGCGTCGGCGTGTCACTCCGGTGGCGCGGCTGTTACGCCCCCGAGACGGAACGAGGCGAACTGGTGGGCGAGAGCGGGACGTCCTGAGGGGTGATCGGACGGGTTGACCGGATACCGTCCGCTGAGCCGGAGGGGTGGACCATGCGGGTGGGCAGGGGGTTGGCGGTGGCGGCGACGGTGCTGGCGTTGGGGCTGGGGGCGGCGGCGTGCAACGACGACGTGTCCTCGACGTCCGCGGCCTCGCCGGCGGCCTCGGGAGCAGCGGGATCGAACGGGGCCGGGGCGGCCGGGGCCTCGGCGAAGCCGGCCGCTTCTGGTGGGTCCGGCGCGTCGGTCACGCCCGCAGCGCCGGCGTCTCGCGGCGGGAACGCCGCGGACCGCTGCCACACGGCCGACCTGAAGGCGGACATCCAGATGCAGCCCATCTCCGCCGTCGGGCCCACCGCGATGGTGATGCTCACCAACAAGAGCTCGCGCACCTGCACGGTCCACGGCTACCTCGGTTACGGCGGGCTGCTGGCCGACAACGGCGCGGTGGTGACCGGCAGTTCACGGGTCGCCCACCCCGGCCAGCCGGTCGAGGTCACCCTCAAGCCGGGCGTCTCGGCGTTCTCCGGCCTCAAGTGGTCCTCCTGTGACAAGGCCGAGCCGACCTGCAAGGTTCTGGGCGGCATCACCGTCACCCCGCCCGACGAGACCACCCAGCTCACCGCCAACCTCATCGGCATCGACGGCAAGCCGGTCCAGCAAGTGCTGACCGTCTCCGCCGCCGGTTTCACGGTCGGCTCCCTCCAGCCGATCAGCCAGGGCGTGGTCTTCGCCTCCTGAGGCCCGCAAGGAACCCGCTGACTCGAGTCGGCGAGCTGCCGCGGCCGGTGCTGCCCGCGCTCCTTGTCGGTGGGCAGGGGCAGTCACAGCGGCCCGAGGTCCTCCTCCTCGCGGGCGGGTCGAGCAGGACGGCCGCGCTCGGCGTGGGCGGTGCGGGCTGCCCGCAGGCGTTCCTGGCCCTCGCGGTGGGCGGCTTCGGCCTTGCGCCTGGCGCGGCAGAGGTAGCAGGTGCCGTCCTTGCGGTACGTCCGGTAGCCGTGGGCCTCCTGGAGGCATGCCATCCGCCCGACATGGCAAAAGCGCTGAGCGCCTGCCGGGCCTCCTCGGTGGTCGTGGTCCTCGACTGCTGCTTCTCCGGCCGGGCGCAACTCGGAAGCCGATCGCCGCAGCAGTTCACGCTCCCGCCCGCCCACGGCATGTATCTGCTCGGCTCAACCGAACAGCTCGCCCTGGCGCCGGAGGACGAGCAGTACACCACCTTCACCGGCGCGCTGATCAAGCTGCTCGACGAGGGCGATCCGCGCGGCCCGCGCCTGCTGACCCTGGACGCCGCGTACGAGTACCTGTTCCGCACCCTGCGCGCCCGGCACGGCCCGCTGCCCCGCCGCCAGGCCGGAGACCGCTCGGGCACTCTGGTACTCGCCGTCAACCCGGCCCAGCCCGAGCCGGTGGGCGAGGACGAGCCGGAGCCGTCCCCGGGCCGCTGCCCGTACCTGGGCCTGGAGTCCTTCGCCGTGGACGACGCGGATTTCTTCTGCGGGCGGGAGCAGCTGGTCGACGCTCTGGTACGGGCCTGCGCAAAGGCACTGGCCGAGCGGCAGCCGCTGATCGTGGTCGGGCCGTCCGGCGCGGGGAAGTCCTCGGTGCTGCACGCCGGACTGGTCGCCACGCTGCGCCGGGGCGTGCCGGAGCTGCCCGGCTCGGCCGGGTGGCCCAGTCTGTTGCTCAGGCCCGGGGCGCACCCGTTGCGGGGCCTGGCCGCCGCGCTGCACCCGAACGGCGCCGCCGGCACCGAGTCCCTGCGTGCGGACCCGGATTCGGCGGCCGCGCTGGCCGCCGAGGCGCTCGCGAAGCAGTCCGGCAAACGGCTGGTCCTGGTGGTCGACCAGTTGGAGGAGCTGTTCACCGTCTGCCGGAGCCGGTCCGAGCGGACGGCCTTCCTGGCCGCGCTCTCGGCCCTCGCCGCCGGCTCGGCGGCCCTGGTGGTCCTGGCGCTGCGGGCCGATTTCTACGGCCAGGCCCTGGAGTATCCGGAGCTGGCCGCTGCGCTGCGGGACCACCAGGTGCAGGCCGCGCCGATGCGGCCGGAGGAACTGCGCGCGGCGATCGAACGGCCTGCCGCCCTGGCAGGGCTGACTCTCGACGAGGGCCTGGCTGACCTGCTGATGCACGAACTGGGCGCCACCCGGCCCACCGGCCCGGAGCCCGGCACGCTGCCGATGCTCTCCCACACCCTGTGGGCCATCTGGCAGCGGCGTCGCGGCGCCCGGCTGACCGTGGCCGGCCTGCGGGCCACCGGCGGGATCACCCGGGCGATCGCCGCCACCGCCGACGACGCGTACGACCGGCTGGACGAGGCCGGCCGGACAGCCCTCCGCCGGATGCTGCCCCGGCTGGTACGGGTCGACGACCAGAGCGTGGACACCGCCCAACGGGCCGACCGGGACAGCCTGTTGCACGGGCTGCCCGAGCAGGAGGCGGCCGAGCGGGCTCTGCACCGGTTCGCCGAGGCCCGGTTGCTGGTCGTGGACGAGCGGAGCGTCGCGCTGAGCCATGACGCCGTGCTGCGCAGCTGGCCGAGGCTGCGCGCCTGGGTGGATGCGGACCGCGACTGGCTGCGCGTCCGCCAGCGGCTCGCCGCCGACGCCGCGGCCTGGCTGGAGGCCGGCCGGGACCCTTCGCTGCTGTACCGCGGCACCCGGCTGGTCTCCGCTCGCGAAGGCGCCGCGGTGGACGAACTGCCTTCCCCGATGACCGAGTTCCTCGACCGCTCCGAGCGGTACGAGCGGCGCCGGATCCGGCGCACCCGGGCGGCCGTCGCGTCCCTGGTCGTGCTGACCCTGTTGTCGGTGAGCGCCGCCGGCCTGGCGGTCACCTTCCAGCGGGATGCCGATACCCAGCGGCAGCGCGCAGTGGCCCAGCTGGTCGCGGCCGAAGCCGCCGACCTGCGCGGCAGCCAGCCCGGTCTGGCCAAGCAACTCGCGGTGACGGCCTACAGGTTGGACCCTCGGGCGAACAGCGCCGCGTTGTTCGCCGCACTCGGAACGGACGGCGTCTTCGACGGCCAGGACCGTGTGGCGGACCTGGCACAGAGCGCGAGCGGGCGCCGCCTGGCCGTCTCGACGGGGAACGCGGTCGCGCTGTGGAGCACGGCGGGCGTCGGCGAAGAAGGGCGCGTCCGGCTCCCGGGCGTCGGCGCGGTCGCCCTGAGCCCGGATGGGCGGCTGCTCGCCGCGGCCGCCGGTCAGGCCGTGCGGCTGTGGGACATCGGCGACCCCGCCCACCCCCGGGAGCTCGCCGTACCTGCGGCGGCCGATCCGTCCGGCGTCACCGCACTGGCCGTCAGCCCGGACGGGCACCTGCTCGCCGCCGGTACGGACAACGGCGCGATCCGGCTCCTGGACCTGTCCACCCCGGCCGCGCCGAAGCCGTTCCCGGCGCTGACCGGCCACGCCGGGCTCGTCGACTCGCTGGCCTTCGCTCCGTCCGGCCGCACCCTGGCCAGTGCGGGTGCCGACAGGTCGGTGCACCTGTGGGATCTCGCCGCGCCCGCCCAGCCGGTCGCCCTGCCGAAGCTGGACGGCGGCCCGGTGCGCGGCGATCTCCAGCACAAGCCGCTGCACCGGCTGGCGTTCAGCCCGGACGGGCACCTGCTGGTCGGGCCCGGGGACGGCGACGACAATGCGCTCCGGCTCTGGGATGTCCGGAACACGGCCCAACCGCGCCTTGCGAAGACCGCCGACAAGGACCTGCCGGACTGCCGGGTGCGCCTGGTCTCGGTCGCGTTCAGCCCGGACGGCGGTCTGCTCGCCACCGTCTGTCAGCGCTCCACCGTGCTGTGGCAGATGGGCGCCGATCCGCTCGCCGTCAACACGCTGGAGGAGCCACCGATCGACGAGTACACCGACACCGGCGGCGGCGCCCTGTTCGTACCCGCAGGCAACCCGCTGCTGGCCAAGCCGGTGGGCGGTCTGCTGCTCACCGCCACCGGCCGGGGCGTCCACCTGACCGATGTGACCAACCCCTTCCAGTCCGGCGCCGTGGCCAGCCTGGGCCGGTCGCCGAGCGGGTTCGTCGTGCCCGTCACGTTCAGTTCCGGCTCACGGCGGCTGGTGGCCTGGGAAGGAGAGAGCGACGGGGCACTGTGGGATCTGAGTGGCGACCCGCCGCACCACCGGCTCGCCACCCTGCCCGGAAGCGGCCAACTGGGCGCGGGCGGCGCGGCGTTCAGCCCCGACGGCCGCGTCCTGGCCACCGGCGAACTGGGACCCGACGGCACCCCGGTGGTCCGCCTGCGCAGCACCGAGCAGCCGGGCGTCCCGGTGCTGTCCACGATCGACGGCCTCGACAACTCCGCCGCCGACCTCGCGTTCGGTCCGGACGGCCGGACGCTGGCCGTGGCCGACAACAACGACAACCTGGATGGCCGCCTCGCCCCGACGGTGAAGCTGTACGACCTGTCCGATCCGGTGCACCCGCAGCGGATCGCCGCCCTGCCGGGCGTGGTCTGGCGCCTGGCCCTCTCCCCCGACCGCCGCCTGCTGGCCGGGGGCGGCTCGGACTCGCTGCTGCTCTGGGACATCACCGACCCGCGGCACCCGGTCGCCCTGCCGTCGAGACCGCTCACCGCGGGTGCGGTCGTCTCCGAGCCGGCGTTCCGCCCGGACGGGCGCTGGCTGGCGGTGGCCGACTCCACCGGCGCGACCAGGCTGTGGCCGGTCGCCGGCGGCCGGGTGAGCGACAGCGACCCGGCGGTCTTCCAGTCGCCGGCCTCCGGCCCCGGGATCGCGTTCAGCCCGGACGGCCGGACCCTCGCCAAGACGAGCATGGGCGACAGCTACGCGAACGTCGGCCCGAGATACCCGCACATCGAGCTGTGGGACGTCGACAACCCGCAGGTCCCGACGCTCCGGGCCGTGGTGTCCACGAGCCAGACGAGCGGGATCCGGGGCTCCGAGCTCGCGTACAGCCCCGACGGGAAGCTCATCGCGACGATCGACGCGACCGTGGACCTCTGGAACACGGACCAGCCCACCACACTCCAGATCATCTGCCAGTCCGTCGGCGACACCATCACCCAGGACCAGTGGCAGCGCTACGTCCCCGGCGGAACGCCGTACCGCAAGCCCTGCCCCTGACCCGCCCGGCCGAGCCCCGCCCCGCCCCGCCCCGCCGCCAGCAGCGGACACTCAGGCGGACGATCCAGGCGCGCACCCACCGTTCATCACGGTTACGTTTCGCTGGAACGGACAGTCGGGGCCGACTCGTCAGACGGCGGCCATGGACGGAGCACCTTCGGATGCCGAACCGATCGAGCCTGGCCTACCAGGCACGTTACGCCCTGCGCCACCCCGAGAAGATCGTCCCGCACCTGCGACGACTCGCCCGCGACACCCGGCTAAGGCTGACCACCACCGACCACGTCGCCTACTACCGCGCCGTCATGCGCTCCGACACCGCCCGCAGCGCCGACGCCGCCGTCGGCAGCAAAACGCGGGAGAGCTGGCTGGCGCTGGGCCGGATGCAGTACGACTACCTCGTCGGACACGGTCTGAAGCCCACGGACCGGATGCTGGAGATCGGCTGTGGGAACCTGCGGGCCGGCTGGCGGTTCATCGGCCATCTCAAGACCGGCCACTACCACGGCATCGACATCTCGCCCGACATCCTGCACGCGGCCCGCCGCACCGTGGTCCAGTACGACCTCCAGCACAAGCTCCCCAACCTGGCCCTCGTACGGGATCTGACCTTCGACTTCCTGCCCGACGAACACTTCACCGTCGTCCACGCCCACAGCGTGTTCTCCCACTCCCCCCGGCACGTCATCGACGAATGTCTGGCCCACGTCGGACGCATCCTGCACCCGGACGGCTTCTTCGACTTCACCTTCGACCGCACCGACGGCCCGGATCACCAGGTACTGCGGGAGGACTTCTACTACCGGGCCGAGACCCTCATCGCCATGGCCGAGCGGCACGGGCTGGCCGCGAAGCTGATGGACGACTGGGAAGAGCTGCCACACAAGCAGTCCAAGATCCGCGTCGCCCGCGCCACCTGATAAGCGCGGGGACGGGTCGGGCGGCGAATCGACTATCGTCGTCCCCGGCCAAGGGATCAGACGGCGGCCAGGATGGCGCGCAGCCGCTCGTCCTCGTGGATGATGCTGTTCGCGACGCCGGAGCCGACGATGCGCCGGTCCTGCTCGGCGAGTTCGGCGACGCGCAGGCGCTGGTGGGTGCTCAGGGCGGTCGCGCCGAGGGCTTGGAGGGCCTCACAGGCACCTGAGACGTCCGCTCCCGTTTCGGCGGAGTGGAGGGCCGCCTCGGCGAGTCGGCCGAGGTCGACGGTGTCGGGGTCCGCGATGTCCAGCAGGGCGAGGGCGGCGGCGGGGGCCTTCTCGGGGTCGGCGAGCAGGTGCTCCAGGCGCGGGACCAGGGGCCGGGCGGCCGCGCCGAGAAGGGCGGTGGCGTGGATGGCGCGGACGACGGTCCACCGGTACCAGAGCTGGTTGCCGGCGGTGCGGTCGAGGACGGAGGCCAGGATCGTGACGGCTTCCTCGGCGTCGCCGTCGATCTGCCACACGGCGGTGGCGATCGCGATGTCGCAGTCCAGCTGCGGGGTGGTCGGCTCGGCGTCCTCGCTGACGGCTGCCCGCAGGACGGGGAGCAGTCCGGCGGCCGTCGCGCCCAGGGCGGCGACGGCCTGGGCGGCCTCGGCGACAAAAACGCGCGGGCCGGCGGCGAGCGCCTTGGCGACGGCGTCGAGCAGGACGTCGGTCTCGCCGGTGAGGTCGTGGTGGGCCCGCGCCACCATCAGCGGCCCGACGGCGGACCGCAGCACGGCGCCGGCCTGCTCGCGCTCGGCCTGCGGGCCGGCGGCGGCCACGGCGGCGATGGCGGTGGCCGCGTACTGGAAGCGGGGCAGCACCGCGTACAGCTCGGGCAGGGCGGCGGCGGCCTGCGGGCCCCACTGGCGCAGCAGATGGACCAGGTCGGCGGTCTCGTTGTTGCCGAGCCCGTCCGCGGTCAGCCGTGCGCGGACGGCGGCGAGCAGGGCCGGGTCGAAGGGGAAGGCAGGGGCCTGGAAGCCGCCTGCGGCGTCGAGCGCGCGGGGGCGCCGGTCGAGGTCCCTGGCCAGCAGCGGGGCGGCCTGTCGGGGCGCGACCCGGACAAGCACGGCCAGTGCCTGGTCGGCCGCCTCGTCGTCAGGCTGGGCGGCGAGTTCGGCGAGGACGGGCGCGGCCTCGGCGGCGGCCAAGCCGAGCTTGCCGAGCAGGGCCGCCGCCGGGTACTCGGCGGCGAGTGCGACGATGGCCGGGAGGAGTCGCCGGGGTGCGCTGCGGGAGAGGTGGCAGGCGCGGTCGGCCGCGGAAAGCGCCTCGGTCCGCACCTCGGGGCGGCCGTCGCGCAGGGCGGCGTCCAGCAGGGCGAAGACGCTCTCGCGGTCTGCCTCGGTCTCGCGGCCCAGCAGGCTGTCGACGATCGCACGCAGCGGGTCGCGGTGGTGCATGCTGTACCGGTCGACGGTGGATTCGCGGGCGGGCAGCAGGCCGAGCGCGGCGTCGTGGTGGGCGTCGGTCCACGGTTCCTCGGCGGTCAGGGCGACGAGGAGCGCGGCCAGTCGCAGCGGCGCGGGCGTGTCCGCGCCGAGCAGCGCGCGGGCCTCGTCGGCGGCGTCGGAGAGGTCCACCCGGCCGAGGGCGATGAGCAGTTCGGCCCGGACGCCGGGGTCGGCCTCGGCCGTCCACCGGCTCCGCAGGGCGGCCGGGGCGGCCTCGGTGTCCCGGGTGTGGCCGAGCGTCCAGGCGGTGAGCAGCCGGACGTCCACGTCTTCATGTGCCAGCAGCGGTATCAGCAGCGGGATTTGGGTGGCAACGGCGGCCCGGACCGCGCCCGGCGCGATCTCGAATTCGTCATCGCTCTCGGCCAACCCGCCGAGCAGGCAGAGGACTTCGACCGTGCCGGGCCGGGCGGCAGCGGCGATCCGGGCGAGGTACGGGACTGCGTCGACGCTGGCGGAGTACACCGTGCCCTGGTGGAGGATGCACGAGTACAGCTCGGAGATCGCCTCCTCGGCGTCCCCGCCGCCCTCGGCGAGGGCGCGCAGCAGGTCGGGCAGGTCCTCGGCGGGGCCGTAGGCGTGCGAGACGGAGGCCCAGGGGTGGGCGTCGAGGCCGGCGAGGGCGTCAGCGAGATCCATGGGCGTGATCTTCGCAGCCGGTTCCGACAGGACGGTCAGGGTGTGCTGACCTCCTGACCGTCCTGCGGCCGCGAGATGTTGACGCCCGGTCGCACAAGCGCCCGCCGGCCGCAGCCTCCCCTGCCGCTTGAGGCGGCCGTCCAGGCCGGGACACCCGTACGGTCCAAGGCGCACACGCACTCGGAGAAGCAGCCGTCATGCGCCGGGGCGCACGGGCTCCCCCGGGAGCTGCCGGGGGCCTCGGCCGATGTCGCGCTCCAGCTCCAGGCCGAGGACCCGGTCCACGCGCAGGAAGGTCTCGAAACGGGCGCCCGCGGGCAGGTCGGTGCGGGACTCCAAGACGTGCAGCGCGCGCAGCGCGGGTGCGGTGTCCAGGTCGTCGGCGAGGCCGTCGAAGGCCGTCCGGGCGGCCTCGGCGACCAGCGGCCGGGACGGCTCGCGGGCCAGCTCGGCGACCAGGCTCCGCCACCGGGCGAGGGTCGCCCGGGCGTCCGTGAGGTCCTGCCCGGTGAGCCGGGCGGGGGCCCGGTAGGCGTGGCCTAGCAGGGCCAACCGCACGGCCAGCGGATCCGGTTCGGCCGGCCCGGCAGCGCCGGGCTCGGCCGCTTCGGCGTCCCACTCGCCGGCCCGTGGTGCGAGCACGCGCCCGACGGTCATCAGCGGCACGGGCGGGATGTCGGGGTGCGGGTGGGCGGTGACGTGCAGGTCCGCCGCCGGATCCGGGTACGCGGTGGTGCCCGCGGGCGGGTGGATCCCGAGCCTGGCGGCCTTCCGCAGCAGGGCCTCGATCTGTTCGGCCGGTGCGTCGGGAAGCGAGAGCCGGGTGATCACCTGAAGGCCCTGGAGCTCGGCGATGCGGGCCAGTACGTCGGCGGTGAGCAGGGCCCGCAGGTCCGCGAGCTCGAACGGCCGGCCGGGCTGCCCGGCCTGGACGGTCACCCGCAGCAGTCCGGCTCGGTGCGGGTGGATTTCGGTGCGGTGCCCGGTTCGGGCGTCGGTGATGCGCAACGGTTATGCTCCCGGGCTGCGGGCGGGCTCTCAGAAGGTGAGGGTCTGGCCTGCGACGGACGCCTGCTTCCTGGTGTAGGCGACGCCGTGCACCTGCCGTCCTCTCGGCTGAACGTGCGGGTGGCGGTGACCCGGACTGCCTCCCGTTATCGCCGATCGGCCGCCGGGCGGGGCGGAGAACCACGCGGTGTTCACCCACATGCCGTCCGAGGCGAGTCGAAAGCGCCCGGGCTGCGCCGTCCCGGCGACGGGCCCGTATGGATCGATCCCGGTACGGGCCTATTGCGTATGTCCGCCCCGCTCGGCCGGAAGGGCCCTGGGGTCCGTGGTCACGCCGGGGTCGCGTGCCAGTCGACCACGGTTCGATGTTGTGCGGCGTACCGACGGTCACCCAGACCTCGTGGATGGGATGGAGGACTTCGCAAGAGGCATGAAATCCAGGCAATCGGGCACACGCGGAGGTGAATCCGGAAGGACCTCGTCCAAGGAGGAAGAGGATGGGTGCCGGAAAGAAGATCAAGCACACTGCTGAGACTGCCAAGGGCAAGGTCAAGGAAACCACCGGTAAGTCGGTTGGTAACGAGCGCCTCATCGCCAAGGGAAAGGCGGAACAGATCAAGGGGGATGTCGCGCAGGCGGGCCAGAAGACGAAGGATGCCATGAAGCACTGACGTCGTTGCTTGCACGGCGGGCCGTGCCCTGCGCCAGCGGAGGGCACGGCCCCGCCCAGCGGTCGTCCGACCCCGCCGGTGCCGCCATCGTCGCGACGAACGGTGGCGCTCATCCGGCGAATCCACCAGTACGGTGCCGGGCATGTCGAGGACCGGCTGTCGTGGTGCGAGACCCTCACCGCACTGGAGCGCCGATACGGCGGCCGCGCGGGCTCACGGTGGCAACAGGGGTCCCAGCGGCCCCAGGTCGAGGTTGAGGTCCTCCATCGTCAGACCGTAGCGGCCGCACAGTTCGACCATACGGTCGTGGAGGATCATCAGGGTCAGGCCCAGCCGCTCTTCCTGTTCCTCGGTGAGGTCGCCCTGGTCGACCCGGTGCAGGGCCTGTCGCTCCATCAACTGGCGCAGCAGCTCGACAAGTGTGAGCACCAGCTTGACCAGGTCCCGTTCGACCGTGTCCGGGTCGGTACGAAGGTGGCCGACGACGCGCTGTCCCCGCCGACGGGGCGGTGCCATGTCGTCCGGTCGTGCCGGGAGCAGGGAGAACGCCCGTGTCGCCGCCTCGGTCACCTCGGCCAAGCGGTCGGGCGCCGGCTGGCCGGGTGGGAAGGTCATTGCGTCCGTCCTTCCTCGGACAGAGGCGCCCGGACGACGGGCGTCCAGAGCTCTTCCATCTGTCCGCTGACGGAGACGATGACGGCGCGCAGGGAGATCCGGACCAGGTCGACGTCCGCGATCGACAGCATGAGGTCGCCGGTGAGCACCACTCCGCCGCTCAGGAGGCGGTCGAGCAGGTCGATCAGTGCGATGCGGCGGTCGGGGAGGTCGCGGTCCCGTTCCGTGGTCACTGCGGGGGCGCCCCCTCCCGCGTATCGGGCGCCGCGGGTTCGGCGAACGAGTATGGCGCCCACGGTCCCGTGACCTCGACCCGCAGCCCCGGCAGGCCTTCGGTCGACCGGAGGACGCGGTCCCGGAACTCCTCGGCGAGGTGGCGGGGGACGAGATAGGCGTCATTGGCGACGTTCTCCCCGGGGCCGCCGGCCAGGCGTCCCTGCTGGAGTCGGTGGCGGGCATGCTCCACGGCGAGATCGCGGGCCTCGGCGTCGATCCGGCGGATCATTTCCTCCGCCGCCCGCCAGACGTCTTCCCGGGCGCGGCGCTGGTCGCTGCGACGTTGCAGATAGGCACGTCCGGGGCGGGACTGCGCCGACAGGTCGCCGCCGACCGGTGGTTCGGAGGGGGCGGTCTCGTTGGATGGCTCCGTATAGATCTTCACGCCCCACTCGACGTGATCGGCGAGCCGGTCCAGCAGCGCCGTGAAGGTCTGTCGGCGCTCACCCAGCATCTCGCGGACATGGGCGTCGTCCGCGTACAGGGTGGCCAGCCGGAGAGGGAGCACGGTCGTGTGAGCGGACAGGACCTCGACGACCGAGTGATGGGCCCTTGCGACTGTCTCAAGCCAGTCGAGGTCTTCCAACCGGTCCTTGAGAGCCTGTTCCGAGAACTCCTCTTCCGGCACGGAGCTCACCGCCGCGGCGACCGTCGTGGAGCGCACCAGGGCGACGGATGCGTTGGCGACCCCGCGCACATCGGACAGCACGTGTTCGAGCGCGGAGGACGGCCGGACCACCGCATAGGTATACCTGAGGCGATTGGCCATGGCTCAACTCCCGGGATCCTCACGCTCTGCTGCCCGCTTCCGGCGCCGTGGGGCGGCGTCGACCTCTCGCTTGGCGCCTTGACGGGGACGGCTGGCCGAGGGCAGCTCGGTCTCGGCTTTCCGAGCGCGTCCGCGAAGCGCCTTCACCTCGGCTCGCAGGCGCTCGTTCTCCTCCTCCAACGCGTCGCGTTCGTCCGCCCGTTCCACGGCGTGGTACTCGTCGGCGCGTGAGGACAGGGCGGGGTCGCGCTCCCACCAGTCGATGCCGATCTCCTTCGCCTTGTCGACGGAGGCGACCAGGAGCCGGAGCTTGATCGTGAGAAGTTCTATCTCGAGCAGGTTGATCTTGATGTCCCCGACGATGACGATTCCCTTGTCGAGTACCCGTTCGAGGATGTCGGCCAGGTTCGCCCCGGATTCCCCGCCGTAGGGATAAAGCGGTCGTGCCGGGGCGGGGCCGGAGGGATTGGGTCCGGTCACGGCGTGCTCGACCTCGATTCGTAGCGCGACTCAGCGCCTCGCCGCAGACCTGCGCCGCGGGCGCTCTTCCTCGGCTGGCTCCTCTTCCTCGTCGTCCTCCTCTTCCTCGTCGAAATCTTCCTCGTCGTACGGCTCCTCCTCTTCCTCCTCTTCCTCCTCTTCCTCGTCGTACGGCTCCTCCTCTTCCTCCTCTTCCTCCTCGTCGTACGGCTCTTCCTCTTGCTCGTCGTCGTGCGGGGTCTCCTCCTCACTGGTGGATTCCGCCGGCTCGCCGACCACTCGGCCTTCGTGGATCTCTCCGCGCCAGCCGCCGGTGGCCTCGCCGCGCAGCATGAGGAACGCGCGGTAGCGCTTCAGATCCAGTCGGGCGCGGCGCCCCTGGGCCCGCACCAGGCTCCCGGTCTTCTCGACCATGCCCTTGGGGAAGTACTCCAGCACGAGCAGCACCTTGGTCAGGTTCTCGCCCAAGGGGTGAAAGGTGACCACACCCCTGGTCGTGCCCTTCTCGCCCTCGGAGGCCCAGGCGATCCTCTCGTCGGGCACCTGCTCGGTGATCTTTCCACGCCAACTGCGTTTGGCCTTGCCGACCTTCACCCGCCAGTCGGTTGTGGCGTCGTCGCGCTGCTCGACGGCGAGCACGCCCTTGGCGAACCTGCCGAACTCCTCGAACTGGGTCCACTGGTTGTAAGCCTCGCGCACCGGAACGCCCACATCGATGTCCTCGATGACGGTCAGCGTCCTGGTCCCGGCGGGCTGGCCACCCGCGTTCTGCCCGCCGTCCTTCCCGATGGTCTCCACGGCCTTGCGGGCCGCGTCCTTCACCCGGGAAGCGCCCGCCAGCAGCACGGCCTTGCCCGGCGAAGCCCGCACTCCGAGCTTCTTGCCCCCCTTGGAGAGGGCCTCGACGAGCCCGCCGGTGCCGCCGCCCGGCTGTGCCAGCCGGGTCGCGGCCCGGCCGAGGCGATGGCCGAGACCAGCCACCGCGAGCTCCGCCCGCGTCTCGAGGTAGTGCTCCAGTTCCTCCATCAGCCGGTTTGTCCCCGGATTGGCCTGCGCCTGCTCGCGCACTCTTTCCAGCGCCCCAACCGCCGACTTCGTCTCAGCCATCGTCCGGCCTCCTGCTCCGCCCCCCGGAAGCTCCGCTCGAAGAGCGGGGCCGGCCGGTGGACGCCTTGTCACGGCGAGGTCTGTCGGCCGTCTTCCGCGCGGCTTCGCCCGCCTTCCGCGCCGGCGCCCGGGCAGCACGTGAAACCGAGCGTGCCGGACTGCTCGCCGCCTCTTCGTGTTCTTCTTCCTCGCGCTCCTCGCGCTCCTTGTGCCCGCGCTCCTCCTCGTGCCCCTCGTGCTCTTCGTGCCGTTCGCGCTCTTCGGCCTCATCGTCCGCCCGGCTCTTCTCCCGGAGACCACGGGTGCGTTCGTGGAGCGAGTCGGCCAGGCTGTTGGCCCTGGTCGTCAGCACGGAGGTGGCTGCCTCTTTGCCAGCATTCACCAGTTCCCCGCGCACCTGCTCGCTGACGCCGCTGAGAAGCGGCGAACTGGTGAGCGCGTCCGCGAGTTGCTTTGGCTTGACCCTCGCTCCGGCGAGCAGCGCGCCCAGCCCGAGGGCAAGTCTGGCCTTCTTCCTTCGGCCGAGCACGTAGCCGCCGAGTACGGCGGCGCCGATCTTGGCCTTGGTCATCATGTCGTCTTCATCTCCTGCGGCGCGGGGGTTCCATCTCAGGCCCCGCCCTGTGCGCCTCGTCTGAGCTGATATGCCTTGCTCTCCTCAAGCCGCGCCAGGAGTTCGTCCTCCTGCCGCTCAAACTCCTCCTCCTCGATATGGCCTTCGGCCCGCGCCCTCTCCAACTCCGCCAGCTGCGCCTGCACGGGCTCGGGGTCGTAGTAATCGCGCTCGGCGGCCTCGACAACCTTGTCGACCACCCAGACCACGCCCCTGACCGGGGCGAGCGGAAAGGTCAGGAACTGAACCAGTACTCCCACCACGCCTCCTGTGCGATTTGCTGTGACTGCGGAGCTGATCAGACGAAGCTGTAGGGCGGCAACGGGCCCAGGACTCGAAGTTCGGCCTGGTCCTGGTAGCGCTTGGCCAGCTTCCGACCGGCCTCGACGAATTCCTCGGCCTTGCCGCGGTCCACCAGGTAGGAGGCGTTGAGGGCGTACTGCGAGGAAGGCGGCGAGAGTCGCTCGGCGCGTGCGAGCGGCTTCAGGGCCGCGACGATCTCGCCTTCCAGTACGTTCTGACGGCTCTGCACCTGCTCGGCCACCATCTGACCGAAGGCCACCCGCTCCTCGTACGAGCCGCCGCCTTCACGGGTGGCTTCGTTCAGGCGGCGCAGCTCGTCCGACTCCTCGAGGATCTCGCGCAGCATCGCCTCTTCGTCCTGAGTCGCCTTGACGTTGAACTCCACACGGTCCGTGAGCTCTTCCATGCGCTGGGTGAACTCCTCGGCTCGCTCTTCGAGGAGGGCCCGAACCATGTCCTCGTCCTGGGCGACGAACCCGAAGCTCAACGGCAGCGTGGCACCGTCGGCCCACAGCCTCTCCTGAACCCCGTGGTGGGCCTCCAGGTCCCGGCGCCTGGCCGCCAGGTCCTCAGGCATCTCACTGGCGACGGCACAGAGGGAATCACCGCGTACCGCATAGACCTTGGCCGGAGGATCCCCTACTCCCCGGAGCTCGTCGAGATGCAGCGGGTGGGATGCCTTGGTAATGGCATACACGTACAAAGACATCGGTTACTCCTCCTGACGTTGCGAGGAGCGACGTTGCGAGGAACGGCGTCGCGAGGGTTCAGCCTCGGCGTCCTCGTCGCGCCCCTTGTGGAAGGAGTCGGCGAAGGCTTCGACCGCGCCTTCCAGCGCGCCCTTGGCCTTCCCCTTGGCCCCTCCTTCGAGGGTCTCCCCCACGACGTCCGTCAGCTTGGCAGGGGCCTTGCGACCCGTCTCCAGATCCAAGCGGTTACATGCGTCGGCGAAGCGCAGATAGGTGTCCACGCTGGCGACGACGACTCGTGCGTCGATCTTCGCTATCTCGATGCCCACCAGGGACACCCGGACGAACGCATCGATGACCAGCCCCCTGTCGAGGACGAGCTCCAACACGTCGTAGAGGTTCCCGGAGCCTCCTGTCGAGGGCACGGCGCCCCCGCCCTGTGGCATCACAGTCACGGCCCTTGTCCTTCCGAATGAAGAGGGCCACGCCCAGTGGCGTTGCCCCTGTCGACCTGTGCGCGCGAGTACCGGTGGTCCCGTTGGTACGCCAGCAGTTGGCCCTCCGGGTCGAGGATGACCTGGTAGCTGGCCATCACACTGGCCGTCTCCGGAATCCGCTCCAGCTCCACGACCTCGACCTGAGCCTCCCAGCCCTGCTCCGTCGGCCTCAGCCCCGAGACCGACTCCGGCGCCCTGCCGAGCAGCTCTGTCAGCTGTTTCGCCGCGCTCTCCAGAGCCTCGGTGGCCGTCACCCGTCGGGGTGGGGTCGCCCGCTTCCGCGGCGCGCTCGATTTCTTTGCCTCGTGCTCAGCCGTGACATTCACCGCCTTGACCAACTCGTTACGAATGATTCACTGCGTCCGGCTACCCGGATACAGGTCGCCCATGCGGCGAATCGCGATCGCATCCAAACCTCGCGTGGCGCCGAGGGGCTGCGCTCACCAGACAACCGACCGGGGCGAGGGCCGAACCGCGAAGGGGCAACCGACTGCCGCCGATCCGCCGCGTCGTCCGACCTGACCCGGCGGTGGCAGCGCTGGCGCGGCCGATCCCCTGTCAGGTTGCTGCCTGCGGGGTGGAGCATCGTCGCCGGGCCGCCGGTGGACAGCCTGTGTGGAAGGCCGCGCTCGCCTGGGCGGGCGGCCAGGAGGTCCTGCCGGACCAGGTGGCCCACGACTATGGGGGCCCTGTGCAGGTGCGGCATGTCAGAGCGATTCTTCCGGTGGCTCTCGCTTACACAGCCGGCTCGGCCGACTACGGTTCGATGGTGAAGAGGCTGCCGGTCTCGGTCACCTCGAGCAGCCGCGCCAGACAGCGCCCCGGGCGCAGCGAGAGGATCTTGCCGGCGTGGCGGGCTCGCTCGCGCATCCGCAGCAGGACGTTCAAGCCATTGCTGTCGGTGAAACCGACGCCGGTCATGTCGATGGTCAGCCTTCGGGGGCTGGCATCGAGGGCGATTGTCAGAGCGCGCTGGAGATCGGCGCCACTGTCCTGATCGATGTCACCGGTGACGGCGGCGACCGGCTGTTGCGCGGTTCCGGCGAGCCGCACGTACATGTGATTGTTCGTGGCCGCGATCAAGCCGGGCCGGTAGGCGGTTGGCGGCTGGACCATCCGTCTCTCGACGGTGTTTCGTTGCTGTGGCCACCCGGACATGGCGGGCTCCCGGAATGCTGGCGAATCAAGGCTGTACTGCTAGCGTGAGCGACTTCCCCACATAGGTCAAGCAAAACCTGAATCGAAAATCATCTTTTGTGATACCGGAATGGCCGGACCTACGATGGGAGCGTGGAGAGGCCCATGCCCCAGCGATCGAGGACGAACTGGACTTTCCTGACCAGCCATGCTCGGGTCTTGGGGACCATCGCGCGGGACCCCGGAATCCGGCTGCGCGACATCGCCGCGCAATGCGATCTGACCGAGCGTGCTGTCCGGGCGATCGTCGCGGACCTGGAGACGGCCGGCTATCTCACGCACACCCGCACCGGCCGCCGCAACAGATACGAGATCGTTCCCGACACCCGCCTGCGCCACCCCGCCGACGGCGAGCTTTCCGTGGCCGCTCTCCTTGCATTTCTGACCTCGCCAGCGGTGCAAACGTTCCGGCCGCCGGTCGGGAGCGTGCAGGAGTAGGACTTCAGGAACGAGGCGGGCGGCTCCGGGCAGCGCTTCATGCTGATAGCGCACGCCGCACTCGTCAGGACGACTTGCTTCAGCAGCCGCTTGGGACGAGTGACCTTCAGATAGCCAGGGCCGGCCCGCGGACTCCCCCCAGCCGCGCGTCCACCACCCGGGGTCGGTCGGTAGTCGGCCGCGCGACGGGTAGACGCGCCGTGGACAAGCCCCCGGCTTGAGGCCGGACGACAAGGGAGCCCAGGCATGAATCCTGTCGAACGCACCCTCCGCGCTCTCGACCGCGCCCAACAACGGCACACTGCCCCGGGGATGGTCGTCGGCGTGGTCAAGAAGTACGGAGACGACCGCGGTGGTCTGCTCGCAGCCCTCATCGCCTACTACGGGTTCGTCGCCCTCATCCCGCTGCTTCTCCTGCTCAGCACCATCCTCAGCTTCATCCTCCACGGACACCCAGGCGCCCAGAAGGCCATCGTCGACTCCGCGCTCGCCGACTTCCCCATCATCGGCGACCAGCTCCGCCAGAACGTCCACACCGTCCAGGGCAGCGGCCTCGCCCTCGTCGTTGCCCTCCTCGGCCTGCTGTACGGCGCGCTCGGTATCGCCCAGGTCCTTCAGCACGCCATGGCCGAAGTCTGGAACGTGCCCGGAGTGATCCGCCCCGGCTACTTTCCGCGCCTGGCCCGCAGCCTGCTGCTGTTCACCACGCTCGCCGTGGGCTTGCTGCTGGCCACCGCCGCCGCCACTCTCGTCGCCACCACCCTTGGCGGGCAGGCCGCACGCATCGGCGCCCTCATCCTGTCCGCCGTGATCAACTCCGGCCTGTGCCTGGCCTGCTTCCGCATCCTGACCCCCAAGACCGTCTCCATCCGCGCCCTGCTGCCCGGATGCGCGATCGCCGGCCCCCTGTTCACCATCCTGCAGGCCTTCGGCGCCCTCCTGGTGACCCACCAACTGCGCCATGCCACAGCCATCTACGGGTTCTTCGCAACCGTGATCGGCCTGCTCTCCTGGCTCTATCTGGCCGCGACGATCACCGTGTACGCGGCCGAGACCAATGTGGTTCTGCACCGGCGACTGTGGCCGCGAAGCATCCTGCAGCCACCGCTCACCGAGGCGGACGAGGAAGTGCTGGAATCCATCGCGAACCAGGAGGAACGCCGTCCCGAGCAGCACGTCGACGTCGAGTTCAAAGACGACAGCACACCCCCAGGGACGAGCGGCCGCACCGAAACGACACCCGACCCGGAGGGTTGAGACCAGGCATGGGCAGGACGGGACCAGCATCCCGGCGCCGCTGGCTCGGTGCGGATGACGGACGACAGTGTGATCTTCTTGTCGTCACCCACGGTTTCGTCCCCGGCACCCGCAGCTTCCGTCCGAGAATATCCCTCGCCGCTATTCCACGACACGTCTAAAAATCACACATACGGAAAGAAGGGTTCCGCAGGATCGTTCTTCAACCCGGTCGGCGAGCCATGATCGCGAGGTGGGACAGATGTTCCAGATTCTGTGGATACTTCTCATCGGACTCGTGCTCGGGATACTCGCAAAATTGATCCTGCCAGGGCGGCAGGCCATCCCGTGGTGGCTGACGATGCTCCTCGGAGCAGCGGCCGCCTTGCTCGGCAACGCGGCTGCCGGCTGGATCGGTGTCCGCCACACCGGTGGCGTGGACTGGATCCGGCACCTGCTCCAGGTGGGCTTCGCCGTAGTCGTCGTGGCACTCGCCGCACCGCTGTGGCACCGCTCGCGCGCCCGACGGTAGGTCAGGAGAAACAACCATGGGACTAGGAGTTTCCATATTCTTGCTCGCGGCCGGTGTGATACTCGCCTTTGCCGTGAAGCGTGATGTTTCGGCAGTCGACCTCCACATGGTCGGCATCATCCTCATGGCGGTCGGAGCGCTGGGAGTCATCCTGTTCCTCGGCCTGGTGTACCGGGGCCGCTACATGGTCCGGGACCACATAGTCGATGAGCCTCCGGTGGAGCGTCGCCGCGACGAACGTCTGTGAGGCTTCGCAACCACGGAAGGTGAGACCTCGCCAACGACGGGAAGAACGACTCTGCCGTTGTGCAGCGCATGACCGATCAAGCTGACCGCAGGGGCGCGCCGGTGCCAATGGTGTGGGCGCTCGTGGTAACGGGTCCAGGCCGGGTGTCCGGCCTGGACCGGGTGCGGTCGGCCCAAGACCTGCCCGGCCACTCGGCGAGTCGACACCGGCCGCACCCGCGTCCGTGCTCGTGCCCGCCGGTCCGGTAGAAAGCGGCTAGGACGGGCAGACGTCCGGTGGGTCCCTCTGGATCGAGGAGGTGACGGAGATGCCCGGGATCAAGGTAACGAAGCGCCCCACTCCGCAGCGCCCGCTGCCGCCGCTCGATCTGCGGTCACCGTCGGGCCGCCCGCTCCCTTACTGAACGGGTGTTTACCCGCGACAAGGCCCCAACTTCGTGGGCTGCGACCTCATCGCATGTAACGACCAGTCAGGGAGTGAGGTGCCGTCGGTCGGTCGGCGCCGGCACTGCGCGAGAGCAGGGCGTCGGCCTCGGGCTGCTGCGCGATGCGCAGCGCGATGTTCACCGGCGCGGCCCTCTCCGAGCCGACGATCGGGTGGTCCGCCCGGTCTGGTCGACGCGGATCGCAGCCCTTTCGCGTACCTGTCTACGGTCCCCATGATTCGCTCGCTCCACCGATTGGGAGCCGGTGGGCGGGGCAGTCGCCCTGGTACTTCCCACGCCGTCGGCGAGGAGCATCAGCCTGGAGGAAGGACGATGCCGTGAACACCCCCGATGAGAGCGACACCCCGCAGGTCGATGAGGAGACACGGGAGCGGTCCGCGGAGCAGCGGAACATCCCGGTACCCACCCCGAAGGACGTTCGGGCCAAGGCCGAGGACGACGAGGAGGCCGAGCCGCCGGCGGCGGATGCCCAGGCACCGTGACGAACCCGGGGACGCGCTCGAAGACAAGCTCGGCGGGACGGCCGACCTGGCCCTGCGCGTCGGGCAGGAGCAGCTCGGCGGTGTGGGTGCCGCCGTGGGTGCGCCTCGGCGGATCCATCGTGTGGATACGCACCCTCGACCTGGGGCCTGGTCGCGGCGTCCGGCTTGCCAGCCGGGCGCCGCTACCACGCATGTCAGCCCGACGAGGTGACCGCTCGGCCGAGGTGCCGGGCGAAGAACCGGACCGCGCTGTCGGCCTCGAACCGGGGCAGTTCCTTGTGCCTGCCCGAGTTCACGTGCAACGACTTCTCCTTCGAGGCGAAGGCGTCGAACAGCGCGAGACCGTCCTCGCGTGAGATGTGCTCGTCGTCCCACTGCAGGTCGAACTCGATCGGGATGGTGATCTGCTTCGCCTTCTCGGCCAGGACGTCGGGCCAGTGCTGACCGAAGACCGCGGCGGTGATCCTGGGCTCGGCCGCCACGAACGGTATTCCGATCGCGGTGCCCATGTTGATGCCCCAGTAGCCGACCGGCCCGTCGGCGCCGATCTCCGGAAGCTGCTGGAGGGCGTCCAGCAGCGCCAGGTACTCGGGCACGGCGAGCTCGGCCAGGTGGTCGTTGTAGCGGACGACGATCGGGCCCTCCGGCTCGCCGGCCGCCCTCGCCCGGAACAGCTCGGCGATTTCCGCCTCGTCGTGTGCCGTGCGCGGCCGGTCGCCGTGACCGGGCGCGTCGAGGACCGCGACGTGGAAACCGCAGCCGTTCACGAGGAGCCGTGCGCGGCCCGACATCGCCGGGTGCTTCTTGTGGTTGCCCCCGCCGTGCCCCATCAGGACCAGGGGAGCACGGTCCGCGCCGGACGCCGGCGACCAGAGAACGCCGGGAACGTCACCGATGGTGAAGTCGCGCTCGACCATGCCGTTCGAGGACGACTCGGCGGTGAACTCGAGAGAGTGCATGAGGTGTGGCCTTTCGGAAGTGCCCTGTTGTCGAGGCGCTCCCGGCGACACCTACGTCAATCGCCGGCCGTGACGGAAAGGGGGAGCACCCACGTCGGTACAGCGTTCATGGGTCTCACCTCCTCGAGCGGTGTCACGGTCGACTGGAAGCTATCAGCTTGATCATCATCTCTTCAAGCCTTTCCCCGCCCCGTGATCCAACTCCGGACAGGCCGAGTATCTGGAGCGCTCAGCGCCCGGCTGCCAGGTTTTGTCCGGCGGGGTCGGCCAGGCCGGTGTACTGCCCCGCTCTCTCGGAAGGCGCCGAACAGCAGGGCGGCCTCGCCGATGACGGACAAGCCTTTGCCCCGCACGTCACCGATCATCACGCGGACCCCATCGTCGGTCCGGTTCGCGGCGTACAGGTCGCCGCCGAGGGGTGGAGCCGGCTGACCACTGCGGCAGGAACTCCTTGGCCTGCGGGCCGATGTGGTGCCTAGCTCCCGACCTCCTTCCCCCACAGGTCCAGGCCCTCCCCCGCCGACGCCCGCACCAGGGCGTCGGTCAGCTCGTGCGGCGTGGAAAGCATCGGGTAGTGGCCGGTGTTGAGCTCGAAGTAGGTGACCCCCGGCTCGGCGAGCTTGGCGTACTGGGGCGCGCCGGTCCCGTGGAGGAACCGGGCGACTTCCAGGCTCAGACCGTTGGCGAGGCAGAAGACGCCCGTGGTGGGGATCGTGCGCCAGTTGCCGGTCAGCTCGATCGGTTCGGTGACGGTCCGGAAGGGGTGCGGGGTGGCCAGGCGGCGGTGGCGCGCCAGTTCGTCGTCCGGTACGCCGTGGACGGCGTCGATCCCGGGCGGGACCGGGATCACGTGGTCCTCCGCCATCTCCGCGAGGTGCGGCATGGACGTGGTCACCGCCTCGCCGGACTCCGGGAAGCCGGTGTCCACGAACACCACCCGCTCGACCTTCTCGGGCTGACGGTCGGCGGCCGCGAGGGCGGGGAAGCTGCCGTAGCTGTGCGCCACCAGCACCACCCCCGTGTCCTGGGCGGCGAGCGCCTCGCTCACCGCGTCCGTGTGTGCGGCGAGGCCGATCGCCGCGGCGTCCTCGCCGGCCCGCTCGCCGAGCCCCGGGAGGGTCAGCGCGATCGCCCGGTGTCCGCGCGCCGACAGCTCGGCGGCCACGGCGTCCCAGGCCCAACCGCCCATGAAGAGCCCGGGGACCAGCAGAAATGTCGTCATGATCGACCCTTTCGGTATCTCGGCTGTGCTGCCGGTCCGAACGTAGGACCTCCTCCTGCGGGAGATTCCAGTCCTGGCTTCGGGGAGCCGGGCTGGCTCGGCCGCCTCGCGGTGGAACGGCGCTGCGCGGTCGCGGTCGCCGTTGGGGTGAGCGCCTGGGCGATCAGGGCGTGGCATGCCCGCAGGTGCTGGTGGCGAGGGCGGTGGGCTCGGCGTTGACCGGCGCTGCGATCGGGAGTATCGCGGCGGAGTCGGTGGTCACGGCCGGGATGGTAGGGCCGGGGGTCGGGAGAGGGCGGGTTTCCGTACCTGGGCGGTGCGCTCCGGCGGCGGGAATCCGGGGAATGAAGGGCAGGGTCTCTGCTCTTCCTGATCACCGCCTGCCGGGCCGAACCATCTGTACAGAGAGGACAGTAGGCGCTCCGAGGAGGCCCCTTCGCAGGCGGCGTCGAATCCCGGGACGGATCAGGCTCTCTTTCGCCGACCTCCCGACGGCTGATCAATCTCCGGCGGTGCAACGGCCGTTCGCCCCTACGCCTCCGAGCAGGAGGGATCCGCGGCGTCCGGTCGCTCCGAGCTCCTTGCCGCGGCTGCGCACGCGAGGCCGGAAATGGCGGGTGGTGATCGTCACATCCCCACAGGGCAAGTCGCTTTGGGTAATACGATAGTCTCCGATAGTGATTGACGCGCCCACGCCATGCGGCACTCCCACGACCAGGGAGAAGTCCGCACAGTAGCCATGGGCGCATCGAGTTCCGGCGTGCACGAAGGTGATGACGATTCACCTCGCGTGATTTTACGTGGCTTTAATCAGCCGGACCCGCGCAAGAAAGAAAGAGGGTGTCGTGAACAAGACTCGCTTAGAAGCCATCGGGGCCTACCTCCCCGCCACGGTGATGACCACCCGGGAGCTCCTCGACCGCCTGGAGAAGGCCCCGGAGTTCGACCTCGTGAAGATCACCGGGACGACGGAACGGCGGGTGGCGGACGACACCGCGCAGAACCCCGAGAACAGCCTCACGATGGCGGTCTCGGCGGCCCGCGACTGTCTGAGCCGGTCCCGCTACGCACCGGACGGGATCGACGCCGTGATCTCCTGCTCCATCAGCCGCATGACCGACGGCGGGCGTCTGCAGTTCGAGCCCTCGTTCGCGCACCGCATCGCCAAGGAGATCGGCGCCGACCGCGCCGTCCACTTCGACGTCTCCAACGCCTGCGCTGGCATGATGACCGGTGTCCTCCTGCTGGACCGGATGATCCGCGCCGGCACCGTGCGCAACGGCCTGGTGCTGAGCGGGGAACAGATCTCCCCCATCGCCTTCACCGCCGCGCGCGAGATGGAGGACAGCAGGGACCCCCAGTTCGCGTCGATGTCCGTAGGCGACTCCGCCGTCGCCCTGGTGATGGACCGCGCGACGGACGACCGGGACGTGATCCACGACATCGAGCTGATGACGTGCTCGGAGTACTCGCACCTGTGCCTCGGCATGCCCAGTGACGGCACCGGCGGCATGGCCATGTACACCAACAACAAGGAGATGCACGCCGAGGACCGGCTCTCGCTGTGGCCGGCCTTCCACGGGGACCGGCTGGCCGAGCAGGGCCGCCGATTCGCCGACGAGGGATACGACTTCGTCATCCACCACCAGGTCGGCACCCGGTTCGTGGACTTCATGAACGCCACGGGCGAGAGCCGCTTCGCCGCACCCATGCCGCCGTCCCTCTCGGTCGTCGACCGGCTGGCCAACACCGCCACCACGTCGCACTACCTGGTGCTGCACCAGGCGCTCGCCGAGGGCCGCATACCCGAAGGGTCGAAGGTGCTGATGGTGCCCGCGGCCTCGGGTGTCGTGACCGGCTTCCTGTCCGCGACCGTCTCCTCCCTGGAGGTGTGACCATGGCCACCGTCATCACCTCGGCCGCGCTCGCCCCGGCCCACGGCTCCGGCAGCTCCGGCAGCTCCATCGGCCACGCGGCCGCGGCCGGCCGCGCCTGCCTGGAACAGGCCGGGCTGTCCGCCGCCGACGTCGACGTCCTCATCAACGTCGGCGTCTACCGCGACTCCAACATCGTCGAACCGTCCGTCGCCGCGCTCATCCAGAAGAGCATCGGCATCAACCTCGACTACCTCCGCTCCCCCGACCGGCGGGCCGCGTTCTCCTTCGACCTGATGAACGGGGCCTGCGGCGTGCTCAACGCCGTCCAGGCGGCCGGCGCCCTGCTCTCCACCGGCGGCGCCCGCCGGGTCATGGTGGTCTGCGCCGACACCCACCCCTCGACGGACCCCTCCCGCGCCGGCACAACCGCCTTCCCCTACGCGAGCACCGGAGCGGCCCTGCTGCTGGAACACACCGGCGACGCCCTCGGCTTCGGCCGTGTGCACCACCGGTCCCTGCCCGGCGGACACGGCGTCAACGGCTACCTGCCGCTGCCCGACGTCGGTGCCGACGGACGCAACAGCATCGTCGTGGACCGCGACGACGACGTCCTGGACCGGATGCTGGCCCTCGCCGTCGACTCCGTCCACACCGTGCTGAACGCCGAGGACGGCGCCCACGGCACGGATGACGCCGGCCGGGCGCACGTCGCCCTCGACCGCACCCTGCTGGTCACCTCGCAGCCGTCACCCGCGTTCGCCGCGCGCCTCGCCAAACGCCTCGGCCTCGCCTCCGACGCCGCCGTCACCGTCGAAGGCGTCCACGGCGACCCGCACACCTCGGCGCTCGTCCACGGCTACCGCCAGGCCCTGGACACCGGCCGGCTCGCCGGACACGACCGGGTGCTCTTCCTCACGGTCGGCGCGGGACTCACCTCGGCGGCCTCGCTCTACCGGCTGCCCGACACCGGCGACGGGACCGCCCGATGACGCCCGCCCCCTCCCTCCCCCGGGACCGGCCCGCCTCCCCGGCGGAACTGTTCGCCGGGCACGCCGCC
This sequence comes from Streptomyces kaniharaensis, assembly GCF_009569385.1. NCBI lineage: Bacteria > Bacillati > Actinomycetota > Actinomycetes > Kitasatosporales > Streptomycetaceae > Streptomyces > Streptomyces kaniharaensis. Next base: position 136,078 of record NZ_WBOF01000003.1, read on the forward strand.
CGCACACCCGGCAGGACCGCGCTCATCCACCCCGACGCCGAGCGCACCGGGCCGGACGGCCGCGCCGCCCACACCATGGTCGGCTACGCCGAACTCGCCACCAGGGTCGCGGCCTGCGCCGCCGGCCTGGAAGCGCACGGCATCCGCCGCGGCACCCGCACGGCCCTGCTGGTGCCGCCCGGCGGCGACCTGCTGACCCTGGTCCTCGCCATGATGCACGTGGGCGCCGTGCCGGTCGTCGTGGACCCCGGCATGGGCCTGGACCGCATGCTCGACTGCCTGCGGCGGGTCCGCGTGGAGGCCTTCATCGGCGTCCCGAAGGCCCAGGTGCTGCGGCGGCTGCGCCCGCGCGCCTTCGCCGGGGTGCGCAGCTCGGTCACGGTGGGCGGCGCGGACGGCACCGCCCTGCGCAAGCTGATCGCCGCCGGCGCCGGCCGGCCGGCGCCGCCCCCGGCGCGAACCGGCCCGGACGACCTCGCGCTCATCGGCTACACCACCGGCAGCACCGGTCCGGCCAAGCCGGTGGAGGTCACCGTCGGCATGCTCCGCGCGATGGCGCAGGGGGCCGAGGAGAGCCACTTCACGGACGACGAGACGACCACCCTGGTCACCATGCCGCTCATGGGCGTGTTCGACCTGCTGGCCGGGCGCACCGTGGTCGTGCCGAGGATGGACATGGCCCGGGTCGGCGCCGCCGACCCGGCGCCGCTCGCCGACGCCATCCGGCGCTTCGGGGTGGACGCGATGTTCGCCTCCCCGGCGCTGCTGGCCCCCTTCGTCTCCCACCTGGCCGCGACCGGGACGCCGGTGCCCTCGCTGCGCCTGGTCATCTCCGGCGGCGCCCCGGTGAGCCCCGCTCTGATGGGCGCGCTGCGCGCCGTACTGCCCGACGAGGCACGCGTGTTCAGCACCTATGGGGCGACCGAGGCCCTGCCCATGGCGTTGTTGGAGAGCCGTGAGGCGCTGGCCGGTCTCGCCGACGGTCCGGCCGCCGGACTCGGTGTCTGCCTGGGCCGCCCGGCGCCGGGCATGGCGGTGCGTACCGTCGCGATCAGTGACGGGCCGGTGCCCCGGTGGGAGCCTGGCCTGGCCGTACCGCCCGGTGAGCCGGGCGAGATCGTGGTGAGCGGGCGGGCCGTCAGCCCCCGCTACTTCCGGACGGCGCAGGCCGACGCCGACCACAAGATCCAGGACGGCGTCACCCGCTGGCACCGTACCGGTGACGTCGGATGGATCGACGAGGCGGGCCGGATCTGGTTCTGCGGACGCAAGAGCCAGCGGGTCCGCACACCCGACGGCGACCTGCACACGGTGCGCTGCGAAAGCGTCTTCAACGCCCATCCGCGGGTGCGGCGCACCGCCCTGGTCGGCGTCGGGCCGCGCGGGCGGGAGCGGCCGGTGCTGTGCGTGGAGCTGGCGCCCGGCACCGGCCGGGACCAATGGCCGCGCATCTCGGACGAGTTGCGGGCCCTCGGTGCGACCAGCCCGATGACGAAGCCGATCGCGGACTTCCTGCCGCACCCGGCGTTCCCGGTGGACGTGCGCCACAACGCCAAGATCCGCCGGGAATTGCTGGCCGGCTGGGCCGAGGACCGGCTCACCGGGAGCCGGCGCCCGACGGCCGCGGGCCTGGCGCTGCGCGCCGTACCGCTGGCCGGCTGGGCGTACGTGGCCGCCTGGCCGCTGCTGCCCTGGGACCATCCGGTGCTCACCGCGCTGTGGTGGCTCGACGTCTTCCTCAGCGTCGTCGTCCACGCGGCGCAGATACCGGCCGCGCTGCGTGCGGAGCGGGAACTGGCCACCGGCCGCAGGCCGTGGGCCACCGCCGCTCTCACGATGCTCTTCGGGGCGACGTGGTGGCGGACGGCCCGCGCCGGCAGGAAGGGTGTTTCGCCATGAAGGTCCTGGTGACGGGCGCGTCCGGATTCCTGGGCAGTCACATCGTCGACGCCTGTCTGCGGGCCGGCGACGAGGTCCGCGTGCTGGTGCGCGAGGGAAGCGACCTCAGCCATCTGCGCACCGTGGCGGGCATCGAGTTCGCCTACGGCGACCTGCGGGACCCGGCCGCGCTGAGGGCGGCGGTGGACGGGATCGACGCGGTGCACCACAGCGCCGCCCGGGTCACCGACCGGGGCACCCGGGCCCAGTTCCGCGACGAGAACGTCGACGGCACGCGGCGGCTGATGACGGCGGCCCGCGACGCCGGGGCGCGGCGGTTCGTGTTCATCGGCAGTCCCAGCGCGCTGATGGGTGTGCGCGACGGCGACCGGCTCGGCATCGACGAGAGCGAGCCCTACCCGAAGCGCTTCCTCAACCTGTACTCGGAGACCAAGGCCGCCGCGGAACGTCTCGTCCTGGCCGCCGACCGGCCGGACTTCACCACGGTCGCGCTGCGGCCGCGCGCCGTGTGGGGCCCGCGCGACCATTCCGGGTTCATGCCGCGTCTGCTGGCGAAGATGATGGCCGCGCGCCTGCCCGACCTCTCCGGAGGAAGGCCCGTCCACGCCTCGCTGTGCCACTGCGACAACGCCGCCGAGGCGAGTGTCCGGGCCGCCCGGGCCCAAGGAGTGGGCGGCCGGGCCTACTTCGTCGCGGACCCGGAGCCGGTGGAGGTGTGGAGCACCCTCGCCGACCTCGCCGAACGCTTCGGCGGCACGCCCCCGACCGGGCGGGTCCCCCTCGGACCGCTGCGTGCCGCCGCCTTCGCGGCGGACATGGCGCGCAAGCTGCCTCCGCTCGCCAGGCACACATCCCCGTCCCTGTCCCGCTACTCGCTGGCACTGCTGACCCGGTCGGCCACGTACGACACCTCGGCGGCGCGCCGCGACCTCGGGGCGCCGGTGGTGGACCACGAGACCGGGATGGCCCGGCTGGCGGCCTGGATCGACGAGATCGGCGGAGTCGGCGAGTTCGTCAGGAAGGTGAAGCCTTGACCGTGCACGACACAACCACCGGGTCCGGTACCGGGTCCGTCAGTGGAAGCGCCTGCGTCTTCCGGCGGCCCGTCTCGCCCACCGAGTGGTCCTACCTCGCCGCCGCCCGGCTCGGCGAGATGATGGTGATCCAGCTCGTGGTCGAAGGCGACGGGGAGATCGCCGCCCAGGCACTGGCCCGCGCCGTGGCACGGGCCTCCCGGTCCTGCCCCGGTTCCCGGGTCGTGCGCCGCGGCCGGACGTGGACCGACAGCGGGGTGCCGGCCAGGGTCGTGGTCGTGGACGCCGGCTCCTTCGACCGCACCGCGCTGACCGGACTGCCGGAGCTGACCGGCCACTTGGCGCAGGCCGAGGACCGTCCGGCGTGCGAGGTGCTGCTGCTCACCGGGCAGCCGTCCACCGTGGTCTTCCGCGCCGCGCACGCGGTGATGGACCTCAAGGGCCTGCGGACCTGGGCCGCCGAGGTCTTCCGCGCCCTCCGGGGCGAGCCGCCGCAGGACGCCGCGGACACGCTGACGGACTACCGGCTCCTCGACTCACTGGGCAGGACCGGGCAGCGTCCCCGCCTCGGGCTCGACCAGCGTTCTCCGCTGGGCGGCCAGGCGGGCATGGCCGCCGTGTGGCGGCGGCGGACCGTGCCCGGCCGGCCCGCGGCCGCGACCGCGAGGGTTTCGGCGGCGCTCGCCGAAGCCGTCGGCTCCCCGGCCCGGATCATGGTGCCGGTCGACCTGCGACGACACGCACGTGCCTCGTCCGCCACGGCGAACCTCACCCTGCCCGTGTTCCTCGACGTGCCGCCCGGCCAGGGTCCGGACGCCGTCCACCGCCGGCTGCTGGACGCCCTCGCGGACCGGCGGGAACTGGCGGCCGGAGCCGAGGCGTCGCTCGCCGGGCTTCCGCTGCCCGTGGCCGCGGCCCTCGTCCGCGCCTCCAGGACCGCGGGCCTGGCACGGCAGCGCCACCTCGCCTCGGCGATCGTCTCGCACGCCGGCCGGCTGGATCCCGCGGAGTTCAGCGCCGACGGGTTCGCCGCGACCACGGTCTACGCCCTGCCCGTCCACGCCCCCCTGGTGCCCTTCAGCGTCGTGCTGCTCGAACTGCCCGGCCACACCGAGCTGGTGGTCTCCGCCCGAGGGGCCGCGGACGTGGGTGAGCGCTGCGACGCGCTGATCGACCGGATCGCCGGGGCGCTCATGACGGGCGAACCGGCGGCGGGTTCCGGGGAGTTGCCGGCGGCGGGTTCGCAGGAGTTGCGGCGACCGCGTTTTGAGCCCGGCGCCGCCGAGCGGCTCCTCGCCCCGGGGCCCGAGGGGCTGCCGCCGCTGGACACCACGGTCGTCCAGCTGTTCCGCGCGCAGGCCGTCCGCTCCCCGCAGGCCCCCGCGGTGACCGGTGACGCCGCGCACTGGTCGTACCGCGAACTGGACCGGCGCTCCGACGCCGTCTGCGCCGAACTGCTCGCCAGGGGCGTGCGGCGCGGTGAGGTCGTCGGGGTCGTCGCCGACCGCACGGCGTACGGGCTCGCGGGCGTCTGGGGCGTCCTCAAGGCGGGCGCGGCGTTCCTGCCCGTCGACGTCCGCAATCCGGCGCAGCGCGTCGCGGAGCTGCTGGGTGACGCGCAGGCCCGGTTCTGCCTGGCGGAGGCCGCCTGGGCGGATCTCGCCCGGGGGTTTGACGGTACGACGATCCTGCTGGAGGACGTCGCCACCGTCGCCACCGACGGCGGTCCGCTCGACGCGCGGGCGCGGGAGGCACTCGCCACCGCCGCGCCGGGCCCGGACGACCTGGCGTACGTCATCTACACCTCGGGGTCCACCGGCCGGCCCAAGGGCGTGCAGGTGGAGCACCGGAGCCTGGTCAACGCCGTCGGCTGGCTGGCCCCGCTCATGCGGTGCGACGCGGGGACCCGTGCCGCGTACTCCTTCTCGCCCGGTTTCGACCTGTCGCTGATGCAGATCTTCCCGCCGCTGCTGCACGGCGGAGCGATCGTGCCGGTACCCGGCGAGCTCGACCACCTCAAGCTCCGCGACATGTTCTCGGGCCGGCTCGCCAACACCCTGTCGCTCACCCCGACCCATCTCGACCTCGCGGCACGGCTCGGTGTCCGACCGACGGGCATCCGCGCGCTGCAGCTGGGCGGCGAGAACCTCACCGCGGCCACGGCCCGACGGGCGCGCGAGGACTTCGGAGCGGACTGTCTCATCGTCAACGCCTACGGCCCCACCGAGGCCACGCTCGCCTGTACGGTCGCCGTCGTCGAGGACGGCATCTCCCGCGGGTCGGCGCCGATCGGCGTTCCGGTGCACCGCACCGGGGTGAGCGTGCTGGACGAGCGGCGGCGCGAGGTCCCGGACGGCCGGCTCGGCGAGCTGTACGTCACTGGCGTGCAGCTGGCCCGCGGTTACCTGGGCCGCCCCGACCTCACCGACGAACGGTTCGTCCTCCTGCCGGACGGCCGCCGTGCCTACCGGACCGGGGACCTGGTGCTGCGGCTGCCCGACGGACAGCTGGAGTACACGGGACGCGTCGACGACCAGGTGAAGATCCGCGGCCACCGGGTGGAACCGGCCGAGGTCGAGGCGGCGCTGACCGGGATGCCGGACATCGCCCAGGCCGCCGTGGTCGCCCGCGGCCGGACCGAGGAGGTACGGGCCCTGTGCGCGTTCGTCGTCCTCGCCCAGGACATCACCGCCATCGACGAGGCCGCCGTACGGGCCGAGCTGGCCCGGTCGCTGCCGCCGCACCTGGTGCCCACCGTGGTACGCGTTCTCCCGGCGCTGCCGGAGACCGCCAGCGGCAAGACCGACCGCAAGGCGCTGCCGGATCCCTTCGAGGCCGCCACGGCGGGTGCGGACGGCTCACCGGGCGGGGCGGGCTTTGATGCGGGCTCCGATGCGCGCTCTGGTCACGCCGTGGCAGACGTGACCGCGGAGATCTGGTCGCGGGTCCTGCGTTGCGAGGCCGCGGGCCTCGACGCCTCGTCCGACTTCCACGCGCTGGGCGGCGATTCGCTCGCCGTGCTGGAGATGCTGTCGGCCCTCGGTGAGGAGCTGCTCGGCGGGTCGGCCGAGCGGCGGCTGCTGGACCGGCTCGGACCGCTGAGCGGCGAGCTGACCCTGGGCCGCGTCGTCGCTGCCGTCAACGTCGTGCGGAGCGAGGCATGATCTTCGTCGGTGAGGGCGCGCTGCTGTGGCGCGCCGTACGGCACACGCTGGACAGCGGGCTGCCGGTGGACCTGGTCTGCGGCCCGGCCGTGGACGGCGCCGCCGCGGTGCCGTCCGGCGTCCGTTTCCTCGGCACCGCGGACGTCAACGCGGTCGCCGGCGAGCTGGCGGCGGCCTGCACGGACGGGCTGGTCTGGTCGGTCAACAACCGGATGATCTTCCGTGCTCCGGTGCTGTCCACCGGGCTGCGTGTCCTCAACGTCCACCACGGCCCTCTCCCGGCCTACCGCGGGATGCCCGAAGTCGCACTGGTGTACGCCATGCTGGGCGGCGAGCCGGAGTTCGCCGCCACGCTCCACCTCGTCGACGAAGGCATCGACACCGGTCCCGTCCTGGCCTCCGATCCCTATCCGATCGGTGCCGAGGAGCCGTACCACGTGGTGATGCGCCGGGGCTTGCAGGTCTGTCACCGGCTCTTCGAGCGGTGCCTGCCACTCGTGGCGGCCGACCCCGACTGGCCCGGCGACCCGGCCCCCTCCCCGGGCGCCTCCCCGGGAGCGCGGGGAGGGGGCTACTTCGGCCGCACGGCACTGGGACGGCTCCCCCGGTACCGAAAGCACCCGAGGTTCGCCCGTGCCACCGACCTGGGCTTCCTCGCCGGGTACCTCCCCGAGCTCGCCGAGGCACTGGCCTGACGGCCCTGCGGTGCCGCTCTGCAAACCCGTCGCAGCGCCCGGCCGGTAGACACCGGCCGGGCCCTCGGGAATCTTCCGGTCCGGAGGGCTTCCCCGCTCCACCTCGGCAGCGGGGCGCCCGCGAATCCCGGTTCGGAACCTCACCCCGACGCAATGTCAGTGCATGGAGATTCCGCCACCAGGTGGGACACGACTTAGGCCGGGGCGTCCCCCGTCGCCTCGCGGAACTCCTGGTAGGCCGAGTCCGACGCGGGCAGCAGGCCGGCCCGGACCATCGCCGCGCCGAGCTCCAGCCGCCGCTCGGGGTCGGAGCACTCCAGCCCGCACTGGATGATCTCCGCAACCACCTCCGTCGTCCCGGCCAGGAAGATCGAACCGCTGTCCACCTGGTAGAACCAGGCCTCGTACAGCGGCACTCCGTCGGCCACCACGTCCCAGAGCTCGCAGAGGTTCAGCACCGCCTCGTCGTCGCCGTCGGCGGACAGCCTCCGCTCGGCCGGCAGGTCTTCGCCGTCGTACAGCGTGCCGCTCAGTGCGACCTGCTCCGCCTGGACGGGGGTGAGGGAATCCGCCGACGTGATCGAGCGGCGATTGGTGAAAACAGCCATGCGCGGAACCTACCAACTCCCACTGACCACCCCACGGTCCCTTCGGGTCAGAACCAGCTGGTGGACCTCGCCAACCCTCGGCGGCCCCAGCCACGCCGTCGTCGACCTCTTCGGCTACTTCACCGAGAGCTGCCCTCTTCATACGCCCGGTGGGGCAGCACATACGTGCTGCCCCACCGGGCGGGCGTCCGCCTGTCTCGGGCGTCCGGCCGATCACGTGCGGAGTCAGTTTCGACGAGGGCGGCTGCGGTGCCTGTGCCGAGGAGACGTAGGACCGATCACGAGGTCGCGCCGGAGAACGAGCCGCCCGTTGCGATGGCTCGGGTGTGCGGGCGCGCGATGTTGTCCGGGTGGAGGATGTGCTCGAGCTGTTCGGTGCTCAGCAGACCTCTGGCCACGACGAGTTCGCGTATGCCGGCCCCGGTGGCGAGTGCCTCCTGGGCGACGGCGGTGGCCTGTTCGTACCCGATGTGCGGGTTGAGCGCGGTGGCCAGGCCGATGGACCGCCCGACGAGGTGGGCGAGGTGTCCGCGGTTGGCGGTGATGCCGCTGACGCACCGCTGGGCGAGCGTCAGGCAGCCTGCCTGCAGGTGGGTGAGGCTCTTGAGAAGGCTGTGCGCGATGACCGGCTCGAAGGCGTTGAGCTGGAGCTGCCCGGCCTCGGCGGCGAACGTGACGGTCAGGTCGTTGCCGATCACCTCGAAGGCGATCTGGTTGACCACCTCGGGGATCACCGGGTTCACCTTGCCCGGCATGATGCTGGAACCGGCCTGCACGGGGGGCAGGTTGATCTCCCCGAGGCCCGCGCGGGGGCCGCAGGAGAGCAGCCGCAGGTCGTTGCAGGTTTTCGAGAGCTTGACGGCGATCCGCTTGAGCACACCGGAGAGCTGGACGAACGCCCCGGCGTCCTGGGTCGCCTCCACCAGGTCGCCGGCGACCGTCAGCGGGATGCCGGTGATCGCGCTCAGGTGACGGCAGGCCAGTTCTGGGTAGTCCGGGTGGGCGTTGAGTCCGGTGCCGATGGCGGTGCCGCCGAGGTTGATCTCCTGAACCAGCGTGCACGCCTCGTTCAGGCGCGCCTGGTCCTCCGCCAGCATGACGGCGTACGCGGCGAACTCCTGACCGAGCGTCATCGGGACCGCGTCCTGGAGCTGGGTGCGGCCCATCTTGAGCACGTCCGCGAACTCCTCGGCCTTGGCCGCGAACGCGATCCGCAACTCCTCCATGGCCTCCAGCAGGCGGTGCGCGGCAAGCTGCAGGGCCAGCTTGACCGCGCTCGGGTAGACGTCGTTGGTGCTCTGCCCGGCGTTGACGTCCTCCAGCGGGTGCAGGAGCCGGTACTCGCCCCGGTGGTGGCCGAGCAGTTCCAGAGCCCGGTTGGCGATGACCTCGTTGGCGTTCATGTTGGTGGAGGTGCCGGCGCCGCCCTGGATCACGTCCACGACGAACTGGTCGTGGAACATCCCGGCACGGATCTCCTCACAGGCCCGCACGATCGCGCTCACCTTGTCCTGGTCCAGCAGGCCGAGATCACGGTTGGCCAGCGCAGCCGCCTGCTTGACGGCGGCGAGCGCGGTCACCAGGTCCGGGTAGGCGCAGATCCGGGTGCCGGTGATGGGGAAGTTCTCCACCGCGCGCAGGGTGTGGATGCCGTAGTAGGCGTCGTGTGGGACCTCCCGCTCGCCGAGCAGGTCGTGCTCGATGCGGGGGTGGGCGCCGGAAGTGCCGGGGGCGGATGCCGACATGGGGGCTCCGATCATGAGGTGGGGAGGGATGGTCAGGCCCGCGCGAGCGGCGCGGTGGTCAGAGCCGGTACCGGGCCGCCGAGCGCATGGCGCAGCACGTCGGCGCGCTCGGCCGGTTCGGTGGTGGCGAGGGTTGCGGCGAGCACGGCGATCCGGGCCTGGCCGGCGCGCAGGGTGCGGGTCAGCACCGCGCCTGCCGCGGCGAGGTCCACGGCGCCGCCGTGGGTGTAGATCTCGGCCGTGGGCCCCGCGGGCACCCGCGTGGTCACGGCGACCAGCACACCACGGGACACGGCGGAGGCGACTGCGGCCACGATCTCGGGGGTCGCGTTGCCCGCGCCGGTCGCCACCAGCACGATGCCCTGGGCTCCCGCCGCCACGGAGGCGTTGAGCAGCAGCGGGTCCCCGTCGCAGTGGTGCATGACGATGTCGACCCTGGGCAGCGCGTCGGGGATCTCGGGAAAGGAGAGCGGGGCGGGACGCTCGGGCTGCCGGCGCGCGACGATCCTGCCGGCCTCCACCTTCGCGATGTGCGCGCCGGATGGATCACCGAAGGCGTCGACGGCCAGGGTCTGCAGCTTCACCGTGCCGCGGGCCGCGTGCACCTGCCCGGCGAAGACCACCAGCACCCCGCGGTCGCGGACCGAGGCCGCGGTCAGCAGTGCGTCGTGGAGGTTGCGGGGGCCGTCGCCGTCCGGCGCATCGAGCGGGCGCTGCGCACCGGTGAGGACCACCGGCCGGGGGTCGTCGTGGTACAGGTCCAGCAGGAAGGCCGACTCCTCCAGGGTGTCCGTGCCGTGCGTCACCACGATGCCGTCGACGCCGGGGTCGGCCAGGACCTCGCGGATTGTCCGTAGCAGCGTGAGCTGGTGCGCGGTGGTCAGCCGGGCGCTGTTCACACTGAACAGGTCGACGACCTGCACCGTTACTCCCCGGGGCACCGACGCCGTGGCGAGCACGTCCGTGCCCTGCGCATCGGCGGCGAACCCGGAACCCTGCCAGCGGCTGGCGATGGTCCCGCCGGTGCTGATGACGACGATCCGTCCCACGTCTGCTCGTTTCTTCTTCGGGCCGGTACTGCCTGCGGCCGACCATGCGCGAGCAACGATAGGGCGAATCGGGCGCAATAGGATCGCCTCTTTGGGCGCGACAGGAGCGATCTGTGGTTGATAATCGCGCCATGGATCGAATCGACAGGGATATCTTGCGCGAGCTCCAGAAGGACGGCCGACTGACCAACCAGGAACTCGCCCAGCGGGTCGGCCTGACCGCCTCGCCGTGCATGCGCCGGGTCCGCCAGCTCGAGGACGACGGGGTCATCCAGGGCTATCGGGCGGTCATCAACCCGGAGGCCGTCGGGCGGGGGTTCGAGGTGCTCGTCTCCGTCGAGGTACGACGGGACCGCGAGGCGGTCGAAGCCTTCGAGGCCGCGCTCCAGGAGATCCCCGACGTCATCGAGGCATACCGCCTGTTCGGCAGCCCGGGCTGCCTGCTGCGCATCGCGGTCGCCGACATCACCGCCTACGAGCGGCTCTGGCTCGAACGCCTCACGACCCTGTCCGGTGTCACCGAGGTCAACTCGCAGATCATCATGAAGCGGATCAAGGAACCTCGCGGCCTGCCCGTCGACCACTGAGGATCCGGGCCCGCCTGGGTTCCTTTCGCCGCGTCCCGGAAGTAGTGCAGAGATCTCTTCTGCCTCCAAGCGGGAGCGGGAGCGGACACCGCTGGGCGCCAACGACCGGGCGGCCGGTGAGGGCCACGGGAAGGTCAGGCGGCCGCGGCGGCACGGGCGGTGATGGCCCGGCGCAGCCGGTCGGCGAGGTGGGCTCGTTCGGCTGGGGTGTAGGTGAGGACGCCGTTGGTGAAGGCGAGGGCTTCGAACTGTTGCTGGTCGTAGGGGATGCCGTGGGGCAGGCGGGCGATGTGCCAGTGGAGATGGCTGTTGCCAGCTTGGGAGCCGAGGGAGAACAGGTAGGTGCGTTCGCCGCCGAGGACGTCTTCGGCGGCGAGGGCGACCAGCCGCACAGTGGCCATCATGGCGAGGTAGTCCTGTTCGGGGAGGTCGGTGACGACGTGCTCCAGGTGCCGCTTGGGGACGACCAGGAGCTTGCCGGGCAGGACGGGCCACTTGTCAAGGAAGGCCAGGTGCTGCTCGTCCTCGTAGACGATCTCGTGAGCGTAGGCCGGGTCGCCCTCGACCAGGCGGCAGATGAAGCAGGGCCCGTGCTGGGCGTGCTCGCTGTAGGTGGCAAGGTCCATCGGCCGGTGTTCCATGCGGTTCCCCTTCCTGCTGGTGCTCGCGTCATGATGCCCTCCCGTACCAAGTCGGTTGCGCAGTTTTGCACGACGCTCCACCCACAGATGACGGTCCGTCAACGGCGTGTGGGAGCGTCCGTCAGCCTCTCCGGTGAGCTGCGACTGCCGGACACCGCCGCCATGGACGGGCACCAGGACCCGCGCCAACTACTTGTCCGTCCAGTCAGGGCCGTTGCGACGACCGCATCCACGAGATGCTGCGCCGGTTCCGCCCCCACCGCTGCAACCCGGCCGCCCACCTGCTGGAACAACGCGCTACTTGTTGGTTGCCCACTGCGGCCGGCCCGGTCCCGACCAACTGCGGCCGGTTCGCCGTAGCGGCCGGCGAGTGTGGACGAGGACGTCTGGCGGAGGCCGCCATCGAGGCGTCCTGGTGAGCGAGCAGGGTGAGCAGCAGCCCATTGCCCGCACCCACGACGCCGTCGCGCGACCCCGGCCTCCGGCGTAGCGGATGCGCAGCCGGGTGAGGATCCGCTGGGAGAGGTGGTAGACGGACAGGTCCGGTGTGCTCCGGGCGGCGGATGATCAGCGAGCGCGCGGTAGGACCTGCGGTTAGGCTGGCCGCGGCGCCGCACCCCGGGGGACGTACCTCTGTTTCCCCTGGAGTTCGATGATGCCAATCCCCCATGTTCGCGCCGCTAGGCTGCCCGTCAGGATCGCAGTGGCGCTGACGGCTTCGGCGGCGGTTCTCGCCGTCTTCTCGTGCAGCACCACCGATGGAACGTCCACGCCGTCGGCATCGTCACCCGCGAAGAGCTCCTCCGACCGGGCGACACCCAAGGCGCCGTCCGCCGTGACGCTGCCCCCGGTGCACGCCGGGTTCGACTACCAGATCGGCGGGTCCTACCCGCCGCCGGCCGGGGTGTCCATCGTCAGCCGCGACCACGGAGATTCCCCGGCCCCGGGGATCTACACCATCTGCTACGTCAACGCCTTCCAGGTCCAGTCGGGCGCGGAGCAGGAATGGGACGCGGACCTGTTGCTCCGGGACGCGAACGGCGACATCGTGTACGACCCGAACTGGAACGAGGCGCTGCTGGACATCAGCACGGACGCCAAGCGCGGCCGGGTGGCCCAGAAGGTGAACGGCTGGTTCAACGAGTGCGCGGCCAAGGGCTTCAACGCGGTCGAGCCGGACAACTACGACAGCTACACGCGGTCGGAAGACCTGCTGAGCGCGGCCGACGCCGAGACGTTCGAGTCCATGCTCGTCGCGTGCTCCCACCAGCAGAACCTGGCGATCGCCCAGAAGAACGCGGTGGAGCTGGCGCCGGACCGTCAGCGGGTCGGGCTCGACTTCGCGGTGGCGGAGCAGTGCGGCCAGTACAGCGAATGCGGCCTGTACATCGACGCGTTCGGCGGCAGCGTCTTCGACGTCGAGTACACCGCTCGGGGCCTGGCGGCGGCCTGCTCGGGCTGGGGCGACCGGATCAGCATCGTGCAGCGCGACCTGGACGTGGTGCCGGCGGGCAGCCCCGGCTATGTGCGCCACACCTGCTGACACCGCTTCGTCGTCCGGGGGGTCGCGCCGGCCGCCCGGCGGCGAGCAGCAGGTAGACCCGTGTCAGCCGGCCGGGACCGCGGGGACAGGGGGGATGCCCGGGTCCCGGCCGTGGGAGACGACGGCCGCTCCAACCGCGACCGTCAGCAGCCCGCCATGGGGAGTGGTGGGGCTGCTGTGCCGGGAATGCTAGACCTGCTCGATGACCGTGAACAGGGCTTTGACCTGCCATTTTCCGGCCGCGAGCATGTCAGCGGCCAGAACTCTTACTCCAAGCCGACAAGCCCGGAAGGCGCGCTGACGCAGCCTCGCGGCAACAGGGACCGCAGCCCGTCAGGGCCAGAGACCAGCCGACCGCGCGCGGCCGGTGACCTGCAGCATGCCCTCGCGTGTCTGCGGCGGCCGTGCCGGAGCGCAGGTCCAACCCGAGCAAGGCGTTCGGCGGACAGTCCGGGGCGCCTGGCCGCGGACGAGGAACTCACGATGGCCATTGAGGGCGCCCTCCTGGGGCCCTCAGTTCGAACTCCGTTTCAGGAGGAGACGTCGGAGCTCGGGGCAGTCTGGCGGATCGCGTCGTGGGCTCCGACGGTCAAGACCACGTCAGGCCCCATCCGCCAGAATCGCAGCGAGTCACCGGATCTCTTCCGCACCTCAGCAGAGTCACCTACTCCTTCTATTCTGACTGCCATTGCGTTTTCACTGCAGCCGACAGTTGCGAACTTGAAGGGGTGCAGCTGGCGGTGGCCTGGGTGATTTCCCGATGAGAACGCTTCCCGGGAATTCCAGGTCAGTGCCCACGAAGGAGCCGGCGGTAGGGCGCTGCGATCCGACGGAGACGGGGGCGGTGGCCGTCGGCGCAGACAGCCCGTCCGGCAGGAATGCCACCTGGCAGGTGCCGTTTCTGACGGCGAGGACGACGCTGGCGCCCGGCACTTCGGCAATGCCCAGGATCTTGGCCGTGCCCTTGGCGGGCGGGGCGTCGATACTGCGCTGGACGGCAGGGTCCGCCGAGGCGGCGGCCATGCCGTTCAGCGCCCAAGAACCCTGCTCCTCCTGGGCTGCCGCTCCGTTGTCGGTACACGCGGTCGCAAGAACCGCGGTAGCGACGACGACCACCGTTCCCAGAATCCCACTGGATTGCCACATGCGGTCAACTCACCTATTTCATCCAGGCGTTGTAGCAGAAACCTACCGGCTCCTGAAGCGTTCTCGGCATGTGTGATCGACCTTCGGCCTGGTCGAAGGAAGGCAGGCGCGGCGTGTCGGCGACAGCAGGTCGTGCGGGACCTGCGTGAGCACCGGGGTCCCGTGGGGGTGAGGAGCTGGAGAGAGCGCGGAGGCTCCCACCGAGGAGGTGGGAGCTTCCGCGTAGCGGTTGCGTGCTTGGCGCTGTCAACGAGGCATTGGAGCAGGGACGTTCACGCCGGCTCGGGTGTGTCGGTGTGGCGGGAGCGGTGGAGGGCGGCGAGGAGGGTGGCGGTCGCGAGGAAGGCGAGGACGATTGCGACGTTGCGCGGGAAGTAGTCGAACGTGTCCGGCATGTTCGGGACCGACCAGAAGCGGGGCGCGGTGAACCCCTGGAAGGGGGCCGGGGGGAACATGGCTGTCCAGGGGAGGACGGCCAGCGCGATGCCCACGGCGCTCAGGATGTCAGGTCGACGAGCGCCGAGATGGACGAGCAGGGCGAGGCTCATCACGGCGGCGGGCCAGGCGATGGTCACTTCGAGCAGCACGCTGGGCGAGAAGATGGAGAAGATGATGTCGCCGGGATCCGGCGGGGACCAGCGGATGGCGAGGGCGCTCATCGGGACCGCGATGGCGAGGGCGGTGAGCACGGTCGCGCGGCGGCCGCGCAGGGAGAGGTCAACGGCGTCGGGCGGGGCGATCAGCAGCAGCGTGCCCGGCACGAGCCCGAACGGCAGCAGCACCGCGCCGGGCACGAACCCGAACGGCAGCGGCTCCAGGAAGGAATTGGTGCCGAGCTGCCAGTAATGCGGGGCGAATGCCAGCGTGGCGCCGATCCTCCCGAGGATTCCCAGCAGGACCAGGATCCGGGCCGGCGTCCAGCGGCCGAGGGAGGCGCAGGCCAGGGCGAGGATCCAGGGGCTGGCCGCCGCTACCAGGGCGGTCCGGATGGCGGGGTGCCCCCCGTGCAGCTGCTCGACGTGGTCGGGCAGGAAGAGTCCGATCAGCAGGTGGACCATGCTCAGGCCCGCCCCGCCCGCGAGGATGAACGGCGCGGCGCCAGCGGCGATCCGGCCGGCGGGGTCGGAGGAGCTGAGCCGGGTGCGCAGCCGCAGCGCGTGCGCGGCGAGGTGGGCCCACTCGCGCAGGGCAGTCCCGCGGCTCACGCCCTCGGTGGCCTCGGCGAAGACGGTCGCGATCTCCTCGCCGTGCGCGGCACGGTACTTGGCGGGGTAGAGGCCGAGCAGCGGGAGCCTCGCCGCGAGGGGCAGTGTCGCGGGCAGCGGAAGGCTCGCGGGCGCGGTCGGGAGCGGGGCGGTCATACCGTCCCCCTGTTCGGCTGGAGCCGGCCGAGCGCGAGGCGGCGTTCGGCCTCGGCCACGCCCGCGCGCAGACGCTCCGTCTCCGCCGTGAGGGTGCTGCGGCCCTGGTCGGTCAGGGCGAAGCTGCGGCGCAGCTTTCCGGCGACGACCTCCTCGTGGTCGACGCGGATGAGTCCTTGCTGGAGCAGGCGGTCCAGGGCGGTGTAGAGGGTGCCGGTGAGCAGCTTGGTCCGGCCCCCGGACATGGCCAGGACTTCCTGGAGGATCGCGTAGCCGTGCCGGGGGGCATCGGCCAGCGCGGTGAGCACGAGACGGGTCGGCTCCTGTAGGTGACGGTCTGCCATATGACGATCATAGGTTTACCATCAAGATATGTCGATTGCTTAGCCATGCTCCTCGCATGCCGGCTCGCGTCGGGTCGTTCCGTGCCCGATGGCCCGCCGGGCTGCGCGCCCTGGCCGCGCGAAGTCGCCGGCCGGCGCCCGCATCTGGATCCGGTCCGCCAGCAGGTCCGCTGACCCAGCGAGCCCGCTGGGTGTGGGCGCGGCGGGCTGGGTGGTCCGTTCGGTGGTGGGCCGCTGACCTGCTAGTATTCTTCTCGTCGCGAGGGAGATGATTCCTCGCCAGGCGTCAGCGGTGCTACCAGAGCACGTCCTACTTTCAGTAGGGAGAGTCCGTGCAACCCGGGCCTGGCGCTCCACGGTCGGGCGAGGTCCGGTGCCCACTGGGTGCCGGGCCTCGCCGGCGTTTGCGGGCCGAACGGGGTCGGATAGCGGCGGATCCGGGTGATGCCCCCGAGAGTGCCCGTCGGGACGTCCACGCGGACGCGGGCGTCCTGCTCCCGGCACTCCTCGGTCGTCGAGGTAACCACCCTCCTGATCACCGGTCACCCTGACGACGGGATCCTGGGGCTCATCAGGTGGCACGGGTCCGCTGCCACACCCGACGCTTTGTAGGATCCATGACGGATTGACGGCTGGGCGGACCGGCTGCCGCTGGCCCGCTGGTGGGCCGCCGAGGGCGGGAGCCGCCGCCCGAACCCGGCGGGCAGGTCGCGCAGCGACCAGGCGCTCGCCGCAGCACGGCGCCATGGGACTCGACGGCCGGTGGGTCGTCTTCACCTCGGACGCCGAGAACCTGGTGCCCGGCGACACCAACAAGGTCCCCGACGTCTTCGTCCGCCACCTGCCGCCGTTCTGATCGGGTCCACCGTCAGGCCCTGGGTCCCGGCGCGCCTGGCGTGCCGGGACCCAGGCGCGGCTGTCACGGCCGGCAGGTGGCGTTGGTGGGAGGTTCGGAAGCGCCCGGACCGCGCTCAGCGGTGGTGGACCTCCAGGAAGGTGCGGACCGCCGACTCGAGGGCGCCCTCGATCCAGGCCGGCTTGAGGCTGGTGTGCTCGCCGGCGAAGTGGACGCGGCCCTCCGGGATCCGGGTGGCCGGGTGGAGCTCGTGCAGCTGGCCGGGGGTGACGATGGCGGCCTCACCGAGGGCGTACCGGGCACGTGCCCAGGACTGGGTGGCGCCGACTCCGGTGAACTCCCGCCGCACACGCGGCCCCAGGAGCCGCTCCAGGTCGTCGAGGGCGAAGGCGTATCGCTCACCCGGGGTGAGCGAGTCCCAGCGCGCCGCGTCGTCCGACCAGGTGTACGAGGCGA
The DNA here is from genome assembly GCF_009569385.1 of Streptomyces kaniharaensis. Classification (NCBI taxonomy): domain Bacteria; kingdom Bacillati; phylum Actinomycetota; class Actinomycetes; order Kitasatosporales; family Streptomycetaceae; genus Streptomyces; species Streptomyces kaniharaensis. Next base: position 153,206 of record NZ_WBOF01000003.1, read on the forward strand.
GCACCACGCCGCCCGAGGAGCCCTGCGGGACATGCGAGGGGAAGTAGGTGAAGCGGCTGGGGCTGTCGCTGACGCAGCCGCCGCCGGTGACGCCGTCCGGGCCCTCCTCCCAGAACCGGTGGTGGAACTCCAGCAGGACCTTGGTGGCCGAGTCGTAGTGCAGCTCCGCGACGGCCCGGCGCTTGGGGTAGGACATCAGGGGCTCGATCCGGCAGAACCGCAGCGCGCTGAACGGGACGGTGACGATCGCGTAGTCGCCCTCGAAGGTCTTGGTGGGAGCGACGGGAGCACCGTCGCAGGACTCCTCGTCGCCGCTCTCCGCGACCGTCTCGATGGTGACCTTGCCGGCGTCCTGCACCAGGCGGGTCATCCGGTGACCGAGGCGCAGGTCGTCCCGGAGCGGGGCGGCGAGCGCGTCGGTGAGCACGGCGGTGCCGCCCTCCAGTTCCCAGTAACGGTTGGTGGGGCTGATCACCGCGTGGTCGATCAGGGTGGGGATCAACGAGTAGTGCAGCCGGGAGGTGAGGTTCTCCAGGGTGCCGGCGGCCTGGACGGACGCCGGGTCCCAGCCGGCTTCCTCGCGCAGGAAGCGACGGGTGGAGTGGTAGCCGTAGGTGGAGAAGATGTCGGTCCAGGCGTCCAGCCGCTGGCGGATGTCACCGTCCCGGACGGATACCCGCTCGAACGCCTTGTCGAGGGCGCCGGCGGTGGTGGAGTCGAACCGGGCGCCGAAGGAGCGGTTGACCACGGCCGGCGACTGGGCGTACGCGGCACGGGTGGTCCGGGTGCCGTTGACGTGGATCAGACTGCGGAAGCGGGCCGCGGGCGGGGTGAACGTCCGGTCCGGGCCGTTGCTCCAGGTCTCCCCGGTGAACGAGCGGTACTTCACCGGCGGAACGTCGCCGGTCGGGCCGGCACCCGGCGCGACGTCGGCGTTGTAGAACAGCCGCCGCTTCAGGCCGAGCTTGTCGGCGAGCGCGAGGACGAGCGGGTGGAAGTCGGGCAGGCGCATGGCGCCGGCCTCGGCGTGCAGCCGGGGGTCGGCGAAGATGCCGCGGAAGGTCTTGATCCGCCCGCCGACCCGGTTGGCGTTGGCCTCGATGACGGTCACTTCGTGACCGGCCTGCTTGAGCAGCGTCGCGACGGTCAGCCCGGCGACACCCGCACCCACCACCAGCACCCGCTTCCGGCCAGTGCGGGGCGGCAGTTGGCCGTCGATCAGGATGCGCAGGTATGCAAGGGTCAGGTCGGTCTGCTCGTCCGCACCGACCATGAGCATCTCGCGGGCCAGCTCGCGGCTGACCGCCTCGTCGGCCGCCGGGCCGACGCTCGGCGCATACGCGGGCACCGTGGCCGCCACGGCCCGGGTGCCGAGACCGACCGCGCCGACCGCGGCCGCGGCGGCCGACCCGAGAAGGGCGCGCCTCCCCAGCGGGGGCTGCCCAGGGACGGCGCTCGACTCGCCGGACCGGCTCACAGTGGGCTGACTCACGTTCTCTCCTGACGAAGGCAGTTGGGACACCGCCCAAGCAACGCCCAACCACCGCACGCCGCAACGCCGACCGCCCGAAGATCACCCGCACCGGTCACACCCAACACCGCTGCGTTCAACGGCGGGTGAGGGCACAACAACTCGGCATGACCTACCGCCACCGTCCAGCGCCTGGCGGCCGCCGAGATCCCGGACGACCTGAGACACCTGCCGTTACCCCCGGGTGCGGGCCCCTGGTGTTCGGGGCCCGCACCCACGCGAGAACCGGTACAGCCGCCTATCCGTGGTCCGAGCTCGGCTCGGCGGTGCCGCCTGAGGCCGTTTCGGTTCTGGTGTAGAGGATCTCGCGGGCCTGCTCCGCGGCACGGATCATGCTCTCGGAGACGAAGTCGAGGAAGCGGGCGACGTTCTCCAGGCGGGTGGCGGCCGGGGTGCCGGGGCCGAGGATGCCGACGCCCTGCCGTGCGGTTTCGACGATTTGGTCGTTGGATCGGGCGCTGCGGATCATCGACTGGTACCAGAGGTCGTCGTCGACGATGTAGCGCTCGCGGCGGCGTTCGTCGCGTTCCCGGCGGACGAGCTCCATGCTCTCGAGGAACGTGATCGCTTTGGAGATGGACGCCGGGCTGACCTGGAGGCGCTGGGCGAGCTCGGACGCGGTGAGGCTGCCCGCGTCGGTGGTGTAGAGGCAGGCCAGCACCCGGGCCGTCATCTTGGGCAGGCCCGAAACCATGAAGACGGTGGCGAGCGCCTCCTCGTACTCGCACACGGCGTCGGCGTCGCGCCCGTGGGGCTGGGGAACCGACTCCGGCCCTCGGGCAGTGGTGGGCCGGCGCCGGTGGGCGCGGCGTTCGGTGGCGCGGTGGGCCAGGTCGGCGCGGTAGGCGGTGGGGCCGCCGTTGCGCATCACCTCACGCGTGATCGTCGAGGTCGGACGCTCCAGGCGTCGGGCGATCTCGGCGTAGGCGAGGCCGTCGGCCAGCCCCAGCGCGATCTGCTGGCGTTCCTGCTGGGTGAGCCTGCCTCCCGGCATCGCGATCTCCTCGGTGATCCTGCGTGGTGGTCCCTGCTCCCCCACCATAGCGTTCACTTCCCCCCCATTGCAATGATCGAAGCAGCGATCGTTGCGTTCCTTTCAGCACCGTTGCAACACTTTCCCTGGCTCCACCTGCACAGATGCACAATTTGCGCAACGAGCATGTTGCCGACTTGCGGAAAGCAACGTAGCGTTTCCGGAGTCAGAAACAACGAGCGAGCACAGGAGAGCACGATGCAGAAGTTCGACACCCCCGCCCCGATCGCCGCCGTCCTGGACATCCCCGCCGGACGCATCCAGCTCATCGCCGCCGACCGCGCCGACACCATCGTCGAGGTCCTGCCCGCCAACCCCTCCAAGAGCCGCGACGTCCAGACCGCCGAGCAGACCACCGTCGCCTACGCCGACGGCGTCCTGCGGATCCACACCCCCGAGCCCAAGAACCAGCTCTTCGGCTCCGGGTCACTGGAGGTCACCGTCAAGCTGCCCGCCGGCTCCCGCATCGAGGCCAAGGCCGCCGCCTGCGAGCTGCGCAGCGTCGGCCGCCTCGGCGACATCGTGTTCGACGGCGCGTACCGCCAGATCAAGATCGACGAGGCCGCCAGCGTGCGCCTCACCGCGGTCGACGGCGACGTCGAGGTCGGCCGGCTGGGCGGCTCCGCCGAGATCAGCACCGCACGCGGCGGCATCCGCATCACCGAGGCCCGGCGGGGCACGGTCGTCCTCAGCACCCAGTCCGGCGACATCACCGTCGGCGCCGCCGCCAGCGTCTCGGCCACCCTGGACGCCGGCACCAGCCACGGCCGCATCAGCAACTCCCTCCGGAACGACGGCACTTCCGAACTCGACATCCGCGCCACCACCCCCGCCGGCGACATCACCGCCCGCAGCCTCTGAAAGAGCAGAACCAGGACCCGCCGGCCGGGCCCACCGCGATCGAGATCCGGCCGGGTCGTCGCCGACGACCCGGCCGGACGGCCGTCCCAACGGGCCTGCGATCTGAGTCCGCCTTGGCCACGGAAGTGGTGACGGTGTTTCAGCGACGCGCCACGTAGTACACGTTCAGGACGTCCCCCTCCACTCGCTGGGCGTCGATGTGGCGGAAGCCGGCCTCCTCGAGCATCCGTCGGGCGGTCTGCTCGCCCCAGACGGTGCCCAGGCCCTCGCCGCCCTCCCCGAGCGAGACGCTCATGCAGTAGAACACCGAGAAGGTGTACAGCGCCGGGCACAACGGGTGACCGATGTTCTCCTCCAGACGGCTGGAGGCGGCGATGTCGCCCATCAGGAACACGCCGTCCGCGCGCAGGGCCCCGGCGACGGCGGCGAGCGTGCGGGCGGGTCGGGCCAGGTCGTGGATGACGTCGAACGCCGTGACGAGGTCGTAGGAGCCGGTCAGCTCGGCGCTGTCGCCGACCTGGAAGTCAGCGTTGTCCAGGCACCGGTCGGCGGCCTCGGCGCGCGCGGCGGCGATGCCCTCCTCGGACTTGTCCAGGCCGTGGAAGCGGCTGGCCGGGAACGCTCCGGCCAGGACGTTGACCGCGTGGCCCTGCCCGCAGCCGATGTCCAGCACGTCGATGCCCGCGCGCAGTCTGTCCACGAGACCGGGGACCAGCGGCACGATCCCGTCCACGAGGGCGACGTCGAAGACCTCTTTGGATTCCTCCGCCTGCAGGGCCTGGAAACGCGGGTAGGCCGAGTACGGCAGCCCGCCCCCGGTCCGGAACGCTTCCCGCACCTGCTGCTCGACCTCCGCCAGCATGGAGAGGTCCTGGGCGATCCTCGCCATGTTGTTCGGGCCGGCCGCCCGGGTGAGCGAGGCCGCGTGCTCCGGGGGCAGCGCATAGGTCCGTCGCTGTGGCTCGTAGTCGACCACACCGCCCGTCACCATCGCGCCCAGCCACTCGCGAACATAACGTTCGCTCAGCCCGGCCGCCCGGGCGATCTCCTCGCTGGTGGCCGGCTCCATGCCCGCCATCACGTCGAACAGACCGGTCTCGTGCCCCAGGCCCGCCATCAGCCCCAGACAGGAGTCGTTGATCACCTGGACCATACGGCCCGCGAACTGTTCCTGCTTGGCCTCATCCAGTTCCGCAACGGACATCACTCCTCCTCCCGCCGCCCGGCCACCGGCGCAGGGCGGCAGGGCCGGAACCGACCCCGTTCTCACGTGGCGAGCGGCCCGGTGGGGCTACGGCGATTGGTCTCTTCAGCCAACGTAGCCGCCGGGATGAGGACCGGCGCGTCGAGCCCCGTGCCCCGCCTCGCCCCCGCCTCGACGGAGACCAACCCGGCCGGCGAGCACCGGGAAGGATGCGGCGGGCCGGATCCGAAGGGCTGCTTCGCCGTCGTCAGCCGCCCCCGGACGCCGGACGGGGGCCGGACCCGGTGCCGCGGTCCTCGATGAACCGTTTGAAGCGACGCAGGTCGCCCCGCACCTGACGGTCGAGCATGCCCAGCTTGTCAGCGGCCTTCTCGGCCAGGCCGGTGGGCTGGAAGGCCATGGTCATCCTCACCCGTGTCCGGGCGGCGCCGAGCGGCTCGAAGTCGACCGTGCCGGTGTGCTTCACGCTCTCACCGGTGGTGCGCCAGGCGACCCGTTCCTCGGGCACCCGCTCGACGATCTCGGTATCGAACTCCCGGGACAGCCCGGCGATCTTCGTCCGCCAGTGGGCATGGCGGTCGTCCAGTTGCCTGACCTCCTCCACGCCCTCCATGAACTGCGGGAAGTCCTCGAAGGTCGCCCACTGGTCGTAGACGACGCGGACCGGCACGTCCACGTCGATCGACTCCTCCACCGTACTCATCGCCACACCTCTCCACGCCGTCCCGCCGGCCGGCCCGCGCACGACCGCCGGGCGGAGGATCCGCGGACGGCAGCACTTTCAATCTGGGCCCTCCACCGAGCAGCGGCAACCGGCACACCAGCAGCTCGGGCGCGCGGGGCCGTTGGGGATCCGCAACCATGCCGGCCGGGCCGCCCGCATCGCTTTCCGGCGATGCGGGAGGTATCTCACGCGCGTTGTGGTGCGGCGCGCAGGCCCCCGAGCAGGGTGGCCAGGTAGCGATGTGCGGTGTCGATCCGGTCGGCGGGACTGCCGCCGTGGACGTTCACGGCGTAGGCGATGCCGCACATGAGGGGGACGAGGTCGGCGGAGGCCAGGTCGGGGCGGACCGCTCCGGCTTCGCGGGCCCGGTCAAGGAGTGCGGTGCCGGCCGAGCGGAGCGCGCTCTTGAGTTCCGTGGTGCGCGGCAGAGTGTCCGTGGCTGCGGCGGCGACCGGGGCCAGGGAGGCGTCCGTGACCTGTGCTTCGACGGTGCGGAACAGGAAGCCCTCCAGCGCGCGCCACGGGTCGGTGTCGGCCAGGGCCTGCTCGCCGTGGGCGGCCAGGGCTTCCAGACAGGGGGCGGCGACGGTCTCCAGCAGCGCTTCGGGGGTGGAGAAGTGCCGGTAGACGGTGCCGACGCCGAGTCCTGCGCGGCGGGCGACGTCGTTGAGCTGCAACGGTGCGCCCTGGTCGACCAGGGCGCGGGCGACGGCAACGATCTGGTCCCAGTTGCGGGCCGCGTCCTTACGCAGGGTCGTCATGGGGACATGTTAATCGGATGGCCCATCCGGATGCTGCCCGTCGCCGTGCCGGCGCGGCGTGAACGGTCAGGCGGTCGCGAGAGGCGCGTGCCGTTCGCCGAGTCGGCGCACCGCCTCGGCGACGCGAGGGTCTGTCGCCGCGCGGAACGGCGCCACCGGGCACGCCTGGGCGCCGATGACGATGCCGGTCCGACCGGTCAGAGCGTCATCGGTGGCGGCGACGATCGAAGGCCTCGCGGCCACGGACGCCGGGCCCGAGGTCGAGCGTTCGAACGTGCGGCGTACCAGCGGCCACAGCAGCCGCAGTGGGGGCGAGACGATCTTCGGGTCGGTCAGGGTGCCGTTGGTCATGTCGGTCGCCGCGCCTCCGGGGTCGGCGGCGAAGACCGATACGCCCGTGCCGTCGAGTCGCGTGGCGAGGTCGAGCGTGTAGGCGAGGTTGGCGAGCTTGGCGCGGCCGTACCAGTGGAAGCCGTAGTAGCCGCCGGGTGGTTCGGCGGCGTCGAAAACGCGCTTGGCGACTTTGACCGCGCTCGAGGTGACGTTCACGATCCTGCTCGGTGCCCCGGCCGTCAGCGTCGGCAGCAGCAGTTCCGTCAGCAGGTACGGCGAGAGGTGGTTGACGACGAATGACGCCTCGACGCCGTCCAGGGTTCGTCGCTCGGGGAACATCGCCCCGACGTTGTTGACCAGCACGGTCAGCGGTTCGCCCGAGGCGGCGTGGTCGGAGGCGATCCGGTCGGCGAGCGCGCGCACTTCGTCGAGCGAGGCGAGGTCGGCGGACAGGAACCGCCCGGGTTGCGCCGGGTTCGTCGCGTTGATCCGGTCGACTGCTCGGGCGCCCCGGTCGGCGTTGCGTCCGACCACGGTCACCGAGAACCCGTCAGCAGCCAGCCCCAGCGCCGTCTCCAAGCCGATGCCGGCCGTTCCGGCCGTGACCACCGCCGTCTTCCTCATGTGCTTCATGTGCTCCTCCAACTCCGGGGAAGATCCGGATAGGCCATCCGGTTGACAGGACGGTAGCACACATTCGGATGAGCTATCCGCTTATCGCTCGGTGAGGTCACGGGTGAACCCGAACCCGCCGGTGAGACAGCCGCACGGCGCTGGAGACGTCTCCACTTCCGGTTTCCACCGTGTCTCAACCCGCAGGTCAACGACGGGAGATGGCGGTGGGACGGCCCGGGGGCGCTGTTGGGACGGCCCACCGTCACCTGGCCGGGTCCGCGTACACGCAGACTGTGGGTCCACCGGCTGCCGCCGGTCCTCGCCAGGACCGGCGCAGGCGGCTCCCCTCACCCACCGCCTCCCCCGGAGCCACACCCTTGAGCCGATCCCTCCCTGCCCGGCGCCGGATATCGCTGGGCCTGAGCCTGGCGTCCGTGCTGACCGGTGTCGGCGCGTTCACCGCCACCGCCACCGGCACGGCCGCCGCCGTGCCCGCCCCGCCCGTCAGCAGCCCGATCAGCATCCAGTCGGCCGCCTGCCCGACCAACATGCAGCAGGGCGAGACCGACGGTTGCGTCACCCAGCTCCAGATGGAGCTGGACCTGGCCGGCGCCCAGATCGGCGCCGACGGCCAGTTCGGCCCGGCCACGTACAACGCCGTCGTCAACTTCCAGTCCTCGCACGGCCTCACCGCCGACGGCATCGCCGGCCCGGCCACCAAGAACACGCTGGACTCGATCGCGGCCGGCATCTCGGGCACCGTCAACCTGAACACGTCCTGCGCGACCATGGCCCTGGGGTCGAACGGCGCGTGCGTGTCGACGCTCCAGAACCTGCTCAACGCCTACGGCGCGGGGATCGGCGTGGACGGCCAGTTCGGCCCGGCCACCGACACCGCGGTGCGCAACTTCCAGTCCAGCCACGGCCTGGTCTCCGACGGCATCGTCGGCACCGCCACCAAGACCGCCCTGTACGGCGGGTCCGGTGGCTCCTCCGACCTCGACCTGCTCCGGGACTGCGGCCAGCTCCAGTCGGGCAGCCAGGGCGGATGCGTCTCCACCCTGCAGAACCTGCTCAACGCCTACGGCGCGGGGATCGGCGTGGACGGCCAGTTCGGCCCGGCCACCGACACCGCGGTGCGCAACTTCCAGTCCTCGCACGGCCTGGGCGTCGACGGCATCGTCGGCACCGCCACCAAGAACGCCCTGTACAACATCAGCACCGGCGGCTCCGGCAGCGGCTCGTCGACCAACCTCGACCTGCGCACCCAGTGCGGCCTCCTGCAGAGCGGCGCGACCGGCAACTGCGTCTCCACCCTCCAGGCCATCCTGAACAACCTCGGCGCGGGCCTCACCGTCGACGGCCAGTTCGGACCCGGCACCGACACCGCCGTCCGCAACTTCCAGTCCTCGCACGGCCTGACCGCCGACGGCATCGTCGGCCCGGCGACCAAGAACGCCCTGTACGGCGGCGGCACCGGCCCGGGCTCCACCGGCACCCCGCCGTCCAGCGGCCCGGTCGACTACACCAAGGTCCTGAACGCCGCGAAGTCCTTCATCGGCTACCCGTACGTCTGGGGCGGCGGGCACTCACTGCGCGGCGAGGGCCCCGGCCCGTCGCTCGGCACCTGCGACGGCTACACCGGCTCGATCATCCCCTGCCCGGCCAACTCCACCGTCGGCCTGGACTGCTCCGGCCTGGTCCGCGCCGCCTACTGGTTCGGCGCCGGGATCGACCTCGGCAACGGCGGCAACACCAACGACCAGACCCGGGACCGGCACACCCTGCCGATCTCGCAGTCCCAGCGCCAGCCCGGCGACGTCGAGTACTTCGGCGACGGCCCGCACTCCACCCACCACGTCATCATCTACGCCGGAACCGACCCGAGCACCGGCGCGGACATGATGTACGAGGCGGAGCAGACCGGCACCAACGTCCACTACGTCGGCCTGCGCACCGGCGGCTACTGGTACCACGTCGTGGCCTGACGCACCGCCTGACACATCTGGCTGACCCATCCTCGTGGCCGGCCCGGGACCTGTCCCGGGCCGGCCACGCCCGTATGGGCGTCGGCCCTCAACACCGCGACGCCGGCCTTGACGAGACCCTGACATCACATCAGGTTACTTTGAGGTAATTTAACGGTGCCGTCCTGGTGAACATCCCCGGCCTCCCATGAAGGACTCGTACGTGCTCGATCACCAGTCCCGAAGTTCCGGCCGCCGTCTTGCCGGTTCCGCGCTGGCCCTCGTCGCTGCCGTCGGCGCGCTGCCCGTCGCCCCCGCGTTCGCCGACCCGGCTCCCGTCCCGGCCCCGGGCCCGGTCGTGGAAGCCGACGGCACACCGCACCTGGACGCGGTGGAGCAGACGCTGCGTCAGGTCTCCCCCGGCCTCGAGGGAACGGTGTGGCAGCGCACGGCGGGCAACCGGCTCGACGCACCGGCCGGCGATCCGGGCCGCTGGCTGCTGCAGACCCCCGGCTGCTGGGGCGACCCCTCCTGCACCGAGCGCACCGGCACCCGCCACCTGCTCGACAAGATGCGCGAGAACATCTCGCGCGCCACCCGCACCGTCGACATCTCGACCCTCGCACCGTTCCCGGACGGCGCGTTCCACGACGCCATCGTGGACGGCCTCAAGGCGTCGGTGGCCGCCGGGAACACCCCGCACGTGCGGATCCTGGCCGGGGCCGCGCCGCTGCTCAACATCACCGCGGTCCCGTCGAAGTACCGGGACGAGTTGGTCGCCAAGCTCGGCGACTCCGCCGGCAGCGTCACCGTCGAGGTCGCCTCGATGACCACCGCCAAGACCGCGTTCTCCTGGAACCACTCCAAGCTGCTGGTCGTCGACGGGCAGAGCGTCATCACCGGCGGGATCAACAACTGGAAGGGTGACTACCTCGACACCGCGCACCCGGTCACCGACGTCGACCTCGCACTGAACGGTCCGGCCGCCGCCTCCGCCGGGGCCTACCTGGACACCCTGTGGGACTGGACCTGCCGCAACACCGGGACGTTCTCCGCCGCGTGGTTCGCCTCCTCCCACGGCGCCACCTGCACCCCCGACCTGGAGAAGCGCCTCAACCCGCCGGCCGACCGCGCGCCCCGCACCGGCGGCCTGCCGGTGATCGCCGTCGGCGGCCTGGGCGTCGGGATCCGCAACACCGACCACGCCTCCGCCTACCGTCCGGGCCCGCTGCCCGGCGCCGACTTCAGGTGCGGCCCGATCCGCCTGCACGACAACACCAACGGCGACCGCGACTACGAGACGGTCAACCCGGAGGAGAACGCCCTGCGCGCGCTGATCGCGAGCGCCAACAGCCGCATCGACATCTCCCAGCAGGACGTGACCGGCACCTGCCCGCCACTGCCCCGCTACGACGTGCGGCTCTTCGACCTGCTCGCGACCAAGCTCGCCGACGGCGTGAAGGTCCGCATCGTGGTCAGCGACCCCGGCAACCGGGGCACGGTCGGCAGCGGCGGCTACTCACAGATCAAGTCCCTGAACGAGATCAGCGACACCCTCGCCTCCCGCCTCACCGCCCGCCTCGGCGACCCGGCGAAGGCGAAGGCGGCGATGTGCCACAACCTCCAGCTCGCCCCGTACCGCGCCGCCCCCACCTCGACCTGGGCCGACGGCCACCCCTACGCGCTGCACCACAAGCTGGTCTCGGTCGACGGATCCGCCTTCTTCATCGGCTCCAAGAACCTCTACCCGGCCTGGCTGCAGGACTTCGGCTACGTCGTCGAGGACCGCACCGCCGCGGCGCAGCTCAACGACCAGTTGCTCGCCCCGCAGTGGCAGTACTCGCAGGCCGCCGCGACGTTCGACTACAGCCGCGGCCTCTGCCAGGGCTGACGCCGCGCCACCCGGCCCGGTAGCCGCCGGACTCCGTCTGTCCGGCGACTACCGCCCGGGTGTCCCACCCGAGTCCCACGTCTCAGACATGTTGTGAAATCCCGGGCGAAGGTGCAGGTCACGACTGTGGGACGGCGTCTCAGCGTCTCACCGCGGTCTGGGACGGTGGCCGCAGCCCGGAACACGAGGCAGGCTTGCCACCAGCCGACGGAGCATCAGACCCGTTTCGATACGACGGACCCTCAGGCCCGTTGGTACTACGTGGCATCAGGCCCGTTTCGGTACACGACAAGTCCTACGATTTCGAGGATCCCAGACATGTTCAAGAAGACTGTCGCCGCGCTCGCGGTCGCCGCGGGTGTCGCCCTCACCATGGCCCCCGCCGCCCAGGCCGCGCCGTCCAACTGCAACGCCGGTGGCCTGTGCGTCTACTACGACGCCAACTACAACGGCCGGGTCCAGACCGTGTACCAGGACAACGACGACCTCAGCATGTACTCGAACTTCAACGACAGCCTCGGTGGCTCGGCGTTCAACAACGGCAACAGCTGCAACGTCGTCGTCTACGCCCAGAAGTACGCCCAGGGCCAGGGCTGGATCCTGTACCGCGGCCAGGGCTGGACCGAGATCAAGGACAACCTGCCGAAGATCCTCTCCAACCGCTGGTGCACGGTCTGACCCACCCCATGAAGACCAGGATCACCCTCGCCCTCGCGGCGGTCCTCCTGGGCATCGGTGCCGCCGGATGTTCCTCGTCCGGCGGCACCACTTCGCCCGGCCCCCAACCGCGACCCTTCGGCGGCGTCACCCACTACGACGAGCCGCAGCGCCTCGCCCTGCACAACGCCGAGGAGGGCCTCATCGCGGGCTGCATGCGCGGCCGCGGCTTCGACTACCGCCCGCAGGGCCTCGCCACCGGCGACCACCGGGCCGACGCCAACCCCTACGGCCTGCTCACCGTCGCCCAGGCCGCCAACGACGGATTCGGCCTGATCAGCACCGCGCTGAACATGAAGCACCTCGACGACCCCAACCAGGCCCAGGCCGCCAACGAGGCGTGGAAGGCCGCACTGCTGGGGACCGAGGCCCACCGCGTCACCGTCGACCTGCCCGACGGCCAGCAGTTCTTCTACAACAGCGACTCCTGCCTCAGCCAGGCCGAAGACTCCCTCTACGGCCCCGACTACTTCCGTGCCTTCAACACCTTCCAGGTGCTGAGCAGCAAGGTCGTCACCGGCGTCCAGGCCGACGCCCGCTTCGCCGCCGCCGAGAAGCGCTGGCACGACTGCATGGCCGCGGCCGGAGAACCTTCCGACCACCTCGCCGGCCCGATCGCCTCGATCGACCAGCGGGTGAGGCAGGACGGTTCCGACCCGGCGAAGACCCACGACCTCATCGGCCGTGAGCTCTCCCTCGCCAAGACCTCCGCCCGCTGCCAGGACCAGGCCGGCCTCGCCGCCACCGTGGAACAGATCCAGTCCGACGTCGAGAAGACCGTGATCGGGACCAACCAGCCCCTCCTCGACCAGCTACGCATCCTGCAGCAGCAGGCGCTCGCCCGCGCGAGCCACCCGGCCCCGACCGGCACACCCTGACGGCAACACCCTGGCGGCAGCACCCGGCCCGCCCGAGCCCCACGCTCGGCGGGCCGCCCGGCACAGTCGCCGGGGCGGGCGATGTCCGCCCCCTCCCGGCGGGGCAGGCCGTCAGTAGTCGGGCAGGTCGAAGACGGTGGCGGCGTGGAAGACCGCCTCCATCTCCGGGCCGGGCCGCTCGAAGCCTGCCATGGCCTCGGCGCCGGGCTCCGCGCCGTCCTTCGTTCCCGCGGGCACGGTGTCGCCGCCCGGTCGGCGGCCGGTCAGGTCGAGGATGGCCTGGTTGGCGGCCACGTGGCCGCGCAGCCGCCGCTCGTAGGCGGGGTAGGCCACCCGGTGGTCGCCGTCGGCCGCGTGCAGTTCCCCGGCCAGCACGTAGGCCGCGGTCAGGGCCACGCTGGTGCCCTGGCCGGTGAGCGGGGAGCAGCAGTATCCGGCGTCGCCGAGCAGTGCGACGCGGTCGTGCGACCAGCGGTCCATCCGTATCTGGGCGACGGCGTCGTAGTGGAAGGCGTCGGTCTCCCACATGGCCTGGAGGAAGCGCGGCACCTCCCAGCGCAGGTCGGCGCAGCGTTCGGCCACCAGTCGGCGCTGCTGTGCGGGGTCGCGGGGCAGCAGGTGGTCGATCGGTTCGTCGGAGTGGAAGCCGACGAAGACGCGGAGCTCGGTGTTGTCCCGTACGGTCATGGCCAGGCAGTTCCAGGCGGTTCGGGAGGCGGGTTGGTGGAGGACCTCCCAGTGGTCGAGGCCGAGGTGGTTGGGGGCGCTCCAGCCGGCGATGTAGGTGCCGATGGGGTGCAGGTAGTCGGATTCGGGGCCGAAGACGAGGTGGCGGGTGTGGGAGTGCAGGCCGTCGGCGCCCACGACGAGGTCGAAGGACTGCTCGGTGCCGCTGCGGAACCGGACCTGGACGCCGTCCTGGTCCTGGACGAGGGTGTCGATCGCGTCGTCGAAGCGGTACCGGACGCCGGGCCCGGCCGCTCCGGCGAGCAGATCGGCGAGTTCGTCGCGCAGGATCTCGACGTCGGGGCCGTCGACGGGGCCGCCGCTGGCCGTCCATTCGGTGGTGCGGCTCAGCTCGTGGCCGTCCTCGTCGACCAGGGACATGCCGCGCAGGCCGGTGCGGCTGGCCCGGACCTCCTCCAGCAGGCCCATGCGCTCGATGACCTGGAGGGCGCTGCCGCGCACGTCCACCGCCCGGCCGCCGCCGCGCAGCGACGCAGCGCGCTCGACGACGGTGACGCGGAATCCGTAGCGTTCCAGCCAGTAGGCGAGGGCGGTGCCGGCGATTCCGGCGCCGGAGATCAGGACCGAGGTCGTACGTGAGTCGTGCGGTCGGGTGCTGTTCGGCATGGTGGACCTTCCCGTGGTCGGTGCTGTGCGCACCAGCCTCGGACGGGCCGCCTGCAGGACGCGGACAGACCGCTGACTCCGCCGACACGTCACCGGCAGGACGCTGACAGGGCGCCAACACACCTCGCACGGGTGCACGCCGTCGCGGTCGGTGCCGGTGACGGTGCGGTTCATCGCTCGCGTGCTCGGGGTTCGGCCAGGACGAGCCCGAAGCCGCCACGGGATGATCTTGAATCACCATCGGATCTCATGGGCTCGGCGTGGTCACGTGGGGCGAGCGGCCTCGGGAAGTTCCCGGAGTCGCCGTCGGGGTGGCTCAGCGCGGGTCGCCGCCGTGGGCCTGGCGGCGGCGGGTCAGTTCGCTGCGCGCGGTCTGCCAGCGTTGCCGCGCCTGGTCGACCACGTTGGTCCACTCCTGGCGGATCTCGTCTTCGGGCGGCACCTGCCCTTGGGCGATCCGGTCGAGTTCGTCGTGCACCTCCCGGCCGACGGCGCACGAGCCCACGACGGTGAGCATCGCGCCGAACAGCGCCGTGATCAACGCGAAGACGGCTCCCAGCGTGCCGTAGCGGGTGGCGTAGGAGTCGAAGAGGCGGGGCAGGTAGCGGCCTGCCGCGAGCGAGTACAGGGCGCTGAGCAGCGCGGCGAGGACTGCGAAGGGGATCAGGTCGCGTCGGGCGACGCGTCGGGCGGTGAGCATCCAGCCGCTCCAGACCAGGAACACGGCGGTCAGTGGCAGCTGGCACGCTGCCGCGGCCAGGCCGAGCCTTCCACCGTCGAGGAGGCTGTGGAGGAGGCCGGCCGTGATGGCGTAGGCGGCGAGCGCGAGGAGCCAGATCAGGCCGTTCGCGGTGTTGCGCACGCTCAGCGGCGTCAGTTCCCAGCTCTGCTCGAACAGGCGTTGGGCCGCACGGGCGAAGCTCAGGGCCGACACCAGCAGGAACAGGCTCCCGAAGACGCTCAGGCCGCTGTCTTGGCCGCTGGTGACCGAGAACAGTGCGCGGACCGCGTCGGCCCCGCCGCCGGTGAGGCCGTAGCGGCTGATGATCTGGCCGGCCAGGTCCCGACTCCGGCCGAGGATCGAGGTCACCAGCAGTGCCAGCGGGATCAGCGCGGTGAAGGCACTGGAGGCCAGCGCGGTGGACCGGTCGAAGCCCACGATCCGCTGGAAGCGGTTGACGACGCGCAGCGCGAACGCCGGGCGGAGCCAGAACGTCAGGGTCCTCACCAGGCGGCTGGGTGGCAGGGAAACCGTGGGGCCCTCCACTCCACGACTCGGCGGGCCGAGCTTAACGCGGTGACCTGTGGTCTCCGCTCGCGGCGCGCCACCGGCGGCGGCTCGATCGCCATGAACGGGGTTGTCGTCGTGGCCGCGGCCGTGCCGCGGCCACGACGTGAGACGGTGACGTGGATATGCCGGACGGTCGGTTTCGGCGGGGCTTGGACCGGGACAGGACCGCGCCGGTCGACGCCCCGCCGTCTGGGCGAGAGCTCGGGCGGCCCGTGCGGGTGACGCCGGCCGCTGCGGACGGCCCCTGGCCCGGGGTGCCCGCGGCCGGCGGCGTCCGTGACTGTGGTGAGCCGGCGTGCGGGCCGGCCGGCGGGAGGATGCATGGGAGAGGGAGAGCCGGGCCCCGCCCTTCCGGCGCGGGCCGCGGCGGGCTGGTCGAAGCTGCCGCGCCGCAGGCGCGTGGCCATGCTGTCGCGTGTGGTCGTCGAGACGGCGCTGGCGCTGACCGGCCTGCTGGTGCTCTACGCCGTCGTGCCGTTGCGGGGCTTCGGCTCGGTGTCGGCCGTGCTCGGCCTGCTCGGTTCGGTCCTGGGCGCGGGGTTGATGGTGGCCTGGCAGGCCCGCCAGCTGCTGCGCTCCCCGTTCCCCATGCTCCGGGTGGTCCGTGCGCTGACCATGTCGGTGAGCCTGTTCCTGGTGCTCTTCGCCAGCTCCTACGCCTCCGAGTCGCTGGCCGGTCCTGGCGACTTCTCCCAGCCGCTCACCCGGGTCGACGCCCTCTACTTCGCGATCACGGTGTTCACGACCGTCGGCTTCGGCGACATCACACCGGTCAGCGAGACGGCGCGGATCGTGGTGAGCGTCCAGATGCTGCTGGACCTCGTGGTGATCGGCGTGGTGATCAAGCTGTTGCTCGGCGTGGCGAGGAAGCGGTTGTCGGAGCAGGAGGGCTGAAGCCGGATCGAAGGTCGCTGGGCCGTGCCGGCTGCCGGCGGACATGCACCCGGGGCGGATGCGCGGTTCGGCCTCGCGCCGGTCGCTGCGGGGATCGCGGTCACCCCAGGCGTCGCGGGCATCGCGGTGGGTTCGCTCGTCCTGGGACGATGCCCCGGGGGCAGTCGCCCATGGTGCGGCGCAAGCCGAGGTGGGGCGCGGTGTCCCGCCGTTGATGAAGCGGCGCGGGACGCGAGCGCCTACACCTGTCCTGGGCCCGCGTCAGGGCCCGCGCTCGCAGGCTGGTCATCTGGACCACGGGCGGATCCGGGCTGGTTCGGCGGGATGCGTTGTACGAAGAACAGTCCGACGAGCCCGATGAGGGCGAGGATCGCCAGGGCGACCTTGAGGCCGTCGATGCGTGCGTGCGCGTTGGCGTCGAGTGCCGCCTGCGTCGTCTCCGCGCTCACCCCGGCCTTGGCGAGAGCGTCCTGGAGCTGGGCATCCGACAGGAACGGGACGCCGCCGGAAAGCTGCACCGTGGCCTGGCTCTTGACCTCGGCGGGGATCACCGGGCTCTGTTCCACGTTGCTCAGGAAGGAGGTGGTGAGCACCGCGATCATGACCGAGCCGGCGAGTGCCGTGCCGATCGAGGCGCCGAGATTGGTCACGGTGTTCTGGATGCCCCCGACCTCGGCGCTCTGCTCGTCCGGGACGGCGGAGACGGTGACCGCGCCGAGTTGGGAGGCGAGTGCGCCCATGCCCAGGCCGACCAGGAGGAGGGGAATCGTGGTGACCTCCGCTCCCGAGCCGGGGTCCAGGGCTGCCATCAGGATCACGGCGCCGGCGATCATCGACAGGAGGCCGATCCGTACGACGGCCCGCGGGGACACCTCAGGGAGCAGTCGGGGGATTCCGACCGCCGCCGCGAGCAGCGTCAGCGACAAGGGCATGATCCGTACGCCCGTTTCCAGCGCGGACAACCCGAGCGCAACCGAGAGATAGAGCGGGACGACGAAGAACACGCCCATCTGGATGAGGTACTGGAAGAAGAACATCGTCAGGCCGCCCGAGAGCTGCCGGTTGTGCAGCATGGCCGGATCGACCAGCGGCTCCTGGCCCCGCTTCACCAGACGGTCCTCCCAGCGCAGGAACAGCCACACCAGCAGCAGGCCGATCAGCATCAGCCAGACGACCGGGGAGATCCCGAACCAGGAGGGCTGGCCCGGCTTCGGAGTGAACCAGCCCCATTCGCCGGAGCGGAGCACACCGAAGACGAAGACACCGAGCCCGAGCGCCGACAGGACCGCGCCGACCACATCGATCCGGGGGCGCCGGCTTGGCGGTGCGTCCGTCACGCGCCGGGCGAGCACCAGGATGCCGAGCACCACCAGCACCTCTCCCGCGAACACCCAGCGCCAGGAGAAGTACGTCGTCGCGGTGCCCCCGATGAGCGGGCCGAGCGCGATCGCGATCGCCCCGGCGGCTGCCACCAGCCCGTACGCGGCCGGACGCTGCCGCTCGGCGAAGTTCCCGGCGACCAGCGCCACGATCGCCGGCAGGATCAACGCGGCGCCGACCCCTTCCAGGAACGACCAGCCCAGCAGGAGCACCGACAGGTTCGGAGCGATCGCCGTCGTCAGCGAGCCGCACCCGTAGATCACACACCCGATCACGAACGCGCGCTTGCGGCCGACGACCGCCCCGACCTTGCCACCGGGAATCATCAGCACGGCCATCACGAGGGTGTAGGCCGTGATGGCCCCCTGGATCCCGGTCACCGAGGTGCCCACGTCCTGCGCCACCGTCGCAATCGACACGTTCATCACGGAGCTGTCGAGCGCCATGACGAACTGCCCCGAGGCCAGCGTGAGAAGGACCAGCCTCGTGGCACCGTCCGGCCGAGACGAGCCGATCGCTGCGCTGCTTGTCTCCGTCATGAGCGCATCTTCCCGCCCGGCCGGCACGGCGCCCGCACGCCCCGCCGCAGCTCAGACGGCAGACCGATCAACCCGTCTGCCGCCCTCGACCTGCAGCCCACGGACCACGTCGACACCGGGATCTCCAGCCCGGCTTCGACCAGCTTCTCCGAAGCGATGTTGATCAGGTCGGCCGGGTTGTTCCCCGACGCGACGGGGCACGGGTCCTCGCTGCGAGTCAGGCCGCTGCGGCCGGTGCTTCCAGAACTGCGCCCCCCTGTGATCCGCCCGACCTGAGCGGCGGTGATCTCCCGGATCACCAGAAACAGCATGCCCCCCGATCGCATAGCCGGGCTGTACCGGTGAGTGCCGGGTGCGCCGCCTGACATCTGCACACCGAGGGCCGGCGTCGGCCAGACCGCCGTGCGCTGCTCGCCGACCTGGTACTGTGCGACCCCGGCGCGAAGGTGTCGCTGCTCATGGACATCGTGGTCACGTCGCCGGCAGGGGCAGCAGCCTCACCAGCAGGAAGGCCGTGTTCTCGTCCGGCTCCACGGTCATGGACTGGGCCCGGTACCGCCCGGGTGTCAGCTCCACTGGAAGGTACTCGCCGCTGCCGGTGATCCGCTCGCCCTCGTACGAGGCGTCCGTCAGCAGGTACCGCCCGCAGCACAGGTCGACGGTGAGCGCGTCCTCCCAGCCTTCGTCACAGACGATCGCCTGCGCGACGGCGGCGGCGAGGCCCGTGTCGTCGTCCGCGTGGCACCATCGCGCGAAGACGAGATGGTCGGGCAGCCACGTGACGGCCAGTGGTTCACCGCCGAGCGTCAGCACGTCCCCGTGCCCGGGCAGCGGGAAGGCGTCCGCGTACTCCGAGGTGTGGTGCAGCGCCTGTTCCATGCCGTCCCACCCAACCAGGGCCCTCTCCGGGACCAGCGCGTACCGGGCGATGTCGGTCGATTCGAGCCACCCGTCGACCGGCTCGGCCCGGGGCCAGTCGAACCGGGCCGCGGGCTCGTCCGTCGAGCGGGGATCACTGTTCATGTGCCGGATCATCGCACCCGCCGCCGACACGACACCGAGCAGCGGGTCTTCCTCAAGGCAGGCGACCGGGACATGACCTTCCTGTCGCTGCACTGAAGGACCACGGGACAGCTTCTCGGTCAACAAATTGAGTGTCGCCGATCAGTTCGGGACTGGTAGCGTCCCCGACGTGGCAAAGCTGAACCAGATCATCGCCGTTGAAAAGGGCGTCAAGTCCAAGTCCTTTCAGGAGCTGACTCAGGCCCACCAGGACCTGCAGAAGCCCGCACTGCTGGCCGGGATATCCCGCACGTACCAGCCCAAGGACGAGGAGGGCGAGCAGCTGCCGCCGGAGTCGACCCGGGTGCAGCTGAAGGCCGAGGACATCCTGCGGTCCACCGCGGCCACCCTCACCCGGCTGTTCGACGTGACGGCCACCAAGGACTGGGCCAACGTCGACGCCCGTGCGGACGTGGTGGTGGATGGTCAGGTGCTGCTCGCCCAGGTGCCGGTGCCGTACCTGCTCTTCCTGGAGAAGCAGCTCACCGACCTTTTCACCTTCGTGAAGAAGCTCCCGGTGCTGGACGCCTCCGAGTCCTGGAACCTCGACCCGTCCACCGACTCGTGGAAGACCGAGGCGGTGCGCACCATCCGGACCAAGAAGGTGCCGCGCAACCACGTCAAGGCCGAGGCCACCGAGAAGCACCCGGCCCAGGTCGAGGTCTACTACGAGGACGTCGCGGTCGGCTACTGGACCACGGTCAAGTTCTCCGGCGCGCTGCCGGCCCGCCGGGTGAACGAGCTCGCCGAGCGCGTGGAGAAGCTCCAGCAGGCGGTCAAGTTCGCCCGTGAGGAGGCCAACGCGGTGGAGGTCACCGACCAGCGGGTGGGCGACGCCGTCTTCGGCTACCTGTTCCGGTAGCCTCATGATCGCCCGCCCGGGGAGCCGGGCGGGTGCGCCGAGCGCGCCAAGAACCCCTTCCGGGAAACCGGGGCGGGTGCGCTGCGCGGCGCGAAAAGCTGACACTGATGTTGAAGCTGACCAGGGGTCACAGTGGAGGTTCGAATCCTCCCCCCGGCACCACCGGCCGGGGTAGCCCAAGCCAGGCAGAGGCAGACCCCGTCAAACTCAGACTCTCGCTCCAGTCTCAGCATTCGCCGCCGAACGCCGGATCGACCGGGTGCGGACGAATATCGACGAATGCAGGTTCAAGTCCTGTCTGTGCCGCTCCGTGGCACGGTAGTTCAAAGGTAGAACGCGTCGATTTCAATCTGATCCGCGACCCTTAAACGTGCCGGTGTGCGCAATTGGGCGGCAAACAGGGGCCCGGGAGCTGGCTACGCTCCCGGGTCCTCTCGCGCTTCCAGTACGGCTGGTAGAGGCCGCCCGCGCTTACCGAGCGGCTGGGCGGTACTTCACGGAGTGGAGCCTGGCCAGCCGCATTGCCGTGCGGACGGCCGGGCGTCGTCAGGGCTTCCTGTGCTTGCCGATGCGGGTCTTACGCGGCTGCGCCGGCAGCATGGGGATCACTCCGTCGCCCTCGATGCCGAGGCCTCCTCGTAGCCGATGATCACGGCCTTGAGCTGCCCTACAGGCCGCAGGCGTTCCTGCCCACTTCTCCAACTCGATGCCATCGAGAGCCGGGCCACGGACGCTTCTGCGGGTCCCGGCCGTCATGAGGTCGATCCCGGCGTCGACGCTGAGCCCGCTACCGGCGTCGATCTGGACCGGTCAGCGCCAGGCGGTCAGGCGTATCTCTGCGGAAACGGCCTTCCCGGAAGCATGGCCGTGATTGTGTGGCCTCTTGTGTCCAAGTCCAGGGAGGCCGTCATGTCCCGAACGCCGCAGGAAATCTTCCAAAGTTACGTCTACGCCGGTCCCATGACCCGGAATGCCGACGCTCTTGCCGAGACCTTCACCGTGGACGGTGTCTTCGAGGCGCCGCTCATGCCCACCGGTGCCACCTTCCCGAGGCGGCTGGTGGGTCGCGAGGAGATCCGTCGCTCGATGGCGGCGTACTACGAGCACCAAGCGAAGGATGACCGCTCGCCGAACTTCGAGAAGTCCGGATACGTGCTGCACACCACCTCCGATCCCGACGTGTTCATCGCCGAGATCGACACGGTCTTCGACGGGGACGGGGACGCGGAGGACGTGACTGTCTCGCTGGTACAGATCTTTCGCATCCGCGACGGGAAGATCGCTCGACTGCGCGACTACTTTGCGCCCGAGCTGATGAGCTGAGGATCGCCGACGGGCTCAAGAAGACCGACCCGCGGCTCGCCGAACGGGGCCGGGCGCGGCACGGGCCCTGGCCAGAGACCAACTGACTGTCAGTGTCAGCCAATGTCGTCGACGCCCTGGCCGCCGTACTCGAACGGGCAGCCCAAGGAAGGGAGTTCCCGGCCGCGTTCGGCGACCAGGGCTGGAGCGTGATCACTACGGGAGTTCGATCAGGCCCCAGCCTCGCGCCTCGGTTTGCGTGACCACCTCGCCCCACTCGCGCATGAGCGACGGCGTCGTCGAAGGTGTCGGGCCGGCCCGCCCAGCCGCTGGCCTCCGTGTCGAAGGGCTCGCGGAGTTCCTCCAGCCGCGGTGCGGCCACTTCCCAGGCGCGGACGAGCGCCGGTACCTCGTCCGGTGCACGGAACGACGGAGCGGACCGGGCTCGGGCACCGCGCCGGGAACCGAGCCCGATACCCGCACCGGATGCCATGCCGCCCGCGACCTGCACGCGTCGCCGCTCAGAAGTGGTACGGGCCGAATCGGCCCCAGGCGACGATGGCGGCCAGGATCAGCAGCACCGCGTTGACCGGGACCGCCTTGGCCTCGCCTCGGCGCAGGTGTACGACGGCCGCGCCGAGCATGGTGGCCGCCAGGCCGGTGGCCGCCCAGGCGACCAGGGCCGGGGCGATGCCCAGCGCCGCCGGGAGGATCAGCCCGAGTGCGCCCAGGACCTCGATCGCGCCGATCGCCTTGACGGCACCGGGCGGGAAGTCTCCCGCCCAGGCCATGCCGGATGCGGCGAGCTTCTCGCGGGGCTGGGAAATCTTCATCAGTCCGGCGCCGGCGAAGGCGGCGGCGAGGACGCTCGAAATGATCCACAAGGTGATGTTCATCAGGGACTTCTCTGCTCGATTACTTGAACCGTCAACTTGAACGTAAGCGAGATTTGGTTGAAGAGTCAAGTGAAACGATCCCGCGGATTGCTTGACCGTTCAAGTCAGTGGTGCGGACGGTCCCGGTTGAACGATCAAGCTAAGGTGGCAGGCATGAACGCAGAAGAGCCCCGCTGGCTGGACGACGAGGAACAGGAGACCTGGCTCGCCATGGCCACCGTGTCCGTGCGGCTCAACGCCGCTCTGGACGCCCAGCTCCAACGCGACGCAGGCATCTCCCACTTCGAGTACCAGGTCCTCGCCGGGCTCTCCATGGCCCCCGAGCGGACGCTGAGGATGAGCGACCTCGCCGAGTTCGCCGCGAGCTCCCTCTCCCGGCTCTCCCACACCGCCAAGCGTCTGGAGACCAAGGGCTGGCTGTACCGCACGCCCGATCCCGCCGACGGCCGCTACACCCTCGCCACGCTCACCGACGACGGCTGGGAGAAGGTCGTGGCCACCGCGCCCGGCCACGTCGCCGAAGTCCGCCGCCTGTTCGTGGACCCCCTCACCAAGGCCCAGCACAAGCAGCTCCGGGAGATCAGCCGCCGCATCAACACCGCGATCGGACCAACCCGGCCCTGGCCTCCCAGCCAGACCTGAACTCCCGCCCACCGGCGGACCCACCCCGTACGCGGCACGGCCCCCACGGCCCACGCGGACCTCACCGCCCCGCGAAGATTGCCGGGTCCCGCGGCCCGGGGAGGCTCCCCGGGCCGCGAGGCAGGGTCCGGCCGGCCTCTTCCGCTACGACCTGTAGCGGTAGCGGATCCGGCCGCGGGTGAGGTCGTAGGGGCTGAGTTCCACGAGCACCCGGTCCTGCGGAAGGATCTTGATGTAGTTCTTCCGGATCTTCCCGCTGATGTGGGCGAGCACCGTGTGCCCGTTCTGGAGCTCCACCTTGAAGGTGGCGTTGCGCAGGCACTCGAGGACGGTGCCCTCGACTTCTATGCCCCCTGCTGTTTTGGTCATGGTCGCTCACTTCTCCGTTCGGTGACGGTGTGGTCGGTAGGAAAGCAGATGCGGTGCGCGGTCGCTCGCGGTGCCGACTGCCGAGCGGCGAGAGCAGAACCTGCCTCGGCTCGGCCGCTCGGCGCGGTGTGGCGGAGCGTCAGCGGCGGACGAGCTCCAGGGTGCTGCCCGCGCGCCGGGCGCCGATGCCCTCGAACAGGGCGGTGGCCGCCGCATTGGACTCGTTCACCTCGGCCCATGCCGAAGCGGTCCCGGAGCGGTGCAGCGAGCCCAGCGCGTGGGCCAGCAGCGCCCGGGCGATGCCGCGGCGGTGCCGGTCGGCCCGGACGGCGATCAGCCCGATCCGCGGCTGCCGGGTCAGCGGCGCCACGCGGACGAATCCCACGTACTGGTCCGACTGCCGTGCCACCGCGTACTTCGACGGGTCGACCACGGTGGTCCCCGCCGGGCGGGGCAGCACCTCGGCCGGCATCGCCTGCCAGCCGACGGCGGCCTCGACCTCGTCGCGGATGACGCGGTCCAGGGCGCGCAGCGGGCCCTCCTCCGCCTCGCCGGCGGGCACGATCGTCACGCCCGACGGGGTGCGCACCGAGTCGAGCCCGGTGACCTGCGGGTCGGTGGGCACGCGGTAGCCCCACTCGCGGCGTGCGGTGGTGAAGCCGGCCCGCTCCCAGGCGGACGTCGAGTCGTGGTCGGCCTCGTCGACCACGGTGTACAGCGGTGTCGGCAGGTCCGCCAGCATCGCGTCGGCGATGCGGTCGAAGACCGCGCCGTGCCATGCGTCGATGCTGATGAAGAGCCGCCCGTCGGGCCGGCGCGAAGCGTCGCCGCAGCCGACCATCCGGTCGTCCTCGACGGCGTGCCACTGCGTGTCCGAGACCCGCGTGACCACGACCGCGTGGTTGCCGGTGCCCGGGGTGGAATGCACAGAGTTCATAGGTGTTGCCTCTCAGGAGTGCCTTGCCTGAGGCGCTCCCGGGCGACACCTACGTCAATCGCCCACCGTGACGACAAGGGGGAGCACCCACACGGATACAGCCTTCATGGGTCTCACCTCCTCGCGTTCTCTCACGGCTGCGCAGACGGTACCAGCCGGGCATCGGCCGGCCCAACTCTTTTTCCGGCGGCCGACGGACGCGACCGCCGTCCGGGATCCGCGGCTCCGAGTCCGCCGGGGGTGGGCGGACTGGGCGGCCGGGCAGCTGACCGAGTACCCGCAGGAACGCACCGGCAGCAGGCGGCACTTCAAGGCCGGCTCGCCGTCTGTGACCGTGCCTCTGTGGCCTGACCAGGGTCAGGGGAGGTTCAGCGCGTCCGGTTCTCGATCAGGGCCGCCAGGCCGTCCAGGACTCGGCTCAGGCCGAACTCGTAGGCGTGCGCCGGGCTGCACGCGCCGCCGTGGGCCTCCCCCGCTGCCGCACCCACCCGTGCCGCGGTCGGGTAGCGCTCCGGGTCGAAGACGCGGGCGAGCAACTCGGCGTTGCCCGCCCACCACTGCTCATCACTCATCGCACTGTCCTGCCGGGCGGCCCGCTCGTCGGCGGCCATCCGGGCGCAGGTCTGCACGAAGCCCAGCAGATGGGTCAGCGCGGCGTCCAGCTCGATGTCGTCCAGGCCCGTGCCGTCCAGTGCCCGTAGCTCGTACTCGTACTTGGCCATCAGGCCGGGGCCGAGCGGCGGGCGACTGGTGGAGACGGCCGCCACCCAGGGGTGGGCGCGGTAGAGCGCACGATTGTCGTCGGCGACGGCGGCGGCCCGGGCACGCCAGCCGTCGTCGGCGGGCGTGCTGCGCGGCATCCGGGCGTAGACGGTGTCCAGCATCAGATCGAGCAGCTCGGCCTTGCCGGGGACGTAGGTGTAGAGCGCCATGGGCGAGAGGCCGAGCGCCTGGGCGACTCGCCGCATGGTGACGGCCTCGACGCCCTCGGCGTCCGCGAGCTTGACGGCCATCGTGGCGATCTCCGCCGTCGAGTGTGCCTGGCGGGGGCCGCGCCGGCCGGCCGCGGTCGTCGGTTCTCCCCACAGCAGAGCGAGGGTGCGCGCCGGGTCTCCCGCTCCGCTCCGGTTCGTCGCCATGCGGAAATCTTGCCATGACGATTCTCCGTACTGTGTACAGTATACGCTGTACGGAGAATCGCGGACCCGGATCCCGATCGGAGAGGACCCACTCTTGAAGATCAACAGCTCCGCCGTCGCACTGACCGTCGAGGACGTCACGGCCTCTGCCGCGTTCCTCACCGAGCACTTCGGCTTCCAGGAGCAGACGGCGGCCGACGGCTTCGTCTCGCTCGGCCGCGAGGACGCCGGACTGAACGTCATATACCTGCGCCGAGGCCTCGAAGTCCTGCCGGAAGGCTTCCGCGACCAGCACGCCGCCGGCCTGATCCTGGCCTTCACCGTCGACGACCTGGCCGGCGAGGAGGCCCGGCTGCAGGCGCAGGGCGTGGAGATCACCATGCCGCTGCGCGAGGAGCCCTGGGGCGAGAGGCTGTTCCAGGTGACCGATCCCAACGGCGTGGTGATCCAGCTGGTCGAGTGGGTCGTCCCGGCCGCGAAGTGACCTGATCGAGAGCCGAACGGTCGACAACGACCCACATCGGCGCCGAGGCCCCGCCGGGCGGACGAAACCGGCGGGGCCTCGGCGCGTCGGGAGGGGCGGCAGCCGCTGCGCGGCGGGCGTGGAGCTCCCCTCCCCCGTCCCCGGGAACGCTGCCCGGCCTCGGCTTAACCTGAAGAAGGGCCGCATCACCGAATCGAGGTGTCCGCCATGCTTCAGGAGAACAAGTACTGGTCATCCGGGAACTGGCAGGTCGGCAGCGGGAAGGCGGAGGAGTTCGTCGAGGCCTGGAGGGCCTTCCTGACCTGGACGAAGGACGCCAACGACGGCTTCCTCGGAGCCCGCCTGATCCAGGACATCCAGAACCCGCAGCACTTCGTCTCCTTCGCCACCTGGCGCGACATCGACGCCATGCGCGCCTGGCAGGGCAACCCGGATTTCGCCGAGCACTTCGGCGCCTGCCGCGCCCTGTGCGAGGACGTGCAGGCCGGCGGCTACGAGCTCAGCGTCGACATCTGAACCTGAACCGCCTCACACCTCGCCAGGTCCGGCGACCGCCCAGGCCAGGCCGGTCGCCGGACGCGGCCTGGCTGCGGGGGCGGCCCGGTATGGCGTTCTCCGGCCGGCGTCAGGACGGCTGCCGCAGCCGGAGTTCAGGCGGGCACCCATGGCGCGCTCCCTGTGGGTCGTCGGTTGCTACACCCTGAGACGGTGTGGCGCGGCCGTCTGCGACATGGGCGGATGTGACCTGCGTCTCCCTGTCGTGTCAGCCTCGCGCGGACCGCGCTCGAACGTCGTGCCTGATCACGGACTGCCGCCGGGAGTAGGGGCGTTGGCGGTGCCGCGGGCGTCCACGACGGCGCAGGGCAACTACTCGGACAAGGTCACCCACCGCACACACCTGAAGCCTGCCGAAGCCCTCGCCAACGACCACCACATCTCCGGCTACGTCAGCCCGCCCGGCGCCTGACCCTCACTCAAAAACCGTACCGGCCGGACATCCCACAACGGATGCCGGGCCGAAGGCCGTCGAACGCATCCTCGCCCAACCGCGCGAACGGTCAGCGCGAGGTCCGCACCGCCGTGATGAAGCCGGTGCCGGACGGGTTGCCCATCGGCCGCCCGTAACAGGCCGCGACGGTGTCGAGCGGATGGGCCTCGCTGCGCCAGCCGTGCGCGTCGAGCCAGTCGGCGGTGCCGGCGCCCAGGCCGCCCTTCCACAGCGCGGTGATGTGCGCGACGGACGGGTCGTCGAGACGGGTCCGTCCGCTGCGCCCCCGCTCCAGGGCGAGCCGACTGCCGGGGGCGGACAGGTCGCCGACGGTGGTCAGCAGGGTGGCCGCCTCCTCGGCGGTGAGGTAGACCAGCAGGCCCTCGACCAGCCAGGCGGTGGGCCGGGTGGCGTCGAACCCGGCGTCGACCAGCCGGTCGGCCCACGTGGGGCGTAGCAGGTCCGCGGCCACGGCGGTGCGGTCGCAGCGCGGCGCGGCGGACTGCGCCGCCAGCACGCCGTGTTTGAACTCCAGGACGGGCGGCAGGTCGAGTTCGTAGAGGCGGGTCCCGGACGGCCAGGGCAGCCGGTAGGCGCGGGTGTCCAGTCCGGCGGCGAGCAGGACCACCTGCGCGTGGCCGGACCGGATGAGCTCGTCGTCGTAGAAGCGGGTCCGGATCACCGTCTGGAACCTCAGGGCGGTCGCCAGCGGACCGGGGCTGGTCGGCTTGCGCATCTGCTCCCCCGCGGCGGCCAGGAAGGCCGCGGCGTACGGGTCGTCGAACAGGGCGTTCCCGGCTGCGCTCTCGTGGGCACGGACCCGGGCCACGGCCAGCGCCGTCTTCGACACGGCGCTCAGCGGTTGCGAGGTCGTCGTGGCTCCTCCCCCGGCTGAAGCCGGGGGCTTCTCGCTAACCCTGGCGGGTGTCGCGACGGACCAGCCCGGCCCGTAGAACGTTGACGGCTCCCACCGTATCAGCGTGGGCGGGGTGGCCGCAGGCAACAACAGTGGACCGCCCGGCGGCCCTCGTCCGCCGTGCTCCACACAGAAGCGGCTACCAGGGCCTGCGTCGCCGTGTCAGGCCCGCCCGTGCGGTGCGTCCGGCCGCCAACGGTGGCTGTCAGTGCGGGGAGGTAGGTTCCGAGGCATGACTTCCTTGACCGCCAAGGCCTCTCGGCAGCAGCCCGGCGACTCTTCCCTCAGCGTCACGTCCGCGCCGGGCCGAACCACCCCGGATCAGGAGCGCGCGGCCCACAACCGTGTCCGGGTCGTTCCGCTGTGGGCGGCTCCCTGGTCTCTCACCGCACACTCACCGGCCGTTTCCTGAGCGGTACTTCGGGATCACCAGAGCCGGCCTCGTCGAACCGGTCACCGCTCGCCCCGCCGGGACTGACCGGAGACCGTCGGCGGCAGGCCGGTGGCGGCCATCCGCGGATGCAGTGTGAGCCTGATGCGCTGTGTGTCGGTCTGCGCGCGCTTTCCCTCGCTGCCCAGCTCCACGACCCAGAAGCGCACCCTCGCACCCCCTCCCCCGACCGCTCCAGCGCCAGGGAGACCTCCAGTTCGATCTCGCCCAGCTCGAACTGCACCGCCCGGCCGACGCCGTCGGCGACGGCCTGCTCCAACTGGCCCCGCAGATCACGGATCACGTCCGACAGCTCGATCACTGGTCGCCCCCAGGGTGGCTCGGGTGATGGACGAAGAAGCCCACCAGTGAAACCGGAGGGTGTCACCGGCTTTAGCCGGTGGGGGAATTCGGTTTCCCGCGTAGCCAGGGCAGGGATAGCCGAATCGCCGTCAAGGCGGTCCGGCGTCCCGGGAGAGATGGTGGTGAGAGCGCCCTCAAGCAGGTGTGACAACTCGGAGTTGAGGAACCGCCGGTCGGTGTCCGCCACGCCTGCGGCGAGATCGCGCCGCTGGCCGACCGCCGGGAACGGACCCTGGAGCTGCGGGTCCAGGAGCCCGAGCGGGACCCGGACCCGCGCCACTCGCCCTGGGAGGGCATGTCGGGAGCGGCGGTGTTGGCGCACGGCCATCGTCGGGGGGTCACCATGCACCGCCGCGAGGAAGGCCTCGGCACGCCTGGAGCCCGGGACGTCCGGCACCGACGACGTCGCCGAGGCGCAGTGCCTGCTCCAGCGCCTGGGCTACCTCCTCGGGGCGCGCGGGATCGACGGCCGGTACGGGAGCTACACCCAGCAGGCCGTCAGCTCGCTCCAGCAGCTGGCCGGGATCGCGGTGGACGGGATCGTCGGGCCGTCCACCTGGCAGCTGCTGCGCACCCGTGCTGCGCAGGGCGGGTGACCCTCCGTAGCGGCGCGCCGGTGGTCGCGGGTCAGGACCGGGACCGGATGGCTTCGAGGGCGCGGCGCACGTCGTCCAGGAGGCCGGTCAGTCGGGCCGCCTCCTGCGCGCCCTCGGCCAGGTTGTCCTGACGGGCGAGCGCCTCCAGCTTCGCGGCGCATTCGGCGAGGTCGCGCGCCCCGATGTTGCCGGCCGCTCCGCTGAGGGTGTGCGCGTGGTCCTCGACGTCGGCGGCGTCGCCGCTGCGCACGGCGTCGGCCAGGGCGGTGACCAGCGGCGAGGCGTGGGTGAGGAAGGAGTCGATCAGGTGGTCGACCAGTTCCCTGGCGGCGGGGCTGTTGTCGTCGAGCAGGTCGCTCAGTCTCTTCTCGATGGCGGCGCGGGGGTCGGTTCGCGCGCCTTCGGATCCGTCCACACGATCCGCGCCGTCCGCCCGGTCCGCCCCGTCCGCGTCGGCGGCGTCGGCGGCGTCGGCGTCGTCGTCGGTCCAGCGGGCCAGGGCCTGTTCGAGCTCCTTGGCGTCGATGGGCTTGGAGACGTAGTCGTCCATGCCCGCCTCCCGGCAGCGCTCGCGGTCCTCGGGCAGGGCGCTGGCGGTCATGGCGATGACGGGTAGGCGGGGCCCGCCCTCGCCCTCCCGGGCACGCAGCTCACGGGTGGCGGTGTAGCCGTCCATGCGCGGCATGCGGCAGTCCATGAGCACCGCCTGGTAGGAGCCGGAGGCCGTCATCTCCAGCGCCTGGATGCCGTCGACTGCGACGTCCGCGCTGTAGCCGAGGCGGTTGAGGACGCCGAGGGCCACGGTCTGGTTGATCTCGTTGTCCTCCACGAGCAGGAGGTGCGCCCGGTGCGGGGCCGTGGCGGTGCCGGGGGCGCTGGGTTCGGGGGCGGGGGCGGTGGCTTCCGGGGCCATCACCTGGGCCAGGCAGTCGTGGAGTTCGGACTGGCGCACCGGTTTGGGCAGGCTGACGCGGATTCCGACGGCGCGCAGTTCGGCCGGCTCGACCGGCATGCCGGAGGTGAGCAGGAGCAGCCGGACCCGGCCCAGGGTGGCGTCCGCGGTGATGTGGCCCGCGAGTTCCAGGCCGTCCATGTCGGGCATGTGGTGGTCGATGATGGCGAGGTCGTAGGCGCGGCCCTCGGCCACGGCCCGGTGCAGTTCCACCAGGGCGAGCGCGCCGCTTTCCACGGCTGTCGTCTTCATGGACCAGCTGCGCAGTTGGGTGTCGAGGACGAGGCGGTTGGTCTCGTTGTCGTCGACGACCAGGACGTGCAGTCCGCGCAGCGATGCGGGTTGGGGCGGGATCGGCAGGGCCTGGCCGTCCGGTGGCAGGCGCAGGGGCACGGCGAACCAGAAGGTGCTGCCCTCGCCCGGCGCGCTGTGGAGCCCGATGTCGCCGTTCATCGCCTCGACGAGGCGGCGGCAGATCGCGAGCCCGAGTCCGCTGCCCCCGTAGCGGCGGGTGGTGGAGGCGTCGGCCTGGGAGAACGCGTCGAAGATGCGCTCCTGGTTTTCGGGGGCGATGCCGATGCCGGTGTCGACCACGTCGAAGCGCAGCCGGCCCGCGTCCGCGCGGGCCCGGACGACGACCTCTCCCTGGTGGGTGAACTTCACCGCGTTGGAGGCCAGGTTGAGCAGGATCTGGCGCAGCCGGGCGGCGTCGGCGTGGAGCACCGGGGGCAGGCCGGGGTCGCAGTCGGCGAGCAGTTCCAGGTCCTGGGCCGCGGCTGACTGGGCGACCAGGGCGACGACCTCCTCCACGAGCACGCGGGGGTCGAACGGCGTCTCGTCGAGGATCAGCTTGCCGGCTTCGAGCTTGGAGAAGTCGAGGATGTCGTTGATCAGGGAGAGCAGCGCGGTGCCCGCGTTGTGGATGCCTTCGGCGTAGCGCCGCTGGACGGTGTCGAGCCTGGTTTCCAGGAGCAGTTCGCTCAGTCCGATCACGCCGTTCATGGGGGTGCGGATCTCGTGGCTCATGGTGGCCATGAACTGGGACTTGGCGCGGGCCGCCGCCAGGGCGCTGTCCCGGGCGTCGGCCAGGGCCTTCGCGGCCCGCTGGCGTTCTGTGATGTCGCGGACGAAGGCGTTGAAGTAGCGGGACGATCCGATTTCCATGGACCACACGGCGAGCTCGACGGGCAGCTCGTGGCCGTCCGCGTGGAGTGCGGTGATCTCGATCTGCCGGCCGACGACGTGGGGTTCGCCGCCGGCCAGGACGCGCTGTAAGCCGGCGACGTGTGCGGCGCGGTGTCGCTCGGGGATGATCGTCTCGGTGAGCGGGCGTCCGATCGCGTGCTCGCGTGTGATGCCGAACAGCTGCTCGGCCTGGGAGTTCCAGTCGATGACCAGGCCCTGGGCGTCGATGGAGATGAACGCGTCGCGGGCGCTGTCGATGACCGAGCGGGCGCGTTGCTGCATCGCGCGCATCAGCTCGCCGCGGCCCTGTTCCTCGGTCCGGCGGAAGAATCCGCGGGCCTCGACGGCTCTGCCGCCGTCGTCGCGGACGAGCCAGGTCGTCGATTCGGTCCAGACGTCGCTCCCGTCGGCGCGCCGCAGTCGCAGGACGGCCACGGCCCGGCCCCAGCTCTCCAGGTCGCGCTCCGCGGCGTGGAGGTCGGTGCGGTCGGCCGGGTGGACCCAGTCGCTGAGCGCGGTGCCCTCGATCTCGTCGACGGGGCGGCCCAGCAGGGCCCGCCCCGGGGCGGACACCTCCAGGAAGG
The DNA here is from genome assembly GCF_009569385.1 of Streptomyces kaniharaensis. Lineage (NCBI taxonomy): Bacteria > Bacillati > Actinomycetota > Actinomycetes > Kitasatosporales > Streptomycetaceae > Streptomyces > Streptomyces kaniharaensis. Next base: position 184,885 of record NZ_WBOF01000003.1, read on the forward strand.
TTCCGTCCACCGTCCGGCGGAAGACCATGTCGGCGGAGTTCTTCACCAGCAGCCGGAACCGTTCCTCGGCGGCGTCCTGGATCTGTTGCGCACGGGCGATGTGCTCCCGCTCGTCCATCGTTCCGCCTCCCACCTGGGCGGGGCGCTCCCGTGGGACGGCGCGCCCCGTTCCACCTCGCCTGGACTCGTGGTCTTCCAGCTTCCACGGGACCTCATCGACGCACCCCGTGCAACCGGAGTGATCGGTGGCCGGGGCGGCCGCGCGATCGGGTGATCCGGTTGCGGGTGGCGGGTGTCCGGGCCTGTCCGAAAGTCGATGGCGTCGTGTGTTCGGAACGGGGCGCGGTCATGCCCGGGTCAAACCTTGCCGTTAGTCTGCCCACCACACCGCACGACGCGGTGCGAAGAGGGGGGTCCTCCATGCCCGTCAAGGTCTTGGCAGCGGCGCGCCTGGGCGTCGCACTGGCCGCCGCCGGAGCGCTTCTGGCGCTGACGAGCGGTGTTGCGCAGGCGTCCGGGCCGGTCTCCGGTACCGAGGCGGTCATCGCCGTCGGCAACGAGCTCGCCGCCCCGGTGGTGAGCCCGGACGGTGCCACCGCCTACGTCGTGACGGCGACGCCGCAGGGCAACCTCGTCCTGACGACGGTCGACACCCGCAGCGGCGCGGCCTCCGCCCGGCTCGCTCTCGGGCCCAACCGCTGGTTCGTGCATGCGGCGCTCAGCGCGGACGGCTCGCGGCTGTACGTGCTCGACTACCTCGACCTGAGCGTCATCGACGTCCCGTCGATGTCCCTGCTGGGCACGGTCGCGCTGCCGGACCAGCCGCGTCCGGCCGACTCGCGCGTGGGCTGGCCCGCCGGGATCGCGCTCAGCCCCGACGGGTCGACCCTGTACGTGTCCCAGTCCGGGTCGCTGACGGCCGGCCGGCTGGGGAAGGGCCGGGTGCTGGCCTTCTCCACCGCGCAGCGGGTGTTCACCTCCTCCGTCGAGTTCCCGGCCTCCATCCCCGGCAATCTGGTCGTCCGCCCGGGCGGCCGGGACCTGTACGTCGGCAGCGAGGCGGGCGTGATGCACCTGAACGTCGCCGGGGCCGCGCCCGTCGTGACCCGCGTGGTGGCGGGCACCGCGACGGGCCAGGACTCGCAGCTGGCCTTCAGCCCGGACGGCCGCCGGCTGTTCGCCCTCAACGGCGCGTACGGCGGCGCGGGCGACGAGATCGACCCGGCCACCGACACCGTCACCCGGCACTTCACGCTGACCGGCGGCAGTGCCCTCCTCGCGTTCCCGCAGGTGAGCCCGGACGGCCGGCGGCTCTACGCCGTCGACAACAGCATGGAGAAGGGTCCCTCGGTGTTCGTCCTCGACACCGCGACCGACACGGTCGTCCCGGAGGAGGCGCAGCCGCTGAACGAGGAGGGGCTGAACGGCTTCGTGGTCGGTCCGGACGGCCACACCCTGTACGCCGGCGGCACGGTCGCCTCGACTGCCAACCTGCAGATCGTCTCGTTGCCGCAGTAGCAGCGCGTAGCCGCAGGAGGGGCTTGCGGCCCGCTGACGGTGGCGCACCTGGACATCGCCGGCTGAGCGGCGGCGACGGCCAGGCTCCCGCACCGGCGTGAGCGGGCCGCAAAGGGCGACTGTCCGCGGAGGTTGACGAACCGTTTCGGCGGCGGATTCGAGGCAACAGGCTGGGGACGGCATGTGAAGATCCCGTGCGCCCCCAGTGCTTCCATTTGATTTGGGCGCGAACACACATGTCCCGCAGTCCTGGGTCTCGGCTGCGGAGAATGTGCTCGCGCCCGTTCCGTGTCCGTGCTGGTTCCTCGGATTTCCACTCGCAAAGAAGCGCAATGGGTCCGGGTGGGGCGTTTCCTGTCTGACTGTCAGATCGCATGTCCACGGCGAGGCCGTGGACATGCGCAGAAAGGATCCACAATGCCCAAGATGAAGAGAACCGTGGTCGGCGCGGTCGTCGTCGCCCTGACGGTCCTGAGCGCCGCTCCGGCTCAGAGCGCGTCGGGCGGGGGCAAGGGCAACGAGACCGTGCGGGCGATCGCGGCGCAGGACAACACCGCCGCCCCGGACTGGGCCGCCGAGGACAAGGTCCCCGCGTCGTCCGCCTCGCGGGCGGCGCTCGCGATGATCCAGGAGCGGATCGCCGGCTACGTCGCGTCGCACGGCACCGCGCACACGTTCGGCAGCTACCTGGACCCCGCCACCGACCGGATCGTTCTCGACACCGACGCGCCCGCGAACGTCGTCGCCATGCTGACGGACCTCTCCGGTACGGAGTCCGCGCTGGTCCAGGCGGCCGGCAAGGTGCAGGTGCGCCCCCGGACCACGACCGACGCGTTCAACCGCCGGGACGACTCGCCGCCGTTCTGGGGCGGCGCCGGCATCCAGTCCGGGGGCGCCCTGTGCTCAACCGGGTACGCCGTGGCGAACGGCTCGGGGACGAGGTTCACGGTCACGGCCGGCCACTGCTTCTCCACCGGCTCGACCGTGACCACCGAGTCCGGCGCGTACACGGTCGGCAGCGTCTCCAACCGGCACCTGCCCACCGTCACCGGTGAGCCCGTGGACATGGAGGCGATCGGCGGGCAGTCCTACGCGGGCCGCATCTACACGGGCGGGGTCTACAGCAGCACCAGCATCCCGGTCGTGGCGGCGGGCACCGCGTACGTCGGCTACAGCGACTACTGCCACAGCGGCCGGACCACCGGCGAGCAGTGCGGTCACACGGCCACCAGCATCAACGGCCAGGTGTGCACCCAGACCGGCTGCAAGTCGCCCGTCATCGTCTACACGGGCGGCGTGATCCAGCAGGGCGGTGACTCGGGCGGCACCTTCTACGCGAAGAACGCCTCGGGCGCGTGGATCCGCGGGCACGTCATCGCGAGCAACAGCACCACGGGCTACGTCGAGCCGTGGACGGTGGTGGCCCCCACGCTCGGGGTCAGCATCGTGACGGGCTGATCCGGCCGTCGCTGCGGCGGGCCCTGTCGCGGTGTCACCGCACCTCAAGGGGCCAGGGCCCGCCGAAGGACTCCACCGCCGGCCCGTCGTCCGGCCTGACCACCACCCGTGCGTACAGCTCGTAACTCCCGGGGGGCACCGGCCCGCCGCCCGGATCGCACGAGGTGAGTGCGGCCTCGCCGGGCAGCCTCTCGGTCTGTCCCGGGGAGAGGTCCCACCGCACGCCGAGCGAGTCCTGCGGCACCGGCACGGTCACCACGCGGCCCTGCCGGACCAGGAACACCTCGGCGGCCGGTGTCACCACGCCGCGCAGGGCCACGCGGCTGGTGGCCTCGACGGTGCCGGCGACCACCCGTGCGCCGGCCTCCGCCGTCGAGGGGAAACTCCCGGTCAGGCCCAGCGCGCCCGAGGCCGGCGGCCGGAACGGCCGCCCGCACTCGACGGCGGTGGTACCGGTGCTGGGCGTGGGGTTCACGGTCACCTTCTTCTGGGGTGACGCCTCCGGTTCCGGCGCTCCACCCGGAGCGCCGGAACCACAACCGGCGGCGAGGACTGCGGTGAGCAGGAGCGGCACGGCCCAGCCGGCGTTCCTTCGGCGATCCGCCATGGTCACCACCCTCTCGGGGATCCGACCTCTGGGCCTTCGACGCGGCAGGCGCCCACCGGGTTCCGGCCGAGCACCGGGGCTCGTTCCGAGGCTATCCGAGCGCGGCGACACGGCCTGCTCCTGACCGCGAGAACCAGTCGTGGGAACCACGGGAGACGGCCGGGCCGGACCCGTTGCCCCGTCCGCCCCCACGGTAGATCCACGGTCGCGGCGGCCGACCGCGCCCGCCGGGCCCCGGCACCGCCGCCCGTGGCCCGTTCGGGTGAGCACGGGCGGCAATGTCGCCCCGCCGCCCGCATACCGCCGGTCCGTGACGCCAGGATCGGCCCAGACAGAGACCAATCCACTGGCAGTGAAGGAGCCGACACCCATGCTGGAACGCACCCGCAGCAAGAAGATGACCGAGATCACGTTCATGCTGCCGGCCGGCCACCCGGCCGGCGAGACCAGCGTGGTCGGAGACTTCAACAACTGGGAGCCCGGCGCCCACCCGCTCGTCGCCCGTGGGGACGGCGCCCGGACGGTCACGATCGCCATGCCGCCCGGCGAGAAGGTCGCCTTCCGCTACCTCGCGCACGACGGCTGGTGGTTCGACGAGGAGACGGCGGACTCCCACGACGGCCGCAACAGCGTCCTGCACACCTGACACCCGACTCCCCCGGCCGCGCCGCTCCCTCCGCACAACACCACGGGAGCGGCGCGGCGGTGTGTCCGTCACAGGACTGATCCGCGAGGAGGGGGCCCTAGCCTGCGAGGAGGAGGCGGGCGACGCGGGTGCGGTGGGGAGCGAGTTCGGCGGCGACGGCGGCGGACTCCACGGCGCAGCGGTGGTGGGCGCTGACCGGCGGGCCGGCTCCGGTGCATCGGTCCAGGTGACCCCGCGTGCCGGCGGCAGGCGGCCGCGACCGGCGGCTGTCGGATGTCGGATGTCGAGGATCGCGGGGCGGCGCCGGGCTTGAGTTTGAGTGCACTCGAAGGTCTACGGTCCTGTCATGATCTTCGGCCGCCGGGTCGGCGGTCAGGACAGGACCGGGCGACCGGTCACGACGAGAAGCCGCTGACGCACGGCCGGAAGAAACGGATCACCACCATGAACACCCCCACGAACAGCGCCGAGACCCGCCAGGACCGCTTCGACCGCGGCATGGAGGTGCTCACCCGCGTCGACGGCGAGGCCGGGCAGCGGGTGGTCGACTCGCTGGCCGACATCAGCCCCGAGCTCGCCCACCAGATCGTCTCGTGGGGCTTCGGCGAGATCTATCACCGGCCCGGACTGGCGCCGCGCGACCGGCAGTTGGTGACCCTGGGCATGCTCACCGCGCTCGGCGGCTGCAAGCCCCAGCTGGACGTCCACATCAACGCCGCCCTCAACGTCGGCCTCACCCCCGAGGAGATCGTCGAGGCACTGCTGCACTCCTCCGCCTACTGCGGGTTCCCCAAGGCCCTCAATGCCACCTTCGTCGCCAAGAAGGTCTTCGGCGAGCGCGGCCTCCTGCCGGTCACGGCCGACTGACGATCCGTCACGCCCGGCGGGTGCGGCTCGCCGCGTTGGTGGGGACGTGAGGCGACGGGCGGCCCGGACCGGTGTGGAAAGCTTCGAGTGCCGGGGCTTCGGGGGCTGCTGCTCGGCCGTGTGGGGGGCGGTTCCGGTCGCGTCGGTGAAAGGTTCCGATCACGTTTGTTGGAAGGAGAGGGCGTGTCAATTCCCAGGAGTGGGCAGGCACGGGAGTTCAGTCGGCGGGGTTTCATCGGGGCGGCGGCGCTCGCGGGCGCCGGGGCCGCGCTCGGGCCGGTCCCGGCGGCCGCGGCCGCCGAGGAGGGGGACGCGCCGGCCGGTCACCGGTTAAGGACCGTGGAGTTCACGGAGGGCACCAATGCCGCCGTGGCCCTCTCGCCCGACGGTGAGCGGATGGTCGTCGAGGTCCAGGGCATCCTGTGGGCGCTGCCGCGCAGCGGCGGTACGGCGACCGCGCTGACCGCCCCCGGGCTGGAGCCGACGCGCCCGGCGTGGTCGCCGGACGGTTCGACCATCGCCTTCTGCTCCTACCAGGACGGCGGATTCCACCTGTGGGCGATGGCCCCGGACGGGTCGAACCTGCGTCAGCTGACCTCGGGGCCGTGGGACGACCGGGGCGTGGCCTGGTCCCCGGACGGGGGGCACCTCGCGTTCTCCTCCGAGCGCGCGGGCGACGCGGTGTCCGGCAGCTCGTACGACATCTGGACGGTGGAGGTCGCCACCGGCAGGCTGACGCGCCTGACCGACCGGAGCGGGGTCGAGGACTACGACCCCTCGTGGCACCCGGACGGCGACCGGATCCTCTTCGTCCGGGCGGATACCGCGGGCGGCCGGACCGTCGCCTCCGTGCCCGCCGCGGGCGGCCAGGTGAGCGTCCAACGCACCGTGGACAGCGGCACGGTGGTCTGCCCCGCGGTGTCCCGGGACGGCCGGCTGGCCTACGTGTGGGTCGGCGACACGTCCGCCGCCAACTCCTACACGGCGGGAAGCGCCTCGCTGGTCGTCGACGGCCAGGTGGTATCGGGCGGCGAGGACGTCTCACCGCTGCCGCCCTGCTGGACTCCCGACGGCGGCATCGTCTACTTCGCCGACGGCCGGATCACCGACCGCTCCCCCACGCTGGACACGGCCGAGACGATCCCGTTCACCGCCCGGCTCGACGTGCCGCGGCCCCGATACCGGCGCAAGGCACGGGACTTCGGCTCCACCGCCGAGCGGGACGTACGCGGCGTCCACCTGCCCGCACTCTCCCCCGACGGGCGCTCCATCGCCTTCTGCGCGCTCAACGCCCTGTGGCTGATGCCGATCGGCGGGCAGCCGCGCAAGCTCCTCCAGGCGGCCCCCTCCCACTACGTGCAGATGCCCTCGTGGAGCAGGGACGGCCGCAGCATCCTCTACGTGTACGACGGGGACGGTGACGGCGACGGCCTGGCCGCGGTCCACCGTCTGACGCCCGACGGCGGCACCGACACGGTCCTCGCCAGGGGAGGCCGCTTCAACCCGGCGCTCTCGCCCGACGGCACCAGGCTGGCCTGCCAGGACGTCACCGGCAACCTCCTCGTCGTCGACCTCGCCACCGGGACGGAGACCAAACTCGCGACGCCCCTGGGAGGCAACGGCCTTCCGGGAAGGCCCAGTTGGTCACCCGACGGCCGCTACCTCGCACTGTGCGACCGCAACCGCCTCAACCACCGCTTCCGCGAGGGCTACAACGTCATCCGCGTGATCGACACCCGCGACGGCTCTTCGAGGGCCTTCCTGCCGCTGCCCGACACCTCGGTCGCCGACCGCTGCGACAGCGGACCGGTCTGGTCGCCCGACGGCGCGTGGCTGGCGCTCGTCGTGGAATCCGCCCTGTGGGTCCTACCGGTCGCCCCGGACGGCTCGCCCGCGGGCGAGCCCCGGCAGATCACCGACGAGGCGGCCGACCACCCGTCCTGGTCCGGCGACTCCCTCCGGCTGCTCCACCTCTCCAACGGGCAGCTGCGGCTGATCGGCCGCGACGGCACCGAGCGCCGCACCGTCCCCGTCCCCCTGCGCACCTTCCGCAGCCTGCCGCCCCGCTCCGACGTCACCCGCATCCACGCCGCCCGGCTCTGGGACGGCACCGGCGAGGGCGTGCGCGAGGACGTCGACATCGTGATCAGCGGCAACCGCATCACCGCCGTCGAACCGCACCGCTCGGGCGCACGCCGCGCGGGAGAACGGCTGATCGACGCCACCGGCTGCACCGTCCTGCCGGGCCTGTGGGACGCCCACACCCACCCGTACCAGAACACCTACGGCGGCCGCCAGAGCCGACTGAACCTGGCCTACGGCATCACCGGCAACGTCTCGCTGGGAGGCTTCGCCTACGAGCAGGCGCGCCTCCGCGAGTCCGTCGACGCCGGCGTGATGGACGGGCCCCGCTTCCTCACGACCGGCGAGCTGATCGACGGCAGCCGCGTCGCCTACAGCATGGGCCGCGCCCACCGCACCGAGGACGGCGTGCGGCGCAGCCTGGAGCGCGCCGTGGCGCTGGACTACGACTTCGTCAAGAGTTACGTCCGCGCGCCCGGCCGGACCATGGCGCAGGCGGCCCGGACGGCGCACGAGCGCCTCGGCGTCCCGACGGGCAGCCACCTGCTGACGCCCGGGGTCCAGCTGGGGCAGGACCTGACGACCCATCTGTCGGCGACCCAGCGGCAGGAGTACGGCCGGGCGGTCTCCCCCACCGGGCGCGCCTACCAGGACGTCCACGAGATCTACCGCGGCGGCGAGTTCGCCATCATCATCACCCCGTTCTCCGCGCTGTGCCTGCTCGGTGACGACCCGTCGCTGGCCGAGGACTCCCGGGTCACCGTGCTGATGCCCCCGTGGGACAGCGCCACCGTGCAGCGCCAGGCCAAGGCCGCGGCCACGCCGGAGCAACTGCGCGCCGTCCAGAGGGAGATGGCCGTCTACCGGAAGATCCTCGCCGACGGCGGAGCCCTGGCCCTGGGCACGGACGCCCCGCTCACCCCCATCGGCCTGCAGGTCCACCTCGGACTGCGCGCCCTGCACCGCTACGCCGGCCTGTCCGCGGCCCAGGCGCTGCACACGGCGACGGTGGCGCCGGCCCGGCTGTTCGGTGTCGAGGACGACCTGGGCACCGTGGAGCCCGGCAAGCTGGCCGACCTGATGGTGGTCGACGGTGATCCGTTCCGCGACTTCGCGGATCTGGTCCGCACGTCGTGGGTGATGCGCGACGGTGTCGTCCACCGCCGCCAGGACTTGGTGGGCGGCGACCAGGCCGCCACGGTGGCGGGGCGGTCGGCGGTCCGAGCCGAGGACTGGCATGCGGTGGGCCAGGCCATGCGGCGCGACGGCTGCTGCGCGCTCTGACCGGCCGCCACGGCAGGGTGGCCCGGATGCCGTTCCTCGGCGTCCGGGCCGCCGCGGTACCGCCCGGCGGCGCGAGGTGGCGGCATCGGGGTCAGGGCAGGAGGACGATCTTGCCCTGGTTGCGGCGGGCCTCGATGTCGGCGTGGGCCGTCGCGGCCTCGGCCAGCGGGTAGGCGCGCCAGACGGGGACGTCGAGCCTGCCGGCGACGATCAGGTCGGCCAGCTGCGGCAGGGCCTCGGGGAAGCGGTCCTCGGGGTCCATGCCGGTGAACCGCACGCCGTACTGGGCGAACGACGGGTCGGCGATGGTGATGACCCTGCCCGCGTCGCCGACCAGGGCGACGGAGTCGGCGAGCACGCCCGCACCGGAGGCGTCGAAGACGAAGTCCACCCCGTCGGGGGCGGCGGCCTTCACCCGCTCGACCCAGCCTTCGCCGTAGCGGACGGCGGTGGCGCCGAGGCCGCCCAGCCGCTCCAGGTCCTGCTCGGCGGCGGTGCCGATCACGGTGATGCCGCGGGCGACGGCCAGTTGGACGGCGATGGTGCCGACGCTGCCGCCGGCGCCGTGGACCAGCAGCGTGCGGCCCGCCTCGGCGCCGAGGTGCTGCAGGCCGCGGTAGGCGGCCTCGCCGACCGTGATCATGCCGGCCGCGGTCTCGAAGGACAGCCCCTGCGGCTTGGCCACCGGGTGGTCGAGCAGCGCGTACTCGCTGTAGCCGCCGGCCGAGGCGACGCCGAACACCTCGTCGCCGACCGCGAAGCCCGCGCCCTCGCCGGCCTCGTCGACCACACCGGCCACGTCCCAGCCCGGCACGTGCGGGAACTCCACGGGGAAGAAGCCCTGCATGATCCCGGCGCGGATCCGCACGTCGATCGGGTTCACGGCGGCCGCCCGGACCCTGATCCGGACCTGGCCGGGGCCCGGCTGCGGCGTGGCGACGTCCGACAGCCGCAGCAGCTCGGGCGCGCCGTACTCGGAGAAGGTGATGGCAGTGGACATCGGGAACTCCAGGAGGAAGGGGAACCGCACACGGCCCTGAATCATCCAGAACGTGTGATTACCCTTTCCGGTGTATCACACAGAGAGTGTGATTCGCGAACGGCGGCAACCGTGGCGCACATCACACATTGCGTATGATTTTTGGGTAGGATGGGCCGCATGCCGCCCACGCCCGTTCATCGCCGCCAGCCGGCCCTGAGCAACCCGCGCGTCCAGCGCACCCGCACCCGGATCCTCACGGTGGCGCGCGAACTGCTGCCCGAGGTCGGCCCCGCGGGGCTGACGTACGCGCTGCTGGCCGAACGGGCCGACGTCACCCGCCAGACCCTCTACCGGCACTGGCCCAGCCGCGCCGCCCTGCTCTTCGACCTCATCCTCGAAGGCCCCGACCTCGGCACCTACCCCCGACCCGGCAGCGACGTGCGCGCCGTGGCCACCGCCTGGCTGAAGAGCCTGCGCGACGGCATCAGCGACCCCGCCATCCGCACCGCCGTCCTCGCCGTCACCGCCCAGGCCGACCACGACCCCGACAGCGCCCAGGCCCTGGTCCGCATCGGCGAGGACCGCCGCGCCGCCCTGAACGAGCTCCTCGAACCCTCCGGCGTCCAGATCACCGGCGACGAGCACACCCTGCTCTACGGGCCCGTCCTCGCCCGCCTGTTCCTCGACCGCGGCCAGGCCACCGACGCCTTCATCGACACCGTCGTCACCCAGTGGCTCACCACATTGCGGCACACGGGCACCCTGCCGGCGACGGACGACCCGGCCGGCAGCTGACCCGAAGCACAACGGGCGGGCCGCGGCGCCGACCTCGGCGCCGCGGCCCGCCCGCACCGGGTGCCGGTCAGCGGCGGACGGTGGAGGTGGGCGGCGCCGCGCGGTATCCGGCCGGCCGGCCGGCGCTGAACACGGCATCCGCGGCAGCGGCGGTCTGCGCGAACTCGACGCACGCGCTCTGCGGCGCCGTGGTGCTCTGGCCGAAGCGGCAGGCGACGGCGGTGAGCTTGATGGTGATGAAGTCGGCGATCTGGGCGCCGTACTGGATGGGCTTGCCGCCGATGGTGATGTCGCCGACGGTGAAGCCCCGGCCCTGCGGCACCTCGTAGACGGCGCGCACCGGGTGGCCGGCGTCGCCGCGCACGTACGTCCAGTAGCTCTTCGGGTCGGAGCCGTCGGGGGTGGCCCAGCCATCGGTGGACAGGTCGTTGAAGTACAGGCCGACCGGGTCGACGAGCGAGATGTCGGCCTTCTGGCGGGCGAGCGCGTTCACCGCGCCGCCGATGTGCGGGTCGCTGTTGCGCTCCGGCTGGCCGTACTTGCTGCACTGGATCAGCTGCTGCTCGGTGACCAGTTCCTGACCGTTGATCACCCGCACGATGGTGGCCGCGGCGGCGAGTTCGATCTCCGCGGCGAGCGTGTTGTTGATCTGGATGAGGTGCATCGCGCCGTGCGAGGTGGAGTCGTTCCACCGGTTGCGGGGCTGGTAGGTGCCGTCCAGCCCGAACAGGTCGCCGCGCTGGACGTCGGGGCTAACGAAGGTCTGGTAGAGCCTCAGGACGGTGTCCGGGTCGGTCTGCGCCAGGAGCGACCAGTACTCGGGGCCCTCGCAGGTGAAGGTGACCCTGGTGATCTTCCCGGCGGTGTCGCGGGTGACGCTCCACTCGCAGTACTCGTCCTGGACGTCGCGGCTGGCGTCCGCGCGCTGCCACCGCTGGACGTCCGAGATCGAGTTGATCTTGATGATGCGGGGGAACCCCGTCCAGGTGACGGTGGCCTCGGTGGCGTCCGCGGCGGTGTCGGTCTTGGTGAGGTTGTAGAACTGGCTGCGCGGGCTGTCGTGGCGCACCTGGCTGGGATCCGGGCCCTGCACGGCCTCGTCGACCCTCTCGCTGATGAAGGCGTCCCAGGCCTTCTTCCCGGTCGGGTCCAGGTCGGTGAGGTTGCCGGGAGGAGCGTAGGTGGTGAGCTTGCTCATGGGCGGTTCCTTTCCGGTGATCCGGCCCCCGGGGCGGCGCTTCGCCGGACGGCGGGCCGGAGTCAGGGAGCGGGCACGACGGTGGCGTCGTCCAGCATCTTCAGGCGGGGCGCGTCGGCGGGGATGTCGGTGGCCGGGAGCGTGAGCTCGAACTCGTCGAGTCTCATCCGCTTGAAGTCCCGGCGGCGGGACTCCGCCAGCCGCACGTAGTCCCGGAAACCCGACGGCGTGCCGATGCGGGCGGCCACCCGCCCCAGATAGGCGTCGATACGCTCGGCGAAGATCTTCGGCCAGTCGGTGTCGGCCAGGGCCCAGTCCGCCGCGAACCGCGCTTCCGGGCTGGTGGCCGGCAGCTTCTCGGCGGCCTCCGTGATCGCCTGGGCGATCTGCCCGGCGAGAGCGCCGACCGCGGTGGCCCCCGTCGGCACGTACGCCATCAGCCGGGCCCGGTCGGCACTGAACACCGGGTTGGTGAAGTCGACCATCAACGCGCAGGCGGCGAACTTCGCCGGGACGAGCCCGGTCTGCACCATCTGGCGGATCACGTCGTTGTCCTCGAAGGCGGCCTCCGGCGCCGTGAACGCGAAGAACGTGTCGCCGGGCTGGGAGAAACCGCTGGCACCCTCCTCCAGGCGGAAGCCGAACTCGGTCAGGCTGGCCACGTACTCGGCCGCGGGGACCCGCGGCAGGGACGCCGTGACCGGCAGCGCCAGGTCGTCGATCAGGGCCTCGCGGTTCAGCCAGAACCCGAGCGGCAGGGCGAAGTCGCCGCTCGTCGCGGTGACGGTCGCGCTCTGGACGGCGCTGCTCGCCAGGTTGACCGAGGTCGTCGTGAACAACTGCCGCATGAGGTGGTCCGGCTGCTCCACCGTCCCCGTCCCGGTGACCGCCTTGAGGCGTGCCGCCGTCCACCGGGAGACCAGCGCACGCACCGTCAGCTCCAGGTTCTCCGCCCCCACCACCTGGGCGAACAGCGGATCGGAGCGCACCGGGCTGTCCGGGGCGAGGTGGATCGTCGCCGCCTGGGACTGCCAATTGCTCCACGGCAGGTTCAGTTCCTTCATCACGACGCTGCCGTTGATGTGGCTGTCGAAGCAGCCCCTCCCCCGTGACTCCTGCGCCAGCGCCCGCCACGAGTCCCCGGCCCACACCCAGCTCGGGCTGATCCGCGAGTAGTAGTTGAACACCCCGGCGACCGGGTCCCAGGCCGCGACCTGCAGGAACGTGGTGGTGGGATCGTCGCCCGCGCCGGTGCTGACCAGCAGGTCCACGTCCTTGTTCTGGAGTGCGGTGCGGGTGATGGCGAACCGGAAGTCGCGGAAGGGGGCGGGCGAGGCGTCCAGCGGGATCTGCCCGGCCTCGCCGATGAGGTACACCGCGTTCGGCAGGCCCCCCGGGGGTTGGGGCAGGCGGGCGAGCAGGTCGTGGACGGTCATGGGGAACACGCCCCGGCGGAAGAACAGCACCGCCATCGGGTCGCCCAGGGCGGCCAGTTCCTCGGGGGTGACCGGGCGTGCCTGCTCGTCGACACCACCGACCCTGCGATAGAGACGCCCGGCCTCCAGCGTCGTCGGCCCCGCGCCGCACCCGTCGTCCGGCTCCTCGTTCCGTGGCTGCAGGTCGTCGGCCGCGGCCGCGGCGTGTTCGAAGGACGGCCTCATCCAGGCCGTGGCACGCCGACGCTCGTGAAAGTCCATCACCACACCCAGGTCTCCGGCAGGCACGTGCAACAGGACGCCTACGAAGCTAGGTGGGTCCCCGCCGCTGCCGCATCACCTCGCCGGAGCGCCACCGCACACCACTCGCACGGCCCAGCTACAACGACCTGCGCGTTCGGAGCGCGTTCACTCCCGGGCCGCGCCTGGCACCGCACACCGCCGGGATCGCCTACGGTCGGACCATGTCCGACCGCTTCGAAACGTGGTACCTGCCTGCCACCGAATCGGCGCGTGCGGCACTCGACCTCGCCCAATGCAGGCAGCCGGCCTTCCTCTTCAACCACAGCGTGCGCGGCTACCCCTTCGCGCGGGCACTCGGCGAGCATCGCGGAGTCCACGCGGGAATCGACTACGACGACGAACTTGCACACCAGCGGTGGCATCGCCAACCGCAAACGGCCGGAGGTCGCCCTGGCCCAGGCCGGCATCGTCGCCGACGTGTTCGCCATCAACCGTGAGCAGCTGCCGCCCGGATACGCCGAGAAGGCCCACCAGGAGCTGCCTCGGCTCGGCCTCGGCACCGCGCTGGCCGATGCCATCGTCGACCAGGTCAAGGGCGACCGGCGCAAGCGCGTCCTCGGCTCGGCCGTCGGCGACGTGGTCAGGGAGAAGGCGTCGTCCGTGCCGGTGTCGACCTGGGACGAACGGATCGCCGCAGGCTGGGGCGAGTGACTGATCCCCCGGGTGAAGGCTGGATTCCAGGTTCGTCTGGCGAATTCCGACTCGTGCCGCATGGCCGCCCTACGGGCGGCCAGCTCCTGCGCACTCAATGCCGGCGGTGAACCGGATTCCTCGCCGGCCAAGCGGGCGGGGCATCCTCCGGCCCCGACCGGACGTGACTCAGTGCCAGGTCCAGCTCTGGTTGTCCCAGCCGTTGCAGCCCCAGAGCTGAACCTTCGCCCCGTCGTAGTTGATGGTGTTGAGGTCCCCGTCCAGGCACTTCCAGCCGTGGTAGTTCTGCAGCGTGCTGCCGGACCAGACCCACGTCTGGTTGTCCCAGCCGTTGCAGCCCCAGAGCTGGACCTTCGCCCCGTCGTAGTTGATGGTGTTGAGGTCCCCGTCCAGGCACTTCCAGCCGTGGCCGTTCTGGATGGTGTAGTAGCCGACCGGCAGGCCCGGGGCCGGAGTCCAGTACCAGCTCTGGTTGTCCCAGCCGTTGCAGCCCCAGAGCTGGACCTTCGCCCCGTCGTAGTTGATGGTGTTGAGGTCCCCGTCCAGGCACTTGCCGCCGTGGTTGTTGGTGAAGGCCGGGGTGCGGTACGTCACCATGGGCGCCGCCTGGGTGAAGACGGGCGGGCCGCTCTGGCCTGCGTGCGGGAGTTGGGAGGGCGAGTCCAGGTCGACGACGAGCCGGCCGGCCGCGGGCCCGGCGCCGGCACCGGCCGCCGCGGGGGCCTCGTACGGGGCGGCCTGGGCCGCCGTGCTCAGGGCGAGGGCACTCAACCCGGCGAGCACGGCGAATCCGATACGGTTCTGACGCATGCGCTCTCCTCGATTCCTTGACACTCCGCCACAATGGCGATCCGTGCGCGACCTTATTGGCTCGGAGAGGAGCACGGCAAGACGTTCCAAAAAAGAACGACAGTATGAGAACTAACGATGATGGGACCGGCAGATAATTACCGCGACGGCGAGGGATTCTTCGACATTGATCTCGAGCATCGTCACGTCGCACTTTCGCGCGCTGCTGCCCGAGTTGATGATTCCCGGAGTCGGGCGCCAGGTTGTCTACGAGCCTCTCACCGGGCCGAACCACTGTCAGCGCCGCCGCCGCTGCTCCCACTGCTCCTTGGTGATCTCATACCGTACGCCTCCGTGATCGGAGCCCTCGGCCATCAACATGTCGGAGGGAGTAGGGATGGTGTCCGCGAGCGTCATTTCGAGCTTCTCCATGATGTTGCGCGAACCGAGGTTCACGGACATCGTCGCAGCCCAGACCATGCGCACACCGAGCTCCGTGAACGCCTTGCCCAGCAGGGCCCGCGGGCCCTCCGGCTCGGGACGCAGGCAGAACCAGCCGATGAACGCTCCGCCGTCCTTCTCGTGCGCGGCGAACAATCCGAGGTCGCCGCCGCACTTCTCGTAGCCGGCAAGGATGTTCGGCAGGTGGCGCTCGCGGACGAGCTCCGGCGCCGTCGGATCGCCGCCGCTCCCGTCGCACGCACCGCCGACAGCGCCCCGGCCGCCCCGTGAGGCCGGCCGAACGGGTGTCAGGGTGTCCTCGACGCCTGCCGGCGTGCCGCGTTCGCCGCGACCTTGCGTTCGTCGACGCGCAGGTTCTCGGCCTGCTCGCGCAGGCGCCTGCCGGCCCAGCGGTACGCCGCGCGGGCGTCGGGCGTGGTCATCCGGTCGTGGAGGGCCTCTGCGAGTTCCCCGGCGTTCTCCACCATGGCGGCGAGGGCGCCCAGCAGCGCGGCCTCGTCGCCCGGTCCGACCTCGTCGCGGCGCGCGCGGGCACACGGGAGGGCGTTCTCGCGGATCCGGGTGGCGGCCTCGCGAAGGGCGTAGGCCATCGCTGCGATGTCGGTGTCCATCTCGGCCCTCTGGTCGTGTGCCGTCTCAGGTGTCCGGCTGAGCCTTCCCAGCGCGCCTCGGCGGCACTCCCCCGACGCGTCCGTCCGGGGGTGGGCCGCGGCCCGACGGGCGGGGGCGCGACCACCGTCCTAGCGTGGTCCGGGAACGACCCGGGCGGACCGCCGCCCGGGGTCCGCGACCCCGCAGGAGGCCCGCCGACCATGGCCGCCGAACTCTCCGAGCTCACCGGGGACTACGTCCTCGACCCCGCCCACACCCGGATCGGTTTCGTGGCACGCCACGCCATGGTGACCAAGGTCCGCGGCTCCTTCCACGAATTCGAGGGCATCGCCCATCTGGACGGCGAGGACCCGGCCCGCTCCACCGCCCGGGTGACGATCCGGGCCGAGAGCATCGACACCGGCGTCCAGCAGCGTGACCAGCACCTGCGCACCAACGACTTCCTGGACGCGCCGAACCACCCGGACATCACCTTCACCACGACGGCGGTCGAGCCGCTGGGGGGCTCGGAGTTCCGGGTCACCGGCGACCTCACCATCAAGGGCACCACCCGCCCGGTCGTCATCGACTTCGCGTACACGGGCAACGCCGTCGACCCCTACGGCAACCTGCGGGTGGGCCTGGAGGGTTCGGTGACGATCAATCGCAAGGACTTCGGCGTGGCCTGGAACGCGGCGCTGGAGGGCGGTGGCGTCCTGGTCGGCGACAAGGTCGTCCTGGAGTTCGACGTCTCGGCGATCAGGCAGAGCCAGGAGTAGGCCCATCGGGCGGGACCGGGACCGGGGGCAGCGGGCCGTCGTGGCGGGCGCTGGCGCGCCAGTCGGCGACCCGGACCAGGGTTTCCAGGAAGGCGAGCCGGAACGGGCCGAGGTCGGGGCGGTCGCGCAGGGCGAGCGCCCGTTCGGTCCAGGCCGCCGGGAAGGCCGCGGTGTGCAGGGTCAGGGCGGGGAAGCGCTCGCCGGTGGACAGCTCGACGGGCGGGGTGCGGTCCCCGTCCGCGACGCCGAGCAGCAGGGGCGCCTCCTCGCCGCGCGGGTGCACGGTGATCCGGACGTGGCCGTGGTGCGCGGCGGCCAGGTAGGTCACGAGCGCGTCGTGGCCGCCGTGCCGGAGCAGGAGCGCGCTGACCAGCTCGTGCCGGAAGTGGGGGCGGGCCGGGCGGTGGGGCGGTAGCGGTGCTGCGCCGTTCCTCGACTTGGCGAGCAGGCCGTCCGGCGGGTCGGCCCGGCCGGCGCGCAGCTTCGCCTGGAAGGCGTCGTGGCACTTGCCGAGGTCGTGGTAGCGGGCCGCCCGGATGACGGCCTCGCGCAGGTCGGCGGGGAGTTCGGGCAGGGCCGCGAGCAGCCGGCGCGCCTCCTCGGCGGTCTCCTGGAGGTGCTGGTCGAGGCCGATCCAGGAGGTGCAACCGTAGGGCGGGCGTTCGGGGGCGGCGGCCTCGGGTGGCACGGGGGCCGTGCTGGCCGGGGTCCAGCCGCGGTCGGGCAGGTAGCCGCCGTAGCGGGCGTCGAGCAGGAGGCGGGTGCCGGGGTGCAGGTCTGAGGGCCGTGCGGGTCGCCACCGGCCGTCCAGTTCCTCGCGCAGCCAGGCCCGGCCGGCGGGCAGCGCGCGGAGGTCGCCGAGTGGTACCGGGCAGAGCTCGTCGCTCGCCGGATCGGGCTCGTCCTCGGCGGGCCCGACGGAATCGGCGGCCCCGACGGAATCGCCCGGCCCGACATGGGCGGGTTCCCAGGTGCGCCAGGCGACCAGCGCGGGCAGCGTGGCGTGTTCGGACGGCTCGCAGATCCAGCGGTCGGCGGTGGCGGCCGGGGTGTCGTCGTCGGGGGCGGAGTCGAAGAGGGCGAGGAGGTCCTCGCGGCCCGGGCCGGGCGGTGGGAGTGGCTCGTCGATGCGGGCCGCCTGCAGTTCGGCGGGGGTGACGGCCCGGCCCTCGTGGGCGGTGAGCCATGCCGCGGTGGCCGCGTCGCCGCCCTCCGGGGGCGTGCACCAGAGCAGGTCGCCGCCGCCCGGGTGCTCGCCGTGCCGGTTGCAGCGGCCGGCGCGTTGCACGAGCGAGGCCCAGGGCGCGAGTTCGGTGACCAGGGTGCGGCTGGAGAGGTCGAGTCCGGCTTCCACGGCCGCGGTGGCGACGACGAGGAGGTCGCGCTCGTCCTCGGTGGCGGCGCGCAGGACGCGGTGGCGGTCGGCGGCGCGGAAGTGAGGGTGCAGCAGGATCGTCTCGCGCCCGGTGGCGGCCAGGGCGGCGTGCACGGCCCGGGCCCGTTCCAGGGAGCCCAGCACCACGACGGTCCGGGTGCCGGGCACGTGCGCGGCGGTGGCGGCGCCTGCGAGGGCGGCCGGGTAGTGCCCGGGCCCGAGGTGGAGGCGGGCGATCCGGCGAAGCGTCGCGGGGCCGTCCGAGGCGTGCAGCACCGGCCCGTCGAGGCCGGCCCCGTCCCACGTCGACGACATCCACATCGTCCGGGTCGCCGCCGCCGTCCCCAACCGGTCGCGCAGCCGCTGGAGTTGGACGCCGGTGGACAGGGCGGGGCCGAGCAGGTGCGGCTCGTCGAAGACCCACTGGGTGTCGGTGTGCAGCAGGGCGTAGGAGACCGGCGTCATCGTCCGGCGCTCCGCGTGGCCGCGCATCAGCGCACGGCTGAGCAGCACGTCGTGGGTGCCGACCAGGATCGCGGTCTGCTCGGGCCCGCGCCGCCAGGCGCCGTCCTGCGCGGCGCCGCCGGCGAGCAGGTGCAGCCCGACCTCGCCGGTGGGCGCGAGGCGGTCCAGCCACTGCCGGATGCGGGCGGAGGTCTGGTCGGCGAGGCTGTGCCGGGGCAGGACGAGGACCAGTCGGCGCGGGGTGGCCTCGGGCGCGGTGACCAGGCGGCGGTGCAGCCAGGGCAGGACCGCGGCGACGGTCTTGCCGGCGCCGGTGGGGGCCTTGAGGAGGGTGGGCAGGCCTTCGGCGGCCAGCTTCGACTGGTAGGGGTAGGGGGTGTAGCCGGTCGCGGTGCGTACGAAGGTCTCGAAGTCGGCCGTCATCGGGCCAACGTACGACGGATGGCCGGTCAGTGGGTGGTTCCCTCCGGGGTGTGCAGGTCGGTGGGGCGGGTCGAGGCGGTGAGCAGGGCGCGCAGGGCGCGGGCGGCGGTGGCGGCGGGCAGGGCGGGTTCGGCCCGGTCGAGGACCTGCTCGGGCAGGGCGGGCAGGTGGACGAAGCCGCCGCGGGTGGTGGGCCGTTCGGTGGCGATCAGGTGCATGAGGGCGTAGAAGACGTGGTTGCAGACGAACGTCCCGGCGGTGTGGGAGAGGGAGGAGGGCAGTCCGGCCGCCCGGACGGCGGCCACACAGGCCTTGACCGGCAGGGTGGCGAAGTAGGCCGCGGGGCCGCCGGGGACGACGGGCCAGTCGACGGGTCGGCGGCCCGCGTTGTCGGGGATGCGTGCGTCGTCGATGTTGACGGCGATGCGCTCGACGCTGACGTCGGGGCGGCCCGTCGCCTGGCCGAGGCAGACCACCACGTCCGGGTCGGTGTCGCGGACCGCCGCGCGCAGTTCGTCGGCCGCCCGTCCGAAGACGCAGCTCAGCCGGGCGGGGGTGACCTCCAGTCCGGCGGGAGGGTGGTCGGCGACGAGACGGGCGGCCTCCCAGGACGGATTGCGGGTGGCGCCGTCGAAGGGTTCGAAGCCGGTGAGCAGGATCCTGGTCATCAGCGGCGGCGCCTTTCGCGGTCGGTGGTGGTCGAAGGGGTCTGCCGGCCGGTCGGAACCTGTCGGGCGGTCAGAAGGCGAAGAGCGACATGATGGCGATGTTGCAGACCAGCAGGGCGCCCGCGGTGGGCAGTTGGGCCTTGATCGGCCCGTACTGGTCCTTGAGTTCGAGCAGGGCGGCCGGGACCAGGTTGAAGTTGGCGGCCATCGGGGTGGCCAGGGTGCCGCAGAAGCCGGCCAGCATGCCCACGGCCAGGACGACCGGCGGGTGGCCGTGCAGCCGGGTGATCAGGACGGGCCAGCCGATGGCGGCGGTCATGACGGGGAACGCGGCGAAGGCGTTGCCCATGACGACGGTGAACAGGGCCATGCCGAGGCAGTAGAGCACCACCGCGGCGAACCGGCTGCCGTCGGGCAGGAAGTGGGTGGTGAGCCTGCCGACCTGGGTGCCGACGCCGGCGCTCTGGAAGATCGAGCCGAGCACGGCGAGGAGTTGGGGCAGCAGCAGCGTCCAGCCCATGGCTTCCACCAGTGCGCGGCCGGCGTGCAGGGCGACGGCGGGGTTGCGCTCGCGGGTGAGCGGCAGAGCGACGGCCAGGGCGGCGAGCACGCCGAGGCCGAGCCCGAGGAGCGTCTCGCTGCCGGGCTGGAGCAGCGGGCCGGCGCCCAGGTGCACGCCCTTGAGGAGGGTGGCGCAGGCGAGCGCGACGAGCGGGAGGATCAGCGCGGGGATGAACAGCCGGCTGCCGAGGCGGGCGGCGGAGGCGGCCCGCTGCTCGGGGGTGGTGGTCGCGGGTGTGCCGCGTCCGGTGAAGCCGAAGCCGGCCAGGCAGATCATGGCCAGGACGGCGGCGCCCAGCGGCGCGGCGGGTGCGCTCTTGTCGGCGACCCACGTGCCGTAGACGAAGCTCGCGCCGAGCAGGCCCCAGAAGGCGGCGCTGCCCAGTCGCTTGGGGTTGCTGCGGTCGGCCGCCATCTGCGCGGCCATCGCCAGGAAGACGGCGCCGAGCAGCCAGTACAGCCACTCCACCTTGATCACTTGCCCACCTCCGCGACGCGGCTGTCGGCGGCGCCGGGGGCGGGCAGGTCCCGGGCGAGGGCACGGTCCAGGTGAAGCAGTCGCGCGCCGTGGACGAGGGTGGCGCAGATCGCGGTGGGAACGGCCCAGAGGGCGAGGCGGACCGGTTCGAGATCGGTGTGGTAGGTCGCGTTGACGAAGCCGGTGATCAGGAGGATCGAGCCGACGGCGAGGAAGCAGTCCTCGCCGAAGAACAGGCCCACCGTGTCGGTGCTCGCGGCGAAGGAGCGCAGGCGCTCGCGGGCCCGGTCGCTCAGGCGGCCGTGGCGGCGCTCGGCGGCGGCCTCCGCCATCGGCGCGATCATGGGCCGCACCGCCTGGGCGTGCCCGCCGAGGGCGGTGAGCCCGAGGGCGGCGCCGAGTTGACGGATCACCAGGTAGATCGCGAGCAGGCGGCCGGCGCTGACCTTCGCGAGCCGGTTCATCAGGGTGCGGGCCTGGTCCTGCAGGCCGTGGCGTTCCAGGAGGCCGATGACGGGCAGGGCGACGACGAAGAGGGTGACCGAGCGGCTGGAGGCGAAGCCCGTGCCGAACGCCTCCAGGACTTTCGTCGGGCTCAGTCCGCCCAGGAGGCCGGTGATGACGCCGGCGGCGCCGACGACGAGGAGCGGATGTCGCCGGGTGGCGAATCCGGCCACCACGACGAGGATGCCGACAAGAACGATCATGCTCCGGGCCGCCTTTCGCAGGGTGTCCGCCTCGCGGGTGGCCGTCTGCCACGCCCCGGGGTGGACGAGGTCCCGGCCGGGTTGGGCCGCGACCGTGCGGGGATTGCCGCGAGGCTAGGGGATTGTGGAACAATCCGACAAGAGCACATACGGCGTGAGGTTCTGACGCAACGGCAGGAGGTGCACGCGACGGTGACGGGAGTCTTCGACGCACTCGCGGCCGATCGGAGCCGGCTCGAACGCGCCGGCATCGCCCAGCGGGTGGCCGAGGTGCTGCGCGACCACATCACCGAGGGCCGCCTCGCCCCGGGCACGCGGCTGTCGGAGGAGTCGCTCGGCGAGGCGCTCTCGGTCTCGCGCAACACGCTGCGCGAGGCGTTCCGGCTGCTGGCCGACCAACGCCTGGTCGTGCACGAGCTGAACCGCGGCGTGTTCGTCAAGATCCTGGACCCCGGCGACGTCGCCGACATCTACACGCTGCGCCTCGCGCTGGAGATGGCCGGCGTGCGCGCGCTGCGCAGTGCGGCGTCGGAGCGCCTGGCCGCGCTGCGGGCGGCGCTCGCGCGGGCGGAGGCGGCCGAGGCGCTCGGCGACTGGGTCGCCGTCGGCACCGCCGACCTGCACTTCCACCAGGCGGTTGCGGGACTGGCCGGCAGCGAGCGGATCGACGAGTGCATGGCGCGTCTGGTGGCGGAGCTGCGCCTGGCGTTCGCGGCGGTGGCCTCGGCGCGCGGGCTCCACGAGCCGTTCCTTCGCCGCAACCAGACGCTGGCCGGGTTGCTGGAGTCCGGCGAGATCGACGACGCCGAGGTCGAGTTGACGCGGTATCTGGACGACGCGCGCGCGGTGATCGTCCGGGCGATGACGCAGGACGGGTGGTGACAGGGGCCGGGCCGCCTGACCGTCCCCCTCCCCCGCCGGCGCGCGGTGCCCGCAGGGGCACCGGCGGGGGTTCGGGCGGTCAGGAGCCCAGGTGCGCGGCCGGGCCCAGGGCGGTGGCGAAGCGCAGCACTTCGTCCAGGGCCTGGTCGATCCGGGAGGTCAGCGCGGTGAGACTGCCGGGTTCGGTCAAGTCGGCGCGTTGGACCACGAGTTGGGTCGGGACGGCCCAGCCACCGAGGGCCCTGACCACCGCGCGCAGGTGGTCGCAGGTGCCGGAGGCGTTGTGCAGGGCGCTGGCGGTGGCGGCGATCAGGACGGGCCGGTCGGCGAGCGCGGTGTCCGGGAGGTGGTCGAGGGTGTTCTTGAGCGCGCCGGAGAGGCTGCCGTGCTGGACCGGGGTGACGAGCACGACGGCGTCGGCGGCGGCGACCTCCTTGAGGAGATGGGCGACCGCCGGGTCCTCCAGCAGTTCGCCGCTGACGTAGCGGTCGGGGTCGAGGACGGGCAGCGCGAGCAGCGAGCGGTCCAGCTCGCCGACCGTCAACCGGCCGGTCTGGTCGGCCCGTTCGGCGATGAGGGCGGTGAGGCGGCGGCAGCTGGAGGCGCGGGCGGTGGTGCCGGCGACCAGCAGCAGGTTCACGCTCCCGCTCCGCGGGCCTGCCAGGCGTTCTTCAGCTCGTCGAGGTGGTGCAGCGCGGCGAGCACCTCGTCGGGGTCGACGCCGAAGTCGATCAGGCAGGCCACCTCGTCGACGCCGAGGCCCTCCAGCCGTTCCAGGGTGTTCAGGCCGTCCTCGACGGTGCCGAACAGTCCGCTGGTCTCGAAGTAGCGGTCGAAGGAGCGGGCGACCAGGAACTCCAGGTCGTCCTCGTCCAGTTCGTCGGGGTCGACGCCCGGCAGGATGTCGCCGGCGGCCTTCATGATCAGGCCGATGGAGCTGCGGATGTAGTCGGAGAACGGCTCTCGGACCGTCTCGCGGACCTTGTCGCGGTCGGTGCCGAGGAAGGTGTGCATCATCAGGACGACGTTTCCGGCGGCGCCCTGAGAAGCACCGACCGGCAGCGCGTCGCGGTAGAGTCCGATCTTCTTGGCGAGGTCCTCCACCTCCTGGCCGAGCAGGTGGGTGAGCAGGCCGAGGCCCAGCTCGCCGGCCTGGCGGAAGGTGTCGGGACTGCCAGCGCTGGTCAGCCAGATCGGCAGGTCGGCCTGGACCGGGGCCGGGAAGCTGCGCACCTGGACGGGGTTGCCCTCGCCGTCGGGCAGTTCCACGCTGTCGCGGCGCCACAGGGTGCGGACGGTCTCGATCGTGTCGATCAGCAGCTTGCGGCGGTCGGCGTAGTTCTCCGGGCGCAGGACGAAGTCGTTGGCGTGCCAGCCGGGGGCGAACGACAGGCCCACCCGGCCGTCGGAGAGGTTGTCGACCACCGACCACTCCTCGGCGATCCGCACCGGGTGGTGCAGCGGGCCGACCACGCTGCCGGCCCGGATGGCCACCCGCTCGGTCAGGGCGGCCAGGGCGGCGCCGGTGACGGCGGGGTTGGGGTAGAGGCCGCCGAACTCGTGGAAGTGCCGCTCGGGGGTCCAGACCGCGTTGAAGCCGTGGGTGTCGGCGAAGCGGGCGCCTTCCAGCAGCAGCCGGTACTGGTCGCGGCCCTCGCCCCGGCCGTCGGCGAAGTAGAAGAGACTGAAGTGCACGTCGTGTCCCCGATCGGGTGTTGAGGTGTGGTCAGGTCGAGGGGCGGTCAGGACTTGGCCGCGGCGGAGGCCTCGCGCTCGGGTGCGGTGCTGGCCCGGGGCATCCGGTCGGCGGGCCGGTGGCGGGCCAGGAGGGTGCCGAGTGCCCCGGCGAGCAGGACGGCGAGCGGAAGCAGGTAGGTGAAGCGGACGGCGTCGGTGACGGTGCCGTGTTCCAGCCGGGTCTGCAGGACGGCGCCGACCGAGGCGCTGCCGAGCAGGCTGCCGCAGAGCCGGGTGGTGTTGAACAGGCCCGAGGCGGCGCCGGACATGGCCGGCTCGATCTTCTCGAACGCGACCACGCCAGCCGGCGCGTAGGCGACGCCCATGCCCAGGCCGAGGAAGAACAGGCCCGGCAGCAGGGCGTACCACGGGGAGTCGGGCCTGATGAGCGCGGCCAGCAGTCCGATGCCGGCGGCGAACAGCAGCAGGCCGGCGAACATGACCCACTTGCCGCCGAGACGGTCGCACAGCCGGCCCGAGTAGGGCGCGACGAAGATCGACACCAGGGGCGCCACGGCGATCAGCAGGCCGGCCTGGAAGGCGCTGAAGTCGCGGACCTGCTGGAGGTAGAGCGGGGTGAGCAGCAGCATGCCGCCCAGGCCGCAGGGAAGGGCGGCGACCACGACGGCCATCACGGTGAAGTTGCGCTCGCGCAGGATGACGAACGGCACCAGCGGGTCGCGGTTCTGCCGGCCGCGTTCGACCAGCAGGAACACGCCGATCAGGGCGATGCCGGCGACGGCCAGCATGGGCACGCTCACCGGGCCCCACAGCGTGCCCCAGTTGTGGGACTCGCCTTCCTGGAGGGCGTAGACGACGCCGAGCATGGCGAGGGTGAGCACCACCGATCCCAGGACGTCGAGGCGCTGTTTGACGCCCGACTCCAGGCGGGGCACCAGGGCCATGGTCAGCACCGAACCGAGGACCCCGACGGGGATGTTGAGGTAGAAGATGCCCCGCCAGCCGAACCAGGAGACGAGGAATCCGCCCAGGGTCGGTCCGGCGGCGGCGACGATCCCGGCGAAGGAGCCCCAGACGCCCATGGCCGTTCCGCGCCGTTCGGCGGGGAAGATCCGGGTGATCATCGCCATCGCCTGGGGGGTCTGGAGCGCGCCGCCGATGCCCTGGACCACCCGGGCGGTGATCACCTGCCCGGGGGTCTGCGCGAGACCGCAGGCCGCCGAGGCGGCCACGAACACCACCAGGCCGATCATGAAGATCCGGCGGGGCCCGTAGAGGTCGCCCAGCCGTCCTCCGGTGACCAGGAGGACGGCGTAGGAGAGCAGGTAGGCGTTGATCATCCAGAGCACCTGGTCGACGCTGGCGTTCAGGCCGGTGCCGAGCGAGGGGACGGCGACGTTCACCGCGGTGGTGTCCAGCAGGACCACCGCCTGGGTGAAGCAGATCGCGAACATCGCCGCCCAGGGGCTCTGCAGGCGGGTGCGCAGGTCGGTGGTGCCGGCGCTCATCGGGTCCCGGTCTCGGTCGCCGCGGCCAGGCTGCGCGGGCGCATGTCGGTCCAGTTCGCCTCGATGTACTCCAGCGCCGGCTGCCGGGGGCTGGGCCCGTGGGCGGTGTCCCAGCCGGCCGGCACGGCGACGGCGGCCGGCCACAGCGAGTGCTGGCCCTCGCCGTTGACCAGGACGAGGTAGCTGGCGTCGGCGTTCTCGAACGGGTTGGTGCTCATGGCTTTTTGGTCCTCTCAGAGGTGGTGCGGGCCGGGTCGGTCGCCCGTGGTGCGGCGCAGCGCCGTGGCCAGGGCCTCGCCGATGTGCGCGATCGGTTCGGGGCGCGTCATGGCGCCGTGGGCGCAGTCCACGGTGTGGTCGTGGATCTGGCCCGTGACGTGCGGTGTCCAGGCGAGGGCGGTGGGGTCGGCCGGGGCCTTGCCGGCCGTGGCGGTGAAGAACAGCAGGTCGCCGTCGTACCGGCCGGGGGTGAACTCCTCGGCCAGGTGGAGGTGGTGGGCGAATCCCCGGGCCAGGGCCCGTAGGCGTTCCGGTGTGGTTCCGGTCAGCGGGCCGTCTCCCAGCAGTTCCACCGCGCGTTCTGGCGTGATCGCTTCAACTTCGTCAGCTTGCACCGGGTGGCCGAGGGAGTCAAGGAGTGCGGCCAGCGCCTGCTGGTCCGTCAGCGGCCCGGCGGAGCCGTCCGATTGGGGGTAGCAGTCCAGCAGGGCCAGGAGTGCGACCTGTTCGCCCTGTTCGCGCAGGCGTACGGCGACCTCGTGGGCGACCAGTCCGCCGAGGGACCAGCCGAGGAGGTGGTAGGGGCCCTCGGGCTGGGCCTTGCGGATCAGGTCGAGGTAGTCGGCGGCCATCTCGCCGAGGCCGGCCGGTGGCGTGTCCGGTTGGGTCAGGGTCCTGGCCTGGAGGCCGTACAGCGGTCGCTGCGGTTCGAGGTGGCGCAGCAGGCCGGAGTAGACCCAGGCGATGCCGGCGGCGGGGTGGACGCAGAACAGTGGTGCCAGGTCGCCGTCCTCGCGCAGCGGGAGCAGGGTCGCGAAGTCGTCGCCGTGGCTGCCGCCGGTGGCCGTGAGTTCGGCGAGGCGGGCGACGGTCGGGGCCTCGAACAGTGCCCTGATGCCGAGTTCGGTGCCGGTGGCGGCCCGCAGGCGGCCGATCAGGCGGGCGGCGAGCAGGGAGTGGCCGCCGAGGTCGAAGAAGTTGTCGTCGATGCCGACCCGGTCCAGGTCGAGGACCTCGGCGAACAGTTCACAGAGCACGGCCTCGGCGGGGGTGCGCGGGCTGCGGGAGGAGGCCTGGGTGGCGAAGTCGGGTGCCGGCAGGGCTTTGCGGTCGAGCTTGCCGCTGGGGGTCAGCGGCAGGGCGTCGAGGACGACGACGATGGTGGGGACCATGTAGTCGGGCAGCAGGCCGGCGAGGAATCCGCGCAGTTCGCCGGGGTCGAGGATGTGCCCCGGTGCGGGGACGGCGTACCCGACCAGGCGGTTGACGCCGCCGGTGCCGGCGCTGACCACGACCGCGGCCGCGGCGACGGCGGGGTGCTTGGCCAGGGCCTTCTCGATCTCGCCGAGTTCGATCCGGAAGCCGCGTACCTTGACCTGGTGGTCGACGCGGCCGAGGAACTCCAGGTTGCCGTCGGCGCGGCGGCGCACCAGGTCTCCGGTGCGGTACATCCGGGTGCCGGGCGGGCCGTAGGGGTCGGCGACGAAGCGTTCGGCGGTCATGGCCGGGCGCTGCCAGTAGCCGCGGGCGAGGCCTGAGCCGGCGATGTAGAGCTCGCCGGCGACGCCGACGGGCACCGGTTGCAGGGCGGCGTCCAGGACGTGGGTGCGGGTGTTCCAGATCGGCCGTCCGATCGGGGGTGCCTTCGGGTCGGGCGCGAGCGGGTCGCTCATGGTGGCGACGACGGTCGCCTCGGTGGGTCCGTACACCTGCATCACCCGGCGGCCGGGCGACCAGCGTTCGACCATCTCGGCGGGCAGTGCCTCGCCGCCGACGACGAAGCCGCGCAGGGAGGGCAGGTCGCCGTCCGGCAGGGAGATCAGCATGGGGGCCACCAGGTCGGTGTGGGTGACCTGGTGCCGGTCGATCAGGTCGTACAGTTCCTGGCCGGCGGCCTGCTGGTCGGGGCCGGGCAGGACGAGCGCGGCGCCCGCGGCGAGGGTCATGGTGATGTCGGCCATCGAGACGTCGAAGCTGATGGAGACGACCAGCAGGAAGCGGCTGTCGCCGTCGAGGCCGAGCCGGTCGATGTGCGCGCCGGCGACCGAGGCGATGCCGGCGTGCGAGACGACGACGCCCTTGGGGCGGCCGGTGGAGCCGGAGGTGTAGATGACGTAGCCGGGGTGGGCCAGGGTCAGCGCCTCGGTGCGGTCGGTGTCGGTGGGGTCGGTGGCGGGGCCGTGGGCGAGGTCGAGGTCGTCCAGGGCCAGGACCGGCCGGTCGGTGGGCGGCAGGTGGGGTGCGGCCGCCGTGGTGGTGAGGACCAGGGCGGGCGCGCCGTCGGCGAGCATGTAGGCGATGCGGTCGGCCGGGTAGCCGGGGTCGATCGGCAGGTACGCGGCGCCGGACTTCACCACGCCGAGCAGCGCGACCACCATCTCGACGGAGCGCGGCACGGCGAGGGCGACGAATTGTTCCGGGCCCACGCCGAGGCCGATCAGGTGGTGGGCGAGGCGGTTGGCGCGCTCGTTGAGTTCCCGGTAGGAGACCACGGTGTCGCCGAACACGACCGCGTCGGCGTCGGGGGTGCGGGCCGCCTGCGCTTGGAAGAGCTCGGGCAGGGTGGCGGCCGGGACCTCGTGTGCGGTGTCGTTCCAGCCGTACAGCAGTTGTTCGCGCTCGGCGGGGGCGAGGTGGTCGATCCGGCCGATCGGCTGGGTCGGGTCGGTCACCGCGGCCTGGAGCAGGCGCAGCAGTTGGGCGGCGAAGCGTTCGGCGCTGGCGCGGTCGAACAGGTCGGTGCTGTACTCGACGATGCCGTCGATGCCGTCCAGGGTGTCGCCCGATCCGCGCCGCTCCAGCAGGTCGACGGCCAGGTCGAACTTGGCGAGGTCGAGGGCGGGGGTCTGGGCGCGGGCGGTCAGGCCGGGCAGGTCCAGTTCGGCGCGCAGGGTCTCCTGGAAGGCCAGCATCACCTGGAACAGCGGGTGGCGGGCCAGCGAGCGGGTCGGGTTGACCAGCTCGACCAGCCGCTCGAACGGCAGGTCGGGGTGGGCCCAGGCGGCGAGGTCCGTCTCGCGGATGCGGCCCAGGAGTTCGGCGAAGGTCGGGTCGCCCGAGGTGTCGGTGCGCAGCACCAGGGTGTTGACGAAGAAGCCGACCAGGTCGTCGAGGGCTTCGTCGGTGCGGGCGCCGATGGGGCTGCCGATGGGGATGTCGGTGCCCGCGCCGAGGCGGGTGAGCAGGGTGGCCAGGGCCGCCTGGAGCATCATGAAGACGGTCGCGCCGTGGGCGGTGGCGGTCTCGTGGAGGCGGCGGTGCAGTTCGGCGTCGATGTGCAGGGGCACCGCGCCGCCGCGGTAGGAGGCGATCGCGGGCCGGGGCCGGTCGGTGGGCAGGTCGAGCTGGTCGGGCAGGTCGCCGAGGGTCTGCTGCCAGAAGGCGAGTTGCTGGGACAGCTGGCTGTTCGGGTCGTCGTCGCCGCCGAGCGATTCGCGCTGCCACAGGGCGTAGTCGCCGTACTGGACGGGAAGTTCGGCCCACTGGGGGGCCTTTCCGGTGGTGCGGGCGGTGTAGGCGCGGGAGAGGTCGCGGGTGAGCGGGGTGGTGGACGGGCCGTCGCCGGCGATGTGGTGCAGGACGAGCAGGAGGACGTGTTCGTGCTCGGAGAGCTCGAACAGGTGGGCGCGCAGCGGTGGTTCGGCGGTGAGGTCGTAGCCGGCGCAGGAGGCGGTGCGCAGGGCGGCGTCGAGTTCGTCGCGGGTGACGGTCCGCTCGTTCAGGTGGGGTGGTGCGGTGTCGAGGACGAGCTGGTGGGGCTGTCCGTCCCGTTCGGGGAAGACGGTGCGCAGGATCTCGTGGCGGTCGGTCAGGTCGGCCAGTGCCGCGGTGAGCGCGGTGCGGTCCAGGGGGCCGTCCAGGTGCAGGGCCAGCGGGATGTTGTAGAGGGCGGAGTCGCTTTCGAAGCGGTTGAGGAACCACAGGCGGCTCTGCTGGTAGGACAGCGGCAGCAGGTGGGGGCGGGTGCGGCGGGTGAGGGCGGGGCGGGATCCGTCGGTTCCGGACAGGTGGCCGGACAGCGCCGCGACGCTCGGGTGGTCGAAGAGGTGGCGCAGCTTGAGCTGGGTGGCGAAGGTCGCGCGGATGCGGCTGATGAGGCGGATGGCGAGCAGGGAGTGGCCGCCGAGTTCGAAGAAGCTCTCCTCCAGCGGGACGGACGGCACGCCGAGGACTTCGGCGAACAGTTCGGCGAGCAGTTGTTCCTGGGGGGTGCGGGCGGATCGGCCGGTGCGGCGGCCCGGTTCCTCCTCGAAGGCGGGGGCGGGCAGTTGGGCGCGGTCCAGCTTGCCGTTGGGGGTCAGCGGCAGCTTGTCCAGCACCGTCAGCGTCGAGGGCACCATGTAGTCGGGCAGTTCGGTGGCGGCGTGGCGGCGCAGTTCGGCGGTGTCGATGCGGTGGCCGGCGGCCGGGACGAGGTAGGCGGCCAGGCGGGTGTCGCCCGGCCGGTCCTCGCGGACCAGGACGACGGCCTGGGCGACCTCGGGGCGGGTGGTGAGCACGGTCTCGATCTCGCCGAGTTCGATGCGGAAGCCGCGGAGCTTGATCTGGTGGTCGACGCGGCCGAGGTATTCGACGTTGCCGTCGGCGCCCCAGCGGGCGAGGTCGCCGGTGCGGTACATGCGGGTGCCGGGCGGGCCGTAGGGGTCGGCGGTGAAGCGTTCGGCGGTGAGGCCGGGGCGGTTGAGGTAGCCGCGGGCCAGGCCTTCGCCGGCGATGTAGAGCTCGCCGGTCACGCCGGGCGCCACCAGGCCGAGGTGGCTGTCGAGGATGCGGATCTGGGTGTTGTGCAGCGGGCGTCCGATGGTGGGGGCGCCGGGGCGGGCGGTGAGGCGGGCGGTGGTGGACCAGATGGTGGTCTCGGTCGGGCCGTACATGTTGGTGGCCGAGGTGGACAGGGTGCGCAGTTGCTCGGCCAGGGCGGCGGGTACGGCCTCGCCGCCGACGAGGGTACGCAGTGCGGCGAGTGCCTGTGGGTGGCCGGCGATCAGGGACTGCCACAGCGAGGGGGTGGCCTGCAGGATGCTCGCCCGGGTGCCGGTGATCAGGTCGGCGAGGGCGGCGGGGTCCTGGACGGTCTCCTTGGCGGCGAGGACGACGGCGGCGCCGCTGGTGAGCGGGAGGTGGATCTCCAGGCCGGCGATGTCGAAGGCGACGGTGGTGACGCTCAGCAGCCGGTCCTCGGGGGTCATCGGGAACTGCTCGCGCATGGCGGCGAGGAAGTTGTCGAGGGCCGAGCGGGGCACCACGACGCCCTTGGGGCGGCCGGTGGAGCCGGAGGTGTAGATGACGTAGGCCGCGGTGGCGGGCGGGACGTGGATGCCCGGGTCGGTGGCGGGCTGGGCGGCCAGGCGGGTCTCGTCGAGCAGCAGGCGCGGGATCTGTTCGCCGGTGGGCGTGTCGGCGGTGGTGATGACCGCGGCGGGCGCGGCGTCGGCGAGCATGTAGGCGATCCGCTCGGAGGGGTAGTCCGGGTCGAGCGGGAGGTAGCCGGCGCCGGCCTTGAGGACGGCGAGCAGGGCGACGACGAGGTCGCTGGTGCGGGGCAGGGCGACGGCGACGAGGTCGCCCTGCCCGACGCCCTCGGCGGCCAGCAGGTGGGCGAGGCGGTTGGCCCGCTCGTTGAGGTCGCGGTAGCCGAGCCGGGCGTCCTCGGCGATCACGGCGGCGGCGTCCGGGGTGGCGGCCGCCAGGTGTTCGAAGCGTTCGACGAGGCCGTGTTCGGGCAGCGGGTGGTCGGTGTTGTTCCAGCCGTGCAGCAGTTGGGCGCGCTCGGCCGGGGAGAGCAGGTCCGCTTCGTGGATCGGCTGGTCGAGGTCCTCGGCCAGGGCGGTGAGCGCCCGCAGCAGGCGCTCGCCCAGGCGCTCGATCTCGCCGATGGTGAAGCGCTCGGGGCGGTAGCTGAGCCGCAGCCGCAGCCGCTCGCCGGGGTGGGCGAACAGCGCGAGCGGGTAGTGGACGGCGTAGTGGGTCTCAGCGCCGGCGGCGAGCGCGGTCGGGAAGCTTTCGAAGACCGCGAGCGTGTCGAAGAGTTCGCCGTGGCCGGCGGCCTGCTGGATGTCCGCCAGGCCGGTGTACTGGTGGGCGGCCATGGTGGTCTGCTGGTCCTGCACCT
This sequence comes from Streptomyces kaniharaensis, assembly GCF_009569385.1. Lineage (NCBI taxonomy): Bacteria > Bacillati > Actinomycetota > Actinomycetes > Kitasatosporales > Streptomycetaceae > Streptomyces > Streptomyces kaniharaensis. The sequence goes on from NZ_WBOF01000003.1 coordinate 216,429, forward strand.
GCGCGAGCAGGTCGGCCAGCCGTGTGGTCGGCGACACGCGGGCCCGGACCGGGACGGTGTTGATGAACAGGCCCACCATGGCCTCGATGCCGGGGACCTCGGGTGCGCGGCCGGAGACGGCGGTGCCGAAGACGACGTCGGTGCGGCCGCTCTGGCGGGCCAGCAGCAGCGCCCAGGCGCCCTGCACGGCCGTGTTGAGGGTCAGGTCGCGTTCGCGCAGCCGGGCTTCGAGTTCGGCGGTGAGGTGCCCGGGCAGTTCCAGCCAGTGGTCGGCCGGCAGGGTGGTGGTCGTGTGGGCGCCGGGGGCCAGCAGGGTGGGTTCGTCCAGCCCGTCCAGGAGGCCCTGCCAGGCGGTGCGGGAGGCCTCGTGGTCGTGGTTGGCGAGGAAGGCGAGGTGGTCGGTGTAGGGGGCGGCCGGGCCCGGCTGCTGTCCGCGCAGCAGCGTCTGCAGGTCGTCCAGGAGGATCGGCAGCGACCATCCGTCCACGACGATGTGGTGGAAGGTCAGGGCGGCCCGGCGGCCCTGGGGGCCCAGGTCGGCGACGGTGGTGCGCAGCAGGGGTGGTGCGGACAGGTCGAAGCCGCGCATCCGTTCGGCCTCGAAGTGCTCGGCCGCCTTGCGCCTGGCGTTGGGTCCGACGAACTGGACGACGGTGAACTCGGGTTCGGCCTGGGCGGTGACGAACTGCACGGGCTGGTCGGCGCCGTCCTGGGTGAAGGCGGCGCGCAGGTTGGGGTGGCGTTCGATCAGGGCGCGGACGGCGGTGCGCAGTTCGGCGGGGTCGGCGTCGAGTTCGAAGCTGACCTGGACGGCGTAGACGTCGAGGGAGTCCTTGGCGAGTTCGGAGTGGAACAGCAGGCCCTGCTGGAGGGCGGTGGTGGGCCAGAAGTCGACGGCGTCGGGGTGGGCGGCGCGAAGCGTCGCGAGGCGCTCGGCGGGCAGGGCGGGCAGGGCCTGGGTGGTGGGCGCCTGCTCGTGGGCCGCGGCGGCGAGGCGGGCGATGGTGCGGTGGGTGAAGACGTCGCGCTGGGTGAAGGTCAGGCCGTGGCGGCGGGCGCGGCTGACCAGCTGGATGGAGCGGATGCTGTCGCCGCCGAGGTCGAAGAAGCTGTCGTCGACGCCGACTTGCGGGAGGTGGAGCAGTTCGGCGACCAGGTCGTGCAGCAGGGCCTCGCGCGGGGTGCGGGGGGCGGTGCGCTCGCCGGAGGGGGTGAGCGCGGGTGCGGGCAGCGCCTTGCGGTCGAGCTTGCCGTTGGGGGTGAGGGGGAAGGCGTCCAGCACCACGAAGGCGGCGGGCACCATGTAGTCGGGCAGGGTGGCGGCGGCGCCGGCCCGGACGGCGTCCGGGTCGATCCGCCCGCCGGGTGCGGGGAGCAGGTAGGCGACCAGTTGCTTGGTGCCGGGCCGGTCCTCGCGGGCCAGGACGGCCGACTGGCCGACGCCGCTGTGGGCGTCCAGGACGGCCTCGATCTCGCCGAGTTCGATGCGCAGGCCGCGGATCTTCACCTGGTGGTCGGCGCGCCCGGCGTAGTCGAGGGCCCCGTCGGCGCGCCAGCGGGCCAGGTCGCCGGTGCGGTACATGCGGCTGCCGGGCGGGCCGTAGGGGTCGGCGACGAAGCGCTCCGCGCTGAGCGCGGGCCGGTTGAGGTAGCCGCGGGCCAACTGGAGGCCCGACAGGTAGAGTTCGCCGGTCTCGCCGACCGCGACGGGCCGCAGGTCGGCGTCCAGGACGTGCAGGCGGGTGTTCCACACCGGCCGGCCGATCGGCACGGACAGCGCGCCGGGCTCGGCGACGCACTCCCAGTACGTCACGTCCACCGAGGCCTCGGTCGGCCCGTACAGGTTGTGCAGCGGCACGCCGGGCAGGACGGTGCGGAAGCGGGCGGCCAGTTCCACCGGGAGCGCCTCGCCGCTGCAGATCACCCGGCGCAGGCTGGTGCAGCCGGTGGCGGCGGGCTCGTCGACGAAGGCCTGGAGCATCGACGGGACGAAGTGGACGGTGGTGATGCGCTCGGCGCGGATCACCTCGGCCAGATAGGCGGGGTCGCGGTGTCCGTCGGGCCGGGCCACGACGAGGGTCGCGCCGGTGATCAGCGGCCAGAAGAACTCCCAGACCGACACGTCGAAGCCGGAGGGGGTCTTCTGCAGCACGCGGTCGTCGGCGGTCAGCCGGTACTGCGCCTGCATCCACTCCAGGCGGTTGACGATGCCGCGGTGCGGCACGACGACGCCCTTGGGGCGGCCGGTGGAGCCGGAGGTGTAGATGACGTAGGCGGCGTCGTCGGGCCGCGGCGCGGGCAGGTCGCTCTGCTGCGCCGGCCCGTCGGGCGTCAGGGTGTCGGGCGTCAGGGTGTCGAGGACGAGGGTGGGGATCGGGTGTTCGGTCGGGTGGGTGACCGAGCTGTGGCTGAGCAGCAGGACGGGGGCGGCGTCCTGGAGCAGGTAGTCGATCCGGTCGGCGGGGTAGTCCGGGTCGACCGGGAGGTAGGCGGCGCCGGCCTTGAGTACGGCGAGCAGTGCGATGACCAGGTCGAGCGAGCGGGGCACGGTCAGCGCCACGATCCGGTCGGGGCCGGCGCCGTGGCGGGCGAGCAGGGCGGCCAGTCGCCCGGCCCGGTCGTCGAGTTCGGCGTAGCTGAGGGTGTGGCCGTCGAAGACCAGGGCGGTGCGCTGCGGGTGCTCGGCGGCCCGGGCGCTCAGCAGCGCCGTGAGGGTGGCCTCGGGGTCGGGCAGCGGGTGCCCGGTGTCGTTCCACTGCGCCGGGACGTCCTGACGCCCGGTGGTCTGCTGTGTCCCGTGTCCGGTCAAGACGTTCCCCTCGAAATGGCATGGTGCGCAGCCAGGCTGCGGGTGGTGTGGGCGCGGAGCGCGTAGGGCGTGGTGGCGTCGACGACGACGCGGCCGGGCGGGTCCGGTTGGCCGTGCCGGGCCCGGGCCCAGGCCGGGGTCTGGGACGGGTCCATCGGGACGGGCGTCAGGTCGGTCCATTCGGTGCAGTCGCGGGCGAGGTTGGAGCGGGTGGTGACGGCCCACAGCAGGTCCTCGGCGCAGCGGATCGCCACGTCGTCGTCGGTGAGGACGACCGTTTTGACGAACGGGTGCTGGTGGAGGATCTGGCGGGCCAGTGGTGCCAGCGCCCGGTCGGCGTCCGGGTGGTGTTTGCGGACGGCGACGGCGAGCAGCAGCATGCCGCCGCCCGCGGGCGAGAAGTGCAGGTCGTGCACGTCGAGGCCGGGGGTGGGGGGCAGTGACAGCGCCACCGAGAGGGCGCCGGCTGCTCCGAGGATGTGGGACTGTTCCCGGCCGGGGCCGAGGACGGCCTGGTAGAGGGGGTTGTGGCGGGTGGTGACGGCGGTGACGGTCAGGACCGGCAGGCCGGCCCTGGCCCGGCCGTCGTAGCCGAGGAACTCCGGCAGCGACAGGTGCGGTTCGGCGGTGCCGATCGCCTCGTCGGCGCTCTCCTCGCCGAGGTGGCCTTCCAGGACGATCTCGGCCTCGGCCAGCGCCTGGGCGGGCTGGGTCGTGGCCGGGGCGAGGGTCAGCGGCTCGCCCGCCAGGGCGCTGGCCAGGGCGGGCTTGGACACCCCGGGCGGCAGGAAGCGGCTGTTGACGGCGGAGGCCACCATCGCCGCCGGCGGCACCCCGATGTTGACGGTGACCGGCAGTCGTTCTCCCCGTGCGAGGGCCTGGCGGTGCATGAGTTCCAGGTGGCGGCCGGGCACCATCCAGACCGTCAGCCGGTTTCGGTCCAGTACCAGCATCCGGTGGGAGGACAGGGAGCTGAGGCCGGTGTGCGGGTCGTGGGCGTGGATGAGGGCCGCCGTCAGGTACGGTCCGGCGTCGCGCGGGGTGACGGTGAGCACCGGCAGGTGGCGTAGGTCCACCTCGTCCCCGGCCGCGACCACCTGCCGGCAGGGCGGGTGCGGCGCCGTGCGAGGCTGGGCGGCGGCGGTCAGCAGGGCGGCGACGGTGTCGGGGGCGGTGCGTGCGGGCAGTCCGGGCAGCCAGTCGTACAGCCGCGACTCGTCCCCGTAGAGGCCGAGCAGCACGGGTAGTGGGGAGTCGCCGACGGCGGTGTAGCGCACGGCCGGTTCGGGCCGGGCGGCGGGGACGGCGGGGATGCCGGCGTAGCGCTGGGCGAAGTCGGCCGCCACCTGATCGCGGGCGATCGGGTCGGTTCTGGTCAGGGTGGCGTGCGGGTGCGCCTTGGCGAGGTGGGCCAGGGCGGCGCGCAGCGACAGGCCCGGGGCGGTCATCGGTTGCCCGCCAGGGTGCGGTCCAGGGTGGTGAACCAGTCGTCCAGGTCGGCCGAGCGCAGCAGGCCGGTGCCGATCAGCAGGCCGCGGTATCCGGCGCCGATCAGGCGGGCGGCCTCCTGCGGGGTTTCGATGCCGCTGGCGCTGACGGGTGTCGGGGTGCCGGTGGCGCGGACGGCGGTGAGCAGGCGCAGGCTGCGGCCGAGGTCGGGCGTGTCCTGCTCGCGCTGGCGGATGTCCTTGTTGTTGACGGCGATGACGCAGGACTGCGGGTGGACGAGGTTCGCGAGTTCCTCCTTGCGGGTGATCTCGACGAAGGGGGTCAGTCCGTGGCTGAGGGCGGCTTCGATGAGCTGGGGCAGGGCGGTGCGCGGCAGCACGGTCGCGGTCAGCAGGGCGGCGGTGGCGCCGGCGGCGCGGATCTCCGCGAGCTGCCGTTCCTTGGTGAAGAAGTCCTTGACCAGGATCGGCAGTTGGGTGCAGGCGGCGACGTCGTCCAGCAGGGCGCGGCTGCCGCCGAACCAGGAGCCGGTCACCACCGACAGCGCCGGGGCTCCCAACCGGGTGTAGTGGTCGACGAGTTCGGCGACCGGCCGGTCCTGGAAGAGGTCCGTGCCGTGGGCGCTGCGGGCCTTGAGTTCCATGATGACCGGCCGGCGGGCGGCCAGCAGCGCGGAGACCAGTCCGCAGGGCGGGTGTTCCCAGGCGGTGCGGATCTCGTCGATGAGGCCGGAGTCGAAGCGGCCGTCCCCGCCCCTGGCGCCGCTGTCCACGTCGATGCCGAGGAAGTCGGGGTGGCAGCGGGCCGTGCGGTGCACCGCGGCCTGGTCGGCGCCGATCCCCCCGGCGAGCATGAACGGCCGCTCGATGCGGCCGAGCAGGGCCTCCACCGGGGCGGCCTCCAGGGGGATCCCGGTGGAGCCGATGCGGCCGTCGGCGCCGACCGAGTCGAACAGGAACACGTCCACGCCGGCCTTCTCGTAGGCGCCGATCAGGGGTGCCTCCAGGACCTTGCCCTGGCGCACGTGCAGCACCTTGATCAGTTCGACCGCCGGCAGTGCGTCCCGGATCGCCCGTACCTGCGCGGGGGTCGTGTAGCCGTGCAGCTGGACCCGGGAGATGTCCGACGCGTCCACTGCCTCGCGCAGCGCGGCCGGGTCGGCGAGCAGGGTGACCAGCACCGGGGCCGGGCCGCCGGCCGCCCGGGCGGCGGCGGCCAGCCGGGCGAGTGCGCCGATCGGGAGGTCGGACGCCCCGCCCGGCACGCCGTACCAGAGGCCGACCAGGTCGATCGAGGTCTGGCCGAGCACCCGTAACTGATCCTCGCGGGTCACCCCGCACACCTTCAGCCGCACGGTCGGATCAGCTCCCTGCCGGTGTCGGGAGGTCGGCCAGTGCGCGCTCCACCCGCTCCTGGTCGTAGCCCTCGTCCGCGAGTTCCCCGGCCAGGTAGCGCTCGTAGGCGCCGAGGTCGAAGTGGCCGTGCCCGGAGAGCCCGAACAGGATGGCCTGCGAGCGGCCCTCCTCCTTGAGGCGCAGTGCCTCGTCGATGGCCACCCGGATGGCGTGGGTGGACTCCGGCGCGGGCACGATGCCCTCGGTGCGGGCGAAGGTCAGTCCGGCGTCGAAGCAGCGGGTCTGCGCGACGGCGCGGGCCTCCAGCAGGCCGTCCTGCAGGGCCTGGCTGACCAGCGGGGCGATGCCGTGGTAGCGCAGGCCGCCGGCGTGGATGGCCGGCGGGATGAAGGAGTGGCCCAGGGTGTGCATCTTGAGCAGCGGGGTCAGGCCGGTGGTGTCGCCGAAGTCGTAGGCGATGCGGCCCTTGGTCAGGCTCGGGCAGGCCTCCGGCTCGGCGGCGATCACCCGCACCCGGTGGCCGCCGCGCAGTTGCTCGCCGAGGAACGGGAAGGCGAGGCCCGCGAGGTTGCTGCCGCCGCCCGCGGCGCCGATCACGATGTCCGGGTAGTCCTCGGCCATGTCGAGCTGGCGCAGCGCCTCCTGGCCGATCACGGTCTGGTGCAGGGCGACGTGGTTGAGGACGCTACCGCCGGCGTAGTTGGTGAACGGGTCGTTCATCGCCAGTTCGATCGCCTCGGAGGTGGCGATGCCGAGGCTGCCGGGGCAGTCCGGGTCGTCGGCGAGGATGGCCCGCCCGGCGGCGGTCTCGGTGCTGGGGCTGGCGACGCAGGTGGCGCCGTAGGTGTGCATCAGCGCGCGGCGGTAGGGCTTCTGGTGGTAGCTGACCTTCACCATGAAGACCTTGACCTCGAGGCCGAAGAACGCTCCGGCGAGTGAGAGCGAGGAGCCCCACTGGCCGGCGCCGGTCTCGGTGGCGAGGCGGCGGATGCCGGCTTCCTTGTTGTAGAAGGCCTGAGCGATGCCGGTGTTGGGCTTGTGGCTGCCGGCCGGGCTGCCGCCCTCGTACTTGTAGTAGATGCGGGCGGGGGTGCCGAGGGCCTGCTCCAGGCGCCGGGCGCGGAACAGCGGCGAGGGGCGCCACTGGGCGTAGATCTGGCGGACCACGGGCGGGATCTCGATCTCCCGCTCGGTGCTGAGCTCCTGCTCGGCGAGTTCCTTGGGCATGATGGCGACCAGGTCGGCCACGGTGGCGGGCTGCCCGGTGCCGGGGTGCAGGGCGGGGGCGAGCTCGGGCAGGTCGGCGGCCAGGTTGTACCAGGAGGTCGGGATCTGGTTGTCGGTCAGCTGGTACTTGATGGTGTCCACGGTGTCGTCTCCGGGTGACGGACGGAAGAGGTGGGCGGTGCGTGGGCGGCTCAGGCGCTGCGGCCGGTGGCGTCGGCGACCAGGGAGCCGGGGGCGAACCGGTCCCGGTCGGGGCCGACGATGATGTCGGGGTGGTGGTGGCGCATCCCGTCGAGCACCTGCTGGTGGGGCAGGTCGTCGAACTCGCCGTGCTCGTGCAGGAATTCCATGTGCCGGGCGCCGTCCCCGCGGTAGGGGTGGTGGACGCTGTCGGCGGTGCCGTCGAATTCCAGCGGCTCGATCCCGTACAGGCGGCACATCAGCTTGTTGAAGACGGGGGTGGCGCGCACCCAGCGTCCGTCCAGGTGGACGGAGGTCAGTGCGTGGTAGTGGAAGACGTCGCCGCCGATGTAGGTGCGGATGCGGTCCGAGGCGAGGTGGTTGCGCACGTCGGTGAGCACCAGGCGGCCGGGGATGCCCACCGAGCGCAGCGCGGCCAGGTACACCAGGGACTTGTGGATGCACAGCCCGCGGCCGAGGCGCAGGGTCCGGCTGGCGGTCAGGCCGCGGCGGGAGAGGTCGGCGCCGTAGATCTCGTAGCCGATCTTGTCGCGGACGGCGTAGTAGAGGCGCACGGCCCGGTCCTTGTCGTCCCGGCCGCCGTCGGGCAGGACGTCGGCGACGAACTGCCCGACCTCGGCGCTCGCGTGGTCGATGAACTCGGTTGCCGCCAGGGCGTGTTCCAGCGACTCGGGCATGGCTGCTCCATTGCGGGAAGGGGTGTCGGCCATGGTCACAGGCCGAGCATGGTGGCGATGCGGACGCGCTGGACCTCGGAGGTGCCGGAGTAGATCGTCCCGGCGACCGCGTTGCGCAGTTCCTGCTCGATGCCGTACTCGGACATGTAGCCGTTGCCGCCGAAGATCTGCACGGCGTGCAGGGCGGAGGCGAGGCTGGCCTCGCTGACCACGAGCTTGGCGGCGGCCAGGTCGACGGTGATGTTCTGCCCTGCCGTCAGCTTCTCGGCGGTGTCGTAGAGCCACTTGCGGGAGGTGTCCACGCCGATGCGCATCTCGACGATCCGGTTGGCGACCGCCTGGAACGATCCGATCGGTTTGCCGAACGCGGAGCGCTGCTTGGCGTAGGCGAGGCAGTCCTCCAGGCGGCGCTGCATCTCGCCCAGGGTGACGGCGAAGGAGAGGAGGATCTCCCACTTCATCACGTGGTCGAGGATCAGGAAGCCGGTGCCGGCGCGGCCGACGACCTGGCTGCGCGGGATGCGGCAGTCGTCGAAGAACAGTTCCGTCATGGGAGAGGACTTGAGACCCATCTTCTCGACGGGTCGGCCGACGCCGAGTCCGGGGGTGTCGCGGTCCACCAGGAAGGTGGTCACCCCCAGCGGGCCTGCGCTCGGGTCGGTCTTGGCGTAGACCGCGATCACGTCGGCGATCGGGCCGTTGCTGACGAAGGTCTTGCTGCCGTTCAGCACGTACGCGTCGCCGTCGGGCACGGCCGTGGTGCGCATCGCCAGGGCGTCGGAGCCGGCGTCCGGTTCGCTGATCGCGTGGGCCCCGATGAGGGTGCCGGTCGCGATCCCGGGCAGGTAGCGCTCCTTCAGCTCGGGCGAGCCGAAGCGGTGCAGCGGCGCCCCGACGCCGACCATGCTGGTGGTCACGGAGAAGTTCAGTCCGCCGTTGCGGCAGCCGTGGCCGAGGCCCTCCAGGACGTACATGGTGGTGGGCAGGTCCTGCCCGAGGCCGCCGTACTGTTCGTCGAAGGGCAGTCCGAGCAGTCCGGACTCGCTGACGGCCTGCCAGGCTTCCTCGGGGAAGCTGGCGGCCTTGTCGTGCCGCAGGTGGTCCGCGCCGAACTTCTCGAACCACGGGGCCAGGCCGTCGCGCAGGTCGCGCTGGTCGGCCGACCAGTCGATCATCTCGTCATCCCCCGGTCGGTTCGGTCGGCTCAGTAGTGGGAGGAGCCGTCGCCGTCGAGGGAGTGCACCTCGTCGCCGTCCAGCGCCGGGGTGAACACGCAGACCAGGCGCAGGTCCTCCTCCGGCCAGGCGATCAGCCAGTGCGCGTCGTGCTGGTCGAGCGCGTACAGCGTGCCGGGCTCGATGACGTGGCTGTTGCCCGCCATGTCGACGACCTCGCCGCGGCCCGAGATGCAGTAGCAGGCCTCCAGGTGGCGCTTGTACTCCAGCAGGGACTTGGTGCCGGCGCTGACCACCGTGTCGGTCACCGAGTAGCCCATGCCGTCCTTGGCGAGCAGGAACCGGCGGCTGAGGCCGTTGCCCCACTCGACCGTCTTGACGTCCTCAAGCTTGCGAACCAGCATCGCTTTCTCCTTGGTGTGTGTGCGTGAGTGACTGTTCGTCGCCCCGGCCGGCGGGAGCGGGTCGTAGCCCGCCGGTGAACGACACGAGCGCCTCGATCGGGTCGCGGCCGCTGTCCAGCGACCGCTCGACCTCCGCGACGAGCGCGCTGCCGACGATCGCGGCGTCCGCGCCCAGGGCGCCCATGGCCTTGACGTCGGCGGCGGTGCGCACGCCGAAGCCGACCGCGAGCGGTGCCCGGGCCGACTCGCGCAGCCGTGCGAGCACCGGGGCCAGGTGGGCCCGGTCGGGCGGCGCGGTGCCCGAGCGGCCGTAGTGGGCGACCAGGTAGAGGTACGCCGAGGCGTAGCGGGCGCTTTCGGCGAGGACCTCGGGGGCGGATCCCGGGTAGCAGGTGGTGACCACCGGCTGGCCGATCCGCTCGGCGGCCTCCAGGTAGCGGGGCCGGGCCAGCGGCGGCAGGCCGTGCAGCAAGGTGGCGTCCGCGCCGGCGCCTTGGGCCCGCCGCAGGAACTCCTCCAGGCCCACCGCTCGCACCGAGTGGCCCCAGTCGGCCAGCAGTGCGATGCGGGTGTGCCGCAGGGCGGGGCGCACCCTGGCCACGAAGGCCAGCACGGCGTCCAGGTCGACGCCGGTGTCCAGGGCCCGCCTCGCCGAGCGGCGCACCACGGGCCCGTCGGTCGGCGAGTCGGGGAAGGGGACGGCGAGTTCGAGGCAGTCCACGCCTGCCTCGTCCAGCGCCGTCACCAGGTCGGCGAGCAGGTCGAGTCCCGGGTCGCCGGCATTGAGGAAGAGCGCCAGGCCGGGGTCGGCCGGGCCGCGGCCGCGGAAGAACTCAGACACCGGCCGGCACCTCGCGCCGCAGCCGCTCGACCAGGTCGAGCGCCGCGCCCGCCGCCACGGCCTCCCGGGCCGCCCGGTAGGCCTGGACCCAGTCGGTGCGCAGGCCCGAGGCGAGCGCGGCGCAGGCCGCGTTGAGGCAGATGCTCTCGACGGCGGCCTCGGGGCCGCGGCCGCCCAGCAGGGCGAGCAGGTGCTCGGCGGGGTCCTCGTCGACTGCGGCGGGCCGCAGGTCGGCCAGGGTGCCGCGCCCGGTCAGCGCCAGGTCGCCGGGGCCGATGGTCAGTTCGGTCTCGCCGGTGTGGACGGTGTTCTCGGTGAAGCTGACCAGTTCGTCGATGCCGAGCGGATTGTGCAGCAGCCACACCGGCCGCGTGAGCGCCAACTCCTGGAACGGGCCGAGGATTTCGTGGTCGGACACCCCGATCAGGCGGCGCTGGGCGGGGACGGCGGCCAGGAACGGGCCGAGCAGGTTCACGAACCGTCCGACCTGCTTGAAGCCGTACGGCAGTACGGCCCTGGCGAGTTCGGTCAGCTCGACCGGGTAGACGAAGCCGCCGGCGAAGGCCACGTTGAAGCGGTCCAGGTGGTCCTCGCACGCGGCGTAGGAGCGGGCGGTCGGGATGCCGAGCCGCTCCAGGATGTCGATCGAGCCGTAGCGGCTGCGGTAGCCGCGCGAGCCGGTCTTGACGATCCGCACGCCGGTCGCGGCCGCCACCAGGACCGCCGCGGTGGTCAGGTTGAAGGTGGCCGGGCCTCCCCCGGTGCCGACCGGGTTGACCGTCGCGGGCCAGGTGGCCGGCAGCGGTTCGGCGCGGTCCTCCAGCGAGCCGAGGAAGGCGGCCACGGTGGCGGTGTCGGGGATGCGGGTGGACAGCGAGGCGAGCACGGCCAGGGCCTCGCCGCCGCGCAGGCGGCGCCCGTGGAGCCGGTCCCAGAAGTCGGCCCAGGCCGCCCGGTCCACGGGGGCGTCCCGCCGGACCAGGGTCTGCAGCACGTCGGACACGGCTACCGCGTCCCGTCCGCGACGGCGTCGGCCTGCTTCAGGAAGGCGTCGATGGCGGCGACCGTGCGGAAGTTCTCCGGCGCGATGTCCAGCGCGTCGATGTCCAGCCGGTACTCGGTCTCCAGCCAGCTGACCAGGGTCAGCAGGCCGAGGCTGTCGACCACGCCGTTGGCCAGCAGGTCGTAGTCGTCGGCCAGGTCCTCCACCGTGGTCTCGAGGAGGAACTGCTCGATCAGGTACTTCTTGATGTCGTCGGTGCGCGCCATGTCAGCCTCCTGCGGGCGTGGTCGTCGGGCGTTGGCCCTGCGCGTACTTGGAGGCGCGCAGGACGGCCTTGCGGTCGAGCTTTCCGGTGCCGGTCCTGGGCAGGGCGGTGTCCACCAGCTCGACGGTGGTCGGGATGGCCGCCCTGGGCAGCAGGGCGGCGACTGCCTGGCGCAGCGTCAGGCCGTCCAGCGGGCTCCCGGCGGCGCGCTGGACCACGGCGTGCAGCCGGGTGCCGGCCGCCTCGTCCGTCACCGCCAGGACGGCCGCCTCGACGACCTCGGGGTGGCTGCACAGGGCCGCTTCCACCTCGGTGGTGTTCACCCGCACCCCGCGGACCTTCACCACGAAGTCCCGGCGGCCCTCCAGGGTCAGCACGCCGTCGAGGTGGCGCCGCACCAGGTCGCCGGTGCGGTAGTAGCGGCCGTCCGCGCGTTCGGTGAACACGCCGCGGTCGAGGTCGGCGTCCAGGTAGCCGGTGGTCTGGAAGGGCGTGCGGACGACGAGTTCACCCAGGCCCGGGCCGGCGAGTTCGCTGCCGTCCTCGGCGAGCAGCAGCGCGGTGACGCCGTCGATGGGCCGGCCGATCGGCATCGCGCCGTGCGGCATCGGGTCGGCGGGGTCGATCGGGTGGATGAAGCTGTCGTTGGTCTCGGTGCAGCCGTAGACGTTGTGGAAGCTCGCCTTCGGCAGCAGTGCGGGCAGCGGGGCGAAGGCCTGCTCGCTGATCGCGTCCCCGGTCACGACGGCGTGGCGGACCTCGGCGAGGGCCGCCGTCGCCGCGTCGGTGCGGGCGGCCCGGGTGAGCAGCTGGTAGAGCATCGGGACGCCCTGGACCACGTCGACCGGGCGCTGCTGGAACAGCGCGAGCAGGTGGGCCGGGTTGGTGGCCAGGTCCTGGTCCACGAGGGCCACGCAGCCGCCTCGGCTGAGCGTCGTCCAGATGTCCAGCAGGCACAGGTCGAAGTTGAGCGGCGCGAAGTTCAGGACGGTGGTGTCCGGGCCGATGCCGAAGTGGCCGGCGGCCCAGTCGGTGAAGCGGTCCACCGCGCCCGTGGTCAGGGGGACGACTTTGGGCAGGCCGGTCGAGCCGGAGGTGGTGAGCAGCAGCGCGACCTGCTGCGGGTCGGGCCCGCTGCCGGCGGTGTGGCTGTCGGCCTCTTGGCTGCCGGCCTGGGTGTCGGCCTGGGTTTCGCCGCCGGTCAGCTCCGCCGGGGCCGGCAGCCGGACGGCGTCGCAGCGCTCCAGCAGGGCGGACAGCGTCTCGGCGCCCAGCTCCGGCGAGGGCAGCAGCAGTGGCTGACCGAGCCTCAGGCAGGCGAGCACCACGGCGATCGCCTCGGGCGACTTCTTGGCGACCAGGGCCGCCGGTCTGCCGTGCGGCAGCCCGAGCGCGGTGAGCCGGGCGGCGGCGGCGCCGGCCAGGGCGTGGAGCTCGGCGTAGCTCACCTCGCCCGAGTGCCAGAGCAGGGCCGCGGCCTCCGGGCGCATTCGCGCCTGCTCGGCGATGCGGTCGGAAAGGGAACTCGATAACAACGGACACGCCTTCCTTCTCACCGTGCCGGAACAGCACGGCGCCAGGGCAGTGTGAACGGGGGATGACCGTGAACGGCCGATGTCGCATCAGCGGACGGTTTCAACGCGGGCAGGTGAATTCGCACCACCGCGCACCGAACACCGCTGGATCGACCTGAAAAAGGTTGATTCGTGAACCTGATGGAAGTCGGGCAGCAGCGCCGGACAACACTCAGCGTGAGTTGAGTGGTGAACAAAAAAGAGAAGCGGAGCGGAATGCGCCGGTCAGTTCGCCCGGTGCCCGGCAGGCTGCGCGAACGCCGCGCTGGCACCCAGCACGAGATACGTACAGCCAGTGACGTACTTCTGTGCGCTCACGAAGCGTGCACTCCGTGCCAGAAAGGCCCCGACCCCCACGGAGGCCGCCGCGTACACCAGGTCCATGGCCAGGGCGATGACGAAGAACACCAGCCCGAGCACCAGGGTCTGGCTCGCCACCGAACCCCGCGACGGGTTGACGTACTGCGGCAGCAGCGCCAGGAAGAACAGCGCCACCTTGGGGTTGAGCACGTTGACCAGCACGCCCTGGCGCAGCAGCGTCAGCACGCGCAGCGGCTCGGTGGCGGCGGCCGGCCCGGCCGGTCCCTCCGCCTTGGCCAGCAGCGTGCGCACCCCCAGGTAGACCAGGTAGGCGGCGCCCGCGTACTTGACCACGTTGAAGGCGAGGGCGGACGTCGCGATGAGCGCCGACACCCCGATCACCGTGCCCAACACGTGGACCATGGTGCCCAGTTCGACTCCGACGGCGGAGGCGAAGGCGGCCCGGCGGCCCTGCCCGATCCCACGGCTGAGGATCAAGAGCATGTTCGGGCCGGGAACGGCCACCAGGGCCATCACCATCGGTACGAACACCCCGAGCGCCGCCCCGGATGGAAACGTCAGCTCCACCGAGCCTCCCCCTCTGGACGCGAAGCCGAGGCTCAGCCCCACTCCAGGTCGTCATCCGTCTCCCACGGGAACACTTCTGACGTTCCGTCGGGCGTTGCCACCCTAGCAAGCCGGCAGGCGCGCGTCAGGGAAGTGGCGGGAAGGAGGCCCTGAACAGCGGGCTCGCGGCGTAAAGAATGCTTGAGGTCAGCCATTTGCGTACGTCCCCCCAGTATTGACCGATTTTTGGGTAGTCGATGCTGTGCGATGCCTTGCGGTCTTCGCCCTGTTCAGCGACTACCCCGATCCTGCTTGGGGGGCGGAAACCTGTAAAGTAAACCCACCTGTCCCAACAGTGCCGTGACAGGAATGGGCCAGTTGACGTCGCCGAGTTCCCCTCCACACGGAACGCGGACGATGCGCGGCATCGAGCGGTCAGCACCACGAAGCACCACCACCGAGCAGCTGAAGTGTGCCTGGAGCCAGGGATGGATCTTGAATCGGACCGAAAGGTCATCGCCGACCTCTACCGCAGACTCCGCAAGGAACCCGAGCTCGAACCGGCGAGTCTCGGCGCCCAGGCGGGGCTCGACCCCGCCCAGTACGAGGAGGCCAGAGACCTGCTGGTCGCGATCGGGCTGGTCGCCAACTCGCCCGATTCGGCCGACCAGTTAACCGTCACCTCGACCGAACGGGCCCTCAACGACCTCGCCACCCGCGCCGAACAGGCCGCCTCCCGCTGGGCGCACGAGGCCGTGTGGCTGCGCAAGGCGATCCGGTTACTCGCCACCGAACTCGCCGACCAGTACCAGCAGCAGGCCAGCCTCGCCCCCGTCGAGGTGATCGTCGGCCTGGACCGGATCTCCGCCATCCTGGAGGACTGCACCGACCTCGCGCGCGACGAGATCCTCAGCATGCACCCGGGGCCGGTGGTCGAGAGCCGCTCCAAGGCGCGGCTGGAGCGCAACCAGCGCGTCGTCGACCGCGGCGTCGGGATGCGCACCATCCACCTCGCCTCCACGGCCCGAATGCCGCACGGCCTGGCCCTGCTGGAGGACATGCAGGCCGGCGGGGTACGGGTCAGGCTGGCCCCGACGATCCCCTTCCGCCTCATCGTCATCGACGACGTGATGGCCCTCACCCCGACCTTCGACCCGGAGCACTCCCAGCCGTCCGCGCTCGTCACCCGGGGCCCGGTGATCACCCGGCTGCTGCGGCGCGTCTTCGAGCACTGCTGGCAGTCCGCCGTCGAACTCGGCGCCGACACCCCGCCCCGCCGCGAACCCGCCGAAAGCCCGCTCAGCCGCCAGCAGTCGGGGATCCTGCGGCTCATGAACGCAGGCCTGAAGGACGAGGCGATAGCCCGCGAACTGGGCGTGTCGATCCGCACGCTGCGACGGCTGATCTACGACCTGATGGAGAAGCTCGGAGCGGACAACCGCTTCCAGGCCGGCGTGCGCGCCGGCCAGCTGGGCTGGCTGAACTAGCCTCGGGGTCGAGGGCGTACCGAGAAGGCCAGGTGCGCCCCTGAGGACGGGGTCCACCTACGACGACCCGTTCGTTCCGAGTGACGATCCGCCAGAAATGCTTGCCCCGGCGCGAGTCAGCAGGTCCGGGTTCCCATCGCTCAACCGGGGAGGATCTCACCGTGAGTCGAACAGGTACGTGCCCAAGAGTGCTCATCGTCGGAGCGGGCTTGGCCGGCACCGCCACGGCGATCCGGCTGCTGCGCTTCGCACGCAGGCCGCTGGAGGTGGTCCTGCTCGAACGGCGCTACGACTACCGGTCCGCCGGCATCGCCTATCACCGGGACGGCAACCCCTGGGACCATGTGTTCAACATCCAGGCGGGCCGGATGTCGGTGTTCCGGGAGGACGTCCTCGACTTCGTCCGCTGGGCCAATCGCGAGGCCGACCGACGGAAGTGGCCGGCGCCCTGGAAGGAGTTCGAGTTCGTCGAGCAGGGCCCGGCACCGCGGCGGATCTTCCAGGACTACCTGACCGACCGCCTGGCCGAGGCCGGACGGGAGGCCTGTCCCGGTGTCGTGCTCGTCGAGGCGGACGGCGAGGCGGTCGACCTGGAGGTTCACTCCGCAGGGGTCGAGGTGACGGTGCGGGGCCCGGGGCCGGCGACGCTGTCCGCCGACCACGTCGTTCTCGCGACCGGCCTCGAACTCGGACAGCCGCCCTTCGCCTCCGAGGTCCTGGAACACCCGTCCTTCGTGCGCAACCCGTACTCAGCCGCCGGCGTCCGCAAGCTCCTGGCGCTCCCGCCCGAGGCCACCGTCACGATCGTCGGCTCCGTACTGAGCGCGTACGACTCGGCAGGCCTCCTGCTGCGCCGAGGCCACACCGGGAAGATCCACCTGATCTCCGGGACCGGGACGATCTTCCGCGCGTATCCGGCCGGCCACGCACACGGAGTGCTGCAACTTCCCTGCCCGACATCGCTGTTGGAACCGTACCGCAACCGCGAGGAGTTTCTCGCCCGAGTGTGGGCCGAATGGGAGCGGGCGTGCGCGGTGGTCGTCCGGGACCACCCCGACGTCGACCCGAGGGTGGTCGCGGAGCGGGTGGCCAAGGCGTGGGAGCCGCATCTTCCCGAGGCCATCGAGCGGATTCCCTCCGCTGAACTACGGTGCCTTCTGGACGATTTCGGTACCGCCATCGCCTCTCTGCGGGTCGGCGCGGTGGAGTACACGATGGCGGTCATCGAGCGTGCGATGCAGCCGCCGGACGGGATGGTGGGCCTGGTCGTCGGCAAGGTGGAGAAGGTCACGCCGGCGACATCGGGGCGGCTGACCGTCTCGGTCACGGCCCCGCGGGAACCGGGGCAGGGGCACGCCATCGAGGCAGACCTGGTGGTGTGCAACGTCGCCAGGGAGTGGGACTACAGCAGGGTCGAGCGGCCGCTCTGGAGGAACCTCCTTGGGCGGGGAATCGCGGTACCCCATGAACGCACGGGGCGCGGTGTGGAGGTCGACGGGCAGGGGGCGCTGCTGGGCCCCGACGGGAAGCCGGCCGGCCCGGTCTTCGCGGTCGGCGTACCGAGGGAGGGCGACGAGATCGTGCGCAACGGCCGCACCGGCGCGTTCGCGTTCAATCTCGCCGCCATCAAGAACCAGTCGATCGCAGTCGCCGCCCACGTGATCGAGCAACTGGAGCTGGGCGACGGCGACCTGGCTCTCGGTACGGCCCAAGAGCGTGGCCATGTCAGCAAGGCCGAGGAAGCGGGCCGGGCCGGATTCGAGGAGGCTGTGGTCCTGGAGGTGAGGAGGTTGGCCGCGCGGGCCCGGCGTGAAAGGGAACTGCTCGGTTCCCGGCTGGACGCCCGTATCCGGTCCATGGGCGGACCTCCGGTCCTTCCCGCGGACGCCTCCCGGCACGAGGGCGTGATGAGGGCGCTCGTCGGACGGGCCGCCGTCCAGCGGCTCACCGACGTCTCCGTGACGCCACGGCAGCTGCGTCGACACCTGGGACTAGCGAACGCCGAGGAATAGGAGGCCAGTTGAACGGGCGACGGATTCAGGGTTCCTTGCTGACCGGTGGGACGCAGAGCGTGTTGCGCGGCACCTGCAACCGCACGAGAAGGCCACTCGCGGGATCCATCCTCGTCGTCCCTTCCCTCGAAGCGGGCCTGTACGACGCGATCGTGGCGGCCCGCGCGGTCGTCTGCGGCATGGGCGGGGCGACCGGCCACATGCAGTCCCTGTGCCGCGGCCGGGGCATCCCGGTGCTTCGCGTCGACCAGGCGGATCTCGCCGACCTGGTCGGGGAGGTGACGCTGCACCTGGAGAGCGAGTCGATCGTCATCGGGTCCGACGCGGCTGCCGGGGAGCGAGGACCCTCGGCCGGGCAGCCCTCGCCGGCCGATCTCGGCTCGGCGTGTGCGGTCATCGCCGACCTCCAGGACATCCACACGGTCAACTCGTGCGGGCCGAACGCACAGCGGGTCGACTGCTTCTTCATCCGGGAGGAGTTCCTCTGTCTGGCGGCGGGCCTGCGTCCGCTCGACGCCCTGGCCGGCGGCCCGGCCGACATCGCAGCCTACGGGCGGGCCGTCGCGGACCGGCTGTGCACACTCGCGCAGGCGCTCCTGCCCGGCCAGCGACTGGTCCTGAGACTCCTCGACCTGCGCTCCGACCACGCCGCCGGCGTGACCGAGCTGGCCCCGGTCGCGGTCGAGCCCAACCCCGAGCTGGGCCTGCACGGCGCGCGCTGGCTACTGCGTTCCACCACCTACCGGGACGCGCTGCACGCCGTGCTCGGGGCCCTTCAGGAGCGGCTCGCGGACGATGCGGGCCGACTGGTGCACCTCTCGGTTCCGTTCCTCAACGACGAGGAGGAGTTCACCCGGCTCAGGGCGCACCTGGAGCTGCCGGTCGGCGTGCCCCTCGCCGCGTTCATCGAGACGCCCGCCGCGGTGCACGCCGCCACGGCGATCTGCGCCGCGGGCGCCAGCGAGCTGTTCCTCGGCACGAAGGACCTGGTGCAGTTCTATCTCGCCGCGGACCGGAGCAACCACCTGGTGGCCGGCTCCTACCGGACCCGCCACCCGGCCGTCCTGGACGGGGTGCAGAGGGTGGTGGAGTCCGCACGCGCCGCGGGCACGCCGGTGAGGGTGTTCGCGCTCGGCGAGGACCTCGCCCACTACCTGGAACGCCTGCCGGCCCCGGACGGCTACATGATGTGCACCGCCGAACTGCGGCAGGTACTCCTCGCCGGGCGGAATCCCTCAGTCGCTTTCGGGTGAACAGGGCCGCGGCGAGCGAGAGAGGGTGCGTGCGCAGAACCTCGACAGTCGCGCGTATCCGTCCAGGCCATGCACGCACTGCACGGCCTCAAGGGACTCACCACCTGCGCCGAGGAGTGCGGGCCGGAGCCGCACAACTGGAACCAGGTCCAGAACGACCTGGTCGGTGCCATCATCGCGGCCGCGATCTCCATGTCCTACAACGACCCGAGCGGTAGGCGCGAGACGTTCACGGAGACCTTCCACCGGCGCACCCGCCGGGGCCGCGAGGCCTCCGCCCCGGCCGCCTGACTGTCCACCACGAGCGGAGAAAGCGCGAACCGTTTCCCTGGGTCGCCGGCCCAGGGGAACCGGCACGTTCCCCCGACCAGGTTGTGCGCGGCTGGTGCACGCCTCGAAACCGCCCCCCGCGCCGCCTTCCGCCCGAGCCGGGGCCGCGCCAGGATGAACGGCCGGTCATGTCCCGTACGCGAAAGGGGAGCAGCATGCCGTCGAGGGGCGAGCACGAGAAGCCACCACCGGACCCCGGCCAGGGGAACCCGCCGCCGGGCAACGCCGACGGCAAGGTCCCTGACCAGGGTGCGTCGAACGGAAAGCACAAAAAGAAGTGACAGCTGAGGACCTGGGTGGTCGCCGGGCACAGCTCGATGCCGTGATGGAGCGGCGCGGGGTGTGGCCGGAGGACTCTCCGTGGGTGCGCAGGGCCATGGTCGAGCTGCCGCGGGATGCGTTCGCGCCGGATCGGTTGTGGCGGTGGGGCGGGCAGGAGTACGTGCCCGTCGATCGAGGGACCGATCCGGCCGCGTGGGCGGGCGAGTTGTACGCCGACCCGGACGCGGCGGCGGTCACCCAGGTCACCGGCGGCTTGCCGTCGTCGAGTCTGTCGGCGCCCGGGGTCGTGGCGGACATGCTGGACAGCCTGGTGCTGGAGCCGGGCCATCGGGTGTGGGACATCGGTACTGGGCAGGGCTGGACGGCGGCGCTTGCGGCTTGGCGGGCCGGTGCCGGTCTGGTCGTCTCCACCGAGATCGACGAAGGCCTCGCAGCGTTCGCCCGCGGCAGGCTGGCCGCCGCGGGCATCGACGCGGTGGTGCTCGTCGCCAATGGCACATGCGGTGTGGCGCCCGGCGGCCCGTTCGACCGCGTCCACGTCACCTACGCGGTCGAGACGCTCCCGTTCGAGTGGATCGAGGCCGTCAGGCCGGGCGGGCGGATCGTCTACCCGTGGGGTCGGCTCGGGCACGTCGCCCTCACCGTGGCGGCCGACGGGCGCAGTGCGACCGGTTGGGTGCAGGGCCTTGGGCAGTTCATGGCCGACCGCTCCGGCCCGGTCCCGGCGTCGGCCGACTTCGACGGCTACGCGGGGGTGCGCGGCACCGGCTCCCCCGGCACGGAGCGGATCGTTGAACGCGACTTGGCCCCCCTCGGCGACGACTGGGACCTGAGGTTCGCCGTCCGGGTCGCCGTGCCGGACGCCGTCGTCATCACCGGGCGCGACGAGGACGGCACATCGGCGTGGGTGCACGACGGCTGTTCGTCCTGGGCGGCCCTGTCGGCCCGCGGCGACGGAACCGCCGTGCTGCACCAAGGCGGTCCGCGGTGCGTCGGCGACGAGATCCTGACCGCCTGGTCCGACTGGGAGGCCCGCGGCCGGCCGACGCCGTACGACTACGGGATCACCGTCACGCGCTTCGATCAGTGGGTGTGGCTGGGCAATCCGGACGGCGTGCGTTGGCCTGTCGGAGGACTCTCCCCCGCCCGGCGCTGACCGCCGAAAGTCGGACCGGGCGGTTGCCGAGGGGGGTGCGGCGCGCGATGGCGGCGGCCGGGGCACGTGTTCGGCCTGGGTGGTCAGGCGGCAGACGGTGGCGAAGGAGCGCAGGGCGAGGGCGTCCCAGCCGTCGGGCGGCGTGATGGCGAGAGGGCCGGCGAGGGTGGCGAGGTTGTGGGTGGTGAGGATCTGCGCCTGCTCGATCACCGTGCCGTTGCCGGCCACCGACCAGCCCGGGCCGGTCCGTGCGGCCCGCTGCGCGCACAGGTCGGAGAAGGGCGAACCGTTCTCCAGGGTGTGCACGGCGGCGTAGTCGATGCCGAAGTACCGTGCGTAGAGCGTCCCTTCGAGCAGCTCGGCGGCGATGCGTGCGGCCGCGAGGTACTTCGGCGTGAAGCTGCCCAGGAAGATGTCTGCGGCGAGTTCCTCCACGAACGGCGGCCGTTCGGAATGCGCGCAGTTCCGGGAGCCGGCAGCAAATGTCACTTCTGGACACTGTTTAGGAACGGTCAGTGGAAGACGGCGAGGACGGCGCCCCATTGGGCGGTGGTCTGGCCGGTGGCGGCGCAGGGCGCGGTGGCGGTGGCGATCTGGTAGGCGGTGGTGAGGCGGTAGGAGGAGATCTTGAGCTGGGGCAGGGTGGTCCAGTCGGTGCCGAACTCGGGGCCGGTGCCGGTGTTGGTGCCCACGGCGGCGACCAGGAGGTCGCCGGCGTCGCAGGTGAGGGGGGTGGTGGCGGTGGTGAAGGCGGTGCCGCCGGACTCGCCGTGGGCGCGGGCGGATCCGCGGACGGCGGTGACGCCCCGGAACTCGTCGACGGCGATGTGGTACTTGCTGGCGTGCGTGTAGGAGACCTGGATCGTGTCCGCGGTCGTCAGGGGCTTGGTGTGGTACGAGGCGAGGACGAGGACGCGGTGGCGGCGGGTGTCGGTCTCGTCCCCGACGGTCTCGTAGTGGTCGCCCCGGGAGTCGTTGACGGTGACGGCGCCGGGGCAGGTGCTGGTCAGCATGAGGGTCACGATCAGGGCGTCGCCCTGGGTGACCGGGGTGGTGATCGGCAGGACGAACCCGGTGCCGGTGACGATCTCCTGGTCGGAGGCCGGGCGGCTGATCCAGGCGGGGGCGGCCGCGGGCGGCTCCGCCTGGGCGGCGGCGGGGCGGGCCAGGGCTGCGGGGTGGGCCAGGGCGGCGGGGTGGGCTGCGAGGCGGGGTGCCGACTGGGCTGCGGGGCCGTCGCCGGCCGGGCACTCCTGGAGCTGCGGCGGGGCCGCGGTGGCGGTGCGGAAGGAGAGGGTGCCCAGCGTCGCGACGGCCCCGAGGAGCACGCCGATCAGCAGGGCGACGGCGTGGGTCCACAGGGGGCGCGTGCGTCGTGCGGTGCGGGCCTCGGTGTCGGTGTGGGTGTGGGTGTGCGCGGGTGACCGGTGGTCGGCGGCCGCTGCCGCCGGGGCCGGGTCGGCGTGGCCGGTGGTCGCGAGCCAGCGGCGGTGCCATTCCTCCTCGTCGCCGCCGCAGGCCTGCACGTAGGCCCTGGTGGTCGGCCACGACGGCAGCCGGGTGCCGGAGGCGGCCTCGTGGAGGGTGGTGTGGGAGATGGAGCCGGCCGTCTTCGCCATGGTCCGGAAGGACGGCTGGCCCGCGTCGCGCCGCAGCCGGCGAAGGTCGGCGGCGAAGAGCTCGGCCGCGGCCGGGGTGGCGTCCGTCTCGGGCCCGGTTGGTCGCGGTTCTCGCTCCGCCATGACGCTCCCCCTGCTGTCGGACGGTGTCAGGTCGTTGTCAGGCCGGTCGGACGGTGTCAGATCCCGCGCCGACCCCAACGCGCTTGTCGCGTACGGATCATAGCGATGGGCGGGGGTGGCGGGCCGGGGAACTGTCCAGACGCCCGTTGCCCCACCTGTCGGGTGTTGTCGGTTTCCGTCAGGCGGTAGCGGACGGCCCGGGCGGTCGGGTCAGCTGTCCACGCCGTCCGCCGCCGTGGCGACGGCGCACCGACAGCTGGACCTCGACAGGAGAATCAGCATGCGCAAGGGCATCCTCCGCAGGCTCGGACGCCGCGGGGCGACCGCGACGGCCGTGGTGGCGATGGCCGCCGGCGGCGTCGTCCTGGCCACCGGCAGCGCGTCCGCCGACGGGTGGTACTACCTCAACTCCCACCCCACCAGCCACGGAGTCGGCGTATACGCCAGCCCCTACTCGTGGTCGGGCAAGACGGCCGGGGACCTCTGGTCCTTCTCCTGGTCCGGGGACTCGATCTACTACACGTGCTGGACGCGCGGCGAGAACATCAACAACCAGGGCAACGTCTGGTACCAGGTCGCCGCGGTGGACTCCGCGAGCTACGGCTACGCGAGCGGAACGGCCTACGTGTACGGGGCGTACACCGACGGCAACTGGCTCTTCCACAGCGGCCAGATCCGCCCGTGCTGAGCTGACGGGCACCCGCGCTGTGGCCCGCCTCGGGGGGCGGGCCACAGCGCGCCGGCGGCCGGGGGCTTCGACCTGCCGGCCACCGCGTAAGGTGACGGCCCGTCGGCCGACCGGCCGGCAGGAACCGCCGGGAGAGCCGTGAACCTGTCGTTCGAACCGCCACCCCCGTACGACCTCGGGCCGGACCCGGACCTCGGGCTGTGGCTGACCGAGTGGGCCCGGGAGACGGACCGGATCGTCCACCTCGGGCCGGACGACGGCCGTGACCACGGGCAGCTGTGCTGGGACGTGCTGGAGCCCACCGGCCTGCTGCGCCCGCACTGCGGCCACTGCACACACGGGCACGGCGGCCCGCGGGACGCACGGGAGATGGCAGCCGCCCTGGGCAGCCCCGTCCCGCCGCAGGAGGCGTCGCCGTGGATCGCCGCCACCCTCATCCGCGATCTCGTCTTCCGCAGCGGCGACGGCCCGATGCGTCCGGTGGCCGACGCCCTCGGCGACGCCCTCGTGGACCTGCTCGGCCCGGATGCCCGGTGGCGCGCCAACGGGTGCGCCGCCTACCGGGAGGGCGCCCGCGGCAACGTCTCTTGGAAGCCGGTCACCGAGGCCACCTTCGACGCCGCCGTCGTCGGTATCGGCAGCGGGCACGCCGTGGTGATCGTGGCCACCGGCGAGGACTGACGACCGGCCGCCGCTGCCACGCCCACCCGGGCCGGGCCGATCGGCCTGGCGTCACGTCATATCCCGCCTGCTGTACGGGAAGTGTCATGCACGCCCCTAGGCAACCGGCCGGTAGCCCCTCTACCGTCGACTCCCCGTGGCTTCTACGGAGGAGCACGCCGTGCAACGACGCCCCCACTCCCCCAGGCTCGCGGCCGCCGTCCTCTCGGCGGCCCTTCTCATGACCGCGACGTTCACCACCACCGGGCCCGCCTCGGCGGCCGCCGCGAACGACTACTGCGGCGGGCGCTGCCTCGACATCCTGCCGCCCGGCGAGAACGGCAACGCCACCCTCGCCGAGATCATCCTCAACCGGATGTTCGGCACCCGCCCCGCCCACACCGACGACCAACTCGGGCCCTACGCCGCCCTCGCGGCCGGCTACCCGGGCCTCACCGAGGCCGGGCTGCGCGACTTCTTCAACGACGCGTCCTTCGGCGTGCCGGCCGACCAGGTGGCGAGCACAACCAGCCCGCGCGCCGACGTCACCATCGTGCGCGACAAGGCCACCGGTGTCCCGCACATCACCGGCACCACCCGCTACGGCACCGAGTTCGGCGCGGGCTACGCCGCCGCGCAGGACCGGCTGTGGGTGATGGACCTGTTCCGGCACGTCGGGCGCGGGCAGCTGTCCGGCTTCGCCGGCGGCGCCGCCGCCAACCGGCAGCTGGAGCAGACGTCCTGGCAGGCCGCGCCGTACACCGAGGCCGAGCTCCAGCAGCAGATCGACGTCCTCGCGGGGCACGGCGGCCGGGCCGCGCAGGCGCTCGCCGACGCCTCCGCCTACCTCGACGGCGTCAACGGCTACGTCAAGGCGGCCTACGACGGCCGGTACTTCCCCGGCGAGTACGACCTGACCGGACACATCGACCCGATCACCAACGCGGGCACGATCGAGCCATTCAAGCTCACCGACCTGGTCGCCCTCGCCTCCGTGGTCGGCGCGCTGTTCGGCTCCGGCGGCGGCGGTGAACTCGCCTCCGCCCAGGTCAGATCGGCCGCCGAGGCGCGCTACGGCAAGGAGGCCGGCGACGCGGTGTGGAAGTCGCTGCGCGAGGCGGACGACCCGGAGGCCGTCCAGACCCTGCACGACGGGCAGCGCTTCCCATACGCGAGCGTGCCCGACGACCCGCAGGGCGCGGCACTGCCCGACCCGGGGTCGGTGGTGCCCGAGCGGATGGTCTACGACGCCACCGGCTCGGCCGGCTCCGTCGCCACCGGCGCGCCGGGGGTGCTGCCCGGCAACCTGCTCAGCGCCCGGCACGGCATGTCGAACGCGCTGCTGGTCTCCGGCGCGCACACCGACGACGGCCACCCGGTGGCGGTGTTCGGGCCGCAGACCGGGTACTTCGCGCCGCAGCTGCTGATGCTGGAGGAGTTGCAGGGCCCCGGGATCAGCGCGCGCGGCGCGGCGTTCGCGGGCCTGAGCTTCTACGTGCAGCTCGGGCGCGGGCAGGACTACGCGTGGAGCGCCACCTCGGCCGGGCAGGACATCACCGACACCTACACCGTGCCACTGTGCACCACCGACGGCTCGCCCGTGACGACGGCCGCCAACGCGTACATGTGGCACGGCAGTTGCGTGCCGTTCGATCGGCTGGAGCGCAAGAACGCGTGGAGCCCGACCACCGCCGACTCCACACCGGCCGGCTCCTACACGCTGGTGATGTACCGCTCCAAGTACGGGCTGGTGACGGCCCGCGGCACCGTCGGCGGCGCGCCGGTGGCGTTCACCTCGCTGCGCTCCACCTACCGGCACGAGGCCGACTCCATCATCGGCTTCCAGGAGCTCAACGACCCGACGGCGGTGCACGACGCGGCGAGCTTCCAGCAGGCGGCGCAGGACATCAACTACACGTTCAACTGGTTCTACGCCGACTCCCGCGACATCGCGTACTACAACTCCGGCACCAACCCGGTGCGCGCCCCCGGCGTCGACCCCGGGCTTCCGGTACGGGCCGAACCCGCCTACGAGTGGGCCGACTTCGACCCGGCGGCCAACACCGCCCGCTACACCCCGGCCGCCGAGCACCCGCAGTCCGTCAACCAGGACTACTACATCTCCTGGAACAACAAGCAGGCCACCGCATACACCACCGCGGGCTTCGGCAACGGCTCGGTGCACCGCGGCAACCTGCTCGACGACCGGGTCAAGGCCCTGCTCAAGGACGGCGGGAAGGCGAGCCGGGTCTCCCTCACCCGGGCCATGGAGAGCGCCGCGCTCGCCGACCTGCGCGCCGAGGACGTACTACCCGACCTGATCCGGGTCCTGCGCAGCGCCCCGGTCACCGACCCGGCCGCCCTCACGGCCCTCCAGCAGCTGGAGGCGTGGCTCGCCAACGGCGGTGGGCGGCACGAGACGTCGGCCGGCAGTCATGCCTACGCCGACGCGGACGCGATCCGGGTGATGGACGCCTGGTGGCCGCTGCTGGCGGAGGGCGTGATGCGGCCGGGCCTGGGCGATGCGCTGTTCACCGCGCTGACCGGGGCGTTGCAGATCAACGAGTCCCCCTCCGGCCAGACCGGCGGCACCGGCCCGGCCAGCGCCAACGAGTCGATCCCGCACAAGGGTTCGGCCTTCCAGTACGGCTGGTGGAGCTACCTGGACAAGGACCTGCGCGCCGTTCTCGGCGACCCCGTCGCCGGCCCCCTGGCCCGGCCCTTCTGCGGTGCCGGCGACCTCGCCGCCTGCCGAAGCGTCCTGCTCGCCACCCTGAAGCAGGCCACCACCCTCACCACCGCCCAGGTCTACCCGGGCGACGGCGACTGCGCCGCCGGCGACCAGTGGTGCGCCGACACCATCGTCCAGCGTCCCCTCGGCGGCATCACGGACGCCAAGACCACCTGGCAGAACCGGCCGACGTACCAGCAGGTGGTCCAGTTCCCCTCCCATCGCTGACGGGCCCCGCCGCCCCACTTCTCGTCCGTTTGACGAAAAGTGGGGCGGCTCTATATCGTCAACCCGACGAGAAGGGGTTCATGATGGCCGACATCACCAGGCGGTTCGGGCTGCGTCACCTGCGCGCCGTGCCCACCGCGCACATCCGGCACCTGCGACGCGGCCGGGTCGCCCACGACGGGGCGGGGCTGGCGTTCTGGTTCCGGCCGCTCACCGCGGCGATCTCCGAGGTGCCGGTGGACGACCGGGAACTCTCGATGCTGTTCCACGCCCGCACCTCGGACTTCCAGGACGTCACCGTCCAGGCCACGCTCACGTACCGGATCACCGAGCCCGCGACCGCCACCACCCGCGTCGACTTCGGCATCGACCCGGACACCGGCGCCTGGCGCGCGGCACCGCTGGACCAGCTCGCCACGCTGCTCACCGAGACCGCCCAGCAGCACGCGCTCGGCCTGCTCGCCCGCACCCCGCTCGCCACCGCACTGGCGGACGGCGTGAACGCGGTGCGCGAGCAGATGGCGAACGGGCTGGCCGGCGAGCCACGGATCACGGAAACGGGGCTCGCCGTGATTGCCGTGCGGGTGGTGGCGCTGCGGCCCGAGCCGGAGGTGGAGCGGGCGCTGCGCACCCCGGCCCGCGAGCTGGTGCAGCAGCATGCCGACCGGGCGACGTTCGAGCGCCGCGCGGTCGCCGTCGAGCACGAGCGCGGCATCGCCGAGAACGAGCTCGCCAACCGCATCGAACTCGCCCGCCGCGAGGAGCAGTTGCTCGCCCAGCAGGGCGCCAACGGCCGGCTGCAGGCAGAGGAGGAGGCGGTCGCCGACCGGATCCGCACGGACGCCGAGGCGCAGCGCCGCACCCGGCTGGCCGCCGCCGAGGCCGAGGCCGCGCGAGAGCTGGGTGAGGCGCGGGCGGCTGCGGAGGCAGCATGGCTGAGTGCGCATCAGCAGGCGGATCCGGCGGTGCTGCGGGCGCTGGCGCTGATGCGGCTGGCCGAGCACCTGCCACGGATCGACAGCGTGACGCTCACCCCGGACGTGCTGACGGGGCTGCTGGCCCGCCTCGGCGCTCCGGGGGCGGGACGGTGACGCTCGCGCCGCGGGTGGTGCTGGTGTACCGGCGCAGCGAGTACGAGGAGCTGGTGGCCCGTCACGGGACGCCGGGGCAGGCGGCGTTCTTCCTCGCCTCGCGGGGCCGTTCGGCGGCGGAGGTGGAGGGGCGCCACCGACGGCAGGCGGCGGCGCTGGCCGAGGCGGCGGCCGCGGTGCCGCTGGACTGGCGGCGCAGCCGGGTGGAGCGGGCGGATCTGCCGCGGTTCCTGTTCGAGCCGGGGGACGTGGTGGCGGTGGTGGGTCAGGACGGGCTGGTGGCGAACGCCGCCAAGTACCTGGACGGGCAGCCCGTGATCGGTGTGGACGCCGAGCCGGGGCGCAATCCGGGTGTGCTGGTGCGCCACCGGGTGGATGCGCTGCCGGCGCTGCTGCAGGCGGCCGCCGCGAAAGGCGGGGCCGTGGAGGAACGGACGATGGTCGAGGCGGTCGCGGACGACGGCCAGCGGCTGCTGGCGCTCAACGAGGTGTACGTCGGGCAGCCGGGCCACCAGACGGCCCGCTACCGGCTGTCAGTGGGTGAGGACGGCGCCGAGGCGCAGGCGTCGTCCGGGGTGCTGGTGGGCACCGGGACGGGCGCCACCGGGTGGTGCCGCTCGGCGTGGCTGGAGCGCGGCGCCCCGCTGGCACTGCCGGCCCCGGACGTCCCGGCGCTGGCCTGGTTCGTGCGCGAGGCGTGGCCGTCGCCGGCCACCGGCACCAGCCGGGTGCACGGACTGCTGGGCGGCGGGCGGCAGTTGGCGCTGACCGTGGAGTCCGAGCACCTGGTGGCCTTCGGCGACGGCATCGAGACGGACGTCCTGGAACTCGCCTGGGGCCAGAGCGTGCGCGTGGGCGTGGCCGCGACTCGTCTGCGGCTGCTGGGCTGACGGGCCGGTCGGGGCTACCGATCCGTGACTGATTCGGGCGCGCCCCGGCTCGCCCTACCGTCGGAGGCGACGACAGCGCAGCGAGCCCAGGGAGCAGCAGATATGACCGCGTACGCGATCGCCCACGTCCACTCGGTGGAGTTCGGGCCGGACATCGTCGAGTACCTGGAGCGCATCGACGCCACCCTGGAACCGTTCGGGGGCCGGTTCCTGGTGCACCGCGGACAGGTGGAAGCCGTCGAGGGCTCCTGGGGGCAGGACGTGATCGTCATCGAGTTCCCCGACGACGAGCGGGTGCGCGCCTGGTACGACTCCCCCGCATACCGGGAGATCCTGCCGCTGCGCACCCGGCACATGGCCGCCGACGTGGTGTTCGCCCGCGGGGTGCCGGCGGGCTACCGGGGTGCGGACGCGCTCGCGCATTGAGCGGGCCCGGGATTCAAGGGGATCGCCGAGAGCGTACGGCTGCGGAGGGTGGCGAGCGTGGTCGGTGATCCCAGGGGCGGGCAGGGTGGTGTCGGCGGTGTGGAGGCGGGCCTCAGGTGTGCGGGCATCTTGAGGAGGAAACGTCAGCAAACCGTAATGGTCGGGCGATGAGTCGCCCACCCTACGGCCTGAGCGCCGCGCCCGCCCCTGATGCGCGGCCGCCCCCTCGCTGTTTCTCGCGAGGGGGCGGCCGCGTCCCGGTGGTGGGCGTCAGAGTTGATGTCACAGATGCGGGTGTGGCGCCGCGGCCCGTCCCCCGACCGGGCCGCGACGCCGTTTTCCCCCTTGTCGGGCGGCCGGGTCAGGCCGCCGGGTACCAGACGGTGCCGTTGCCACCGGTGGCGGCGAGGGTGTCGGCGATGACGGTGGCGGGGTAGCGCGGGTGCTGCGCGAGGAAGCCGCCGAAGGAGTCCAGTGACGTCGCGTCGCAGACGCCGTCGGTCTTGATGCAGAACCGCTGGACCGGCATGCCGCCGGGGAAGTTCTCCGGGCCGGTGCCCGGGGAGTACGCCACGAACGGGATGAGGGTGCCCTGCGGGACGAGGCGCCAGAAGCCGGTGCCCGGCTGCATCGGGTCGGAGTAGAGCATGCCGTCGACCTGCTCGCGGGGCACGGCGGTGCCGTTGTTGGCGATGGTCTGCAGCAGCAGGTCGCCGACCCAGGCACCCTGCGAGTAGCCGGCGATGGTGAACCGGGCGGTGGGGTCGGCCTTGTATGCGTTCTCCAAGGCGGCCTTGGCGTTCCAGTAGCCCGCGTTGACGCTGTCGCCGAAGCTCGGTGTGAACAGCGGGGCCGGCATCTCGTTGTGGCTGCCGACGAACGGGCCGCCGCTGGCGGGGTAGCAGACCGGGATCGCGGTGCTGCCGGCGGCGAGGCGCTGGTTGGCGAGGTCGAAGGTGTAGGTGCACCTGGGCGCGTCCAGGGCCGTCCCGGTGCCGCCGATCTCGATGTAGTAGTGGTGCGGCGCGGCCGTGTCGGCGTGCGCGGCGGTCGGCACGGCGGCGACGCCGGCCCCCAGCGCCAGCGCCGTCGACGCGAGGACGGCCTTGAGGCGGCGGGCGAACCTGCCCTGCTTCGGCTGCGGCGCGTTCTCGGCGTTCTCGGTGTTCGGCAGGTTCTGCACGTTCTGAACGTTCTGCGCGGACATTCCGGTCAGCTCCCTCGGGTCGGGGTGAGCGCCGCATCGGGTACGGCGACCGGTGCCCATCGTGGAGTTCGCGCCGGTCAGCGGACCAGGTCAGGGACCGGCCATATGTGGCCGGTCGCCGGAATCCGTGTTCTGCCGGGGATCTGACGGGATGGAAAGCGTCGCCGGCTCAGGACCAGGGCAGGGCGGCCCGGGTGTGCCAGTAGGTGTCGGCGGGCTCGGCGAGCGGGGTGAGGGCGGCGAGGTCGGCGGGGGTGAGGTCGAGGGTGGCGGCGGTGAGGTTGGAGGCCAGTTGCCGCTCGGTCGCGGCGCCGGAGAGCACCAGGTCCGCCCAGGGCTGGGCGGCGGCCGCGGCCAGGGCGAGGGCGTCGCAGGAGGCGGCGGTGCGGGCGGCGAGGGCGCGCAGCGCGGCGGTGTCGGGGCCGGTGGCGTTGCGGTCGGCGAGGCGGCCGTTGGCCATGGCCTCCTTCACGACCACCAGCCACCCGGCCGCGTTGGCCTCGGCCAGGGCCGGTGCGGCGGAGGGTTCCAGCACGTTCCAGGTGGCCTGGACGGCCGCGAACAGCGGCCGGCCGTCGACCGTCACCTCCAGGGCGGCGCGGACGGCGGCGGCCTGGGCCGGGCCGCTGGTCGACAGGCCCACCCGTACGCCCTCGGCGGCGAGCGCGGCCAGGCGCTCGTGCAGGGCCGGGTCGGTGAGTGCCGGGCTGTCCGGGGTGACGGAGTGCACCAGGTACACGTCCAGGTGGCGGCCCAGCAGGGCCCTCGTCTCCTTGATCTGACGGTCGAACACCGCGGTCGAGTGCTCTTTCACCTCGTGTGCGGGAACCCCGTCGGTGCGCCAGTCGGCGGTGTAGGTATAGCCCCACTTGCTGCCCACCACCGTGTCGGCCGCGGCCTCGGGGTGCTCCGTCAGCCACTGCGCGACGAACTCCTCGGCGCGCCCGTAGGAGCGGGCGGTGTCGAGGTAGCGCACCCCGGCGGCGTGGGCGGCGTCGAGGAGGCGGTAGGTACGCTCGCGCAGTGCCTCGACGGTGCGCTCGGCGGGTAGGTCGCCGTCGCGCCCGAGGTTGATGTACCCGGGCCGCCCGACGGCGGCCGTGCCCAGGCCGAACTTCGTGATCGCCGGGCCGGTGAAGAACGGGTTCGGCATGGGGGGGCACTCCTCGGGGTCGGGGTCGGCGCGACGGCGGGAGCAGGGGCGCGTCCCGCTCCCCCGGGACCCTATCCGGCCAGCTGACCGGGCCCCGACGCCCTGCGGCGCAGGGGCAACGGGGCGTCAGGTCCGCCTGCCCGGCGGCCAGGATGTTGCGAGCAGCGTTGAGGTCACGGCCATGGAGGACACCGCACGCCGTACAGGTCCACTCGCGGACCGCGAGGGGCTTGGGTCCGTCGCGGTGTCCGCACTCCGAGCAGAGCTGGGAGGACGGGTACGTGCGGTGCACGATGCCGACGTGGCGCCCGTACCGGGCCGCCTTCTCTTCGAGCAGCCTGCGAAGGTGGCCCATCTGGCGTCGTGGACGCACTTGGCGAGTCGGCCTCGGGCGAGGCCGCGCACGTTCAGATGGCGAGCCTCAACGGCGGTAGTACAGGCGGTAGCGGACGAACAGGACGATGCAGGTGATCACGCCGACCGCGCACACCGGCGGGCTGAGGCCGAACACCATGTCGCCGCCCGCGCGCGCTCAACAGCCACCGGGGGAACGGTTCCAGGCCGCTTTCCGGCTCTCGGGCTCAGCCCCAGAGTGCCCCGCCGCGGCCGCTTCGGCCGCGGCGGGGCCGTCGTCACCGGCTCTCAGCACTGAGGGCGGCGGCCGTGGTTGGCCCCGCGCCTGGCCCGCGCCTTCTTCTTGCGGCGCCGCTTCGATGACATGGCCACTCCTCTCCTTCCGGGGGCACCCCCTCGTCCCACCGTTCCACACCCCGCCGCCCCCGGCCCGCCGAGAGCGCCCGCCCCGGTCCTGGGCGGTTCGGTCAGGGGACCTCGGAGGGGATCTCGGAGGGGAACCCGGCGACCAGGGCCCCAGCGTGGGGGTTGATCGCGAGCGCGGTGGTCAGGTCCGCACGCGCGGCGGACGCGTCGCCGAGGGACGTCTGGATCATCGCCCGGTGGTAGTGGTACAGAGCGCTGCGGGTGCCGAGGGCGAGCGCCTCGTCGGATTCGGCGAGTGCCTCCCGGTCGTGGCCGTTGACGTGCAGGGCCCAGGCGAGGGCGTCGTGGGTGTCGAGGAAGGGCCGGCTGCGGATGCCGTTCTCGGCGATGGTCAGGGCGAGGGCCTGGTCGCCGTGGTCGGCCTCGAAGAGCGCGGCATCCGCGTCCAGGGCGACACCGTTGTCGGTGAGGAGCTTCTCCTCCGCCCGGAACAGCTGGTACTGCTGCTCGGCGTCCTGGCTGCGGCCGAGGCGCTGGTAGAGCTCGCCGAGCTGGAGGACGAACTCCGGTTGCGGGAGGCGTTGGACGGCCAGGGCGAGGTCGGCGACGGCGGCGTCGGTGTCGCCGAGGGCCGCCTCGGCGCGGGCCCTGGCCTGGAGCAGCGGGGTGTAGGTGGGGGCCGCGGCCAGGCCGTGTTCGGCTTCCTGCAGTGCGGTGGCCGCATCGCCGGTGTTGAGGGCGAGTTCGCCGAGGTAGTAGTGCGCGAAGGCCTGGTCGGCGGGGCCTGCGGCGTCCTGCAGGGCGCGTTGCATGAGGGTGCGGGCGGTGGTGGTGTCGCCGCGCAGTTCGGCGACGTAGGAGGCGCGGGCGAGGGAGGGGGTGCCGGGTTTGAGGTCCACCATGTGCTGGACGGCGTCGGCGGCTTCGGGGTAGCGGCCGAGCTGGGTGTAGGCGTCGGCGAGTGTGCCGTACAGCGTGGAGTTGTACGGGTTGACGGCGATGGCGCGCTGCGCCCAGTCGAGGGCGCGGGTGAATTCGTGGCGGCCGTTGTCGAGGGCTGCCATGGCGCCCATGGCGGTGAAGTTGTCCTCGCCGTCGAGTTGCAGCGAGCGGTGCAGCACCTCCTCGGCCTTGGGGTAGTAGGTGGGGTCGGCGGTGTTCTTGGCCTGCTGGACGTAGTCGAGGCCGAGCCTGGCGAGGGCCTGCGCGTCCTCGGGTGTCTCGTGCAGGCGGCGTTGGAGGGCCGCGATGTCGGCGGACAGCGCGTCATCTGCGCGGTCGGAAGCGGCGGTTCGGGGCATCGGCGGGGCCGGGTCGGTGCGTTGCGCGGGCCAGGGTGCGAGGCCGAGGCCGCCGGCGAGGAGCAGGGCGGGCCCCAGGGCGGTGACCACGGCGGCGCGCAGCAGTGTGCGGCGGTGTCCGGGGAGGTTCAATTGCCGCTCCGGTCGGTCGGGGGTGGTGGGGGTGGGGGTGGGGTGGACGGCTGCGCGGCGGTGGTGGGTGTGAGCGTGGCGTAGACGACGAGGTTGTCGCGGTACTCGTGGCGCTGCTGGTCGAAGGTGCCGCCGCAGGTGATGAGGCGCAGCTGCGGGGTGCCGGCGGTGGTGTAGACCTGGTCGTCGGGGAAGTGGTCCTTGTCGTACTGGCGCAGGGCCTTCACGGTGAAGTCGACGTGGGTGCGGTCCTGGCGGTCGATGGTTATGAGGTCGCCGGGGCGCAGGTCGGAGAGGCGGTAGAAGGCGGCGGGGCCGGTGCGGGAGTCGACGTGGCCGACGACGACCGCGGCTCCCGGTCCGCCGGGGCGCGGGCCCGCGCTCCACCAGCCGATCTGGTCGGGGTCGTCGGGTGCGGGCAGGTGGCCGTCCGGGGTGACCTGGAGGTCGGTCAGGGGGCTGTCGAGGGCGATCGCGGGGATGTGGATGCCTTCGGGTTCGGCGGCGGTGCTGTCCGTCTGCGCGGGTGGGCTGGCGGTGTTCCTGAGCGCCGGGAGTGTGCCGATGTCGGTGCGTGGGCGGGGGCCGGGCTCGGAGGTGGTGAGCGCGATGCTTCCCGCGCTGGCCAGGGCCAGGCCGGCGGCGACGGCGAGGAGTGCGGCGGGCCGCCGTGGCGGCGCCGGCCGGATCGCCGGCGTGGACGCCGGCCGTCCGCCCTCCTCGCTGGAGGAGGGCGGACGGCCGGGTGTGGTGGGGCTGGTCACCGCTCGGCGCGCCGGCGCCGCAGGGCCAGGATGCCCGCGGCGGCCAGGAGGACGCCGCCGCCGAGGGCGGTCGCCGCGACCACGGGGAAGCGGCCGGCCAGGGCGGTGCCGCCGAGGCCTGCGCCGATGCCGCCGCTGGGGTTGTCGGAGTCGGCCTGGTTGACCGCCGCGGTGTTGGGCAGGGCGACGTAGGGGAAGTTCGCGCCGGGCTGGCGGAACGGTTTGTCCACGCCGTCGCCGGCGGCGAGGGCCGGTACGAGCTTGCCGGTCTGGGCGGCGCCTTCCAGGGCCTGGATGGCGATGTCGACGACGTCGTCGTTGAGGCGTCGGCCGTTGGGGAATCCGGCCAGGTCCTGGCCGAGCACGCCGAGCCGGTTGGGTTTGGCGGCCGGGGGCACGGCCATGTTGAGGCGCAGTTCCTCGGCGGGCGTGAACTTCTCCTTGTTCACGTCGGCGTTCAGGAGCTGGGAGTTGAGGTCGGCCTGGATCGGTCCGCAGGTCTTGCACACGCCGGTCAGGAAGATCTCGACGAGGTCGTTGCGCGGGGCCGCGGGGGCGGGGATGCCGTAGATGCTCTGGATGAGCTTGGGCACGATCGGGTCCTTGACCTTGTCGACCACCGGGGTGACGGTGTGGTCCTGGTCGGGCGGCAGGGCGTTGAAGGCGTCCTTGAACTTGAGCGGGACGACGGCCTCGTTGACCAGCGGGTTGCCCAGTCGGGAGACCTGGTGGAACCCGGCCTCGCCGCCCTTGCCTTCGCCGCCCTTGTCGTGACCGGACTCGCCGCCCTTGCTCTCGCCGCCCTTGTCGCCGACGACGGCGCCCTTGCGGTCGGTGGTGGACCAGACGCCGATCACGGGGTTGTGCTGGGGGTCGCCGTTGAGCGCCAGGTCCTTCTTGGGGACCTGGAGGGCGATGGTGTTGACGTTGTAGCCGGCGACGGTGTCGTGGCCCGTCTCCTTGAGGTTTCCGCCGTACAGGAGGTCGAAGATCCTCAGGTCGAGGAAGAACGGGTCGGCGGCTTGTCCGGCGAAGCTCTGTCCGCCGCCGGGGAGTTGGACGAGGGCCTGCTGGCGTAGCGCCCCGTAGTCGGGCATCGACGCCTTGCCGACGTTGGAGGGTGCGACGGGCGCGTCCTTGACCAGGGTCTTCGTGGTGCCGCCGCCGTCGGTGACGGTCAGCGTGTAGGTCTGGCGGAAGTTCAGCGTCGTGTCGTCCAGGGACTTGACCACGCCGGTGTTGTAGAGGAACTGGTTGGCGTCGTCGCGGATGTGGTCGGTGAACTGCCAGGTGTAGGTGAGGTCGGGTTTGCCGTCGCCCTTGCCGTCGATCTTGATGTTGTAGCGGGCGTCGGTGGCGAACGGGTAGAAGTTCGGGCCGCCGTTGGGTTCCTCGAAGGGGATCCAGTTCGCGACGAGGGTGACGGTGTCGGGCTTGTCGGGGCTGGTGAAGGCGTAGACGTCGGTGTTGTCCGCCTTGGGGTCGCCCGCGATGAGCGGGGCCTCGCGGTGGCTGGAGGCGGAACCGACCTGGGGCGCCAGGCCCGTGAGTACGCCGACGGACACCAGGGAGAGGGTTCCGAGGGCCGCGAGGGCGCGCTCGGCCGCCCGAGTGGCGGTCCTTCGGCGGGGCGAGCGGAGATGCTGCATCTGCCATCCGTTTCCGGGTGAGATCCGCTCTGCGCCGTCAGGGGCCGGGGCAGAGGGAAGCGGTGTGTGCGCTCGCGGTCCCACGCGGAGGACCGGGGGTCACCCGGCGGTGCGGTCGGTGCTCCGCCGGCCCGTCCGTCGTGCGACGTGAGCTCTCATGAGAATCACCACGAACCGGGACAAGATCGCGAGGTGGGCTCGGCCGACCGGGGTCGCCGTTCGTCCGGGTGGGCGCTGGGCGGCCGCCCGGCCGCCGGGACGGACCGACGGCGCGCGCGGCGCATCCGACGCCGGCGCCGCCCTCGGTCTCGGCCTCGGTCTCGGCCTGGGCCGTGCGGGGCCGAGCGGGTGAGCGCGGTGGTCCGTGCGGGTGGCCGCGCCCTGGTGCCCCGCGCGCGGGCGGGGAATCCGGTCGGCGGTGCGGCCATCGTCCTGGAGGGTCCGCGACGAGTGCCGGACCGTGTGCGCGTACTGCCGCCCGACAGGAAGCGAGACCGATGAACGCCGTACTCGGACGCGTCCGATCCGCCGGTCCCCGCCCCGCCCGGTGGGCGGCCGCGGCGGGCAGCGTCCTGTGGCTCGTCGCCGCGGCGCCCCAGGCCCGGGCGCACCCGCTCGGCAACTTCTCCGTCAACCACTACACCGGCCTGACGCTCCACCCGGACCGGGTCGAGGTCCTCGCCGTCACCGACGCCGCCGAGATCCCCACCCTCCAGGACGCCCCGCGCGTCGCCGACGGCCACCCGGCCGGGGACGCCGAGCGGGCTGCCTGGGCGAACGCCCGGTGCGCCGACACCGCCGCCCACCTGGCCGTCACCGTGCCCGAGCGCCTGGCCTTCACCGTCCGCTCGGCCGCGTTCGACTACCAGCCGGGCCAGGCCGGGCTTCGCACCAGCCGCCTCGAATGCCGCCTGGAGGCGCCGGTGGACCTGACGGCCGGTCGGCTCACCCTGCACGTCGACACCGGCGCCGATCCCACCCGCGTCGGCTGGAACGAGATCACCGCCCGGGGCCAGGGGGTGCGGCTCGACCGCTCCACCGTCCCGGACGTCTCCTCCTCGAAGGAACTGCGCGACTACCCCCGCGACATGCTCACCAC
The DNA here is from genome assembly GCF_009569385.1 of Streptomyces kaniharaensis. NCBI lineage: Bacteria > Bacillati > Actinomycetota > Actinomycetes > Kitasatosporales > Streptomycetaceae > Streptomyces > Streptomyces kaniharaensis. The sequence continues at coordinate 253,277 of NZ_WBOF01000003.1, forward strand.
CCCGCGCGGAGACACCCGGGCCGAGATCACGGCCGCACCGGACGACGGCAGACCGGCGCCCGCCGGCGTCACCACCACTGCGGCGAACCCCGGCACGGGACTGTCGGCCCGTATCGAGGCCCTGTCGGGGAAACTCGCCGCGCTCGTCGGAACCGGGCGGCTCACCCTGCCCGTCGGCCTGCTCGCCGTCGCGCTGGCCACCGTCCTCGGCGCCGGCCACGCGGTGCTGCCCGGCCACGGCAAGACCGTCATGGCCGCCTATCTCGCCGGACGGCGCGGCCGCACCCGCGACGCCGTCACCGTCGGCGCCACCGTCACCCTCACCCACACGGCCGGCGTCCTGGTCGTCGGCCTGTGTCTGAGCGCGTTCTCCTCCCTGGCCGGCGACACCCTGCTCGGCTGGCTGGGCGTGGCCAGCGGCGCCCTGGTCGCCGCCATCGGCGTCAACCTGCTCACCGACGCCGTCCGCCGCTCACGCCACGCGGCCTCGTCCCGCCCAGGCCGCCGCGGCCGCCCGGAGACCGGCCCGACGGCGGTGACCGAACCGGCAGTTGCCCTGACGGCCGCCGCCCGGGCCGGCGCGGACCACCACTCCCACGCTCACCCCGGTCCCCACGCGGGCGGCGGGGACGGGCACCACGAGCATCCCCACGCGGACGGGGACGGGCACCACCACGCCCAGCCGCACCGCCACGGGCTCTTCGGCCACCACCACACCCACCACCACGACGTGGCCGACCAGCCGTTCACCACCAAGGGCCTCGTCGGCCTCGGCATCGCGGGCGGACTCGTCCCCAGCCCGTCGGCGCTCGTCGTGCTCCTCGGCGCCGTCGCCCTGGGGCGCACCGTCTTCGGCGTCGCCCTCGTGGTCGCCTACGGCCTCGGCATGACCATCACCCTCACGGCCATCGGCCTCCTCCTGGTCCGCCTCCAGGACCGGCTGGCGAGGGCCGCCGACCGCCCCGCCTTCGTCCTGGCCCGCCGCATCGCCCCGCACACGGCCGCGCTCACCGCGGTCCTGGTGCTCCTCGTCGGCCTCGGCCTCATCGTCCGTAGCCTGCCGACAGTCCTTTGACGAACTCTCCGAACGGGAGCCCCGACCGATGAACCGCCTCACGCTCACCACCGCCGCCGCGCTGCTCGGGGCCGTCCTCCTGAGCGGATGCTCCCACCCGTCGGACGCCGGGTTCGACGCCCAGAGCGCCACCCCGTCGCCGACGTGCCTGGTCCATCAGACCCGCGATCCCGGCAACCGCTACACCGCGGGCAACAGCGCCGCCCCCCGCGCCGTCCTGGAGATGATGCGCTACTACACGGCCAACGGCACCAAGGCCTACTGCGACGGCCAACCCCCCACCGGCACCGACCGCCACTGGACCGGCCTCTACACCACCCTCGGCGGCGATCCCACCCACCTCGGCACCCCGGTCACCTCGTCGGACCGAGAAGGCTCGCATCGCAGCGGCGCCCGGCCGGTGCGGTGAACCGGCGGCGCGAACTTCCGCCCAGAGCAACGGTTTCCGCCCCGACGGGCCCGCCCGCCGCTAGGCGTGTGCCGCCTCGCGCAGGTGGCCGAGGAAGGCAGTGGTGGCCGGGGACGGGCGGTGGCCGCGGCGCAGCGCGGTGCAGACCCGGCGTACGGGGGTGTCGTCGGGATGCAGGGCGACGAGGGCGATGTCGGGGCGGGCGGCGCGGGCCGCGAGGGAGGGGATGAGGGCGGGGCCCAGTCCGGCGGCGACGAGGCCGAGTTTGGCCGTCCAGCCGGCGACCTCGTACTCGACGCGTGGCCGTAGGCCGTTGCGGGCGAAGGCGGCGAGGAGGGTGGTCTCGATGGTGCGGCTGGCGGCGATCCAGGGTTCGTCGGCGAGTTCGACGAGGCGGACGCGGCGGCGGCGGGCGAGGCGGTGGTCGCGGGGCAGGGCGACCAGGATGGGGTCGTCGACGAGGGGGTGGAGGTCGAACTGGTCGCTGTCGTGGGGCTGTTCGGGGTAGGAGGCGACGACGGCGAGGTCGATGGTGGCGTCGGCGAGGCGGGTCAGGAGGTCGGCGGACAGTCCTTCGGTGAGGGAGACGGCCACTGCGGGGTGGGCGGTGCGGAAGGCGGCGAGGGCGCCGGGGACGAGGGCCGCGTTGGCGCTGTCGAAGGCGCCGACGCGTAGCCGGCCGGCGTTCAGTTCGGTGAGGGCGCAGAGGTCGCGGCGGGTGGAGTCGAGGCGTTCCAGCAGGGCTTCGGCGTGTGGGAGCAGGGTGCGGCCGTGTTCGGTGAGGGTGACGCCGCGGGCGAGGCGGTCGAACAGCGGGGCGCCGAGTTCTGCTTCCAGGGTGGAGATCTGACGTGAGATCGCGGACTGCGTGAAGCCGAGGTGTTCGCCGGCGGCGGTGAAGGAGCCCAGACGGGCGGCGGTGCGGAAGACGTCCAGCCAAACCATGTCCATATGGCATGGCTATCATGCGAGACATTCGTTTGTCGCGTGGCTTCGGGCTGCCTAGCGTGGTGCCCATGGAACCCATGAACAAGATCGCGTTTCTCGGGCTGGGCCGGATGGGTCTGCCGATGGCCCGTCGCCTCGCCGCCGCCGGCCTGCCGTTGACCGTCTGGAACCGCAGCCGGGCCCGGGCCGCCTCGGCGGGCCTGGCCTTCGAGGCGAGCCCGGCCGAGGCCGTCGCGGGTGCGGAGGTGGTCATCACGATGCTGTCCGATCCGGCGGCGGTGCAGGAGGTGGCCGGGCAGTTCCTGGAGCACCTGGCGCCGGGCGCGCTGTGGATCGACATGTCGTCCGTCGGACCGGAGACGGTGGCCGCCCTGCGTGACCGACTTCCGGACGGGGTGGGCCTGGTGGACGCCCCGGTGCTGGGCAGCGTCGGCCCCGCCGCCACCGGCGACCTGGTCGTCTACGCGGGCGGTGAGCCGCAGGACCTGGACCGGGCGCAGCCGGTGCTGGAGCACCTGGGGCGGGTGCTGCGTTGCGGCGGGCCGGGTCTGGGCGCGGCGTTGAAGGTGGTGGTGATGGGCGCGGTCGTGGCCGGGGTGACGGTGGTGGGCGAGGCGCTGGCGGTGGCGGACGCGCTGGGTGTGCCGGAGGAGCTGGCGCTGGGCGCCCTGGGCGGCGGGCCGCTCGCGGGGGTGGTGGCCCGCGCCCGCAGTGAGGAGTCGGACTTCCCGGTGCGTCTGGCGGCCAAGGACCTCGCCCTGGGCGGCGGCGGTCCGGTGCTCACGGCGGCGCGTGAGGTGCTGCTGGCACACCCGGGCATCGCGGAGGAGGACCTGTCGCGGGTGGTCGCGGCGATCCGCGGCTGAGCGCCTGCGGGGCGCCGGCCCGGGCCTGCTCGGCGGGCCCGGGCCGGTGGGTAGGCCCGGGCGGCTCAGCCGGCCGGGGTCTCCAGCCAGGCGATGGCATGGGCCCAGCTGGCGTGGGCGGGGTCGATGACGTCGAAGTGGTCGGCGCCGGGGTGCTCGGCGTAGGCGACGCGGTCGTCGGCGGCCGTGGCGGCCTCAATGTAGGCGCGGCTGTGGGTGACGGGGACGCGCTGGTCCCGGTCGCCGTGGACGACCAGGTACGGGCGGTGGAGCGGGAGGCGGTTCAGCGGGGAGGCGTCGCGGTAGGCGGCCGGGTCGTCCTCGTACGGGCTGCCGATGAACAGCGGGGTCGCCCCCTCGCCCAGGCCCTCCGCCGCGCAGCGGGCCAGGTCGGTGATCGGGGCGAGCGCCACGGCGGAGCCCACGGCGCCGGCCTCCGCGGCCAGCAGGGCCAGCTGCCCGCCCGCGGAGTGCCCGACGGCCACCGACGGCAGGTCGGCGAGGTGCGGGCGAGCCCCGCGGACGGCGGCGACCGCGGCGAGGACGTCGGCGAGGGTCTGCGGCCAGCCCCCGCCGTCGTGGCCGGTGCGCCGGTACTCGACGTTGGCCACGCACCAGCCGCGCCCGGCCAGGTCGGCGGCGAGGGCGTCCATCAGGTGCAGGTCGTGGCGGTCGCGCCACCAGCCGCCGTGCACGCTCACCGCCAGGCCCCGGGCGGGCCGCCCGCCCTCGGGCTCCCACATCTGCGTGAACTGGCTCGGCGCGTCTCCGTAGCGCACGACCTCGCGTGTCTGCATCTGATCCCTCACACAGGTAGGCGGCTCCCGGCGCGCTCCGGGTGCGCGGCGTCCGGCGACGTTAGCCGACGGCGCCCGCCGCCGCCACCGGGTCCGCGCCGGCACAGCTGCATGGCGGGGCCGGTCGGCCGCGCGGCCGGGCGGATTGTGCGCCCGAGCCGATCACCCCGTAGCGTCGTCGTCGCACACCGCGCGGCCGGTCGCATCGGCCGCCGGGCACAGGAGCGTTGGGGGAAAGCAGCAGCCATGCAGGAGTTCCGGTCATGACGCGCGGGCGCCGCCCGGTCCGGGGTGCGGCGGTGCTGGGGCTGGCGGCGGTGCTGCTGGCGGCGACCGCCGGCTGCGGCCCGTCGGCCTCCCAGTCCCGCCCCGAGGACACCGCCGGGGCGGCCGCCCCGGCCGCCGTCGACCCGTCCCACCCCCTCGCCGTCGTCTACCGCGGCCCCGCCGCCTGCGACGGCTGCCCCGAGGCCGCGCAGGACCTGCTGGAACGCAACCACTTCACCGTCCGCTTCATCGGCCCCGACGAGCCGCTGCACTTCGGCCCCGGCGCCCTGGCCGGCGCCGCCCTGTACGTCCAGCCGGGCGGCACCAACGGCCAGGAGGTGACCACCGCCTGGAACCTGCTGCGCCACGAAAGCGGCTTCCGCCCCGAACTCGTCCGCGACTACGTCCGCGGCGGCGGCCGCTACCTGGGCCTGTGCATGGGCGGCTACCTGGCCGGCAACCCCGGCTACGACCTCCTGCCCGGCGACTCCGGCGAGTACATCAAGACCGACGGCGCGAGCGTCACCGACGAGCAGGACCACCTCGTCCCCGTCACCTGGCGCGGCCAGCCCCAGCCCATGTACTTCCAGGACGGCCCCTACTTCGACGTCGACGCCCCCGGCGCCGACGTCCTGGCCCGCTACACCAACGACCGCATCGCCGCCGTCGTCGCCCCCTACGGCACCGGCCGCGTCGCCGTCAGCGGCCCCCACCCCGAGGCCCCCGCCGACTGGTACGCCGGCTACCACCTGACCGACGTCTCCCAGACCGGCCTGAGCCTTGGCGACGACCTGCTCCGCACCCTGATGCAGGCGTCTTGACGAGCGCCCTCGTCGTCCGCGTCCCCGAGGCCGAGCCCGGACAGCGCCGCGCCCCTGTACCGGCGCGCGGCCGGCACAGGGGCGCTCTCGCCTGCTGGGGAGGTGTCAGACGGTGCCGAACTCGCCGGCCCGGACCGACGTGACGAACGCCGACCAGGCGTCCGCCGCGAAGACCAGCACCGGCCCGTGGGGGTCCTTGGAGTCACGCACGGGAACGGTGTCGGGCAGCCCGTCCGCCACCTCGACGCATTGCCCCTGCTGGGCGGTGTACGAGCTGGTGCGCCACGTGGCGCCGCTCAGGTCATCCATGCTCAATCCCTCTTCGCACGTCTCGAATGAACTCGACGCTCGCCGCCCGCGGCAACGCCTCGACCTGTAGTTGATCGTACTCATTTGCCCACTCCGCCAAGGTATCCGGCTCACGCTCCAGGAACCCCCGCTTCTGGGTCTCGCTATAGCCAACCATGGCCCTGTTCGGCATGGTCAGCAACGTCATCGGGTGAGCGAACGGCCGGTTCTCACCGAGCGAGAAGGGGCTGACCTGGAGAATGACCCTCGGCTGCGCGGCAAGCGCCTCCAGATGCAGGAGCTGCTCGATCATCACCTCCCGGTCCCCTATGGATCGCCGCAGGCATCCCTCGTCCATGACGGCGTGTAAGAGAGGTGCCGGGTCCTTCTCCGCGAGGCACTTCTGCCTGCGCAGCAGAACGGCCGTCCGCTCGTCGGCCTGCTGCCGGGTCGAGGCGCCCCGGCGCACCAACGCCCCCTGATAGGCGCACACGTAGGCGGGGATCTGGAGAAGACCCGGAATGATGTTGATCTCGAACAGGCGCAGCGCCACGGCCTCGGCCTCACTGCGCAGGTACTCCTCGAACCCCTCGAACAGGACGCCCCGTCGAGACCTGCGCCACATCCGTTCGAAGCGCCCGGGCGTTCCGAACGCCAGGTCAATCCTTCTGGCCAAGAGAAGAGTTGGAGGCTTGCGATCGGTTTCGACGGCCGACACATGGACACCCGAGTACCCGATCCGCTCCGCCAGGCCCTCCTGCGTCCACCCATGGTCCATGCGAGCCGCGCGTAGACACACGCCGAACTCGGCAGTACGCGAGGCGTCGGGGTCGAGTTCCTTGCGGTTCATGATCGCCGGTGACTCTTCCTTCCTGATCGACAAGTTGAAGAGCCTCCGAGCGTAGAGGACAGTTGGCTGCCGCGGGTCGTCATTGCACTACGGAGTGGAGCGAACGTTGGCGCGCCAGAGATCACCCAAGTCCCCGGCCGGCAGGCCGTATCGCCCGCGGGTCGGCGAGATCGTCAAGGACCGCGCCACCGGCCGGCTCGGCGCCTACATGGGCGAAGTGCGCGGGGAGTACTACCTCCGCCGGCCCGAGGGCGGCATCGAGTGGTCGGCCAGGCCCGCCGATGTCGAATGCCTCCCGGGCGAACACCCGACGGTGGCCATCGTCTCGGTGCCGTCCGAGCCCCGCACGTCGGGTCGCTACCGCGCCGGCGGACCAACCGGTTGAACCTTCCGCCGGACGTCGGACGCCCGGCCCGGCCGCCCGCCAGTACGGCCAGGTCGGGCCCACCCGCTGGGGCCTCGAAGCTCGGCGCGACTGCGGGAGGCCCCTAAGGGACAAGAGGACGCCCCGCCGCCCGGCAGCCTGTGTGGCGACCGGGGCGGCGGGGCGGATGTGGTCCGGGATCAGCTGGGGGACGTGGCGGGGCGAGTTCTGGACACCGTCGGTGTCGGAGTTGCTGACCGGCCAGCGCGGTAGGCGGCCGCAGGTGCAGGATCGCCGCTCAGTGGGTCAGAAGAGCTGGATGGCGTTCCAGTCCCAGTTGGCGCCGGCGGGAACGGACTTGGGAGAGCTCTGGAAACCGGTGATGTGACCACTGGCGTCGGCAAGACCAGTGAAGAAGCCGATCGAACCGTCGGCACGCCGGTAGAGCATGGCAAGGTCAGTACGACCGTCACCGTTGAAATCTCCCGCAACCAGCTTCATCGAGTTACGGTCCCAACCGCCACCGGGCGGGACGACATAGCCGCTCGTGAACTCGCCCAACTGACCGCTGACATCGGTCAGCGAGGTGAAGAAACCGATCGAACCGTCGGCGTGGTAGTACGCCATGATGACATCGTCACGACCGTCGCCGTTGGCATCGCCGGAGAAGAGCTGGATGGCGTTCCAGTCCCAGTTGGCGCCGGCGGGAACGGACTTGGGAGAGCTCTGGAAACCGGTGATGTGACCACTGGCGTCGGCAAGACCAGTGAAGAAGCCGATCGAACCGTCGGCACGCCGGTAGAGCATGGCAAGGTCAGTACGACCGTCACCGTTGAAATCTCCCGCGACCAGCTTCATCGAGTTACGGTCCCAACCGCCACCGGGCGGGACGACATAGCCGCTCGTGAACTCGCCCAACTGACCGCTGGTATCGGTCAGCGAGGTGAAGAAACCGATCGAACCGTCGGCGTGGTAGTACGCCATGAGCCCGTCGGCCCGCCCGTCACCATTGGCATCGCCGCGCACACTTCGACGGTGGACGACACCGTTGACCCATGCGGCCACGTCGTCGACCCGCGCGCTGGACGCGCCGGTGCGTGTCTCGGGGCTGCCCAGGCACCCGCCCTGCCAGGAACGGGAGGCGACGGCGACGAGTTCGGCCCGGCCGTTGGTCTCGCGGACGGCGGGGGCGCCGGTGTCGCCCTTGCAGATCGCCGCGCCGGCGATGCCGGTGGTGTCGATGCCACCGGGCGCGACCGCATCCAGGGTGAACATGCCCGAGTGGAGCTTGGCCGGCAGCCACTCGTCCTTGGTGCGCCCGTACCCGGGCACCCGCAGCTTCTCACCCGCCGTCGGCGCCGTTGTCGCCACCGCGAGCGGGGCGATGCCGTCGACCGGCGTGGCCAGGCGGGCCAGCACCAGGTCGCGATCCTGACGCGGCACCAGCTCGGTCACGCCGACCTCCCGGCCGGCGGCCGTTCCGGTCAGGTCGGTGCGCCCGATGGTGGCGATGGTCTTCCACCTCGGCGCCCCGGCAGCGAGCGCCTGCGGCTGGGCGGGGTCATCGGCGAAGCAACTCGCGGCGGTTATCACCCAGTTGCGGTCCACCAGTGCACCAGTGCAGGTGCGGAAGGTGTCGCCGATGGTCAGCTTGGCTGTGAACGCGTACGCCCCGTCGGTGGCCGCGTCCCCGACGACGGCGCCGGCCGGGACGGTGGAGAAGAGGGTCAGCGCGCCGACAGCCGCAGCCGCAGTCAGCGCGCCCACCCGACGGGAGCGGGACGAAGTTCTGTGAAGCATTGCTCGAATCCTGTCGTTGAGTTGGGCCCGAGTGTCCGGCTCAGCCGGTGACACGCAGTTCGACGAGGACGGAGCGCTTTCCGCCGGGCAGGCTTTCACCGACGGGCGCGGTTGAGTTCGGGCTGACGTCGACCTTCTTCTCCTCGCCGCCCGCGACCAGCCTGGCGCTGACGGCGCGTTCCTCGGTCCAGATGCCGTAGACGTCCGGCAGCTCCATGGCAAGGTAGCCGCTCGTGCCGGAGACGGTGAAGCAGTAGCCGCGCTTGTCGAGTCGGGACTCGATGAAGATCTCGTTCGATGCCTGACAGTCGGTCGGCACGCTGTTGTCCGGGCCCTCCTTGAGCCGGATGTGCCCGTCGCCCTGCTTCAGCGAGATCTTCCGTTCTTTGAAGATGCGGTCGGCCCCGGGGTGCTGGAAGTCCTCGACGGCGGAGGGCATGGCGGCGTCCGCCGATGCCGCGCCGGAGGCGGCCTGTGCGGTCGTGAGGGACGCGAATCCGATGCCTGCCGCAGTCAAGGCGCCGACGGCACAGGCCAGAACTGCCGTCCGGGAGCGGGATATCAGCACGGGTGGACCCTTCTTCCTGATGCTGCATCAACACAGCTTGTTGAGTGACTGCATGACTACTACTCACGAGTAAGTCATGCGTAAGATAGCAGCAATCACTCGCCTGCGAACCAATCGCCGTTCGCACGGGATCAACTTTGCGGCGAGCTGCGACAAGGACATTCCCGCGACCGGATCGCGTGGTCACGAATGTCCCTCGCGCGTCCGTGTGCGGTGCCAGGGCGCCAGGTGATCCGGGACGCGCGATGACGCATGTCCCAAGAGAGAGGAATGTCTTGTGAAACACCCCTTGCGCTCCTTGGGAGCGCCGGGAACCGCCGGGAAGAAGCGACCCCCGGGAAGCCGGATAGCGGGATTGCGCCGTGCATGCGCGGTCCTGCTGCCCGTGGCCCTCGCTGCCGGCATGCTCGGCACAACGCCCGCGTTCGCGGCAGACTCTGACGCCGACCCGGACATGCCCGTGCTGACGGACCGTGGCCGTGTCGTCGGCCTGTGGACCATCGGTGGTCCCGGCGTGAAGGCGGCTGCCGAGGCCGCGCTGACTGGCTCGGACGAGGACGTCAAGCGCTTCCTCGAGGTCGAGAAGGGCGACGCCGAGTACCACGACGACCGGGTGTCGGCGTTCCAGATGTTCAGCCTCGGCGGGCCCGGGGTGCGCGAGGCCGCCACCAAGGCGCTGAAGGGTTCCACGGACGACCTGCGCGCCTTCCTCAGGGACGGCTGGCGGACCCCGCTGGAGCAGGACCGGCGGGTCGAGGCCTTCCAGCTCGTCGCCACCGGCGGCGTGAGCGTCAGGGAGCAGGCCACCGCCGCGCTCAAGGGCACGCCCGAGGACGTGAAGAAGTTCCTCGAGCAGGGCCAGTACGACGCCCTCGAGGTCGACAACCGCGCACGAACGATGCAGCTCCTCGGCTCCGGCGGCCCGGCCATGAAGGAAGCCGCCAAGGTCGCTCTGCGCGGCACGCCCTCCGACATCGCCGAGTTCCTGAACATCGGCCAGTTCGTCGCCCGCGCCCGGGACCAGGAACGCGCCACGATCTCCCAGCTGGCCGACCAGGCCGAACAGGCCGGCGCCCAGGCGCAGGCCGCCAAGGACGCCGCCAAGGCCGCGTCCGCGCGCGCAGTCGACGCGTCACAGCAGGCCAAGGAATCCGCGGAGACCGCGGCGAAGGAGACCGAGGCAGCCGGCCAGGACCTGACCCGCGCCACGGAAGCCGCCACGCGCGCGGCCGATGCGGCCCAGGGCGCGGCGACCGCCGCCCAGCAGGCAGTCGCCGCAGCCGGTGCCGCCAACCAGGCCTCCCGCATCGCCTCCAGCGCCGCGGCCCAGGCCGCCAGCGCGGCCAGTGGCGCAGCCCTCGCGGCGGGCAACGCCCGCAAGGCCGCCGCCGCCGCCTCCTCGGACGCGGGCAAGGCCGCCGAGGCCCGCCAGCGAGCCGAAGAAGCACGCAACGCCGCGAACGACGCCCAGCGGGCCGCGGACGCCGCGAACAATGCCGGCACCGCCTCCCAAGCGGCGGGCGAGGCCTCGGCTGCGGCCAAGAGCGCCAGCGGTAACGCGAACGCGGCCGCCGGTTCCGCGGAGAAGGCCGGCCGTCTGGCGAGCGCCGCCGGTGCCGGCTCCAACCGTGCGCAGGCCGCGGCCGAACAGGCCCGCCGCCAGGCGAACGAGGCCAACCGGGCCGCGGACGCGTCCGCGGCGCTGGCCGGCCAGTCCGCCCAGGCCGCCTTCCAGGCCCGCGACGCCGCGCACACGGCGGCCACGCACGCCCAGAACGCGGCGACGGCCGCGGACCAGGCCGCCGAGCACGCAGGCCAGTCCGCCGTCTCGGCGGCCGAGTCCGCCCGGCAGGCCGGCGAAGCACGCACGGCTGCGGCGGCGGCGAGCGAGGCGGTGAAGACCGCCAGCGGCGTCTACGAACTCGCCCGCAAGACCGAGGCCGAGGACCTGACCGCCCGCACCGCCGCTGCCGTCGAGACCGCCCGGGACACGAAGAAGGCCGACGACGAAGCCATCGGTGGAATCGGCACCCTCCTCGCCAACTGGCGGGCCCAGGACCAGGAAGCCGCCGCCCTGGCCGCCGAGGCCGCTCGCCCCGGCGCGGACCCGAAAGCACTTGCCGCCAGGGGCCGCAAGGCCGCACTCCAGGCCATGAAGACCGGCGGCCCCTGGAGCCAGGAAGCCGCCACGGTCGCCCTGGCCGGCACCGACGACGCCGTCCTGAACTGGGTGCGCACCGGCCGGCACAAGGCCGAGCTGGACGACATGCGCCAGAACGTGCAGGAGATCGCCCAGGACAGCCCCGACGAAGCCGTCCGCACCGCCGCCACCGCCGCGCTCAAGGGCGACGCCCAGCAGATCGAGGCCTTCTACACCACCGGCCAGCACGAGGCCGCGGTCACCGACAACCGCGTCCGCGCCTATCAGCTGATCGCCACCGGCGGCACCAGCGTCAAGGAAGCCGGCGAGAAGGCCCTGCGGGACGGCTCGCCCAAGGCCGTCGCCGCCTTCCTGATGACCGGCCAGTACACGGCCCGCCAGATCGACGAACGCGTCCAGGCCACCCAACTGCTCGCCAGCGGCGGCCCGGAGGTCCAGGCCGCAGCCAAGTTCGCACTCGCCGGCACGCCCGATCTCGTCAGCTCCTTCCTCAAGACCGGCCAGTACATGGCCGACCGCAAGGACCAACTCGCCACCGCCCACGCCGCGCAGATGCGCCGCCTGATCGCCGAGGCCTCCCAGACCGCGGCCAAGGCCCAGCAGGACGCCTGGGAGGCCACCGAGGCCGCGGCCGTCGCCGCCGGCGCCTCCGGCGACGCCGACAACGCCCGCAACCAGGCCCGCGCCTCCGCCGACCAGGCGGCCGGATTCGCCGCTGACGCCGGCAAGTCCGCCCAGGACGCCGAAGCCTCCGCCACCCGCGCCGCCCAGTCCGCCACCACCGCCCGCACAGCCTCCCAGGCCGCCGCCCACGACGCCGGCAAGGCCACCGCCTCCGCCAACCGCGCACAGGCCTCCGCCGCCCAGGCCCGCCGGTCCGCCAACACGGCCCGCGACGCCGCGAACCAGGCCTACACCTCCGCCGTCGCGGCGGGACAGGACGCCGGAGCTGCCCAGCAGGCCGCCGACGAAGCCTGGAGCATCACCGCGGAGAAGCAGATCCAGGAACGCCAGGCCGAACTGAACGCCGAGGATCCGGGCATCCAGGCCGATGCCAAGAAACTCGAGGAAGAATTCACGAAGGAGCTGGAAGCACAGATCCGGGCTGAAATTCAGAAGGAAATATACTTTAGCCAGTTCAACTGCTTCTTCATCACTCCCGACACGCCGCGGGAGTTCATCGCCCGATGCAATATGGCCAAGGTGAACGGCACATACGGGCCAGGCGGCGTGTTCGCACCCGGCACCATAATCGGAACTCTCAGCTATTGGGGGTCCCTCGATGAGGTGCAGCTCCTAAAGAATGTCACCAAGTCCATCCTCGGCGTGGACAGCGCCGAAGAGTGCATCAAGCAGAAGAACGTCGGCGCCTGCGCAGAACTCGCCGTCACCTTCTTCCCGGCCGGGAAAGCCGCCAAGCTCGCAGAAATTGCCTACAAAGCCAAAACCATCGAGGAGATTGCCAGGGTAACGAGCTCTGCGATCAAATGCGTGGGAAAGATCGACTGCCTGCCCACGCCAAAGGAAGCGCAGCTGGCGATCGAGAACCTCCCGCGCTGGAGCTCCGGGGCGAAGCGGGACGTGAGGCACCTGGCACCCAACCTGGTGACCGAGGACATATCCGCCAAGGGCAAGGTCTTCACGATCACCGGCGGTGACGGAAAGCACCGTGTTCTCGTCCAGATGCCCGGTGAGGTGAACGGCAAGGCGGGACGCTTTGAGTGGCTCATTGAAGACCAGGACGGAACCCAGGTAGTATCCCACCAAGGATTCATCGACGGCGGAACGATCAACGGTATTCCCAATAAGCCATGAGCGACCTACTGAAATTCAAGATCCCGGCGGATTTCATCGAACCGCATGTCCATCTGAGCCTTGCGGAGCTCGAGTACGGGCACCGCGAGGGCTGGATCGACGCCGACGGCGTCATCGGTCTCTGTACGCGACGCCTCGTTGCGGGCCACGCATCGCAGCTGGAGGAGACGATCGCGCTTCTGCTGTCCGACGAGGCCGATCAGGTGGCCGGAATTCTGGAGGGCGCTGACGCGGGCCGTGCCGTGGACGACGTGCGGCCGGTGTGGCGATATCTGGCGCTCGCCTGGGCCTACGAGAACCGCGAGGGTCTGGGTGACGCATTGGGGGTGGTCGAGATGCTGTACGCGGACTTCGACTACCCGTCCGAGATGGACGGCTTCGTTCGCTACATGCCGGCGCAGCCCGGGCAGAAGACGGGCATCGACGCCCTGATGTCGCGGTGGGAGGAATTCGTCCGCAGCGAGGGAGAGTTCTACCGAGGTCGTGATCGGGAGTCCGAAACCGGCTGAGGCCACCGGTCTTTGACACCGGTCCATCCGACATCGGTCAGGTCTGGGCTGTTTCCGCAGGACTGCGGAAGCAGCCCTTTCCTGTGGGCTCAGGAGCCCGCCCGGGCGTGACGTCCCGTCCCCCCGAAAGCCCCGCTGCCTGAAAACGCCGGGGCCGGCGGGTCAGGGGGTGGTGTCCTCGGCGAGGGTGTGGGCGACGAGGGCGTTGGCGTGGCCGTGGCCGAGGCCGTGTTCGGTCTTGAGCCAGGCGACGAGTTCCATGTGCTTGGTGAGCGGGGAGGAGCAGATGAGGTCCTTCCACTCGGCGATGGGGCGGCCGTACTTCTTCTCGATGGACGGGAAGTAGCTGGCGGGGCCCTTCACGGGTGCGGTCATGATCACAGTGTCCCATCGGTCGCGTCCGCGATGATCTTCGCGGCTCTTTCGGAGCGCACACGCGAGTGCGCGGTGCGGTCACGGGTTGAGACCGTGGCCGCACCGCGCACTCATCGCTCCGCGCAGGTGACGTGCGTCACACCGTCGTGCGCCCCGCCGCGGCGCGGCGTCGTGCCCGGGCGGCGCGGCGGCCGGCGGGCGGGGTGGGGTCGGCGCTCCAGGCGGCGACGGGGTTGCCGAGCCAGCGGGTGGCGCCGGGGACGTTCTCGCCGCGCATGACCAGGGAGGCGGGGCCGACGGTGGTGCCGGCGCCGAGGGAGGAGTTGAGCAGGACGATGGAGTGCGGGCCGGTGGTGGAGCCGGGGCCGAGGTGGACGGTGCCCAGGCGCATGACGCGGTCGTGGAAGAGGTGGGTCTGCAGGACGGTGCCGCGGTTCACGCTGGCGCCGGCCTCGACGGTGACCAGGTCGCTCTCGGGCAGCCAGTGGGTCTCGCACCACACGCCGCGGCCGATGCGCGCGCCGAGGCTGCGCAGCCAGACGTTCAGGTAGGGGGTGCCGGTGATGCTGGAGCCGCCGAAGGGCATGGCGAGTTCTTCGACGAAGGTGTCGTAGAGCTCGTTGCGCCAGACGAAGGACGACCAGAGCGGGTGTTCGGCGGTGCGGAAGCGTCCGACGAGCAGCCACTTGGCGGCGGTGGTGACGGCACAGGCGATGACGGCGGCGGCGCCGAGGATGAGGCCGGCGGCGGCCAGGGCGGCGGCGAGGCCGTAGTCGTCGCGCAGTTCCTGGAGGGCGAGCAGGACGAGGTCGCCGAGGAGGGCGGCCAGTATGACGGGCAGCAGGCGGCACAGTTCGACGCCGGCGCGCGCCCACATCAGGCGCCGGGGCGGGTCGTAGGTGCGGGCCTCGCCGCCGGCGTCGGCGACGCGGGGCAGGGCGAAGGCGGGGCGGCCGAGCCAGGAGGAGCCTTCGGGGGCGTGGGCGGGGGTGTCGGACAGGACGCCGACGAGGGAGTTGTCGGGCAGGTGGCGGCCGGGGCCGACGATGCCGGAGTTGCCGACGAAGGAGCGCCGTCCGACGTGGGAGGGGCCCAGGTGCAGCCAGCCGCCGCGGACCTCGTAGGGGGCGACGAGGGTGTCGTCGGCGAGGAACGCCCCGTCGTCCACGCGCATGAACCCGGGCAGGCTCAGGACCGTGGACGCCTCGACGCGCCGGCCGATGCGGGCGCCGAGCAGGCGCAGCCACAGCGGGGTGAAGAGGCTGGCGTAGAGGGGGAAGAGGGTGCGCCGGGCGGTGTCGCTGAGGCGGTGGACGGCCCAGGCGCAGAAGGCGACCTTGCCGTGGGCGGGGTGGTGGCCGGGGCGCAGGGGCAGGGAGAGGAGGCGGACGGTCAGCGCTATGAGGGCGGCGTGGCAGGCGAGGGTGAGGGCGGTGAGGGGGACGGTGGCGGGCAGGAGCTGGAAGAGGACCTGGCCGAGGCTGTGGTCGGTGTCGATCATCGGGTAGATGATCGCGAGGGCGGGCAGGGCGGCGATGATCGGCAGGAGGCCGAAGAGGGTCAGGCCGATCCCGTAGGCGAGGCCCCAGCCGCGCGAGCGCGGTGCCGTGCCGGGGGCGGGCCAGTGGGTGGTGGGGGTGTCGGGGGCGGGGCGGGCCGGGGAGCCGTGCCAGTGCTCGTGCGGGGGCACGGTGCCGGTGACGCAGGAGCCGGGGGCGATGTCGGCGCCGGCGCCGATGCGGGCGCCGGGCATGAGGGTGGCGCGGGTGGCGACGCGGGCGCCTTCGCCGACCTCGGTGTGGCCGAGGTGGAGGATGTCGCCGTCCAGCCACCAGCCGGCGATGTCGACCTCGGATTCGAGGACGGCGCCGGCGCCGAGGCGGGCGAGGCCGGTGACGGGGGGCAGGGTGTGCAGGTGGACGCCGGGGCCGACGCGGCAGCCGAGTGCGCGGGCGTAGCGGGTGGCCCAGGGGGTGCCGGTGAGGGCGCCGACACCGAAGAGGGCGACGGTGCGCTCGGCGGCCCACAGGCGCAGGTGGACGTGGCCGCCGCGGGGGTGGCTGCCGGGGCGGATGCCGGTGGTGAGCAGGCGGGCGGCGCCGGCTGCGAGGAGGGTGCGGCCGGGGGCGCTGTAGAAGAGGAGGAGGCCGGCGGCGACGGGCCACCACGGGGAGTGGGGGGCCCAGGGCAGGTGGGCGCCGGTGAGGTTGTCGAGGGCGGTCAGGACGAGGACCCAGCGCAGGCCGGCGAGGGTGAAGAGGGCGAGCAGGGCGAGGGTCTGCCACAGGCCGGCACTGGCGGGGGTGCGGCGCACGGTGCGTTCGGCGGCGGGGGCCTGTTCGCGGGGGCCGGTCCCGGGCTGTGGGGGTGTGTGGGTGTCCAGGTGGGCGGCGAGCGCGCTGAGGACGGGGTGGGCGTACAGGTCGGCGACGGAGACGCCCGGGTGGCGGGTGCGCAGTTCGGAGACGAGGCGGGCGGCGGTGAGGCTGGAGCCGCCGAGGGCGAAGAAGTCGTCGCCCGGGCCGGGGGCCATGCCGAGCAGGCGTTCCCAGTGGCCGGCGAGCCAGCCGGCGGTGCCTTCCAGCGGGGTGCGGTCGGCGCTCTCCTGGGTGCCGGTGGTGGCCAGCGGCCAGGGCAGGGCGCCTCGGTCGACCTTGCCGGAGGTGCGGGTGGGCAGGGAGTCGAGGAGGGCGAGGACCGGCACGAGCGGGGCGGGCAGGTGTTCCAGCAGCTGGTGGCGGGCGGCGGCCAGGTCGGGCCGGGTGCCGGGCTGTGGGACGAGGTAGCCGACGAGCAGGTCGGCGCCGGCGGGGGTCTTGCGGACGGCGGCGGCCGCGGCGCGGATGCCGGGCAGGGCCTGGAGGGCGGCGTCGATCTCGCCGAGTTCGATGCGGCGCCCGCCGAGTTTGATCTGGTCGTCGGCGCGGCCGATGAAGACCAGGCCTTCGGGGTCGTTGCGCACCAGGTCGCCGCTGCGGTAGACGCGGGGGGAGGCGAGGTAGGGGTGGGTGGTGTACTTCTCGGCGTCCTTGGCGGGGTCGAGGTAGCGGGCGCAGCCGACGCCGCCGATCAGCAGTTCGCCGGTCTCGTACCAGGGGACGGGCTGGCCGGTGGCGTCGACGACGGCGATCTCCCAGCCGTCCAGGGGTGCGCCGATGCGTACCGGTTCGCCGGGGAGCATGCGGGCGGCGGTGGCGACGACGGTGGTCTCGGTGGGGCCGTAGGTGTTCCAGAACTCGCGGTGGCCGGTGGCCAGGCGCTCGACGAGTTCGGCGGGGCAGGCTTCGCCGCCGACGATGATCAGGCGTACGGCGTCCAGGCATTCCTGGGGCCACAGGGCGAGCAGGGTGGGGACGGTGGAGACGACGGTGATGCGGCGCTCGACCAGCCAGGGGCCGAGGTCGGTGCCGGCCTTGACGAGGGAGCGGGGGGCGGGCACCAGGCAGGCGCCGTGGCGCCAGGCCAGCCACATTTCCTCGCAGGAGGCGTCGAAGGCGACCGACAGGCCGGCCAGGACGCGGTCGCCGGGGCCCAGGGGGCGGTGGCGCAGGAACAGGCGGGCCTCGGCGTCGACGAAGGCGGCGGCGCTGCGGTGGGTGACGGCCACGCCCTTGGGTCGTCCGGTGGTGCCGGAGGTGAAGATGATCCACGCGTCGTCGGTCGGGGCGGGCCAGGCCGGGCGGCCGCCGGGGCGGGCGGCGGGGCCGGCCGTCAGCTGGAGGTTGGCGCCGATGACGGCGCAGACCCGGGCGTCGTTCCAGATCATCTCGGCGCGCTCGTCGGGGTCGTCGGCGTCGACGGGCACGTAGGCGGCGCCGCAGCGCAGCACGGCGAGGATGGCGACGTAGAGGTCGGCGGTGCCGGAGGGGATGCGCACGCCGACCCGGTCGCCGGGGCCGATGCCGTGGCCGGCGAGGACGCCGGCGAGGGTGTCGACCTCGTGCAGCAGGGTGCGGTAGTCGAGCACGGCGGTGCCGGTGTCCAGCGCGGGCGCGTGGGGGTGGGCGTCGGCGGTGGCGGCGATGATGTCGAGCAGGGTGCGCGGGTGGGCGGGCTGGGCCACCGGCCAGCCGGCCGCCCACCCCGGATGGGGGCGGTGCAGCGTGCCTGGGCCGGCCGTGTCCTGGCGTACGTCCATGGGGGGTTGTTCCTCGGCTCCGGTGTCCTGGGCGGGGTTCCTGGTCAGGGGGTGATGCGTGCGCATCGGCACGTGGGGGCGCGGACGGGTGTCACCTGGGGTGATGCGCCCACCCACCATGACTCGGCCAGGAGGCCGGTGGATGCAGTGGGGGTGCAGTCAAAGGAGATTCTCATGATCTGTGCCGTTGGGACCGGCAGAGGAATGATTCGTATGCCGATGTGGGCTTTGGGGAAGTTTTCGCTGGTGAAGGGTAGCGGGCGTAGCGGGCTCAGGGGGGTCGCGGCGGTGACGGCCGTGGGAAGAGTGATGAACGCCATGCGACCGGAACGCTACCGGCAGCAGCCGTGCGGCGCCGCCCGGCCGAGGCGCCGGGTCGGGGCCAGGGCGGCTCGGGGCGGGGCGTGTGCTCGACGGTGGGGGCGGCGGGTTCGGGGGCCGTGCGGTCCTGGTGGGCGCACGTGTATTCGGCGTGGGAACCGTCGCCGGTGCCGTGGACGGCGTCATCCGCCTGGTCTGGACCGCCGTCGAGGTGTGCGCGGGTGTGCCGGCCGTCCTCACTCGAACGGCGTCACGCCTCGGCGCTTCCCCGCCCCCGGGGCGAGGCGGCCCGGCGAAGCGCCCGCTCGCCGTGCGACTATCGCCGGCCGTGAGCCGGACCACGGTCTCCCCGCCGTACTCGGGCCCCCGCGGTGCGACGATCACTCCCCGGGCCGGGTCTGTTCCACCCACGCTGAGCGCTTCAGTTGGCGGGTTGGGTGTCTGCCTACGGCTCACGACACCGCCCCGACCGCGCCGGACCCGTGATCGTTGCCGCCCCGACCGGCCGGTACCGCCGATGGCCGGTGCCGCCGCGATCGGGGCGGTCGTGCATCTGCCGGCCACCGCCGTCGAGGAGGGCCGGGACCTGTCCTCGATGAGCGGCATCCTGGCCGACCGCTACCGTCTACTGCCGGTCTGACGGCCCGCCGTCACTTCAGGTGCCGGGCGAAGAACCGGGCCCCGGCGTCGAGCTCGAACTGCGGGACGCCGGTGTGCCCGCCCATGTTGGCGTGTAGCGTCTTCTGCTGGGTGCCGAAGGCGTCGAACAGGTCGAGGGCCGCCTGCCGGTCGTTCCCTTCGTCGTCCCACTGCAGCAGGACGTGCAGCGGAATGGTGACCTGGCGGGCCTCCTCGAACATGGCGGCCGGCACGAGGCTCCCGGCGAAGAAGCCGGCGGCCACGATGCGCGGCTCGACCACCGCCAGCCGGATGCCGATGGAGATCACTCCTCCCTCGTACCCGACGGGGCCGCCGATCTCGGGCAGCGCAAGGAGGGCGTCGAGGGCGGCCTGCCATTCCGGGACCGCCTTTTCGACGAGCGGGAGGATGAGGGCGTCGATGATCTCGTCGCCGACCGGCTCGCCGGCCTCCATCACCCGGCGCAGGTCGGCGCGGGCCTGCTCGGCGGCGGCCCAACGGGGCCGGTCACCGCTGCCGGGGAGCTCGATGGTGGCCGCGGCGAAGCCGTACTCCGCCGCGTAGTACCGGGCCCGCCCCGCCAGCCGGGGGTACACCTTGCGCAGGCCGAGCGGGGGAGGGCTGATCAGGATTAGCGGCGCCGGTGCGGACGCGGGCGCGGGCGCGGGCGCGGGCGCGGGCGTCCACAGGATGCCGGGGATCTCGCCGAGGGTGAATTCGCGTTCGAGGACGCCGTCGTCGAGGCGCTGTTCGGAAGTGAAGTGCATGGTCGTGCCTTTCGGGAGTGCTCAGAGACGGCGCTCCCGGACGACCTATCGCCCGACCGTGACCCCGGAGGGGAGCACCCATGTCGATACTGCGTTCACGGGTACCACCTCCTCGTTCTCTCGCACGGCCTGCGGAAAAGTAGCAGTGGTCGCCGTGGTCGGCCAACGGGTTTGCGCAGGCTCCGCGGCCCGCCGCGGAGGCGGTCACGCTCAGCCGGCCCCCGCTTCGCGCTGCTCACCCTCTCGTCGGCGACCCGCCGCCCGGGACCTGGCCGCCACCGGAGCCGCAGCCCCGCCGTGCTTGCCGTCGTCGAACGCGGGCATGTGCTTTCCCTTCACGGTTGGTCAGACCGGGTCAGGCTGCGCGCTGGCCGTGGAGGAGCAGCGGGACGGCCCTTTTCGTGAGCGCTTCGTTGACGCGGGCGGCCTGGGCGGGCGCCATGACGGCGGGAATCTCGGTGACGGGGACGAAGTGGGCGCCGAACAGGCCGCTGCGGCGCCGGGGCGGGACGGTGGGGTGGCCGGTGACGGTGCCGCCGTCGAAGACGAGGTTCAGCCGCTCCAGGTAGCGGTCGGCGGGGGTGAAGTCGACCGCGAGGAGGTGCGTGAGGCGCAAGTTGAACCCGGTCTCGAAGAACAGGTGCCGGGCGGCGGCCTCGTGCGGCGGCTCGTTCGCACGGGCGGCACCACCGGGCAGGATCAGGCCGTCCAGGTGGTCGGGGTCGACGAGCAGGACCTCGCCACGCGGGTTGCGGACGAGGACGAGGCAGCCGAGCCGGCACACGGGCGGCTTGGCGAGCAGACGGGCATCGCGCATCGGGGGGCTACTTCCTGTTCCTGGCACGCCAGTTGACACCGGCGAGGAGGGCAGCGGCGAGGTCAGTCGTCATAGGTCAGACGCTCGTAGCGCAGCCCCTTGCGGAGCAGGTCGACGATGCGCAGCACCTCGCGGGTGCGGGCGGAGCCGAGGTTGATCAGGTAGCATCCGGTCAGCCGCCCGTACTCCCAATCCACCTCCAGGGAGGGCAACTTCGCCCCGCCGAGCGCGAGGACGGTGGTGAGGTCGTCGACGACGGAGGCCGCCTCGCGGCGCTGCTCGGCGGTGGCCCGGTTCAGCATCGTGCCCATCACTCCCCCAACCGCGGGTGCACCTCGAAGCCCCGCCACGCCGAGAAGGCCGCGCAGAAGGAGCTGAACGAGGCGAGTTCACCGGGGGAGGTGTGCAGCCACTCCCCCGTGATCTCG
Source organism: Streptomyces kaniharaensis (assembly GCF_009569385.1). Lineage (NCBI taxonomy): Bacteria > Bacillati > Actinomycetota > Actinomycetes > Kitasatosporales > Streptomycetaceae > Streptomyces > Streptomyces kaniharaensis. Next base: position 274,300 of record NZ_WBOF01000003.1, read on the forward strand.
TTCCGCACCCGGTAGCACCGGGCGTCGGAGTCCCACCGCACCCCGTAGCCGTGGAGCCGGCCGGCAGGGAGTTGGGCATGGGCCATGGGAGAACCCTCCGCAATCGAGCTTTTACGTTCCGTGCTCATAGTGGCGCAACGTCACCTAGGATCGGAAGCGAGCTGCGACTTGCCATTGGGGCAGCCGGAAGTTGAGGGTTTTCATGAACAAGAAGACTGTTGACCCGACGTCATCTCCCTGGGCCCCTTTCGGGATCCAACTCCGCAGGTCACGCGAGGCCGCCGGCCTCAAGCAGGAGGAGCTGGCGCCGCTGTGCGAATGCTCCCCGTCGCACCTCTCCTACGTCGAACTTGCGCATCGGCCTCCGAGCCGGAGCCTCGCCGAACTCGCCGACAAGGCGCTCCAGACCGGCGGCACCCTCATGCTGATGTGGTGGCAGCTCAAGCACACCGCGATCTTGGAGGGCTTCCCGGAGTACGCCCGCTACGAGGCTCTCGCGGAGCAGATCAGGATCTTCGAGATCGACGTCATCCCCGGGCTCCTGCAGACCCGGGCATACGCGACCGCGATCGAGATGGGATACGCCAGGCAGGGTGGTGCAACGCTGGAACAAGCCGAGGAGCGCATCGAGTTCAGACTCGCCCGGCAACAGGTCCTGGAACGGATCCCGACTCCGCTTCTGCATACGGTGCTCGACGAGAGCTGCCTGAGGAGGATCGTCGGCGGGCGGGACGTCATGGTCGGGCAGTTGCTCCACCTTGAACAGATGGCCAAACGACCCAACGTGGTCATCCAGGTGGCGCCGTACTCCTTGGGCGAGAACCGGCCGTTCACTCGCGTGGCGCACCTCCTTACCATGCCCAACCGCAAAATTCTCGCGTACGGCGAGATTGAGCAGCGCGGTTACATCGACCGTGATTCCCAGTCGGTTGCCGCGCTGACCAAGAGCTACGATCGGCTCGCGGTCGAGGCCCTTGGCCAGGCCGAATCGCTTACTTTGATCCGCTCGGCACGGAGGGATTTTGAATGGATGTCGACCTGACTAACGCTTCCTGGCGGAAGAGTTCACACAGTGGCGGTGGCGGCGGCGCATGCGTTGAGGTCGCCGACGGTTTCACCGGCGTCATGCCCGTCCGTGACTCCAAGGACCCGCACGGCCCCGCCCTCCTCTTCTCCTCCTCCGCCTGGCAGTCCTTCGTCACCGCCGTCCGCACCGGCGAGTTCGACGCCAACTAGGGCTGCTGGTGGCCCTGTAGGCGGCTGGTCGGTGGCGGGTCCGTAAGCCTTGTCGCGGACCCGCCGCTCGGGCGGGAGCCGGGCCAGGCACCACCGACCCGGTGCCCCTCCGAACGATCGGCAGCAGGTGCTGCCCCTCGTCATCGATCTCGCAAAGACGCGTACTCGTTCTGCGACCCGCATAGCTTGGCGACTCCCCACTCTTGCCGCGTCAGATCGCCGGAGCCGTGGGCTGCCGGCGCGCACCCGTCCCGTGCCCGGCACCCGCTGTGCGGAGGTCCCGCGTGGGTGAGGACGACATCGACAAGATTCCCGAGCGGACCCTGGCACATGTCGCCACATCCCCCTACGGGTTGACCGGACAAGGATGGAGGCCTGGCCGGCCTGGAGCGGCTCGTGGCGTCGTCGCCCCCGACGAAGCCGTCGGAGCGCCGCCCGGCGTCGGTGGCGCACGCTCTTCACCGGGGCGACGACTCCCCAGCACGAAGGAAATCGATGACTCTCCGTCAGATCAAGCCCGGCAACCGTGGCTTCCTCTACGTCAACTCCCACCCCGAGGGCTGCGCTGCCGTCGTCGACGAGTTGTGGCAGCGCACCCCCGCACCCACCGGCCCGGCCGTCGCGGCGGGGCCGGTTGCCCTGATCATCGGCTCCAGTGCCGGTTACGGCCTCGCCGCCACCGTGGCCGCGCTGCGCACCTACGGCATGCGCGGACTCGGTATCGCATTCGAGGCTCCCGAGACCGAGCGCCGTACCGCCTCCGGCGGCTGGTACCGGACGGCCCGCACCGCGGAACTCGCCGGACCGGCCGGCGATTTCGCGTTCCTCAATGCCGACGCCTTCTCCGTCGCGGCCAAGGAGCAGGCGCTGGACCACCTCGCCGCCCGGTACGGCAAGGTCGACTACCTCGTCTACAGCGTCGCCGCGCCCCGCCGCACCGACCCCGTCACCGGCGAGGTCCACCACTCGGTGATCAAGCCCCTGGGATCCGCCTACCGGGCCAAGACCCTGCAGTTCGACGGCGACACCCCGCTCGTCGGTTCCCTGGAACTCGAGCCCGCCGACGACGGGGAGCGCGAGGCGACCGTGCAGGTCATGGGCGGCGCCGACTGGAAGCTGTGGATCGACGCGCTGGCGGACCGTGGCCTCGTCCGCCACGGCTTCCACACGGTGGCGCTCTCCTACGTGGGCTCCGACCTGACCGCGCCGATCTACCGGGCCGGCACCATCGGCGCGGCCAAGCAGCACCTGGAGGACACCGCGCGCCGCCTTCAGCGGGACCTGGCCCCGCTCGGCGGACAGGCCCACACCGTGGTCGCCGGCGCGGCCGTCACCCAGGCCTCGACCGCCATCCCGTCCATCGCCCTCTACACCAGCCTGCTGCGTGCCGTCCTCGGCGACGACTTCCAGAGCACCGACCGGCAGGCCGCCGCCCTGTGGCAGCAGCTCACCGGCGCGGTGCCGCTCCAGCTCGACCAGGAGCAGCGGATCCGCCTCGACGGCTGGGAGATGGACGAGAAGGTTCAGGGCGCCGTCCACGAACGCTGGGCCGCCGCGACCACCGACACGCTGGCCGAACTCGCGGACACCGACTGGTTCCGGGCGCAGGTCGGCCGGCTCTATGGGTGGGACGTGCCCGGAACCGACTACGACGCCCCGGCCCGGACCACGGTTGCCTGGCCGGCCACGAGCTGAGCCGGCACGTGCTGGCCGGTGGCGGTGGGGCCCCGGGCGCGGCGACTGCCACGCCCGGGGCCCCGGAGACTCATGCCGGGCGCCCGGGGGAAGCGGCGGCCGTGGTGCCCTGGAAGGCGGTGGCGAGGCCGTCCAGGCAGGCCTGGCGGCCGTGGACGTCGGGCAGTTGGCCCTGCGGCGGGCGGTGGAGGACGAAGTCCTCGGTGACGAGTTCGCCGTGGTGGTCGAGGGTGCGGTGGTCCCTCTCGTGGCCGGCGTACCAGCGGTGCACCACGGTGAGGGCGCGGTGCTCCTAGGAGTCGGCGGCGAGGGCGGCGCGGAGGGTGTCGAGTGCGGTGGGTTCGGGCACGGTCGGTGGTCCTGTTCCGGGCCGGTTCAGCGGACCCAGGCGCGGGTGAGGTCCTGGACGGCGGAGCCGTCGAGGTCGGCGAGCTTGGTGGCGACGAAGTCGCGGGCCCACGGGGAGGTCTGGACGCGGAAGGCGGGACGCTCGGCGCTCAGGGCGTCGATGATCGGGGCGGCGGCCTCGGCCGGGGTCTGGGCGTTGCCGAAGGACTGCTGGGTGCGGGCGATGTAGGCCTGAAGGGCGGGGGCGTAGGGCCCGGCTGCGGTGAGCAGGGCGGGAACGTCCAGGCCGAGGTTGGCGACGAACTCGCTGGCGACCGCGCCGGGTTCGATCACGGTGACGTCGACGCCGACGGTGGCGGCGACGGGGGCGAGGGACTCCATGAAGCCCTCGACGGCGAACTTGGCGGCGCAGTAGGCCTCGTTGAAGGGCTGGCCGACGACGCCGCCGACGCTGGTGACGGTGATCACCCGGCCCTGGGCGGCGCGCAGGTGGGGCAGGGCGGCGCGGGTGGTGGCCACCACGCCGAAGAAGTTGACCTCCATGGCGGTGCGGACGTCGTCGAGGCTGCTCTGTTCGATGGTGCCGACCTGGGCGGCGCCGGCGTTGTTGACCAGCGCGTCGAGGCGGCCGTGCTCGGCGATCACCTCGTCCAGGCAGGCGGCGATGCTCTCGGGGTCGGTCACGTCCAGGCGCCGGACGTGGATGCGGTCGGCCACACCCGTCTCGGCGGCGGCCTTGAGCAGGGCCTCGGCCTTGCCGGTGTCGCGCATGGTCGCGATGGTCCTCCAGCCGGCCCGCGCGGCGCCAAGGGCGGCGGCCAGGCCGATGCCGGAGGACGTGCCGGTGATCAGGACGGTCTTCGGGGCAGTCATGCGGGTCTTCCTTGCCTGTGGGGCGTAACGGGCGCAACCCGTAAGCGGGGAGTTCCCCGGTTCCCTTCCACCGTAATCGGGGAACTCCCCGGTTGTCCAGCTAGACTGGTCCCCGACGAAGGGAGCAACCTTGACCACCCAGCCGAGCCCGCTGCGCGCCGATGCCCGCCGCAACCGGGAGCGCATCCTCGAAGCGGCCGTCCGCGCCTTCTCCGAGAAGGGCGCGGACGTGCCGATCGACGCGATCGCCAAGGCCGCCGGCGTCGGCTCGGCCACGCTCTACCGCCACTTCCCCACCCGCGAGGCACTGGTCGAGGCCGCCTACCGCAACGAGCTGGCCCGGGTCTGCGACAGCGCCGCCGAACTGCTGGCCGACAACCCGCCGGACCGGGCGATGCGCCTGTGGATGGACGACTTCATCGACTACCTGGCCGCCAAGCAGGGCATGGCGGACGCCCTGCGGGCCGCCGTCGCCTCCGGCGCGGACCCCTTCGCCGAGACCCTCGACAAGCTCGCCACCGCAGTCGACACGCTGCTGCGCGCCGGCGCCGAGGCCGGTCTCCTGCGCCCGGACATCGACCCCATCGACGTCGGCCTCAGCCTCAGCGGCGTCGCACTGATCACCAGCGCCCCCGCCCAACACGAACGGGCCGGCCGCCTCCTCGACCTGCTCCTCGACGGGCTCCGCTTCGGAGCGGACCGATAACCCGCCTCGCCGGCTTCCGCGCTGCGGCCCGTACCGGTGGTGGGCGCCCCCGGCTCCGCCGAGGGCGGCCGACGCTGCGCCGCGGCGCATCGATCGGGAGCGGGTCCCCGGTCGGCGCGCGCCGCGAACGACCGAAGGTGTCAGCCCAGGCGGCGGGTGAAGAACCGCACGGAGCTGTCCGGTTCGAACGCCGGGGTCTCCCCGTGGTTGCCGGGATCGGCTGACGTGCGGTTCTTCCGGGCGCCCCGTCAGCACGCCGAACCAGAACGCCCAAGACCGTTCGGGGTGTTCGGCTGAGCATGAGTTCTGGCAACAGGAATCACTCCCGCTCGGGCTTGAGGAACGGTGGTCTCGCCGGTTTCGCGGTGGGGCCGTACGGTGGTGGCCGGTTGACCGTGTCCTCTCAAAGGAGTGGGTGATGGACGTGACGGCCGGCGCCGGGGCGTGGCGCAAGAGCAGTTACAGCGGCGGGTCCGACGGCTGCGTGGAGGTCGCCGGCGACCCTGGCGCCGCCGGCCTTTGCGGTGTCGGCGGCGTGCTGCCGGTGCGCGACTCCAAGGACCCCGGCGGGCCCGTCCTGCACTTCCCCTCCCCCGCCTGGCGCGCGTTCGTGGCCGCGGTGCGCGCCGGAGAGTTCGACACCCCGGCCGGGCGCTAGCCGGACGTCAGAGGGCGAGCGTCATGTCCTCCTCGGCGGCGAGCACCTCACCCGTGAAACGGGCGCGGACGAGGGCGAGCGGGCGGGTGCGGTCGCTGCCGGGCCAGAAGTGGGTCAGCAGCAGGCGGCGGGCGCCGGCGCGCTCGGCCCATGCGGCGGCGTCGGCGGCGCTCAGCAGATCGGGGTCGCTCTGGTCCGGGAGGGTGGTGCCGGCGATGAACAGGTCGGCTCCGGCGGCAAGTTCGGCCAGCGCCGGGGCCGGGCCGGCGTCGCCGCTGTAGGCGAGGACCAGGCCCGGGGCGCTCAGGCGCACGCCCGCGTGCGGGACGTGATGGGGCAGGCGCGCGGTGTCCAGGCGCAGCGGTCCGATCCGGTGTGTGGCGGCGGGGAGCGGGTGGATGTCGAAGACGTCGTTCAGGTTCTCGGTGGGTTCCATCGCCTGGACGCGGGCGATGACGCCGGGTGGGCAGTACAGCGGCAGGCGTGGGCCGCGTTGTGGGGCGAAGTAGCGGGAGCGGGCGAGGGCGCTGAGGTCGGCGCAGTGGTCGGGGTGTTCGTGGGTGATCACGACGGCGTCGAGGAGGGCGGGGTCGCCGTGGGCGGCCAGGCGCGGGAAGGTCGCGTAGCCGAGGTCGAGGGCGAGGCGGAATCCGTCGTAGTCGAGCAGGAAGCCGCTGGCTGCGCGTCCGGGCTCCGGCCAGGCTCCGCAGGTTCCGAGGACGGTGAGCGTGCGCACCGGGTGATGATCGCATGCCCTTCCGCGCGCGGGCAGGGGCCCGGAGCCGGGGCGGGTGCGTGGGTGGCGTCTTTGCCGCACGACCGGGTGCTGTCAGGTCCCTCGGCCAGGCTTTCAGAGGCCGCCGGCAAACCGGCTGTTCCTGTTGTCGCCCGGATCGGTGCGGCTGGTGCGCGGCTCTTGCTGCCGGGAGTCCGTGAGGCTGTTCGGCCGGGGTTGTCCGACGGTGCGCGGACTCGCGGCCGGATTGGTGTCGTTGTCGGACAGCTGATGCAGTGTCAGGTTGATCGCGGCACCGAGCTGCGGGCGTGGCCCTGATCTTGGATCAGAACTCGGGGGCGCTGCGCGCCGGCACGGGTGGGGCTGGCAAGCTGGGCCGGTCGGGGCGCTGCCGGGTGCCTCTGGGCGAGGGGGTTGTGGTGGTGGGGGGATCGGCGGCTCGTCGTGTGCCTGCCCTGGATCCGCAGGTGCGGGCCGCGGTGGCGGCGGCCGGTGAGCGGGCGCGGGAGGTGCTCACCCCGCAGGGCCTGGCGGCGTGGCAGGAGCGGGACGTCGCCGCCCGGCCCCGCCCGACGCTCGACCAGTTGCGCGATGGCGGCCGGTTCGAGGTGAAGGAGGTGCGTGTGCCGCGGGCCGGCGGCGGGGGCGAGGTGACGCTCGTCAGCGCGCGGCCCGCCGGGGTTCGCGAGGCACTGCCGTTGCTGTACTACCTGCACGGCGGTGGGATGGTGACGGGCAACGCGTGGTCGGTCCTGCCCCGGCTGCTGCGCGCGTGGGCGCTGCCACTGGGGTTGGCGGTCGTGTCCGTCGAGTACCGGCTGGCGCCGCGCACCCGCTTCCCCGGGGCCGTCGAGGACTGCTACGCCGCACTGGTGTGGGCGGCCGGGCACGCGGGCGTGCTGGGTGTGGACGCGCGGCGCGTGGTCATCGGCGGCAAGAGCGCCGGTGGCGGGCTCGCCGCGGCGTTGGCCCTGCTGGCCCGTGATCGCGGCGCTGCGGCGCCGGTCGGTCAGCTGCTGCTGAGCCCGATGCTCGACGACCGCGGCGACACCTTCTCCAGCCACCAGATGGCCGGCCACGACACCTGGGACCGCACCTCCAACGCCACCGCCTGGCGGGCCCTGCTCGGCAGCCGGTACGGCGCCGCCGACGTTTCGCCCTACGCCGCTGCGGCCCGCGCCACCGACCTGTCCCGGCTGCCTGCGGCGTACGTCGACGTGGGGTCCGCGGAGACGTTGCGCGACGAGGCCGTCGCCTACGCCAACGCGATCTGGCGGGCGGGCGGCGAGGCCGAACTGCACGTGTGGCCCGGCGCCTGCCACGGTTTCGACACCCTCGCCCCGCACGCGGTCATCACCCAGGACGCCCACGACGCCCGCACCCGCTGGCTGCGGCGCATCCTCCAACGTTGACCCCGCCCCGGGCCGGCGGCCCACGGGGTGGCAGCCACGTACAGAGGGACACATCCTCGCGCGCCAGCGCGGCGTCCGCACTGTTCGTCAGGTCGACTACCACGACGGGGTTCAGGAAGCCCGAAGCATCCCGCACCTCGTCAGGACCGAGCACCCACGGCTCCGTCCCGCCCCGTCCATCCATCCACGCTCGCTTCCCCTGGTGCGGGTTGGCGCCGGTCAGCCCTTCGTCGCGATGAACTCGTAGGCACCGGCGGCCACCTCGTCGAGGTACGGACCGCGGTTGACCTTGTTCGCGGCACCCGGGCAGCGCCACCACCGTCCCGGAGCCCACATGTCGCCTCCCCTGGACGTCGATGAAGAAGATCTTCCCGAACACGTCCGGGTTCGCGGGATACGGGTGCGGCGCGGTCGATGTGACGGCGCGTTGGCGCGGCCCGGCGCTTCGCCGGACCGCCGCCAGGACGTGACCGGCAGGCGGAGGCTTCGCCACAATTCCCCTCGCGCCGCGCCGTGGACAAGCATCACGGTGGCGCCCGTCGCGGCCCTATCATCGACCGAAGATCATTTCCGGCCGGGGTTGTCAGCCACGGCCGACCGGGGGGAAACAGATGCTTTTTCGCGTACTCGGCGAGCTGGAAGTCGAGGACGGCACCGGGGACCGCGCCGTCCGGGGTGTGCGGCTGCGCTCGCTCCTGGCCGTCCTGCTGCTGCACCCGAACCAGCCGCTCACCACCGACCGGCTCCAGGACGCCCTGTGGGGAGAGGAACCGCCCGAGTCCGGGGCGGCGGCGGTGCACAACCTGGTGGCGCGGCTACGCCGCACGCTGTCCGACGGCGACGGCGGCCGGCTCACGGCCACACCGCTCGGCTACCGGCTCGACGTCGCCGACGACGAACTCGACAGCCGGCTCTTCGAAGGCCACCTCGATGCGGCCCGGGACGCCGTACTCGGCGGCGACTGGGAGTCCGTCCACCGGGAGACGTCCGCCGCCCTGGCACTGTGGCGCGGCGCCCCGCTCGCCGAACTGCCCGACCTCGCCGACGCCGGCCCGGCGCGCGAGCGGTGGCAGGAGGCGCGACTGCAGGCCCTCGAATGGCGCCTCGACGCGGATCTGCACCTGGGCCGATCCACCGGGCTCGTCCCCGAACTGACCCGGCTCGTCGACGAACACCCGCTGCGCGAGACCTTCCACCAGCAGCTGATGCTCGCCCTCCACCGCGCCGGCCGCCGCGCCCAGGCCCTGGCCGCCTACCGGCGCCTGCACCGGACCCTGCGCGACGAACTCGGCGTCGAACCGGGACGCGCCGCCCAGAAGATCCACCAGGACATCCTCTCCGCCGGCGAGCCCGAACCGGCACCCACACCGACGCCCGAACCTGCGCCCGAACCGGCGCCGCAGACCCCGTCCGCACCAGAACCCGCGCGCCTTGGACAACTCCCCTCCGACACAACCGACTTCACCGGACGCGAGGCAGAACTGGGACAACTCCGCGACCACCTCGCGGCAGCCGCCACAGGCAGCGGCCCGTCCGTGCTGGCCGTCTGCGGCATGGGCGGCGTCGGCAAGACCGCACTCGCCGTCCGGGCCGCGCACCAGGCCAAGGACCTGTTCCCGGACGGGCAGCTCTACGTCGACCTGCGCGGCTTCGGCAACGGCGAGCCGCGCCAGGCCCACGAGGTCCTGGCCCGCTTCCTGTCCGACCTCGGCGCCGAACAGCACGGCCAACTGCCGGCCGCACACACCGACGACCGGGCCGCCCAGCTGCGCGCCGCCCTCGCCGACCAGCGGGTCCTGCTGCTGCTCGACAACGCCCGTGACGCGCAGCACCTGCTGCCGCTGCTGCCCGGCGACGGGCGCAGTGCCGTGCTGGCGACCAGCCGCAACACGCTCGGTGACCTGCCGGGCGCGGTTCAGATCCGGCTGGAGCCGCTGGATGTGGAGGACCAGCGGCGTCTGCTGTCGGCGGTGTGCGGCGCCGAGCGGGTGTGTGCCGACCCGGACAGCGCCCTGCGGTTGCTGGCGGCCTGTGGCGGGCTGCCGCTGGCGTTGCGGATCGTCGCGGCCCGGCTGGCCGCCCGTCCGGTGTGGTCCCTGGACACGTTGGCGCAGTGCGTGAGCGATGACGGCCGGCGGCTGCGGTCGCTGGCGGCGGGGCGTCTGAGTGTGCGGGACACCTTCGCGTCCAGCTATGTGGCGTTGCGCGACGGCGGCGATGTGGTGGAGCGTGAGGCGGCCCGGTTGTTCCGGTTGCTGGGTCTGTGGCCGGGTCTGGTGTTCGGCGTGGAGCAGGCCGCCGCGCTGGTGCAGCGTTCCACTGCGGACGCGGCCGATCTGCTGGAGCTGCTGGTGGACTACCACCTGCTTCAGAGCCCGCAGCCGTGGCGCTACCGCTTCCACGACCTGCTGAGCGAGTACGCGGCCGAACGCGCCGGTGAGGAGGAGAGGCCCGAGGACCGTGATGCGGCACGGGTCAGGCTCATGGTCTGGTACCTCGGGGCGCTGGAGCGGAGCAGGGCGGCGATCCTCTCCGGCCACACGCTCAGCGCCGTCCTGGAGGACACCCCGGCCGCGCCGCTGCCCGTCTTCGCGGGCGCGCAGGAGGCCACGTGGTGGTGCACCCGGGAGCTGGCCAACATCAAGGAGGTGGTGCGCCAGGCGGCCACATCGTCGCGGCCCGATCTCGCCTGGCGGATCACCTTCGGCCTTTCCGGATACGACACCCTGTGTTTTTGGACCGGTGAGACCGACGACCTCAAGGCCATGGCGCTGAGAGCGGCCCGCGAGCACGGCGACCTGGTCGGCCAGACCCGGATGCTCGCCCGGATCGGCGTCGTCCACGGCATGGCCTACCGCAACCGGGAGGCCATCGAGGCACTGGAAGCCGCCCTCGAAGCGGCCGAGAGGACCCACCGCACGGACCTCGTCACCGACATCCTGAGAAACCTCGCCGTCGCCCACAACCACGCGCTGGACGGCGCGGCAGGCCTCGCCTACGCGCAGAGAGCCATCGAATACGACCCCGCGATCGCGCAGGAGGGCTTCACGGTGGCCACCATGGCCTTCTCCCACCTGCACATGCAGGACTACGCCGCGGCCGAGCCCGGGTTCCGGCGCGCACTGCAGATCTGGCGCGACCACGGCAACCTTCACAACACCGCGGTCACCCTGGCCAACCTCGGCGACACCCTGCGGGGCCTGGACCGACGCGAGGAAGCCCTCGCCGCGCTGGAGGAGGCCCGCCAGATCCACGAGCGGACGAGGAACCACGAAGCCCTCGCGGACTGCCTGGTCGTCACCGGCCGCACCCACCGCCACTTCGGCGAGTGGGACGACGCGGCGGTCTGCTTCCAGCGGGCCGCCGACCTCGCCCGCGAACACGACCTGCGCGCGCTGAGCGCGCAGGCCCGCGAAGGCCTCGCCGAAATCGACCGGCTGCGCGGGCGCCGCCCTGAGGACACGAGCCGCCACAGGTAGCCCGACAGGGGCCGCAATGTGACGAACAGTCAGATCTGTGAAGAGTCGCTTATGCAGCCGCCCCCCGGCCTGGTCCCGCGCTGACCCTCGCCCGCGTCGTCCCGGCGGGCGCCGCCTTCACCCATGACCTCCACAAGCCCGGCGTCCCGCCCACCCAGCGCCTCGCCCGCTGCGCCGGGATCCGCGTGACCGAGGCCCGTCACGCGGCCACGGCAAGCCGCGCTTTCGCCCCAAGGGGGCAGCTGGGTGCCCAGCGGCGCCGGCGGGCCGGCGAGCAACTGCTCGACGACGCCGGCGCGGTGCAGTGGCGCGAGCGCAACAACCGGGTGACCGGGTAGGACATCGACGGCGAGCATGCCCGGCCGGACCGGGCCGGGCTGGGCGGGGCCGGGCCGGGCGGGGCCGGGCGGGGCCACCGGATCGGCCCTTGGATCAAGGCGTTCATTTTTCCGAACGTGGCCTGTGGACGCCTACCCCCTGCTGTCCTGGGCGGCGCGCGGTCGACGGTGGATGATCGCCCGCGCCCGCAGGCCGGACGGGCGGGTCGGCGAAGCGGCCACCGTCATGGCCGCGATCACGGTCGTCATGGGGCCATCGGGGCCGGCTCGCGGCCCGGGGGCGGCTGCCTTGGGTGCCGGCATCAGCGAGGCGCTCGCCCCGAGGGGGAAGGAGCGCAGGGCCACCGGGGTGTGGGGCGGCTCGGTGCGTGCACAGGGCGGTCGTGACGACCCGGGTCATGGCGTCGCCCGCACCCGGGGGGGATGGCGGGGCCGGGCCTGTCGTAGGGGGGTGGCACACTCGCCGGCATGACGATGATCGAAGCGATCGAAGCGGTCCTGAAGGCGAACGATCCGGACGGCGAGCCCGGGTACCTCGGCGAGTTCACGCTCGCAGGGCGGCTGTTGAGCCGCGGGCAGATCGCGGTGTGCGGACTCGACGGCGGGGACCACTACACCTTCGACGACGTCGCCGACGGACTGCACGAGGTGTATCTGGCGTACGACTGGGACGACGAGCGGGGCGCCACCGTCTGCGCGGTCGCGCTGGTCGCGGGCGCCACCACCGCGCAGGCGCTGGTGGAGGCGAGCTGGGAGGAGGCGTCGGACGACGTCAACCAGCTGAGCGAGGACGCCTCGGCGATCTACTCCAGCACCCCCGACAACCTGGCCATCGGCGCAGCCCTCCACCGCAGCGCCGGGTTCACGCAGGCCGAAGACCCCGTGGCCCATGCCGTCGCCGAGTTCGAGGCGCAGCAGGAGGCCGGCTCCCGCACCCCGCTGCTCGATGTCGTCGTCGACCCGGCCAGCGGCGCGAACGCCCTGGTCTTCCCGACCTGCGACTTCACGGCGAGCAGCATCCTGGTCGGCCGGGACGACAACGGCACGGGCGTGGGGATCTTCTGGTCCAACTTCGACGGGTGACATCCGACGCGTGACATCCGACGCGTAACGAATGAGGGGTGGGGTGAGGGTGAGGGGGCGGCTTGTGCTGAGCCGGGAACCCGAACCCTCGGCGCAGCCCCGGGCAGGCCCTCGACACCGTGCCGGACCGGCCGCACGGCAATCGACCGCAAGGGGGCCCGGCGGCGCCGGCGGCAAGTCCGGTCGAGGGTCCGGCCCGGTCGAGGGTCCGCTTGTCGGCTGAGCGCGCTCGTGCCGACTCCGCCTCTGGGTCGGGCCGTTAGTCATCGTCCGGCTCGAACCGGGCGAGGGCAGTCCAGTCCAGCGGTCTAACGATCTCGGCCAGCCGGCCGAAGGGGTCCTCACTCGGCTGTTGGAACCACACCACGGACAGCTCGCTGTGGCCGGGATCGGTCACTCCCGCGGGGCGCCAGGACGCGCTCAGCCGGGCATGCACCCTGGCCCGAGGCAGCCAGGTGTCCACCCGCGCGGCCGCATCGGCCCGGATGCCGTCCAGGTCATGGATGTACAGACCGGACCTGGTGGCGAGCTGCTTGTCCAACTGCATGATCCTGAACCGGCGATGCAGGTGGGGCGTCCCCTCGATCATCCCTTCGAGGTCGTCCGACATGCACAGTTCGCGCAGTTCCACGCACATGTCCCGCACCTGAAACGTCCGCAGCTCATGTTCCCCCGTCACAGCGCGCAGCCTAACGGCGGCCGCCGCCGCCGGCGAACGCAATTTTCCGCCTGCCCTTGAACCGGGTCAGGCGGGACGGTGCGTCAGCCGGCGCACACCCGGCGGGCATGCCCGTTCACCACGAAGATCGGATAGTAGACGCGTGCTTGATCACGCCGTCGATGATCAGGGTGACGCTCAATGCAGAGCGTCGATCCGCCCGCTTCAAGGGTGGACAAGCCGAACAACGCGGCGAGCCGGACAGCGGTGTCGGAGAGCGGAACGAAGGGAGGGCCCCGCCCCTGCCGCCACCTGGCTGAGGGACGCATGGACCAGGCCCCCCGGTGAGCACCTCCGCGATGAACTTCCCTCCACCACACGACGGTTCGCACACGGCCACGACACCGCATCACGGGACAAGGCCGTCCACGGCATCTCGGCCGAGATGCCGTGGACGGCTCTCGAGGGCAAGACGCCCGGCCGCCGGGCGCGGGACTTGCGGGACTTGCGGGCCGGCGTCGAGGGCGGTCCGCTGACCTGCTAATATTCTTCTCGTCGCGAGGGAGATGATTCCTCGCCAGGCGTCAGCGGTGCTACCAGAGCACGTCCTACTTTCAGTAGGGAGAGTCCGTGCAACCCGGGCCTGGCGCTCCACCGTCGGGCGAGGTCCGGCACCCACCAGGGGTGCCGGGCCTCGCCCGCGTTTGCGGGCCGTTTCGCGGGTCAGAACGGCGGCAGCCCCCGGCGAGCGGCTTCTGGTGCGAGAACGCCCGCGCCTGGACCTGCGTCACGTACGACCGTCTCAGCACCATCCCCACCGAGAAGACCCGCACTGGGCGAGATGTTCGCCTCTGCGCGTAGCCCTACGACCGGCTCGCCTCAGCCGGCCCGCCCGACCGACCGCCCGCCCGCCCGGCCGCCCAGGGACAGGACGTCGGCCCCAAGGGGTGCAGGTCAGCAGGAGGAGTCAGGGGAAAGCGACTCGAGCCAGGACGCGAAGTGCGCGGACACGAACTCGAAGTCCGCGGGATCCAGATCACCCAGATCGGAGGAGAACACGGCGCCGTCCGGATCACCGGCACGCACGAGAAATCCACGGCCACCACTGTCATCGCCGACGAGGACGAAACCCGGCGCACACTGCGCGACCTCATAGGTGGCGTTGCGTTCGCCGATACACCCCGTGGAGTACACCGCGACACCGGACTCGGTGAGCAGGCCGCCCTGCACACCCCACAAGGCCACCAGCGGAGCCGGAAAACCCATCCCGGTCTCGGCCCGCGCCCGCACCACATCAGCCGGCGTCGCCGCCTCCGGTCCCGAAATCGCCCCTGCCACGTCACACCCCTTCCGAACACGCCACGGCCGACCCAACAGGCATCGGAACAGACACTGCTACCGAGGCACGCCCCCAGCAAGCCGCCACCACCGGCGGCGGGTGGCTCCGGCAGGAGCCGGATCCACGGCCGAAACCCCCGGGAACCGTGGCGAATCCGGGGGCGGACCTGACCGGCGACAAGCAAACCCCGCCAGCGACACGGCGCGGTGAACCTCCACCTCCGGCACCGGGCCGTATGTCGAGCCGTATGTCGACGAGCCGTACCACGCCGGATTTTGACGCCGGGCGGACGACGGGCCGAGCCCGACCCGCACACCGCCCCCACCGGCGGCCCCCGGTGACCAAGCGGGCGTCCCGAACGCCGACACGGCTCTGCAACGGGCGTCAACGCCCCGGCATGTCATCCCGGCCTCGTTCGACGGTCAGTCGCCACCACGCCGCGAGCGCCTCCAGCAACGGCTGCAACCCGCCACCACATGAAACGAGCCGGCCGCGAACTCCCCCATGCCGTGCTGGAACACAAGGTCGCGCTTCCCGCCCTGGTACGACGGAGCTGTCTCCCCGTCCGGCTCAGGTCCCAAAACGGTGACGGCCGCCATGCCGGCCTCCCGTCCGAATACCACTACCACCGCCCGGCGTTCACCGTAGCTCAGGTCCCAGCGCGGCTCGCACGCCGGTGAACGTCGCCGGTCGGAGCATCCGCAGCGGGGACCCAATCCGCCTCCCCACGCCGCGCCTGTCAACTCACCCCGACCAGTCACACGATCGACTATGTCCAGTCGTCCGTTCCACCCAGCAGTGCGACAAGGTCCAGCCCGGGATCATCGGCCTCGGCCGACCATCGGTCGTAGGCGGCCTCCCACAGTGGGGCCAACTGGGTCATCCACGGCAGCCGGTAGCGGTGCACGAACGGGCGCCGGCCGGGCCGGCGAACCGTAATGCACCGGCTCAGCAGATCGCTGCGGTGGCGGACCTCGGTCCGGGCGTCCACGACCACGGACCGGTCTGCGATCTGCAGGACCTGTTGACCGTCCACATTTCGTAGCACTGCGGGCAGCCGGCCGAGTTGCCCCGACCAAAGGACCTCAGAGTGCCCCGGACCCACACGCGCCACCTCACCGCTCCTTCCGCAGAGCCGCACGGCTCAACCGACGTGCCACGGCCGTCACCTGCCGGCCCGTCCCGCACTGGAGCACACGATCAATTGCCAGACACGCTCCAGCGTTCGACGTCCTTCGCGACAATCATCCCAGCGGATACCGCGACGGCCGCCCACCCGACGCGATGCCAGGCCGCGCGGCGCCCTGCTGCCCCGCGCGGGCCTGGAACCAGGTGAACCTCCACGCGGCACCGAGCCGCATTGACCGCCTGTCGACGAGCCGTACCACGCCGGGATTCCACGCCGACGGATGACAGGTCAACGCCCGACCCGCACACCGCCGCCCCCACCAGCGCCCTGGTGACCCATCAGGCGTCCCCGGACGCCAGCACGGCCCGGCAGCGGGCGTCAACAACCCGATATGGTCCGGACACGGACTCCGCGAGGCGGTCAACAGGCCGTCACCACCCGTGGTCGGCTCAAGGCCTACTCGGACGACCCAAGAACAGCTCGACCCGGTCGAGCCAGCAAGCGCGCAGCGGGGACCAGCCAACGTGCCACCGCGAGTGCGCGGCGCCCCGCATCACAGGAACGCCCGACGCATCACCCCGGGCGACGATGTCACATCGAGCGCCACCGTTGGCCGGCCCCGGCCCAGTCCCGCAACCCACGCCAGACGCTCACCCCCGAGCAGCCCACCACCTAAACCGGGACCGTCACACCAGACCACTGCCCCGCGCAGCACGCACACAATGCCCGCCAGCGCCACCCAGTCCGCCACCGGCAGCCACCCAGTCCGCCACCGGCAGCCACCCGTCCGGCACCGGCAGCCACCCGGGACGACGACGACCGCGGGACGACCGCTCCGAAAGCAGCCGGGCCATGCGCTCCCAGAAGCCGCCGGGAACACGAACAGCAGACACCCGCCAAAGCGCGAAAACGCAACCGGGCCCGCCCGATCCACGAGAGATCGGACGGGCCCACTACGCCACCGCTGCACCATCCAGACGCCAGGCGCCTCAGGCGAGGTGCCTCAGGTGTTGGTGCCTCAGGTGCGGGCGGCGCTGGCGCGGGTGCGGCGCGAGACCGAGTCGAGGACGACCGCGGCCAGCAGCACAGCGCCGGTGATCATGTACTGGATGGCCTGCGCGGCATGCACCATGTCCAGACCGGTGGTGATCGACTGGATCACCAGAATGCCCAGCAGCGCCGACCACGTCTTGCCGCGCCCACCGAACAGGCTCGTGCCGCCGATCACGGCCGCGGCGATCGCGCTCATCAGCACGTTGCCACCACCCAGCATCTTGTCGGCCGAACCCTGCTGCGAGGCGATGAACAGACCGCCCAGCCCCGCCAGCGCCGCGGAGATCATGTAGACCGAGATCCGCACCCACGCGACGTTGATACCCGCACGACGAGCCGCCTCCACACCACCACCGACCGCGAAAACCTGCCGCCCGTACGCGGTACGCCGCAGCACGAAGTCCGTGAGGACGACGACACCGACCAGAACGACCAGCGGCAGGGGCAGACCGCGGTCCTGGTTCAGCGTGTAGGCCAGCGGCAGCGTCAGCGCCGCCAGCGCCCCCGTCCGCAGCGCGATGTCACCGACCGGGCGGGCGGTGAGACCGGCCGCCGCACGCCGGCGAGCGGTCCGCAGCTGCGCCAGCACGTACAGGGCCGGGGCCAGGACCGCCAACGCCCACGCGTAGGCGACATCACCATCGCCGAGGAACGCGGTGTCGAGGGAAGCGATGAGACCGTCATGACGGTTGTTGATCGTGCCGAGATCCCCGAGAACGTAATCCTGCAGACCACTCCACGCGAGCATGCCGGCAAGCGTGACCACCAGAGCCGGCACACCGACACGAGCGAAGAAGAAACCGTGCAGCGCGCCCATCGCACACACCACAGCCAGGCCCGCGGCAACCGCAAGCCACTCGTTCACACCCTGACGCACCGCAAGCACCGATGAGACCGCCGCACACACACCGGCCAGCGAACCGAGCGACAGATCGATCTCACCCAGCAGAAGAACGAACACCACACCGACCGCGATCAACCCCGGCCCGGCAATGTACTTCGTGATGTTCGTAAGGTTGTCAGCCTGAAGGAAATGCCCGGTGACACTCTGGAAAATGACCGCGATCAGCGCAAGACCGATCACCACCGGCGCAGAACCGAGCTCACCCCCCGACAAACGCCGCCGCAGCTCATCCAGATAACCCTTCAGACCCGCCGAACGCACCAACAAACGCGGATCAGCAGCAGACACCCCAGAACCAGCAACCCCAGCCGAAGCAGCAGCCTCAACAGAGGTAGCAGCCTCAGCGGAGGCGGCAGCGGGCGCCGCGGAGGCGCCGGCCTTCGCCGGGACAGCAGCCTTGACCGAGGCGGTGGCCTCAGCCGACGTACCGGCCTCAACAGAGACGGCAGCCTCAGCCGGAACAGCAACCTCACCAGAGACGGCAGCCTCAGCGGAGGCACCGGCCTCCACCGGGGCGGCGGCCTCGGCAGCAAGCGTCGCGGAGGTGTCCTCGGCGCCAGCAGGCGCCGCGACGCCCGCCTCGGCAGAAGCAGCAGCCTCAGCCGGGGCGGTGGCCCCAGCCGGGGCGGTGGCCCCAGCCGGGGCGGCGGCCTCGGCGGAGGCGGCGGCCTCGGCGGAGGCGGCGGCCTCGGCAGAGGTGGTGGCCTCGGCGGAGGTGGCAGCCTGGACCGGGACGGAGGCCGTGGCCTCAGCCGAAGTGGCGGCCTCGGCCGCCGTGGTGGCTCCAGCGGGAGTGGCGGGAGTGCTCATGCGGCGTCCTCCTCCTCGGTGAGGCGGGCCTGGCGACGGGTGACAGCATTGTCAGTCGCACCGGTGATCGCGGAAATGATCTGTTCCTGAGTGGTGTCGGCAACGGAGAACACACCGTTGTTACGGCCCAGACGCAGCACGGCGACCGTATCGGCCACCGCCCGCACGTCGGCCATGTTGTGACTGATGAGAATGACCCCCAACCCCCGGGCCCGCAGCCGCTCCACGAGATCGAGGACCTGAGCGGTCTGCTCGACACCCAGCGCCGCGGTCGGCTCGTCGAGGATGACGATCGACGGGTCGCCCACCAGCGCCCGCGCGATCGCCACCACCTGACGCTGCCCACCGGACAGCGCCGCCACCGGGATCCTCACACTCGGAATCCGGATCGACAGGGTGTCCAGGAGCTCACGAGCGCGCTGCTCCATCGCCGTCTCGTCCAGCAGACCCCGCGACCGCTTCTCACGGCCGAGGAACAGATTGGCGACCACATCGAGGTTGTCACACAGGGCGAGATCCTGATACACGGTGGCGATACCGAGCGTCTGCGCGTCCTGAGGACGCGTCAGACGCACCGGGTCACCGTGCCAGGTGATGGTGCCCTCGTCGATCGGGTGAACACCCGCGATCGTCTTGACGAGAGTGGACTTCCCGGCACCGTTGTCACCCACCAGGGCAACGACCTCACCCGCGTGGACCGTGAGATCCACATCGGTGAGAGCCTGAACGGCACCGAAGCGCTTGGAGACCGCGCGCAGCTGCAGGACGGGTGCGCCTGTCACATGAACCTTCTTCTCGGGGGAGGGGGACTTCAAGGCCGGACGGCCCTACTTGAGACCCGCACCGGCACACGCGGCCGCGTAGTCGGCCGTGCAGATGTCCGCCGCCTTGTACAGGCCGTCGGCGACGACAGTGTCGTTGATGTTCGCCTTCGTCACGACCTTCGGCTCCAGGAGCTTGGCCGCAATACCCTTGTCGGTGGCACTGTCCACACTCGCCGAGGCGACCGACTTCACGTCCTTGCCCTGCAGCAGATCCACCGCCAGCTCCGCGGCACTGTCCGCCAGCGGCCGGTACGCCTTGTAAATCGTGTACGCCTGGTCACCGTTCACGATCCGCTGGATCGCGTCCAGACCCGCGTCCTGCCCACCGACCGGAACCTTGATCCCCGCGGCCTGCAGCTGCGTGATGATCGCACCCGCCATACCGTCGTTCGCCGAGTACACCGCCTGGAAACCCGTCTTACCGAGCTGGGTGACCGCAGCCCCGATCTTCTGACCCGCGACCGTCGGCTTCCACTCACCCGACTGCTCGTAGACGACCTTCTTCACCTTCGCGTCGAGGACCTTGTGCGCCCCCGCCTTGAACTGCCCCGCGTTCGGGTCCGCCTCATCACCGTTGATCATGACGATGTTCGCGTCCGCGGCCTGCGCGCCCAGCGCGTCCACCAGCGCCTGACCCTGCAGCTCGCCGACCTTCTCGTTGTCGAACGACACGTAGGCCGCGACCGGACCGGTGGCCAGACGGTCATAGGAGACCACCTTCACACCCTTCGCCGCCGCCTCCTGCACCCAGCTCTGCGTCGACTTCGCATCGAAGGCATCCAGCACGATCACCTTCACACCCTGCGCGATCAGAGTGTCGAACTGCTGCTTCTGCTTCGCGGCACTACCCTCCGCGTTGTTGTACAACACGTTGCAGTCCGCACACAGCGCCTTCACCTTCGCCTCGATGAACGGCCGGTCGAACGACTCATACCGCGTCGACGAGGCGTTCTCCGGCAGCAGCAGACCAATCGACTTACTGTCCCCCGAAGCCGCCGCACCCGCCTTGTCACCCCCCGCCTTACCACACGCGGCCATGGACAACGCCAGCGAAACACCCGTAACGGCGATAACAGCACGACGCATCGAAGCGTTCATGAACAGGTCCCTCTCCCAGACATCGCCGCGACACTGCGGCGGAGTGGGGGGAGTTAAACCCGCCCACACCCATGACGTCAACAAGTAAAACCAACCAGCCCCCAATCCACCTCCATTCGTTATCTTCCCGAACGCTCACCCGAAACCCAAACCTGGAGAAACCTCCAAACACCCACCCCCCACCACCCCACCAGCACGACACGACAAGCAGGAAGAAGACAGCAACACCACAGCAACACAGCACCACAGCAACACAGCAAGACGGCAACACAGCAGCACAGCAGGGCAGCAAGACGGCAGGGCAGCGCCAGCGGAAGACAACACGACAACACAAGGACGGCGACGACGACCACCGAAGCACCACGACACGACACCAGCAGAACCGCGACAGCACAACAGAAGAGGGCCAGCGGGAACCGCCGCAAGACACACGACAACCACAACAAGACACAACAAGACACAACAAGACGCAGGAAGACGCAGGAAGACGCAGGAAGACGCAGGAAGACGACCGGGCACCAGGACAACCGGACAACACACGGAGGCGGCGGGACAGAGACCACAGGAAGACACAGAAAGACGACAGGACCACGGAAGGAGGAGGGGCGAAGAGCACAGCGAGACACAAGGAACGCCACAAGACCGTGAAAGACAGACCAAAGGGACGAAAAGACCGACAGGACAGCGCGACGGAAGGCGACCGGACACGAAAGAGGGGGAAGAGAGACGGAGGCGAAAGGGGCGACCGGGAGGCGGAAGGGAGGCTGCAGGAACAGCCCGGGACACCCCTTCACAACCTGACGGAACGTCAGATCACACGACACCACCCGGCCCACACACCCAGACACGCGCCCGAACACACGAAACAAGGGGCGCCCGCCGCTCCCCCCCGAGCGACGGACACCCCTCAACCACAGCCACCAGGCCTCAGTGATGAAACGTCAGAAACCATTCAGCAACACCGAGTTGCCGAATATCAAGGACGATCCAGCGTGATCGAATTGACCGGACCCAGGTCGAACCACACCCCGTTCTGCGCCGCCATGTCATAGACACAGTCGACACCACCCGACCCCCGACACAGCCGCGCATGAGCACCACCCGACTGATTGTTCAGCACCCAGTGACTCCCGAACTGATTACTCAGATTGTGAGCACCGTAGCTCCAGAACACCTCACTCGGACTCACCGCCGGATCCTGACCCTGCGGATAGACACACACCGCACCCCACGGACAACCCGCCCACGAACCACCCACCGCACCCGCACCACCAACCCCGACACCCGCCACCACCCCAACCGCCAAACCCACCACCGCAACAGCACGCACCAACCCACGCATGAATCGTCCTCCCTCACCAAAGCGCTGAACCAACCACCAACACACACCAGCCTAGAAACACACCAACCACACCAGTCCCTGACACCCGACAGGGACCACAGCCACACCGTCGGTGGCTCAGAGTCTGGTCGCGGAGAAGGTGTCGCACTGAGCCATGTCACCGGTCCGGTAGCCAGTGGTGAACCAGGCCTTGCGCTGCTCGGAAGAACCGTGCGTCCACGCCTCGGGGTTGATCTTGCCCGTGGCCTGTTTCTGGATCCGGTCGTCACCCACTGCGGAAGCCGCATCCAGGCCCTGCGCGATGTCCTGATCGGTGATCGAGGCGATCAGCGGCCGCCCGGTGGACGGCTGCGGGGTGGTGGTGGCATGGTGCGCCCACACCCCGGCGTAGCAATCGGCCTGCAACTCCAGACGCACCGACGCGCTCGCAGCACCCTGCCGGTCGCCGCCGACCTTCTGCATCGCGCCGGTCAGAGTCTGCACGTGGTGGCCGAACTCGTGGGCGACGACGTAGGACTCGGCGAACGGGCCGCCCTTGGCGCCGGAGCGGGTCGACAGCTCGTCGAAGAAACCGAGGTCGAAGTAGGCCTTCAGGTCGCCCGAGCAGTAGAACGGGCCCACCGCGGAGGTCGCCAGGCCGCAGGCGGTGTTGACCCGGCCGGTGAACAGCACCGTGTCCGCGGGCTTGTAGGCGATGCTCCGCTTGGGCAGTTCGGCACGCCAGAACTCCTGCAGGCTGTTGGTGACCGCCACGATCCGGCAGTCCTGGCGCTTGTTCGCATCCGCGCCGGTCTTACAGGCCGACTGCACCTCGCCCGCGGTGTGCACGCCGCTGGAGGAGGAACTGGTGCCACCACCGGAGGACAGGCCCAGCAGCTTGGGGTCCACGCCCAGCAGGACGGCGACCAGCACCACGATCAGGCCCACCGCCCCGCCGCCGATGGCGAGATTCCCGCCCGGGATCCCACGCCGGTCCTCCACCTGTGAGGTGTCGAGATCGGCCTGCTCGTCGAACTGCATACCTCTGCCTGCCCGCTTCTGTCTCAAGATTGTCCTGGTGCGCCGGTTGACGGCCCGCACAGCCTACGGGGCCGGCGGTGGCCGGCTCACCAGCGTCTGGCGGTCGTCCACCACGCCGACGTGGCGCAGGCGCTGTGGCGGGCTGTGACGACGGCGGGGATCGAGGGTCGTACCTACAACGTATGCGATGACGCGCCGCTGACGGCCTGGGACCTGCACGTCCTCAACAGGCTCACACACCCCAGGGGTTCGGGGAAGGATGACTTCGACCCGTGGGAGGGTCAGATGTCGACGGCGGCGGCACGGCGGGATCTGGGGTGGCGTCCGCTGTACCCGTCGGCGTGGGCTGCCGCGGAGGCGGGCGCGCTGTGACCCGCAGCGGCGGCGCCTGCCCCTGCCGGGGTTGCCGGGCAGGGGCAGGCGGGTGGGTCACACCATAGGCGCAGGGGCGTAGCCGGCCGGGCGGGTGGTGAACGTGCCGCGGCCCTGGGTACGCGAGCGCAAACGGGTCGCGTAGCCGAACAGCTCGGCCAGCGGCACCAGGGCCGTCACCGTGGCGGCGGCCTGCGCGATGGCGGTGGCCTGGACGCTGCCGCGGCGGGCCGCGAGGTCGCCGAGCACTGTGCCCAGGGCATCCTCGGGCACGCTCACCGTCACCTGCGCAAGCGGCTCCAGGAGCTGGAGCCGGCCTGCGCGCAGCGCTTCACGCAGACCCTGGCGTGCGGCGGTGCGGAAGGCCAGCTCGGAGGAGTCCTTGGAGTGAGTGGCCCCGTCGGTGAGGGTCACGCGCACGCCGGTGACCGGATGGCCGCCGAGCGGGCCCGTGGAAAGAGCCTCGCGGCATCCCTCCTCGACGGCCTGCACGTACTCGCGCGGCACCCGTCCGCCGGTGACGGTGGACGTGAACACGAAATCCTCCTCACAACTGTCTTCGAGGGGCTGGACATCGAGCACCAGGTGCGCGAACTGGCCCGCGCCGCCCTCCTGTTTCACATGCCGGTGGACGAAGCCGGAGACGCCCTCCACCAGGCGCTCGCGGTGGGCGACCTGCGGGCGGCCCACCACCGTGTCGACCCCGTGGTCGCGGCGGATCTTCTCCACCGCGACCTCCAGGTGCAGCTCCCCCAGTCCCGACAGCGTGCGCTGCCCGGTCTCGGGGTCGGTGCGGGGCCTGAGCGAGGGGTCCTCCTCCGCCAGGCGGGCCAGGGCCTGGGCCAGCTTGTCGGTGTCGGCAGCGCGACGGGCCTCGACGGCGACGGTGACGACCGGTTCGGCGCTGACCGGGGCCTCCAGCAGGATGGGGGCGGCGGGTGCGCACAGGGTGGCGCCGGGGCGGGCGGCCTTGGGGCCGATCACGGCGACGATGTCGCCGGCCAGGGCGTGGCGCAACTCGCTGTGCCGGTCGGCCTGTACGCGCAGGATGCGGGCGATGCGCTCGGTGCGGCCGGTGGTGGCATCCAGCACGGTGTCTCCTTTCTCCAGTCGGCCGGCGTAGACGCGCAGGTAGGTGAGGCGTCCGGTGGGGGCGGCGTTCACCTTGAACGCCAGGGCGGTGAAGGGCTGTTCGGGGTCGGCGGCGCGCTGCTGCGGCGTGTCGTCGGCCAGGCTTGCGGCGCCCCGGACCGCCGGAACGTCCAGCGGGGAGGGCAGGTAGGCGATGGCGGCGTCCAGGAGCGGTTCGATGCCGCGGTTGCGGTAGGCGGATCCGCACAGCACCACCACTGCCTCGCCGCTGAGGGTCAGCTCCCGCAGGACGGCGGTGAGGGTGGCGATGCTGAGCGTCCCGTCGGCACAGAACTCCTCAAGCGCGCCGGGGTGCAGCTCGGCGACCGCCTCCTCCAGAACGCGCCGACGCGCCGCGGCCTCAGCGGCCAGGTGCACGGGCACCGGGCCCTCCCGCATGCCCTCCTCGCCGCCGCTCCAGGTGAGGGCGCGCAGGCGCAGCAGGTCGATGACTCCGACGAACTCGCCCTCGGCACCGATCGGCAGCTGCACGGCCAGCGGATGCGGGTGCAGGCGCTCGCGGATGGAGGCGAGCGCCGCATCCAGGTCGGCGCCGGAGCGGTCCAGCTTGTTGACGAACGCGATCCTCGGCACGCCGTGGCGCTCGGCGGCCCGCCACACCGACTCGCTCTGCGGCTCGACGCCGGCGACCGCGTCGAACACCGCGATCGCGCCGTCCAGCACACGCAGCGAGCGCTCGACCTCGTCGGCGAAGTCGACGTGGCCGGGGGTGTCGATGAGATTGACCCGGTGCCCGGCCCAGGCGCAGCTGACGGCAGCGGCGAAGATGGTGATGCCGCGGTCGCGTTCCTGCGGGTCGAAGTCGGTGACGGTGGTGCCGTCGTGGACCTCGCCGCGCTTGTGGATGGCACCGGTGAGGTAGAGGATCCGCTCGGTGACGGTGGTCTTGCCGGCGTCGACGTGGGCGAGGATGCCGAGGTTGCGGACGGCGGCGATGGTGCTGCTGGTGGTGTCGGTGCGCATGGCCCGAGATGCCTTTCGGAGATGATCCGGCGATCGAAAAGGGGCGCGCGATTCACTGACGACACGTCAGAAGTGTGTGCGGGGACACGGCTTGCCCGTGCGCCGCACCGGTGGTCAGGCGGTCGTCGTACTCCAGCGGTGCCGGCCGCGCAGCGGGCACCGCAAGGACGGGGACACCAGGATCACCTCGTACCGGGACGCGGGAGAGACGGGCACGGCGATGCGCTGCACGACCATGGCCTTTGCCCTCCCTCTCCTCTTTCGGCGTCACGGTGCGCGCCCGGGGCCCCCTCTCGGGGCGGCGGCGCGCGTCTGCGGGTGAGTCTAGGCACGACAACGTCCACCCCGCACCGGGATTTTCCTGCGGAAGGGCGGCCGGCCACGGGAATGACAGCGGCCCACTCCGTGACGCGGCCGGTGCTCAAGCAGGCTGGGCAGGAGCCCTGCCTGCCGGCGCCCGGTCGACGACGCGGCGCGGGCCGGGGCCGGCGGTGCGATCAGCGGCAAGCCGACCAGTCCGCCGTTGGAGCGAACAGCTCGAGTGGATACCGCACGCCCGGCGCCCGCTCGCCGATGATGCCCGTATACGCCGCGCCCGCCCGCGCGAGCACGGACCATCCGGCCGCCCGGGGGCGCGCATCCCCACCAGAGGAGAGACCCCCGTGTCCGAACTGGACGACAAGCAGGCCGAGAAGGCGGAGCAGAGCGTCGGCTCGTTCACCCTCGCCGGCCCCCTGGACATCGTCGCCCCCACCCCGCTCCCCTACCCGGTACCCGAGCCCGACGAGCAGTGGCAGCTGCCGAACGGCTTCGCCCACGTCTTCTACGGCGAGCGCAACCAGGGCATCACGCGCCCGGTCATCATGGCCGACGGCTTCAACCTCGGCCGCAGCGACCTGCAGTGGCTGTACGCGGGCCTGGACCGCGACTTCCCGCTGCTGAGCGAGCTGCGCCGGCGCGGCCGCGACGTCATCCTGCTCGGTTTCGAGGAGCGCTCCGCCTCCATCCTCGACAACGCGCAGGCCGCCATCGCCGCCATCCAGCGCACCCTCGCCGAGCAGTTCGGCGACGCCCCGCTGACGGTCGGCGGCTTCAGCATGGGCGGCATGGTCACCCGCTATGCGCTCGCCCGGCTGGAGATGATGCGCATGGACCACCGCACGCGCGTCTACTTCTCCTACGACACCCCGCACCGCGGCGCCGTCGTGCCGATCGGCCTGCAGGCGTTCGCCCACTTCATCCCGCTGCCGAACGACTTCGCCCGGCAGATGAACAGCCCCGCCGCCCGGCAGATGCTCTGGCGCCACTACGACCCGAAGACGGGCCAGATCGGCGTGGCCCCCGAGCGCACCGCGTTCCTGCAGAAGCTGGAGGAGGCCGGCGGCTGGCCGCGCATTCCGCGCCTGATCGGCCTCGCCAACGGCCGCGGCGACGGCACCGGGCTCGGCATCGAGCCCGGCTCCATGACGATGGAGGTGCGCCGCATCTACCCCGGCACCACCTTCTACGTCCAGTCCCAGGGCAACAACGCGGTCGTCGCCGAACTCAAGCGCCGCTTCCCCAAGGCCGAGAAGACGATCACCACCAGCGGCTTCCCGGAGCTGGACGCCGCCCCCGGCGGCATGCTGCGCTCCTACGGCATCCTCGCCGACATGCTGAAGAAGTTCGGCGCCGAGGTCGACCTGCGCCACGAGCACGTCTGCTTCGTGCCCTCCGTCAGCGCGGTCTCCATCCGCGACCTCGACGAGAACAAGGACCTCTACGCGAACATCGACGACCTCGCCCCGGACGAGAGCGACCTCGACGACTTCGTCTGCTCCGGCGCCAACACCGCGCACACCGCCGTCACCGCCGAACTCGGCGAGTGGCTCCTGGACCGCCTCCCCGACTGAACCCTCTGATCCGACTCGCGTGATCCGATTCGCGGCGGCGGGACTTCCCGCCGCCGCGGTGCGGTTGCAGACGGTCCCGGATGATGGATCGTCAAGAAGCGACGCGGAAAGGCCTGCAGCGAGCCGGTAGGCTGCGGCGTTGTGTTCGAATACCACGGATGGATCAGGGCCCTGGAGAGTGCCGCCGACGATGACGACGACATCCACCTCGTGGATGCTCGTCTCCGGCAGATCGCCGAGGGCATCGAGCGGCGGATCCGGGAGGTCGACAGCCCGCATCTCCTCGATCTGCGATGGATGAACGGCGCGGTCTTCATCCACTTCGGGGGTCAGCCGAATCACCCCGATCATCAGATCCTCGACTTCTTCCGGGAGGTCGGCGAGCGGGCCCCGGGGTCGTACGGCCTGCTGCATGTGCGCGACGACGAAGACCCCGCTCACGGGAACGAGGTCCGCGTCGTCAGGATGGTCCGCGGCCGGGTGAGCGAGCACCCGGAGCCGCTGTTGTCGCCCTGCATCCCGGTTCTGGAGGATCCGCTCCCGGAGTAGCTGCCCGTGCCGCCCCACGCGCGCCGCCCCTGGGGCGGCACCAAACGCTCGCGACCCGGTAACGTCGGCCATGGCGCAACCCCGCACAGTCAGGGGACGCGCACCCGGGAGACACCCTCGATGACCAAGAGCGACCAGAACCCCCACACCCCGGCCGGCCGTGCCGCCGAGAAGCTTGCCGCGCAGGGCCCGGTTCCGGCCTCCTGCACCCACCCGAACGGTTTGTAACGTGCCTCGTGTGCCCCTCTCCGACCTCGTCCGGCTCCGCCAGGCCCGTGACACGATGGACCGCGACTACGCGCAGCCACTGGACGTCCCGGCGCTGGCGCGGGTCGCCCTCATGTCGCCGGGCCACTTCTCGCGCAGCTTCCGCGCCGCGTACGGCGAGACGCCGTACAGCTACCTCATGACGCGCCGGATCGAGCGGGCCAAGGCACTGCTGCGGCGTGGCGACCTGACGGTGACGGAGGTGTGCATGGCGGTCGGCTGTACGTCGCTGGGCTCGTTCAGCTCGCGGTTCACGGAGCTGGTCGGTGAGACCCCGAGCGCGTACCGGGCCCGCGACCACGAGAACGGCGCCGCCGTCCCGGCCTGCATCGCCAAGATCCACACCCGGCCGGTCAGGAACGGAGAAGCGAAAGACAGCCCCGAACCGTAGCGTGAGGGGCATGGACATCACGCTTTCACAGTGCTTCATCGCCGTCGACGACCACGACAAGGCGCTCGCCTTCTACCGCGACGTGCTCGGCCTCGAGGTGCGCAACGACGTCGGCTTCGAGGGCATGCGCTGGGTGACCGTCGGCTCGCCGTCGCAGCCCGACGTGGAAATCGTCCTGGAGCCCCCGCTCGCGGACCCGAACGCCTCGGACGCCGACCGGCAGGCGGTCGCCGAACTGCTGGCCAAGGGCATGCTGCGCGGGGTCATCTTCCGGACCGACGACTGCGACGCGACGTTCGAGCGCATCCGCGCCGCGGGCGGTGAGGTCCTGCAGGAGCCGATGGACCAGCCGTACGGCGTACGCGACTGCGCCTTCCGCGACCCGGCCGGGAACATGCTGCGGTTCAACCAGCCGCGCGGCAGGTAGCGGGAGCGTTCTGCGGCAGACCGGGTGCTCCCGCAGCAACGCAACTGGTATGCAAGGGAGTTGTGGAGATTTTCGGACCTGCCGACTGGCAGGTGGGGCAACGGGTAGGCGGCGGTCAGGTACGTCGGCCCGCCCGGGGTCGACGCGTCAGGATCGCAGGAGGGCGATTCGATGCAGATGTCTGCTGTCCGCCCGGTGCCCGTCACGTTCCCCGACAGTGCACTGCCCGATGTCCCGGTCGATGCGGAACTCCGCTTCGACACGAGCCTTCCGTACGCGGCATGCCTCGCGTTTCCGCTGGCCCCGTGCGAGTGCACGGGCCGCGATGCCCAGGTGTGCTGGTACTTCAGCCGCGAACTGCTGCGCGAGGGCCGCTGTGTCCCCACCGGCAGTGGCGACGTGAAAGTCTGCCCGGGGTCCGAGGGCGAGGTCCTCATCACCCTGCGGGGGCCTACCGGCGAGGCCGTGCTCAGCGCCCCGGAGGATGCCGTCACCGCCTTCCTCTCGGACTCCTTCGCGCTGGTACCCGCCGGGTCGGAGTCCGACCACCTCGACGTCGACGCCGCGCTCGACCGGCTTCTCGCCACCGACTGACCGCGCGCACGGGCACACGGGCGAGGACGAGGTGCGGCGCGATTCGACCGGGCTACCCGGCTCGCCGTGCGCTCTTCCGTAGAATCCACGGGCCGATCCCGCCGTGTCCGCCTGTAGGAGGCCGTGCTGACTCCCACCTCGGGGCCAGGAGTGCTCGCCCGCCTGGAGACTCTGGTCCGCGAGGCTCCCGCCGACCGGAGCGGAGCGCTGTGGAGGCTCGCGGAGGCGGGGCGGCAACTGGACGCGAACGTGATCCGCCTGCTGCCGAACGCCGCGGTCGCCGAGCACGTGGAGCCGGACCTCGATGTCCTCATCCACGTGCTCGGCGGGAGCGGCCGACTGGAGACGGACAGCATTCCGCAGGACCTGGCGCCGGGGTGCACGGCGTGGCTGCCGCACGGTGCACAACGGTCGCTCTCCGCGGGTCCGACCGGTCTGCTCTACCTCACCGTGCACCGCCGGCGGCCCGGCCTTGCCATCCGCTCCGCTCCCGTCGGACCGGCGGGCAGCGAGGCGGCGGCTCCGCCCGGCCAGGTCTGCGCCCGCTGCGGGCGGCTTGCGGGCGAGGCGGACGCACGGTTCTGCAGCCAGTGCGGCGAGCGCCTGCCGACGGCTGCGGGGCCCGGCCGCTGAGCGCCACCAGGCCCGCGCTCGCGGTTGCGGGTGGCGGAGGCTCTCGACGGACTGGCTCTCGACGGACTGGCTCGCGACGGACTACGTGATCCGGACTACGCCCCAGGACCCGCCCCTTCGCCGACGAGGCGAGACCTTTCAGCCGAGATCCTGTTCTGAGCTCGCGCCGACCTGTTGCCGCAGCAGGACAGCCAGCAGCTCCGCCAGGGTCGGGCCACTGTCGGCGGGGTGGCGCAGTTGCTTGGCGGCGATGACGCGGTACTGGTTGGCCCGGCCGACCCGGTGGTGGGTGAGGTATCCCGCTTCTTCGAGATCGACGATGATCCGCTGGACGGCGCGCTCGGTCAGCAGGCAACGGGCGGCGATGTCGCGCACCCTGATCCCCGGGTCCCGGGCGATCTGCACCAGGACGCGTGCGTGGTTGGTCAGGAACGTCCACTGATGCCCGGCCAACGGCTGCTCTTCCACCCGTCCAGGATAGGGCGCCGGATTCGTCGAAGGAGTCAGGAAATACACGAAAGCAGATTCGCGACATCGATTCCCGATAGCCCGCATGGAACCGCCGGAGCCGGGCACACGCAGTGTCCGAACGTCCCGTTTACCCGCATGAGAGGGTCGATTCCCATGCTGCTACTCGTCCTCATCCTGCTGCTGGCCCTCATCCTGGGCGGCGCCGGATTCGCCGTGCACGTCCTGTGGTGGATCGCGCTGGCCGTCCTGGTGGTCTGGGTCCTCGGCTTCGTCTTCACCGCGGGCGGCGCCGGCGGCCGTCGGCGGTGGTACCGGTGGTGACCACCACCCACATCCCTTGCCGGGGCCGGCTGTGACCGGCCCCGGCGTCGTCGGGTAGCGCCCGGCCGGTGACGGAACGGCCCTGCACGTTCCGCCGTTGGAGTGTTCTGCCGCCGCGTGAAGGAGCAACCGGCATTGCTCGGCCGCCCTGCACGGGGGTGGCCGCACTAGGTTGCCTGGCGTGGAGGTAACCAAGGTTTCGCCTCGTGGCCGCGTCATCCGCCCATCCGGTTCTCTGCGCAGGGCAGGGGCCCTGCGCAGCACCGTCCGTACGACACGGGCCGACCGGCAGGTCGTCACGCGGGCGGAAGGCCGGAACCGATGAGCGGGCGGAAGCCGTCGGCCGGTGAACGCGCCGCGATCAGTCTGGACGGGCGGCTGCCGGTCATGGAGGGGGGCCGGGAACTGTTGCGCAAGGTGTTCCCGGACCACTGGTCGTTCCTTCTGGGCGAACTGGCGCTGTACAGCTTCGTCGTCCTGTTGCTGACCGGCGTCTACCTCACGTTCTTCTTCGATCCGAGCATGCGCGAGATCGTCTACGACGGCTCCTACCTGCCGTTGCGCGGCGTGAGCCTGTCGGAGGCGTACGCGTCGACCCTGCGCATCAGCTTCGACGTGCGCGGCGGCCTGCTGATCCGTCAGGTCCACCACTGGTCGGCGCTGCTGTTCGTCTCGGCGATCGGCGTGCACCTGCTGCGGGTGTTCTTCACCGGGGCCTTCCGCCGCCCGCGGGAGCTCAACTGGGTCATCGGCGTGACGCTGTTCAACCTCGCGCTGCTCGAAGGTTTCTCCGGCTACTCGCTGCCCGACGACACCCTCTCGGGCACCGGGCTGAGGATCGCCGAGGGAGTACTGCTCTCGGTGCCGCTGGTCGGCTCCTATCTCACCTTCTTCGCCTTCGGCGGCGAGTTCCCCGGGCACACGATCGTCCCTCGGCTGTTCAGCCTGCACATCCTGCTGGTGCCCGGCCTGCTGCTGGCCCTGATCGGGGCCCACCTGACGCTCGTGGTCGTCCTGAAGCACACGCAGTGGGCAGCACCCGGCCGCACCAACCGGAACGTTGTGGGCATGCCCTTCTTCCCGCAGTTCATGACCCGCACGCTGGGCCTGCTGTTCACGCTGAGCGGCATCATGGCGCTGTCGGCCTTCCTCGCGGAGATCAACCCGATCTGGCGATACGGCTCCTACCGGCCCGACGTCGCCGGGGCCGGCGCCCAGCCCGACTGGTACATCGGCTTCATCGAGGGCGCCCTGCGGCTGATGCCGGCCGCGGAGACCCGTGTGCTCGGGCACACGGTGTCGTGGAGCGCCTTCGTTCCGTCGCTGGTCGTGCCCGGTCTCCTGTTCGCGGTGCTGTACGCCTACCCCTTCGCCGAACGGTGGCTCGATCCCGATCCGGGCGAGCACCACCTGTGCGACCGGCCGCGCAACAAGCCCACCCGCACCGCGCTGGGTGCCGCCGGGATCGCCTTCTACGCGGTGCTGCTGATCGCCGGCGGCAACGACGTGATCGCGTACACCTTCGGTGTCTCCGTCAACACGCTCACCGAGGTGCTACGGGCGGCACTGATCGTCCTGCCACCCGTGTCGTTCATGCTGGCCCGGCGGATCTGCCTGGCGTTGCAGGCCAGGGACCGCACCCGCCTCCTGGAGGGCGACCGGACCGGCCGGATCGATCAGTCCCCCGACGGCGGCTTCACCGGCCGCCACCGCCCTGTGCGGCAGTACGAGCGCGTGGTGATGCTCGTACGCGAGGTGCCGGTGCCCCAGCAGGCCCCGGACGGGGCGCCGCGCCGGGAGCGGGTGCGGGCCGCCGTGAGCTCCTGGTTCTACGGTGACCGGGTCGAACTACCCGCCACCGAACGGGAGCTGGAGCGCGTCGCGGGCGTCCTCACCGCCCCGGCCCACCCCCGCACTCCGGCAGAGCGACCTCCTCGGCCGACCACGACCGGCCCGGTCCGTCGTCTGGTCCGCAGGATCATGCGTCGCCGTCGTCGCGGTACTGGAAGATGAAGCCGAACACCGCCAGTGCGAGCACCAGGCCGCCGAGGACGATCAGCCACCGGGCGAACACCAGGCCGAGCGCGAAGATCGTCACACCCACCGCCACGAGCACCGGGTATCCGCTGCGGGCCGGGAAGAATCCCACCGGCCCCGCGGTCTCCGCGATCTCGGCCTCCTTCCGGTCCTGAGCCCGCCCGCCGCCCCGCCGGTGATGCTGGACGAACCAGAACAGGGCGATCAGCCCCGACATCAGGAACGCCACGGTCAGGATCGCCTTTCCGGCGGGGTCCCGGGCCCAGA
The DNA here is from genome assembly GCF_009569385.1 of Streptomyces kaniharaensis. Classification (NCBI taxonomy): domain Bacteria; kingdom Bacillati; phylum Actinomycetota; class Actinomycetes; order Kitasatosporales; family Streptomycetaceae; genus Streptomyces; species Streptomyces kaniharaensis. The sequence goes on from NZ_WBOF01000003.1 coordinate 307,377, forward strand.
GTCCGTACACGAGTCCCGTGCTCGCGAAGAACACCGTCATGATGCCGAACAGCCACCCCTCGGCCTTCATCGCGCACTTCCCCGCTCGCCCGGGCCGCCGGGCGGCACGTCGGCGGCGCTTCCCCGGGACTCGGCGGGAGCCACCTCCGGGTGGTGCAGGTCGAACGCCGGCGACTCGGAACGGATCCGGGGCAGCACACGGAAGTTGTGGTGCGGCGGAGGGCTGGACGTGGCCCATTCGAGCGACCGGCCCCAGCCCCACGGATCGTCCTCCGTGATCCGGGTGCCGTGCCGGGTGGTGGTCCAGACGTTGTAGAAGAACGGCAGGTTGGAGATCCCCAGCAGGAACGCCCCGGCCGAGGCGAGCACGTTGAGGGCCGTGAATCCGTCCACGTCCAGGTACGTCGCGTAGCGGCGCGGCATCCCCTGGGCCCCCAGCCAGTGCATCACCAGGAAGGTGGCCTGGAATCCCACGAACAGGATCCAGAAGTGCACCTTGCCGAGCCGCTCGTCGAGCATCTTCCCGGTCAGCTTCGGCCACCAGAAGTAGAAGCCGCCGAAGGTGGCGAACACGACCGTCCCGAACAGGACGTAGTGGAGGTGGGCCACCACGAAGTAGCTGTCGGTGACGTGGAAGTCGATCGGCGGCGCGGCCAGCAGCACCCCGCTGAGCCCGCCGAACAGAAAGGTCACCAGGAACCCGATCGACCACAGCATCGGTGTGTCGAAGGACAGCGAGCCGTTCCACATCGTGCCGATCCAGTTGAAGAACTTCACCCCGGTGGGCACCGCGATGAGGAACGACATCATCGAGAAGAACGGCAGCAGCACCTGCCCGGTGACGAACATGTGATGCGCCCACACCGACATGGACAGGGCCGTGATGGCGATCGTCGCGCCGATCATCCCGTAGTAGCCGAACAACGGCTTGCGGCTGAACACGGGGATGATCTCGCTGACGATGCCGAAGAACGGGATCGCGACGATGTAGACCTCAGGATGGCCGAAGAACCAGAAGAGGTGCTGCCAGAGGATCGCCCCGCCGTTCGCCGCGTCGAAGGCGTGTGCGCCGAACTTCCGGTCCGCTTCCAGGCACAGCAGCGCCGCCGTGAGTACCGGGAAGGCCAGCAGCACCATGATCGACGTGAACAGCACGTTCCAGGTGAAGATCGGCATCCGGAACAGGGTCATGCCGGGTGCCCGGAGACAGGTGATGGTGGTGACGAAGTTGACGGAGCCCAGGATCGTGCCGATACCCGCCACCACCAGGCCGAACGACCACAGGTCGCCGCCCGCCCCTGGCGAGAACACCGGTCCGTTCAGCGGCGCGTACGCGAACCAGCCGAACGCGGGCGCCCCGTACGACGTGAGGAAGCCGCTCACGACCAGCAGCCCGCCCAGCAGGAAGGCCCAGTAGGTGAAGGCGTTCAGGCGGGGGAAGGCGACGTCGGGCGCCCCGATCTGCAACGGCATGATCGCGTTGGCGAACCCGGCGAACGTCGGGGTGGCGAACAGCAGCAGCATGATCGTGCCGTGCATGGTGAACATCTGGTTGTACTGGTGGTTCGACAGGAAGCCCGTGTCGGGACCCAGCAGCTGAGCGCGCATCAACAGCGCCAGCACGCCCCCGAACAGGAAGAAGCCGAACGCCGTCGCCAGATAGAGGTTCCCGATCACCTTGTGGTCCGTGGTGAACAGCCATCGCAGCACCGTGCTGCCCTGGTGGAGCCGGACCTGGGCACGCCGCGACGCGGCGGTCGAAACACTCATGGAACCTCCGCGACGGAGCCGATGACGCACCCCCGAAGACGGCTCCGGCACGTCGCCCTCCCGAGCGGATCACAAGCCCTCGCACGCCAATCGCGACCCTAGCGGTGGCCGGCCCGCCCGCCGGGCTGCCACGCTGCACGACCCTCGACCGGCCGACATCCGGCGACGCCCACCGCGGCTCCGGCAGCCGTGGACGCGCTGCTCCGCCACGCCGATCGGGCGGCCGACGTCATGGGTGGAGGGCATTCTGAGCGCCGGTCATGAGCCGAACAGCCGGCGGGCACCGCGGTGTCAGTGCGGTCCGCCCGGGGTCAGGAAGTCCCGCAACCGTTCGACGAGCGAGCGCTCGGGTGGCGGCAGGCGGTCGGCCGGGCGTGCCTTCGGGAGCTGGCGGTGGGGACGCCCGGAGGAGAGCTCCTTGGTCTCGCGGGCGCGGGCGGCCAGGACGCGCAGTTCGCCCTCGGTGGCCACGGCGCGTACGGCCGGGAAGAGCCGGGCCTCCTCGTCGCCGGCGTGCCGGGTGACCTCCTCGGCCAGGCGGGCCACCAGGCGGTCGAAGTGCGGCGACCCGACACGGATATGACGGAGTTCGCCCAGGAGGGCCTCCACCGCGTGGTGGTCGGCGAGTTCACGTGCCACCACCGCCGGTCCGTCGGCCAGCCGGTCACGGGCGAGCGGGTAGAGGTGTTCCTCCTCGGCGCGCGCGTGGCGGACCAGTTGGTCGGCCACGAGGTCGGCCAGTTCCTTACGCTGCGGGTCCCCGCTGGGCAGGCCGCTGAGTTCGCTGAAGTGGAGCAGCACCGACTGGTGGTCGGCGGTGAGCTGGTCGAGCAGGTCTTCGTCGTGCACGATCGTCTTCCTTTCCGGTCCACGGGGCGCCGGCCTCCGGACTGCGGTCAGCCCTCCAACGCGTCGGCGATGCGGTGCAGCATGCCGGCGCCGAGCGGACGGCGCGGCGCGGTCTCGCGCACGGCCTGCATCCGCTCGCCCATCTCCCGGAGCTCCTTGCGGCCGAACGCGGCCCGGACCTTCGGGAACCAGGTGCCCTCCTCCTCCTCGATGTGACGCTCGACGGCATCGATCAGGACGGCGGTCTTGGCGTCGTAGCCCTCGTCGTCGGGGCTCATCCGGCTCAGCTCCTCGCAGAGCAGGTCGGCGACGTGGTGCTCCTCCTTGGCGCGGTCCATGTCCGCGGCAAAGCCGGGCACCTCCTGGCGGATGCGGGGGTAGACCAGTTCGTCCTCCAGGTAGGTGTGGACGGTCAGCGCCTCCACGATCTTCTCGACCGTCTCGCGCCGCGCTCGGTCGCCGCCGCGCCCGTCACCCCCTGCGAGCCCCCGGTACTCGCGGAACAGGCGGCGGACTTCCTTGTGGTCCTCCCGCAGCAGGACGATGGCATCGTTCGACATCACTCGTCTCCTTTGGTCGACGGCTTCCCCGCCCGACCGGGCGTGTCCCCGGGCGGCCCCCGGCCAAACGCCGGGCCACGGCCCTCGGCAGGACTGGCGCCGCCGGTTCCGGGCATCCGCCCGGTACGTCCCGGTTCCGGAACGACCACCGGGACCGCCAACGTCACCGAGGCTGGACGGGCGATGCGCGATGCGACCGCCGGAGGGACCGGCGACGGCGGAATGGGCCTGATCGACGACCTGGCCCTGCTGACCGCGCTCGCGACCGGAGACCTCGACGTCTACCTGCGGTACTCGAAGGGACCCCGGGCGGACCGGGCCGGCAGCCGGGACTACGAGGCCGACGTCCGGCTGCCCGGCCTGTCCGTGACGTCCCTGCGGCCGGAGCCCTGGTGGCCCCGCCCGGCCGCCGACTGGGTGGCCCGGCGGGTCGTGAAGTACGCGGATCTGGCAGCGAGTTGCCCGACCGGCGGCCGTGGGTGCTGACCGGCCGGGTGGTCGGCGTCGGACCGGACCACGAGCCGCTGATCGCCGACCCGCTGCCACTCGCCTGGCTCGCTCCCGAGGTCCTCGACGAGGCCGCACGGCGCTACCGCGCGCGGTTCACCCCGGGCCGGGACTCCACCGACTGAGTTTCCCGGCCCTGCGCCCGGGCAGCCGCCGAGTCATGGACCACTCACGCGCACCCGTCCTCGACGCCCTCGGCGCCTACCACGAGGAGGGCCGGCTGTCGTTCACGCCGCCCGGCCACAAGCAGGGCCGGGGCGCCGATCCACGCGTCCGGGCCGTCCTCGGCGACGCCCTGTTCCGGGCCGACGTCCTCGCGACCGCCGGGCTCGACGACCGGCGCTCGACCAACCAGGTGCTCCAGCAGGCCGAGGAGCTGATGGCCGATGCCGTCCACGCGGACCTCACCTTCTTCTCCACCTGCGGCAGTTCGCTCTCCGTCAAGGCCGCCATGCTCGCCGTGGCCGGGCCCGGGGAGCGGCTGCTCATCGGCCGCGACGTGCACAAGTCGGTCGCCTCCGGGCTCGTCCTCTCGGGAGTGCACCCCGTCTGAGTGGACCCGGAGTGGGACCCTCGGCTGCACTTCGCCCACCCTCCGTCGGCGCGGGCGTACGCCAAGGCCCTCGCCGAGCATCCCGAGGCGACCGGAGCCCTCATCACCAGCCCGACCCCCTACGGCGGCTGCGCGGACCTCGCCGGTACCGTCCAGGTCTGCCACGACCGCGGCCTGCCGCTGATCGTGGACGAGGCCTGGGGTGCCCACCTGCCGTTCCATCCGCGCCTGCCGGCCTGGGCGATGGACGTGGGAGCGGACCTCTGTGTGACCTCGGTGCACAAGATGGGCGCCGGGCTGGAACAGAGCTCGGTGTACCACCTGCAGGGCGATCTCGTCGATCCCGCCGAGCTCAAGGCGCGGGCCGACCTGCTCGGCACCACCAGCCCCTCCGTGCTGGTGTACGCCGCACTGGACGGCTGGCGGCGCCAGATGGTCGAGCACGGCCGCGAGCTGTACGACCACGCCCTGCGGCTGGCCGGCACGACCCGGCAACGGATCGCGCTGATCCCGGGACTGCGGCTCTACGGCCGGTCCGAGTTCTGCGCGCTGCACCGGGCAGCGGACTTCGACCCGCTCCAGCTGGTCATGGACGTGGCGGCACTGGGCACCGACGGTTACCAGGCGGCCGACTGGCTGCTGGCCCATCACCGGATGAACCTCCACCTCGCCGACCACCGGCGGATCAGCGCGCAGCTCAGCCACGCCGACGACCGCCACACGGTCGGCGCCCTCGTCGCCGCGCTCCGCGACCTCGTCGACCACGTCGGCGAGCTCCGGCCCGCAGCCGAGATCGACGTCCCCGACCCGGCCGAGCTGCGGCTGGACCAGGTGCTGTCGCCGCGCGAGGCCTTCTTCGGCGCCACCGAGGCGGTGCCCGTGACGCAGGCGGCCGGACGGATCGCCGCCGAGGTACTGACGCCCTACCCGCCGGGTGTACCGGTCGCCCTGCCCGGCGAGCGGCTGGACCGCGCGGTGGTCGACTACCTGCGTTCGGGCGTAGCCGCCGGGATGGTCGTCCCGGACGCCGCGGACGAGACCCTGGACTCCTTGCGCGTCGTGGCCGCCTGATCCCGCCGCCGACCGGTCGACTGCCGTCGGTGCGTTATCCGGGGCGCGAACCGGGCAGGCGCACCCCTCGCCGGTCCCCCACGCACCTTCGGACGGAGATGGCCATGAACGGCGCGGAAGGGTTCCCGAGCGCGCTTCGCGCCGAGCACAGGACCATGGAGGCCCTGATGCGACGGCTCGACTGCGCCCGCGCTCACGGCGGACCCTCCCCCGACGAGGAGCTGCGGCTGCTGACTTCCCTGCGCCTGCTGCTAGACGCCCATCTCGCCGCCGAGGAGGACCACCTGTATCCGCTGGTTCGCCGGTGCCTCCCGTCCGGCGGTGCTCTCGCGGACGCCGCCGCCCGCACCCACGCCACGATCCGCCGGCTGCTCGACCGTGCGACGGACACGCGGCTGGCCTCCCTCGATCGCGGCCGCTCGGCCGCCGCGCTGCTGGTCGTGCTCCGCGCCCATCTGCGCGGTGAGGAGGAGCGGCTCTTTCCCGCGCTGCGCGCCCGTGTCGCGCCGGAGGAGCTGCGGCGGTGCTCCCGGCGCCTGCGCCAGGCCCGGCCGCCGAGGCCGGGAGAGCCGGTCTGGGAGCTTCCGCCCGGTACCGGGGCCATCGCCGCGGTCCGGGACCACCTCACCGGGCACGACACCTCGTTGCGCCGGGACTCGCCATGAGCGGCGGCCTGCCGGCCCGTCGGCCGTTTGGCGCTCCGCACGGCGGCAACCCGCAGGAGTATGGCATACCTCGGAGATCCCGTACCGACCGTTCCGCAGCCCCGCCCGTCCGGCGACAGCACGGACCGGTCCGGACCGTGGCTGTTCGCCTGTCCCGACTGCGTCGCGGCTGACGGCCCGGCAGGTGCCGTGCTGTTCGGCCGCGACGGCACACTCATCCAGGACGTCTCCTGCAACGGCGATCCCGCCATGGTCCACCCGATGGCGGGGATCCGGGCCGCCCTCGCGGCGTTGCGCGGGGCCGGCTTCGCCCTCGGCGTGGTGAGCAACCAGCCGGGCGTCGCGCGCGGTCTGATCGGGCGTGGGCAGGTCGAAGCCGTCCAGGCCCGGGCCGAGGCACTGCTGGGGCCGTTCGACGTATGGGCGGTCTGCCCGCATGGATCGCACGACGGCTGCCTCTGCCGCATGCCCGCCCCCGCCCTGCTCACGGCCGCCTGCCGGGCACTCGGCCTGCCGCCCGCCCGGGTCACGGTGATCGGCTGCAGCGACGCCGTGATCGCCGCCGCCCTGGCGGCCGGTGTCCACGCGATCCGGGTCCCCGAGGCCGCACGACCGGCAAGCGGGCCGTGCCCGCCCTGCACCCTGACGAGCTGCCGCGCCGCGGACGGCCCGGCGCAGGCCGCCGATCTGCTGCTGCACCTTTGACTCCCGCCGTCTCGGCACCAGAACGCGCGGCCGCCCCGACCCCCCAGGACGGAGAACGCCCACCGCCGCACGCCGGCCCGTCGCTCGCCGATGCGCAGGCTGCGGGTCGTGACGAGGACGATCGGGACGAGCCGGAGCCCCCCGCCGCACCGTGAGGGAAGAACCGTGGCAGAGTCCAGAACCATCACCGTGTTCGGCGCCACCGGTCGTCAGGGCGGTGCCCTGGCCGGGGCGATCCTCACCGAGCCGGAGGCCGGGCTGACGGTCCGCGCGGTCACCCGTCACCCGGAGTCGCCCGCCGCACGGGCGCTCCAGCAGAGTGGCGCCGAGGTGGTCCAGGCCGACATGGACGACCCGCCGAGCCTGGAGCGGGCGCTCGACGGGGCCTACGGCGCCTACCTCGTGACGAACTTCTGGGAGCACATGTCGGCCGAGCGGGAGAAGGCCCAGGCTGCTGCGCTGGCGTTGGCGGCCGAGCACGCGGGCATCCAGCACGCGGTCTGGTCGACCCTGGAGGACACGCGCGAGTGCATCCCGCTCGACGACGACCGGATGCCCACCCTCCAGGGCCGCTACAAGGTGCCGCACTTCGATGCCAAGTCCGAGGCCGATCGCTACTTCACCGACGCCGGGGTGCCGACCACGTTCCTACGTGCGACGTTCTACTGGGAGAACCTGCTCGGCCGGTTCGGCCCCGTGCGCGGCGAGGACGGCGCGCCGCCGTGGCCGGGTAGCCCCGCTCGGCGCGGGTTCGTTCTTCCGATCAGTTCCCGCCCTGGGCCGTAGCGTGCCCGCCACTCGCGGGCGCGGGCGTTGTGCCACTCGACACCCTGCTGGGCCTGGCGCTCGGAGAGGCCGCACAGCTGGGCGACCGTGCTGAGCGGGACGGGCTCGTCGTGGCCGGCGAGTGCTCGGCAGACCTTGGCGGCCCACTGTTCCTCGGGGACGAAGGGCCGGCGGCGGTACTCCTCGATCAGCGCGGCCAGGTGGTCGACGGAACAGGCCGTGAGCACGCGTTTGCCGTCCAGGTCCGGGTCGGTGGCGTGCAGGGCGGAGGAGTCCGGCACGAGCGCGCTGAGCAGGTCCGCGCCGACGACGGCCTGGCCGCAGTGGTCGCACAGATCGAGCGTTTCGGCGTCGAAGCCGAACCGGTCGTCCGACGGGGGTCCGATGTCCTCCATGCCGCGCGTCTACCCCATGCGACCGGGGTCAACCGGGCCGGAGCGAACGCGGCCCCGGCCCTGAGGACCAGGACCGGGGCCGTGGGCGGGCCTGCCCGGAGGCGGGCTCAGCCGGGGCTGATCCGGCCCCGCCAGCCGCCCTCCTCCCGGCCGCGCTGCTCGATGAACTCCTTGAAGCGCTTCAGATCCCCCTTCACCCTCCGGTCGACCATGCCCAGCATGTCGCCGGCCTTCTCGGCCATGCCCTCGGGCCGGAAGTCGATGGCCATGTTGACGCGGGTGTGCCGGTCGTCGAGACGCTGGAAGGTCACGACGCCCTTCTGCTCGACGTCGCCGTCCGTGGTCCGCCAGGCGATGCGCTCGTCAGGCAGCTGGTCGACGATCTCGGTGTCGAACTCCCGGGTGACCCCGCCGATGCTGGTGCGCCAGTGGTTGTGGCGGTCGTCCAGCTGGGTCACCGAATCGACGCCCTCCATGAAGCGCGGGAACTCCTCGAACTGCGTCCACTGGTTGTAGGCGGTGTGCAGCGGCACACCGACGTCGACCGATTCCTTCACCATGCTCATCCGGGGCCTCCTCGCGGGTTGCGGCCGGGCGCTTTCCCGGCCGACCGCGCGTCTGCCCGCTCAGCGTGGGCGTAACCATCCCACCGGGCCCGGCCCGGTGGCCGATCGGGACGCCCCGGGGTTGCATGGAGTGACCGAGTCCCCAGCGATCCGGAGGTTGTGCCGTGTACGAGATGTGGGCCGAGCACGACCCGGCGGTCTCCCCGCCCGCCGTGGTGTGGCACGTGGTGGCGAAGGACGACGCGACGGCGTCCCTGTGCGGGCGGTTCCTCGAACCGTCCCAGCGTGTCGTGCCCCCGACCGACGGTACCGGCCCGGCGTTGCCGGACCGGTACTGCGATCCCTGTCTCGTCACCGTCCGCGAGGCGATGGCGGCGACCGACGGTTGACATCCGTCACGGCAGTGGCACTGCCTGCAGGCAGGGGTGCCGGCTGCCGCCCGCGGGAGCGGTGAGGACGTTGGCCACCTCGCCGAAGATCTCGACCCGGAGGTCGCCGTCCACGTTCTCCCAGACAAGGCCTCCACCGGGCCCCACGGCGTCGGTCGCGTGAACGACGACGACGGACAGCGGAGCGTGCCCGCCGATCGGGCCGGGTAGGGTCACCGCATAGCGGCGATTGAGGCTTCTCATGACAGGCCTCCTTCTCCCCACCCTCTGGCTGAATTGTCCTCCCCACCTGGCTCCTTGTACACGAGTAGTGGGAACCGGGGGCTTCGTGACCAGGCCAGAACGGTGATCATTTCGACCAGCATGGCCGAGACGGCCAGGGCCGGCAAGACGATCAGGAGCGCGGGCCGGACGTCCGGGCGGTCAGCCCGCCAGCACGGTGACCGGCTCCAGGGCTCCCTCCACCAGGGAGCGGGCCACGTCGGCCACGCCGGTGCCGGAGCGGCGGGCGTGTGAGCGGAGCACCTCGAAGGCGGTGTCCATGTCCAGCCCGCCGGCCTCGGCGAGCACGCCCTTCGCCCGTTCGATGGCGGTCCGGTCCACCAGCGCGGTGCTGATCTCCTCCGCGGCGGTCTGCTCCCGTCCGTGCTTGCGCTGGAGCAGGGCGATCACGGCGAGGTCGGCGAGCGGCTGGACGATGTCCGGGCCGTCCTGGCCCGGCTCGACCCCGGTACGGACGTCGAAGACGTTCAGCGCGCCCACGGTCCGGCCGTCCAGGCGCAGTGGTACCGCGCGCACCGAACGGAAGCCGAGGGCGAGCGCCTGAGGGACGAACCGGGGCCAGCGATCCTGCGCTTGGCCGAGATCCCGTTCGACGACGGGCTCGCCGGTGCGGTGGCAGTCCAGGCAGGGCCCCTCGCCGATCGCGATCTGCAGCGCTGCCAGGTGGCGGACCCGGTCGCCGGAGTAGGCGATGTCGCGCAGGTTGCCGCGGCGGTCCGCCACGACGAGACCGCAGCCCGCCGTCCCGCTGAGTCCCGTGCAGACCTCGGTGAGCCGGTGCAGGAACTCGACGGTGTCGTAGCCCGGTCCGATCAGTGTCTCGGTGAGCCCGGCGAACGCCTCGTTCACGCGGGCCTCGCGCGTCATGGCAGCCTCCATGTCCCCTCGAGGCCAGGCTACGCCCGCCCCCTGCCCTCGGTCATCCGTCATCGGTCCTCCTCCGTGAAGCGCAGCCGCCGCCGCACCACGTCACGCGCGACCTGGTCGATCTCCTGGTCCTGCGCGAAGGCGTGGGCGCGCAGCCGGTCCAGGGCCTCCGTGGCGGACACGCTCAGTTGCACCATGATCATGCCGACCGCCTGGTCCACCTCCACGCCGTTGAGCGGCGGATCGTCCAGCCAGGGTTGAGCCGGTACGTCGCCGGACGGCCCCATGAACGAGCCGACGATCGCGAGGGTCACGGTGGTCGCGGCGACCTGGATGTCGGCGACCTCCTCGGTGCCGGGGACACCCGGATCGGAACGGTAGAGGCTCAGGACGCCGATGCTGGAGGTTCCGAGGTGGAGCGGTGAAACGTAGACGCTGCGCAGCCCGTGGTGGACGGGAGCGGCCGAGGCGAGGTCGACCGTCAGCACCGGCCAGCGCATCTCGGCGGGCGACAGGAGATCGGCGACCGACACCGGGCGCCGGCTGCGGAAAGCGTCCACGCCCGGGCCTTCGCCCAGGCTGAACTGCCGCTCCTCCATCCGCCGGGCGCGTCCGTCGCTGGCCCAGACGCCGGCGCGGTGGCCGGTGTCGGCCATCAGCGTGATCGCGGCGGCTTCCACGGTCAGGGCCTCGACGCAGGCGAGGCAGAGCCGTTCGGGCAGGGACGGTCGGCCCGGGCCGTTGACGGCCTCGGCCATGATCTGCGCGATCCGCGTCAGATCGGCCATCTCCGCGCCTCGTTCTTCTTTCGTCTCCCGCCGCCCTCGGGCGGTGGCTGGTTGTCGTGGTGGTCACACCACGTCACATCGCGTCGCAGCGTGATCATCGCAGTATAGGTGCCGGAGGATGGCCGGCCGCGACCTGACGGCCCCGTCGCCGCCACGGCTCGTCCATCGATGCGCGTCTACCCGGATCGGCTCGTCACACACGGCCGGAACCGGGTTTGGAGGGGCCGGTGCCCGGCTAGCCGACGGGTATGGACACCACATCTCTGCACACCCGCCCGTGGTCCCGGCGCCTGCGCGGCGCGCTGGACGCACCGGCGCACTGGGAAATCCTGGACATCCCGGCCGGGCCTCTCGCCGACGCGGTGGAATCCCTTCCGCTCGGGCCGTACCGCGACGCGCTGCGTGGCGTGTGGCTCGGCCACCCCCTCCACCCGGCTCTCGTCCAGCTGCCGCTCGGCTGCTGGATGTCGGCGGGTCTGCTGGACTTCACCCCGGGCGGGCGCCGGTCGGCCGACGTCCTGGTGGCGGCAGGACTGCTGACCGCCGGGCCCGCCGCGCTCGCCGGCTGGGTGGACTGGGCCCGGCTCGACCCGCCCCGCCGCCGCACCGGCCTGGTCCACGCCACCGCCAACATCACCGGTGTGCTGCTGTACGCCGGTTCGCTGCTGGCCCGCAGCCGAGGGCGCCGTGTCCGCGGCCGGGTGCTCGGCCTGGCCGGGCTGGCCGCCGTCTCGGCGGGGGCGGCGCTCGGTGGGCACCTGTCCTACCGGCAGGCCGCCGGCCCCGACCGCGCGGCCGCGGTGCCCCGGTTGGCACCGGCGGACTGGGTCGGGCTCGGCCCGGTCGAGAACTTCCCGGTCGGGGAGCCCACCCGCAGGATGGCGGGCGAACTGGCCGTCGTCGTGGTCCGGGACGGGGAGCGCTGCCATGTGCTCGCGGAGCGCTGCGCCCACCTGTCCGGTCCGCTCTCCGAGGGGACGGTGGCCGACGGCTGCCTGCGCTGCCCGTGGCACGGCAGCGAGTTCCGGCTGCGGGACGGCGAGGTGGTGCAGGGACCGGCCACGGCGCCGCAACCGGTGTTCGAGACCCGGGTGCTCTCGGGGCACCTGGAGGTGCGGCTGCCCGGGGCCGGCTGACCGGCCGTCCCCGGCACGCGTCCCGCCTCCGCGGGCGCGGGCAGCCGCCCGGGAGCACCGCAGGAGGAGGCATGACCGCCGTCGTCCCACCGGCCGATCACGCCGTCCCGGAGCACCCGTACGGCACCGGGATCCGGGTGGCGGCCGTCCCCGCTGGACACGTGTACGTGCGGTACCTGTCCTCGAGGTGTGACCGCGGAATCTACCCGGGCTGCCCGCCCGGGCCTGACGGGTGTGACGGGCCTGACGGGTGTGGAGGGCGCCACACGGGGCAGCCGCCCGGCATGCTGCTGATCAGACCGCCGGGCGTGTACGCGCCGCAGGGCGACACCCACTTGCTGGTCTCCTGTGTGTGCCGCGAGCCGCTGCACGCCTCCAGCCGCGTGCTGGACCTCTGCACCGGGACGGGCGCCGTCGCGCTCGCGGCCTCGGGGAAGGGGGCACAGGTCACGGCGGTGGACCTGTCCGCCCGAGCGGTCGCCACGGCCTGGCTCAACGCCAGGCTCCACCACCGCCGGATCCGGCTGCGCCGGGGCGACCTGCTGGCTCCGGTGGCCGGGCAGCGCTTCGACCTGATCACCGCCAATCCGCCGTACGTCCCGGCCGGGACCGGCACGAGCGCGCCGGGCTGCGGCGCCGCACTGGCCTGGGACGGCGGACCGGACGGGCGGCTGCTCCTGGACCGGATCTGCCGGACGGCCCCTCGCCTGCTGGCCCGCGGCGGCGTGCTGCTTGTCGTGCAGTCCTCGCTCGCGAACGTGCCGGCCACACTCACGACGCTGCGTGCCGCCGGACTGCGAACGACGGTGGTGGCCCGCAGACGGCAGGCCTTCGGGCCGGTGATGACGGCGCGTGCCACGCTGTTCGAACGCTTGCGGCTGATCGCGCCGGGCGAGCGCGAGGAGGAGCTGGTGGTGGTGCGCGGTGTCCGGGAACGCTGACCGGGCCGCGACCCGGATCGTCGTCGTCCCGGGCGGTCCCCTGCTGATCGAGGGTCCTGTCGAGATCGTTCTGCCGGACGGCACGGTCCGGGTCTGCGAACGCCCGGTGGTGGCGCTGTGCGCCTGCCGCCGCAGCCGTCGCTACCCGTTCTGCGACACCAGCCACCGGCGGCGCGGCCGTCCGGGCGGCGACTCAGGGACGGCCGTCCGGCAGGGGTGAGCGCAGGGACGTGCGTCCGGCCCGCCAGTGGCCGAGCAGGTGGTCGGCGAAGCGGCCGTCCACCACCTCGGCGGCGGCCACGCCGAAGGCGATGTCCGGCTCCAACTCCGGCTCAGCGGCGACCAGTTCCTCGATGACTCCGCGGCGGACCAGTTGCTCGTGGACGGCGTCCGCCTCGACGTGTTCGCGGTAGAACAGGGTGCCGTCGGGCCCGCCGCCCAGCCGCTCCAGCGCGTCGGCCAGGCGGGCGGCTCCTGGTGAGGAGGTGACCTCGATCGTGGCGAACTGCCCGACGGCCGCGCCGCGCAGCGCCCGGTGCAGGCCGAAGAGCATCATCAGGTTGACCGCAGCCAGGGACGGCGCGGGAACCAGGTCCAGGTAGTGCCCGTAGCCGGGATCGAGGCCGAAAGCAGCCATCATCCGGGCGAACAGCAGGGCATGGGCCCGCTCCGGGCGCCCGGCGCCGTACTCGTCGTACGCGATCGCCATCAGCACCGCCTGCGCGGGCCCATGGATCCTCGGCAGCACCCACACCTGCGGGTCGGCTTCCTTGAGGTGGTAGACCGAGCGGTGCACCAGGTACTCGCGGGCGTGCCGGCGCTCGCCCTCGGCCAACAGGAAGTGCGAGGGACCGGTGCCCTCGGACGGCTCCACCAACAGCCGCCCCAGCGCGTCGGACAGCGGCCGCACGGGCTCCGCCTCGGCGCGCACCGCGGCAAGGAAGGAGCGCTCCAACGCGCGCCGCAGGGCCAGCAGTTCGGGCTCCCACTCCCAGCCAGGGTGGACACCCGGCAGGCCCCGGTCGTGGAGTTCGTAGCAGAGGTACAGCGCGAGCTGGTGGTCCTCGCCCCACGGATCGGTGAAGGGGCCGGGCGGTGCGAGCAGCCGTCCGGCGCCGGGCGGTCCGGCCGTCACCAGGCCCAGGACCGCCTCCGACAGCGGCCCGCGCGGGCCGAACAGGCCGCTCATCGTCCGCTCCAACAGCCCTCGGTACAGCCGCACCGCCGTACGCCTGCTCCCCGTCGGTCCATCGTGCCCGCCTCCCTCGCAGGGCCGTCCCCCGATCCGCCGGTGCGGCTTCCCCGTACGGGCGCCGCCTAACGCCCGGGGCGCAGCCGTACGGCGAGCAGGCAGCTGTCGTCGGCGGGGTTGGGCCCGCCGAGGCGGGTGGCGATGTGGTCGAGGCAGTCCGCCAGATCGGATGCGGCGCATTCCTCGGCCGCGCGCAGGAGGTGGTCCGGACGGCCGGTGCCTCCGCGGCGGTTCAGCAGGCCGTCCGTCCAGAGCAGCACGGTGTCGCCGGGCCCCAGTGGCAGCACGGTGTCGCGGAAGCGGGTCTCCGGCAGCGCTCCGAGGACGCTGCCGGTCGGCCCCTCGGTGAGGGCAGCGGCGCCGTCCCGCATCACGGCCGGTGGCAGGTGCCCGGCCGCGCTCCAGGTGAGCGCCCGGGCGGCGGGGTCGAACAGGCCGCACAGCACGCTGGCGATCCGGTGGCTGCCCTGGTGGCAGAGCATGGCGTTGAGCCGTCCGAGCATTCCGGCCGGGCCCTCGCCCGTGTAGCAGAGGCCACGCAGGGCGTGCCGCAGTTCCGACATGCCCACCGCGGCGGTGAGACCGTGGCCGCTGACGTCCCCCACGGCGAGCAGGACCCGGTCGTCCGGCAGCTCGGCGAGGTCGTACCAGTCGCCGCCCACCCGGGGGCGGTCCGCGGCGGGCAGGTAGCGTGCGGCGTGGTCCAGACCGGAGCGGGACGGCTCCGGCTCGCTCGGCGCGGCCATGAGGGCCGTCTGCAGGGTCCGCGTCGTGCGGTGTTCGGCGGCGGCCCGGCGCCGCTGCTCGGCGAGCCGGGCCCGCATCCCGGCCATGACCTGCTCGGTGCGGTGCCACTCCGTGACGTCCTGGAGGACGCCCCGCACGGCGCGCAGGCGGCCGGTGCCCGGATCGACGACCGTCTCCGCGGTGATCCGCACGGTGCGGGCGCTCGAGTCCGCCGGCCCGACGTCGAAGTCCAGGGCCGCCGATCGCCGCCCGCCCAGCAGCCGACCGGCGAACAGCCGGACGGCGGCGCGGTCCGGCGGGCTCACGCACGCCAGCGCCTCGGCCGAGGTGACCGGGCTCGTGCGTCCGGAATCCAGACCGAGCAGCCGGAGCGCCTCGTCCGACAGCTCGACGCCCCGCGACCCGGCAGTCCACTGGAAGCTGCCGACGCCCGCCAGCCGCTGCACCTCGCCGAGCCGGGCCGCACGCTCCGCGGCGCCGTTCCGGGGCCGCCAGGTGAGCAGCACGCCGTCGAGGAAGGGCACCGCCCGCACCGAGAAGATCACGGCGCTCCCCGCGCCCGTGAAGTCCTCGGCCCAGCCCTCGTACCGGACGCCGGTGGCCACCGCGTCCAGGATCCCGGCGAAGGCGCCGGTCGCGACCAGCCCGGGGAAGAGCTCGCTGAGCCGACGGCCGACCGTCGGGCCCGCAGCGGCCCTGGCGTTCGCGTAGCCGACCCGCAGGTCGGTGATCGCGCCGGCGCTGACGCCCTCGCGGACCGAGGAGAGCACGAGCACCGGCTCGAACATCGCGTCCAGGACGTCCCGGAACCAGTACTCGCCGCCCGGCACCACCAGCCCCGGCTCGGTGCTGTCGGCGGCGGTGACCCGCAGCAGGTGTGCCGCCACGAGGCCGGCCAGCGCGTCCAGGTAGCGGGTGGCCGCGCGGGCCCGGTCGGCCGGGCCGCCCCAGCCGAGGCTCATCGCCCCGATGATCCGGTCGCCGCGGCGCAGCGGCACGGCGCAGGCGATCCGGCCGGGGACGATCCGGCCGGTCTCGGGCGGCCGGCCGCCGACGTCGTCGGGGTCGAACTCCCAGACCAGGCCGCCGCCATGCGCCGCCGTCACCAGCGGCACCCCGACCTCCGGCGGAATGCGCTGCCACTGGCTGATCCGGCGGGACTCCACCCCGTGGCTGCCGACCAGCACGAGGGCGCCGTCGGGTTCCAGCAGGCCCAGCACCACGGCGACGACGCCGAGTGGCGCCATCGCCACCTCGTGCAGCAGCCGGGCCAGTTCCTCGGGCGTGTCGGCGCTGGCCAGGGCCGAGGCGGCCAGGTGATAGCGGGCAGCCAGGCCGGGGACCGGGGTGAGGGGCGCCGAACCCGGCGGCGCCGGGGTGGGCGGATGCGGCGCCGGGCGGGTCTGCTCGACGGCGCGGGGCGGAACCTCCTGGTCGCCCGCGGTGTCCTCGATCGGCACCGCGAGGCCCACCAGCCCGGCCGCGATGTCCGCGAGTCGGCGGTTGGTGTCCTGAGAGAGCCGCACCAGGTGGCCGAAGGCCTCGTCCGGCGTGCAGCCGAGCCGCTCGGTGAGCATGCCCTTCGCCTGTTCGATGACGCCCCGGGTCCGCATCGCCCGGCGCAGCCCCTCCGCCTCGGCGCGCAGCCGGTCCACGGCCTCCCGCAGTACGGCCGTCTCGTCGACGCGGGCAGCGCGGTCGGAGGTCGGGTGCTCAGGCACAGGCCGCCGCCACATCCGGGTAGAGCGGCAGCACCGCCGACACGCCGCTGAGCTCCACCACGTCCCGGACCCTCGGCACGGCACCGGCCAGCCGCACCGCACCCCGCCCGTCGCGCGCCCGCCTGGCCGCGCTCAGCAGCGCGTTGAGGCCGGTGGAGTCCACGAAGCCGACGGCGGCGAGATCGACGACCACGCGGGCCTCTCCACCGTCCACCAGGGCGTCGAGCAGCCGCCGGACGTCGTGCGCCGCGAAGTCGTCGAGGTCCCCGCTGAGCGCGATCACCGTCCAGCCGTTGACCTGCGGGAAGTCCTTCATCTGGGTCACTCTCGCCCTTCGGCCCGGCCGCTCGCCGGTGAGCCCCGGGCCCTTCTCCAGGCTAGGTCCGGGAGGCCACTCGGAGCGAACCTGTCCGTCGAGGGGTGGTAGCCGTCGCCTCGGCGGGCAGACGCACCACGCGGGCCCGGCCCGGCGCGTCCTCCGGGCCGTCCCGCGCTGGAGGGAGGATGGCATGAACCGGGTCGAACGAACCCTGCGCTCGCTGGACCGCTTCCAGCAGCGCCACACGCCGACGGCCGTGGTCTTCGGTGTGGTCAAGAAGTACGGCGACGACCGCGGCGGACTGCTCGCCGCTCTCATCTGCTACTACGGGTTCCTCGCGCTCATCCCGTTGCTGCTCCTGCTCAGCACCGCGCTCGGCTTCGTCCTGCACGGCCGCCCCGGCGCGCAGCGGGCCGTGCTCGATTCCGCACTCGCCGACTTCCCGATCATCGGCGACCAGCTCCGCCAGAACGTCCACTCCCTGCAGGGCAACGGCCTCGCCGTGGCCATCGGCGCGCTCGGCCTCCTCTACGGGGCGCTCGGCATCGCCCAGGTGCTCCAGCACGCCATGGCGGAGATCTGGAACGTCCCGGGCGTTCGGCGGCCGGGCTACTGGCCGCGCCTGGTCCGCAGCCTCCTGCTGCTGGCCGTTCTCGGCACCGGGCTGCTGCTGGCCACCGCAACGGCCTCGCTCGTGGCCACGTCGCTGACCGGACTGCCCGCCCGCATCGGCGGCCTGCTCGTCTCCGCGATGCTCAACACCGCCCTGTGCCTGGGTTGCTTCCGCGTGCTCACACCCGGCGGGATCCCGACCCGCGCCCTGTGGCCCGGCTGCCTGCTCGCGGGACCGCTCTTCACCCTCCTCCAGGCGTTCGGATCCGTCCTGGTCACCCACGAACTGCGCCACGCCGGTCAGGTCTACGGCTTCTTCGCCACGGTCATCGGCCTGCTGTTCTGGCTCTACCTGGCCGCGCAGATCACGGTGTACGCCGCCGAGGCCAACGTCGTGCTCGCCCGGCACCTGTGGCCGCGCAGCCTGCGCCAGCCGCCGCTCACCGACGCCGACGAGCAGGTCCTGGAGTCGGTCGCGCGGCAGGAGGAACGCCGGCCCGAGGAGCAGGTCGAAGTCGCGTTCACGGACGGCGACACGGCTCCGCCCGACCAAGCCGAACAGGCCGAACAGGCCGAACAGGCCGACGGTGGCAAGACCGACCGCCGCTCCGGCCCGGAGCCGTGACCGTGGACAGAAGAGCGACAGCCTAACTCCCAACGCCCTTGGCAGGTAACGGCGTTGGTCCGCTCCTCGAACCAGTTCGACGGTGTGTCGATTCACGCACGTCCCGGGTACGTGACCCGCGGCCCTCGATAAAATGGGCGCGTCGAAAGCGTCTTCTACGGGGTACCGGGAGCCGTCCCGCCGGTTCTGAACCGGACCAGCCGATCGATCTGGGAGGGCGCCGTCATGGCCGCACAGATCACCTACCGGCGAGTCTACGAAGAGTCGTCGCCGCAGGACGGGCAGAGGGTGCTCGTCGACCGGGTCTGGCCTCGCGGCCTGCGCAAGGAGGACGCACACCTGGACGAGTGGCTTCGAGACGTCGCCCCGTCGACCGAACTGCGCCGCTGGTACAGCCACGAGCCGAGCCGCTTCACCGAGTTCCGCCGCCGCTACCGCGCCGAGCTGCGGGACGCCGCACACCACGAGGCCGCCGGGCACCTGCGCGACCTCGCCTCCCACGACAGGCTCACGCTCCTGACCGCCACCAAGGACGTCGACCACAGCCAGGCCGCCGTACTCGCCGAGTGGCTGACCGGGAAGAAGCAGTGATCGACGCTGCAACAGCGACGGCTCGGACGGGACGGATCTCCAGGTATGGTCGTGCCCCGGCGGCGCGACCTACCTGGCCTACGGCCACCGACACATCTGCCCAGCCTCAGGGCCTTGCGCCGGACAGTCAGGACGCGGCGCGCAGACGCTTTCGGCCGGCCTTCTGCACAGCGCTCTGGAGTTCGTCGCGGTTCATGGTGGAGCGGTGCGGTATGTCCAGGTCGGTGGCCCGTTCGTACAGCTCCGCCTTGGTGAGCCGGTCGAGGTCCTCCTTGGCGGTGATCCGCTTCTTCGCCGTGGGTGCGGCCTTGGCGGTCTTCGCCGACGTGCTCTTGGTGCCGGTCGCGGCCTTGGGCGTGCGGCTCGTGGCTCTGCGGCTCTGCTTCCGCCCGCCGGCGGCGGCCGGCTCGGCCTCGCCCTTGCCGCCCCGGGCCCCCTCCAGGCTGCGGCGCAGGACGTCCATGAGGTCGACGACGTTGGTGGCCTCGGCCGGCGGGCCCTCGGAGACGGCGATCTCGCGGCCGGCGGCCTTGTCCTCGACGAGCTTGCGGACCTGCTCGGCGTAGGTGTCGCGATAGGCGTCCGGATCCCAGTCGACTTCGAGCATGCCGATCAGTTGCTGGGCCGTGTCGAGTTCCTTCGCGGTGAGTTTCACGTCCTCGCCCGGCAGGCTGTCGATCTCCCTCCTCGGGTCGCGGACCTCGTCGGCGAAGTGCATCGTGTGCAGTTCCAGCAGCCCGCCGTCGGCCCGCACGGCCGTCAGGTACTCCTTGCCGCGCATCGCGAACATCGCCAGCCCGGCCCGGTTCGTCCGCTCCAGCGACGTCGCCAGCAGCGCGTAGATCTTCGCGTACTCCGGCGAGCGCGGCCCGAGGTAGTACGTGCGGTCGAAGAAGATCGGATCGACCTGGTCGAGGTCGACGAACGCGGAGATGTCGATCGTCTTCGACCGGCCCGGCGAGATCTGCTCCAGCTCGTCCGGCTCGACGATCACGTACTCGCCCTCGGTGAGCTCGTACCCCTTGACGATCTCCCCGAACGGGACTTCTCTGAACTAAGCGAGCAAAGGGGCCTGACGGCGTGTCGCCGAGAGTGGCAGACTGGCGGCCATGGCGAACATGTTGATCAAGGACCTTCGGGTCATCTCTCACGGCCTTCCCGAAGACGTCACACTGTGGCCCCATATTCCTTGCCCAACATGTAAAAGGAAAGGCCTTACGCTGGTCGAGAACTCTCTAGTCAGGGAGGAGTCAAAAGACAGCGAGTCGCTGCACTCGGATCCCAATTGGGAGCCGGATTGTATTTCGGGCGCCTTTCACTGCATCTTGCAATGCAATGGCCGATCCTGCGAGATTGTTCGAGTCGTCGGGGCGATGAGCTATGGATATAAGTCAACCATATCCAGCTATGAGGAATCCCCGTACTGCGAGTTTTATAACCCGACTCACTTTTATCCCTCGCTGCCGCTAATCGAGAGTTTCGATCTATGCCCAGAGGAAGTCCGAAAGCGAGTGAAGATCGCTTCGGCAGTGCTGTGGGCCGACCCAAGCTCAGCGGCTAACAGGCTGAGGTCGGCCGCAGAGGCCCTAATGGACGATCAGGGGATCATGCGCAAGGGCCTCGACAGGAAGGGCAAGACAACCGACTTGAACCTTCACAGCCGAATCGAGCTCTTCCAAAAGGCAAAGCCGAACCTCAAGGAGGTCGGAGACCTTCTGCTGGCTGTCAAATTCATCGGCAATGTAGGCAGCCATGAGAGCATCCTGGACATGCATAGCGTCCTGGACGGGGTTGAGATTTTCGATCAGGCACTCACCTTGCTCTACGATAACTCCAGCCGGGCAATTCTAGATAAGGCCGCCATGATTACGGCAAGGAAGGGAAAGCCTGTCGATGTTCTGACCGAGGTTCCGGAGCAATGGAACTTCTAGATGGTTGCACGCCCCGGAAGCTGGTCGAACGTGGGGACTCCCAGGAACACAGGAGAGCCTCTGCGCTGCTGACGTGCGTCAAGCTGCGCTAGCTTCTCCTGTAGGGCGACCAGGCTCACCCGGAGACCTTCGACCTCGCCGAGCCACCCTTCGCGCTCAGCTTCGGAAATCCGATCGCTCAGGTTAATCTCGATTTCTTCAAGCCTGCTCCTTTCGGAATGGCTCACAATGAGTACGGGGCATCGGACGCAAGCATGCTCATGAATGCAGTCCGTCCCGTATGCTCGCCCGCACTCTCCGAGAGCGAGCTTTCTGCGCTCAAAGTGGCCAAGGAACTCGTCCCATTCTTCCGGCGTGACGACCCGATACTCTTCGACAGGTCGGGCCTGCCGACGTCGGGCGATGAAGGCCCGGTGAGCTTCAATGGCATCAGCTGGGTAGATCGCTGCGTATCCCATTGTGGTGTTGAGGCTTTCGTGGCCTGCGATGACCTGGGCGATGTGCGGGGGAAGGCCGTTGAGGATGGCGTCGGTGATAAAGATTCTCCGGAAGTCGTGCGGCTCAAAGTGCAACGGCTTGCCGTGCTTGTCGACAAGCCCTGAGGCTTCGAGTGTCGCATTCAGGGCCCGCCGAATGGTGTTACTGGAGATTGGACGGCGCTCGCCGCTGACGGCCCATTGGTAGAGAACCGGCATTGGAGCATTCCAGACTCGCTCCTGCCCGTCGTAGGTCGCGATAGGGGGAATTGCTCCGTCCGCCTGCCTGACGCGACTTACGATTGCACTGAGCACGTCGGCGAGTTCGGGGCTGACGAGCAGGAGCCTCTCCTTATCGGTCTTGGAAGGGGCGATCTGCAGGAGAGGTACGACTTCGCCGGTGGTGGGAAGCTTGTAGCGGATGATGCTGTGGTGGCTGAGTTCCTGCAGCTCTTCGATCCTGATGCCCGTATGGCGGAGAATTTCGATGGTGGCCCATGCGAAGAAGGCATGCTTTTCTTCTGTGCGGGGGCTGCGTCGGACTCCGTTCGTGTCGTAGATGTAGGCCGGCCCTCCGACTCGATAGGAGGCCTTCGGGAGGGTGTAGTGCTTGCCGTCGACCGTGATGGTGGAGCCGGGAGGAACTGCGTCGACGGAGTCGAGGAGCGCTCGGGCCTCTCGGAGCCGGCGTTCGGCTGTGCGGACGAGCACAGGGAGCACGGGCAGGCGTTCGCGGGTGCGCTGGTCTGACCATGACTTCTGCCGCTGTTCGAGCTTCTTCGTCCCACACTCGGCTTCGCTGATCGGGCAGGGTGCCGCCCACTGCCCCCATCGTTCGGGCTCCTCAAGAGCCCATTGCGCGAGGTCGAGGTAGAAGGACCGCACTGTCGACTTCACCCCCGGTGCACTTCGACGGGGCTCTGTCACTGTCTGGATGGTGCCGTTAGGGTCCCGCCGGCGGACGGTCTTCACCGCGACACGTGCCTTCCAAGCGTCGCTGATCTCGGTCGGGAGTCGAAGGGTGTCGAGGTCAGGGTGGTGGTGTTCCAAGTCCGCCCAGAAAAGGCCGCCCAGGTGCGAAGCGATCGTGTTCAACGTGGTGAAGTCGACGGATGGTTGACGTTCGGTGAGGTAGTCGACCAGAAGGTCGCGAATGGGGCGGCATCGCATCCGATAGCGGTCGATCAGTCCGGCCGGGCTGATCGGCCCGGTGCGGGCGGTCATGCTGTGGAGAGTGACGGGAGCGGTGGGAGGGAACTGGCCGCGGTTTCGCAGCCAGGTGTAGGCAAGCCGAACTGGCCCGGAGCCACCGTGACTTCGTTCCTGGAGCTTGGGGTGCGCGAGTAGATCGCCTACGACGATGTCGTCGACGCCGCCGCAGGCGGCGACGATCTGGGCGATGTACTTCATCGCCCGAGAGCCGTTTGGGGTCGCACGTTCGTGCGCAGGGATGTCGGACTCCAGGCGGGCGAAGCCCCCTGGATCGCGGGTGGCAGCGAGGGCCGGACGCAGATGTCGCGACGGGTTGCCGGCAAGCCACTGCATGCTCGGGCGGATGACGTCCGCGCAGATCAGGGCCAGGAGGCCTGCATCACTCCAGGCTCGGCCCGGGGGTCGGCCGTGGGCGGCGGCCCATGCGAAGACCGGCTCCCGCCAGCCGTCGTAGGAGACGGAGGCGGGGCTGGCGTTCCACCGCTGCTGCCAGGTGGTGCCTGGGAGGCTCTCCAGCCATCCCAGCAGCAGGTGAACGCCGACCATCCTCTGGATGTGCGCTTCCTTTCGCGCGGGCCGCAGGGGTGGTTTCCGCAGCCGGTCGACGACCTCCTCGCGGGACGCCTCGGTCTGTGGCCACGAGATCGACGGAGTCCGAGGCGGAAAGGACTGCAGCAGGGCTGCTGCTTCTCCTCCCCGGTGCGTGGCAGGGACGGGCGGCGCGGGCATGCTGACCAGCGTCGTCACGTGAGCGGACCTCCGAACAGGATGTCGAGGGCGCCAGGGTTGTAGGCCGGGGGCGACGGGGCTGGCGGTGGGTTCTCCTGGAGCTGCCGCCGGCGGGCCAGGTGGGCAAGTCCGGCTGCGATCACCTCGTCCAAGGCGGGCAATAGGTAACGCTGAGTAGTCGAGAGCTGGCGGTGTCCGAGGATTTCCTTGACGTAGAGCAGCGACATCTCGGGGTCGTTGGCCATGCGGAATGACGCGGTGTGCCGGAGGTCGTGGAGGGTCCAGTTGGCGCCCAGGAGCTCGTTGGCGCGCCCGAACATGGCGCGGGCCGCGTGGTAGTTCAGAGGCCGCCAGGGGCGCCGAAGCGTCCACCACAGGGGCTGATTGCGGCCTCGGGGAACCCCCTTGCGCCAGGCCTCCTCCTGGTAGAGCCGCAGCCACACGAATGCGTCAGGCGAGGCTGGCAGTTGCTGATGGGCGCGAGTTCCCTTGCGAATCACGCCGATGACCTGCTGGCCCACTGACGCGTCGTCCTGGCGGGAGCTGAGGAGTTCCTCGGCGCGGGCGCCAGAGGCGACCCAGAAGGCCAGCAACGCTCGGTCACGGTCAGAGCGCAGGCCGGCGAAGATCTCGGTGTACTTCTCGTCCGGAATCCGCCGCGGTGCCCCCTCAGGGATCTTCGGCCGGTATCGCCCGGTTCGCTCGCGCCGATGGTCATGCTCCGGGTTGTGGTGCGCGTTCGGGCGGTACGTGCCTCGCCGGCGGGCCAGAGGGAATGGGTTGACCAGGAGGGATCCGGTGTTGCGTTCAAGGTGGAAGTCGTAGAAGCCTCGTACGACCGTCTCGCAATGGGCTCGGGTGCGGGCCGCGTACTTCGTGCCGATGGTCGGCTTGCCGGTCACCGGGTTCGGCGCTCCGGGCGAAGGAATCCTCAACTTCGTTGTTGGCGACTGGATTTGAGATGGGTCCTTGCCGCGGTGTCGCCAGTGAACCCGTTTGGGTTTGTCCGCAAGCTGCATCCACAGCGCGAAGTCACGGGCATCTTCGCGGACCGCCCGGTCCCACTCGATCTCGATCGCCCACAGGAATCGCCACCAGCGCAGCAGGTCCATTCCGTACGAGCGCAAGGTCGTTGCTGGGCTCCCAGCCGCCTGAAGGTCCTTGAAGTACGCCGTGACGGGCTCGATGCGACCCCCGTCACGACCCAGCACCCAGTAGGGCTCCCAAGGATCACCCGTCTCAAATAACCGCCCCAAATCGGGCACCACAAGCCGTTTCAGATCCCTCTCGGGACTCCCCATGTCAGCCATGCCGGGAAGGTAGCAGAACCGCCCCTGACCTGCACAAATAGCGGTTTTAGTTCAGTCAACACACCCTCCTTGCCCGTGCGCTCGTTCACCCGCTTGTTGCGGACCCGGTCGGAGGTGCCGCGTTGCAACTGGTGGAAGCGCACCGAGTGGTCCTCGGTCGCCGTGTAGAGGGCCACGGGCACGGTGACAAGCCCGAAGGCCAGCACTCCTGTCCATACGGGTCGGGTCATGGCGGCCACCTCCCTTTTCGCACCACGTCGGCCGTCGCGCTGGTACGGGACGGGTCACCGCCAGCGTGGCCGCCGGGCCGCCGTTCCGCACGCGGTGCTGGGCTGATGGGCGCCGTCGCCTGCTGGGCCCCGCTCGGAGGCGGCGACGACGCCCTACCGGGCTCCTGGACAGACATCCGCACGCTCAAACCCGCAGCACCCGGCCCGTGCTCAGCCGCCACGGCCGGCGGCCTCCAGCTCCCGCAGCCTCGCTGCGGCCTGCTGTACGGCTTCCCCTGCCCGGGAAGCCTGGTCGTGGGCCGTGCGCGCGGCGTCCTCAGCGGCCCGCACCTGCTCCCCGGCCTGTGCGAGGTCCTCCTGGGCGTCGGCCTCGTGTTCCCGCGCCCGGGCGAGCGCGGCCCGGGCCCGCTCGACCTCGTCCCCTGCCCGCCGCCGGGCCGACCGGGCGTCGCGGAGCGCCTGCTCGGCCTCGGCGGCGTGCCTGGCCGCCTCCCGCTCGGTCCGCTTCGCCGCGGCCACCGCCTCCCGGGCCTGGTCCCGCTCGCGTCGATGCCGGCGGTCGGCTTCGGCCCGGTCCGTGGACCGTTCCTGCTTGCCGGGCTTCGCGGCCGTCCCGGGCGCCCGCCGTCCCGCTGCCCGTCGCGGCCCGTCTGTTGTCGCACCTGCTCCCTGCCCCGTTTCGACCTCGGCCGGGGCGACCGGCCAGATCGGCGGCTCGAGCGCAGCGGTCAGCCGGCCTTCGGCCAGGGCCCGTGCCGCGTCGGGGTCCGCGAGCGCAGCACTCAGTGTCCGGTCCAGGCCGGCGACCGCCTCCGCGCCGAGCGGGTGACCGGCCGCCGCTGCGTCCCGCTCCGCTTGCCCGGTCAGGGCCCGCACCAGTTCGCGGCGCTGCTCCGCGAGGACGCGCAGCTGTTCGCCGGCGAGGTGTTCCTGGGCGTCCCGCAGCGCCTGTCCGAGCTCGAGCAGCCGTCCGACCAGGTCATGGTGCCGGTGGGTGAGGATGTTGGCGGCCCAGGCGGCCAGAGTGGGGCGGCGCAGCGCACGGACTTGCTTCGCGAGCTGCGGGTCGGTCTCCTTGAGCTTGTCGGCGCGATCGTTGCGAGCCGCGGTGAAGCCCTGCGGGGCGAGTACGTAGAGCTCGCCGGCGATCGCGTCGAAGTCGGGCGGCTTGTCGGCCACGCTTACGGACTCTACGGCTTGCCTGGTCGCTGGGCCTGTCGGTCGTCGAGTTCCTCGTCTGCCTGCACCTCACACCCCGAAAGCCACGCTCTCCGACGAGAGAAGCATCCCGTGCTTCACCAACACTGTCCGGTGCGGCACTGGCGCCCATGTGCGACCACGGCCGGCCTCGTCGCCAGGCGATGTGTGGATGGCGCGCGGAAGGGTAGCCGCCCATATGCAGTCTTGTGATCCGCGTGAGGAGGCGACGATGCCTGCCGACATCATGCGACGGATGCCCATGTCCCCCTGGCGGTCGGACTTGTCCGAGCTGTTCGAAGGCTTCCCCTTCGGCGCGCGCGCCGGGCAGCACATGATCCGGATCGAGGAGTACGAGAAGGACGGTGCGTACGTCGTCCAGGCCGAGCTGCCTGGCGTCGATCCCGACGAGGACGTCGAGATCACCGTCCGGGACCACACCCTCACCATCCGGGCTCAGCGCAGCGAGGAGAAGAAGGACAAGCAGCACAGCGAGTTCCACTACGGCACGTTCGTCCGCACCATCGGCCTGCCGGCCGAGGCCAAGGAAGAGGACATCAGCGCGACCTACGACAAGGGCGTGCTCACCGTGACGGTGCCCATGGACACCGAACGGCCGGCTGCCCGCCGCATCAAGATCAACCGCTGAGCAACCCGGCGAAGGCCCGCAAGGGCCCCAGAGCTGCCCGCCCTCCGCTACGGGGGCGGGCATCGCGATCGACTCAGACTTGGTTGGCGATGACGCGCAGGGCATCGACGGCGAGGCGGGCGGCGGTGCCGATGGCGGCGTCGGCGGCGGGGAGGGTGATGCTGGTGGCGGCGGCGCGGGTGAACACGGCGAGGGCGTAGCGGCCGCCGTCGGGGTACTCGACGACGCCGACCTCGTGGCGAAGGGTCGGCAGGGTGCCCGTCTTGCCGTGGACGCGGACGTCGTCGAACGGGAAGCCCGCGGCCAGCCGATGGGGCCAGACCTGGAGGCCGAGGAGGCGGCGCAGCGCGGTGCCGGGTTCGCCGGGGCAGGCTTCGCCGCTCCAGAGGGCGGCCAGCAGGGCGGTCATCTCGCGGGCGGTGCTGCGGTTGGTGAAGGTCGGGTCGAGGACCCTGAGTCTGGCGACCACGGCGGGATCGACCGGGGAGTCGGTGCCCGTGTCGTCGGCGAGGGCGGCGATCAGATCGCGGAACCCGTGGACGGCGACGGTCCGGGTCAGGCCCAGTTCGGCCATGGTGCGGTTGACGGCGTCCAGGCCGACCTCGTCCCAGAG
This sequence comes from Streptomyces kaniharaensis, assembly GCF_009569385.1. Lineage (NCBI taxonomy): Bacteria > Bacillati > Actinomycetota > Actinomycetes > Kitasatosporales > Streptomycetaceae > Streptomyces > Streptomyces kaniharaensis. Next base: position 334,421 of record NZ_WBOF01000003.1, read on the forward strand.
CACGTCCGCGGCCGCGTTGTCGCTGACCGCGGCGGTCAGGTAGGCGAGGTCGCGCAGTGAGAGCCGGGCCGCGTCGAGCATGGCCGCCAGTCCCGTCTGCCCGGCGGTGCGGCCGGCGGCGGGGATGTCCAGCTGCCGGGTGAGGTCGATCCGTCCGGCGGCGGCCTCCCGGAACAGCGTGACCAGGAGGCAGAGCTTGTGGACGCTGGCGGTGCTGACCAGGGTGTCGGCGCCGAGGGCGATGTCGGCGCCGGTGTCGAGGTCGCGGGCGTGCAGCCATCCGCTGACTCCGGCATCGGCGAAGGCGGCGGCGATGCGGGCGCGCGCCGCGCGCGTGCCGGCCGCGCGCGTGCCGGAGGTACCCGTGCTCGCGGTACCCGTCCTGGCGGTGCGGTTGCTGGTCACAGCGGGAACTCCATTGCGGGCCGGGGGAAGAGCGGGCGGTCGGGCAACTGGGGCAGCAGGCCGCCGTGTTCGGTCAGCGCCTGGTGGGCGGCCTCGGTGAACAGCCGCACGGCCGGCCCGCCGCGCCCGGCCGGCCAGGCCGTGGAGGTGCGCCAGGTCAGCGGGGTACCGGTCAGCGGACGCCAAACCGTACCGGGTGGCGGTACGGTGCGCGGTACCAGGGCGACGGCGGTCCCGGTGAGCACGAGTGCTCCCGCGACGTCCGGTCCGGGCGGGTCGACGACCGCCTCCGGCGTGCAGCCGTGCCGGGTCAGGGTGGTGAGCATCTCGTCGTACAACGCTGGAGCGGTGGGGCGGGGGAAGAGCACCAGGCGCCGGCCGGTCAGCTCGGCCACGGCCAGCTCCGGTCGGTCGGCCTGGGGGCTCCCGGCGGCGAGCAGAACGCCCAGCGGCTGGTGCAGCAGCGGTCCGAAGGCCAGTCCGAGGGCCGGGCACGGGTGACGGACGACGGCGACGTCCACGGTGTGCTGGGCGAGTTCGCGCACCACGGCGGCCACGGACAGTTCCCGCAGGTCGAGCCGGGTGCCCGGGGAGGCGGTCTCGAAGCCGGTGAGCAGCGCGGCCAGGGCGGCCGGCCCGAGGTCGGGCGGGACGGCGGCGCGCAGGGTGCCCGCCCGGCCGGTGCGCAGGTCGGCGGCGGTCGCCAGCAGGCGGGCGGAGCACTCCAGCAGTTCCTCGGCCTCCGCGAGCAGCAGTCTGCCCGCCGGCGTGAGGGCGGCCCCGCGCGGACCGCGGTCGAACAGAGTCACGCCGAGTTCGCGTTCCAGGCGCTGGATCCGCTGGGAGAGCGAGGGCTGGGCGATCCGCAGACGTTCGGCGGCGCGGCCGAAGTGACGTTCCTCGGCAACGACGCGGAAGTGGCGAAGATGCCCTAACAGGTCCATGACCAGCCATCATAGGCATTTCGATATTGATCTCTTCACCATCATGGTCTTGGACTGGACTCCTGACGTCCTGTTTAGCTGGGCGAGCGCCGGGCCCGTTGCCGGATCGACGGATCCGGCTCGATTCCTGAGGCGTCGAAGCGCTTTCCCCACGCAAGACCAACGACATCGAGGAGATCACCGATGACGACTGCGCTCCGGCGCTCCCGTACCGCGCTACCGACCGCGGCCCTGCTCGCGGCCACGCTGCTGACCGGGTGCACCCCGAGCGGCAGCAGCCCCGCGAGCGCCCCCTCCCCCACGGCAACCGCTCCAATCACGGCTTCTTTCAACGAACTTGAACAACGTTTCGGCGCCCGCCTCGGCGTCTACGCGCTGGACACCGGCAGCGGCAGGGAGATCGTCCACCGCGCCGACGAGCGGTTCGCGTTCGCCTCCACCAGCAAGGCGCTCGCCACCGGCGCCCTGCTGCGCCACGCCTCCGACGAACAACTGGACAAGGTGGTCGCCTTCCGCACGGAGGACCTGCTGAAGTGGGCGCCGATCACCTCGCAGCACGTGGCCACTGGCATGCGGGTGCGCGACCTGGCCTCCGCCGCCATCGAGTACAGCGACAACACCGCGGCCAACCTCGTCACGGCCGAGCTCGGCGGCCCGGCGGCCATTCAACAGGCCCTGCGCGACCTCGGCGATGCGACCACCAACGTCAACCGCACCGAGCCGACCCTCAACGAGGCCACCCCGGGCGACCCCCGCGACACCAGCACGCCCCGCGTCCTCGCCGCCGACCTGCGCCGCTACGTGCTCGGTGACGTCCTGGCGGACGACCGGCGCCGGCTGCTCACCGACTGGCTGGTCGCCAACACCACCGGCGGCCCGTACATCCGCGCCGGCCTCCCCGCCGACTGGAAGGTCGGCGACAAGACCGGCAACGCGGGTTACGGCACCCGGAACGACATCGCCGTCGTCTGGCCGTCCGGTGGCCGCAGCCCGCTGGTCATCGTCGTCCTGTCCGACCGCGGAAAGCCGGACGCCACCTCCGACGACGCCCTGATCGCCCAGGCGACGCGGGCCGCCGTCGGCGCCCTCGGCTGATCCACACCGGCACGCAGCAGGCCGTCCGCCCAACCCGAACCAGCCCACCCGCCACCACCTCTCACCAGCCCAGCCGCCGAAGTGGCTGTTCCCGTACCGCTCAAGGAGATCGCCGCGAATGTCACCGCTCAGGAAATCACGTCAGGACGGGCCCGCCGCACGCCGGTTGTCCCGCCGGCACCTGCTCGCGGCCTCCGCGACGGGCACGGCGACCCTCGCCGGTGCCGCCGCCCTGATCGGCGCGTCGTCCGGCACCACCACCCCGCAGGTGGCCGGCGGTCCACGACGCCGGCTCGGCCCGCCGGGTTCCTCCGGGGTGCAGCTGCGCTGGCTGGGCAACAACGGCTGGGAGATCTCCTTCGGCGATCCGGACAAGCCCACGACGATCCTGATCGACCCGTGGATCACCCGCTTCCGGACCGGCACCTACACCCCGCAGGGCGCCGACCCCGCCACCCCGATCACCGTGGACACCGGCCTCATCGACAGCCTCCGACTGCGGGCCGCCCAGATCCTGGTGACCCACGGCCACTACGACCACCTGCCCGACATCCCGTACATCGCGGCCCGCACCGGCGCGACGGTGCTGGGCACCGAGACCCACGCCAACCTGCTGACCGCGCTCGGCGCACCGAAGGACCAGCTGTCGGTGGTGCGCGGCGGCGAGTACCTGCAGTTCGACGGCTACACCATCCAGGTGCTCAACTCGCTGCACTCGATGACCGGGCCCCGCCAGAAGGTGCCCTTTCCCGGCACCCGGCCCGGCTCACCGCCGCCCCGGCCGCAGGTGATCTCGGACCTGGTGGAGGGCGGCACGCTCGCCTACCTCATCACCATCGGCGACCGGCTCAGCATCCTCGACAACGGCGGCGCCAACTACGACGCCCGCCAACTCGCCGGACTCGCCCCGGACGTGCTCCTTGTGCAGCCCGGCGGAGCCTCGGTTCCCGACTACGTTCCCCGGCTCCTGGACGTCCTGGACCACCCTCCGTACGTCATCCCCACCCACTGGGACGACTTCGACCACGCGCTCACCGAGCCCGCCCGCGACTGGGGCGGCCTGACCGCACTCGAGACGGCCGTCCGGCAGGCCAGCCCGTCCGCTCGGTTCATCCGCCTGGACCACCTGGAGTCGTTCACGCCGTGAGTACGGCACGACCGGCCGACCGTGGAGCGGTCGCGCCTTGGTCGTGGCCGTGCGGGCGACATCCTCCCTCACCGCCAGTCGACCGTCAGCCGTCCATCCCGCTGGCCCACGTCGGTGCCGAGCTCGGCGCAGGCTGTGGTGAACCGCGCGCGGATCCACTCCCGCTCCCTGCCCCGGGCGAGGCGGGTGCGGCAGAAGTCGAGGAACAGCGGCAGCGCCTCCAGGCGGACCGGCACGGGGTGCGCGGGGTCCGGACCGCCCAGGGTCACCAGGAACAGCAGTCCGAGGTCGTTGCGCAGCACCGGGTCGACGGCGTAGTCGTCGATGAAGTCGCCAAGGTCGTACAGGATGCGGTCGGCGATGCCGTGGAAGACGTGGGCGGAGTGCCCGGCGACCAGCGTCGCTCCGGCGGCCAGGAGTCGTGCAGCCGCCGCGCGCACGTGCGGCGGCGGCCGGGAGGTCATGTTGGGGCCCCAGTGCGGGGTGACCAGCACCACGTCGGCCTCCTGCGCGGCCCGGGCCACCAGTGACGTGAGCCAGTCGGGCACGCCCGCGCCGAGGTCCGCCCAGGCCACTCCGGGGCGACGCGCCGCGGCCGCGTACTCCTCCGGATGATCGGTGACACCGATCACCGCCAACCGCACTCCGCCGGCCTCCAGTACGGCGAACTCCCGGGCCCGCGACTCGTCCGGCCCGGCGCCGACGGCCCGGACGCCTGCGCGCTCCAGCAGGTCACGGGTGTCGGCGAGGGCGTCGAAGCCGTAGTCCAGGGCGTGGTTGTTGGCGAGCGTCACGCAGTCCACCCCCAGTTCGGCGAGGACGGTGGCGGCGGATGGCGGGGCGCGGAAGAAGAACGGCTTGTCCGGGTCCGGCCACGGCTCCCCTTGGCCGGAGACGCAGCACTCCAGGTTCAGCACGACGAGATCGGCCGCCGCCAGCGCCTCCCGCACCTCCGCGGAGAGCAGCGTCTGCGGCGTCGGCCAGCGTCGCAGTACCTCGGCGACACCGCGCCCGAGCATCGTGTCGCCGGCCAGTGCCACCGTGAGCGTCATCGTCCCGACCCGCTTCCAGTCGCCTGTTCGACGTCGAGGGCCTCCCCGAGGGGTCCGCCCACCGCCCGACGGACGATCGCGGACCGTCCCACTCCTCCAGAGTCGGCCCGCGCTCCCCTGGAGGCGAACCCCGTCCCGACGCACGGCCCGGATGCGCAGAGTCCATGGCACGGACGACCCTGAAAGGGAAGCTGCCGACCACGCCACGAAGGGCTGGCCATCATGAGCACCGCACGAGACATCATGCACACCGGGGCCACTTGCGTGCAGGAGAGCGAAACACTCGATTCGGCGGCGCGGCGGATGCGCGAACTGGACGTCGGCGCCCTGCCGATCTGCGGCGCGGACGACCGGCTCCACGGGATCATCACCGACCGCGACATCGTGGTGAAGTGCCTCGCCGAGGGCAAGGACCCGAGGACCACGACCGCGGGCGAGCTCGCCCAAGGAAAACCGATCACCGTCGACGCGGACGCCGACCAGAGCGAGGTCCTGCGGCTCATGGAGGAGCACCGGATCCGTCGCATACCCGTCATCGAGGCTCACCGGCTGGTCGGCATGATCAGCGAGGCCGACATCGCACGGCACCTGACCCGGCAGGAGGTCGCCGAGTTCGTCGAGGCCGTCTGGGCCCCCCGCCTGAGCCTGACCCCCGCTCCACCCGCCAACGGACAGTAGTCAAGACCCGACCCGGCGAATACACACCACCGTGCCGCCCATCGCGCTGAGATGCTGCTGTCACCGAACCGTCCGGCTGCGCCCTGCCGGCTCCTGCGTGACCACATCCAGTTACGAGCGGCGCCCCCACGCGGAAATCATCGGGGCGGTCGTGCGGGTCACTGGAGCGCGGGCGCGGTAGTGCAGGGCCGCCCCGGAAGCACCGAGTGGGCCTCCGGGGCGGTGTCGCGACGTCCTTGGACAGCCGATGGCAAGGGCGTCGACGGGCAGCCTTGGCGGCGGCATAGTGGACGCACTGGCCGACTCACCCAGAGGAAACCAGCGATCTCGCCCGGTGCGACAACGGCTTCTCAGGCAAGCTCGCTGGGCGCGATCGCGGCCTGCATCGCCACTCCGTCGACGTAGGAGTGCTTCTCCTTCACCGCCCCGTTCTCGACCAGGACGAAGTCCGCGAGGTCGGCGTCGAGTTCGGCGCCGGACGCAGCCGTCCCGGTCAGCTTCAACTGGGCGACCCAGAAGTCCTCCCCGACGCGCAGCGAGACGAGGTCGAACGTCAGGTTCGGGACCAGCTCGAACATGCCGACCACCGACTCGTGGATGGCTGCCTGCCCGCGCGCGGGGGCTTGACCCGAGTGGAGGTGGAACACCGAGTCGAGCGTGTGGAGTTCGGCAATCCGGTCAGGGTCACGGGCCTCCCAGCAGGCGTGGTAGCGCTCGAACAGTTCGCGGGTGGTGGCGCTCATCGTCTGGCCTCCGATCCGTGGACAAACAGATAGGTTGATGCAACCTCCCCGGTCGGCCGAACGTCAAGATCTAACGACACATCAGATCACTTACCTCAGTGCGAGTTGGTGACAGACCATCCCGAACCCGACAACCGCCGCGCAGCGAAATGAGAAGCAGCGGTGGTAGTTGTTGGGTCGGTGCGATGCGGTGTCAGAGACGGCCCAGGGGCAGGAGGTACTGGAGGGGCTGGTCCAGGTCGTCCAGGCCGAGGAGTTCGTGGGCGAGGTCGTCGTGGAGGCCGCCCAGCGGGATGCTGGCGAGGCCGAAGGCGGTGGCGGTGAGGTGCAGGGCCTGGGCCAGGTGGCCGGCCTCCAGGAGGCCGAGGCGCAGGGCCCGGAGGCCGTAGCGGCGGCGCAGCCGGCCGAGGTCCAGGTGGAGGGCGAGCACGGCGGGAGCCTCGTCGATGCCGATGTGGTCCGGGTCGTCGGCCGGGCGGGAGAGGTAGGAGCAGAGCGCTTTGAGATCCGCCACCGCCGGGGCCGGGCCGAGCCGGCCGAGGGTGCGGCGTTGCGGCTCGCACTGGTAGGTACCCGGCGGTAGCCCGTCCACGTCGAGGGCGACCAGCCGCAGCTGCGCGGTGTAGAGCGCACCCGCGCTGGGGTAGGGGCGGTGGACCAGCGGGCGGACGGTGCCGTCGGCGAGTGGCTGCTCGGAGCGGTGGCTCGGCGCGTACGCGGACCAGAGCACGCCGCCGAGGGTGCCCGCGTCGAGCGGGCCGTGCAGGGCGCCGCGGGCGGAGACCCGGCTGTGCAGCGCCGCACCGAGCGTGACCTCGGGCAGTGGGTCGGCGGGGAGCGGAGTCTCGGGCGGCTGCCAGAGCGGGGGCCGGGCGGGCGGCAGGTCGCGCAGCGCAGTGTCCTCGGTGCGGCCGATCTGGAACTTGCCGCGCTCCAGGTACTGGAGGTCCGCCGCGCGGTGCCCGGTGGGGAAGAACGTGAACGGTTCGTCGGTCTCCAGCAGCGTACGGGCGGCCAGCCGGCAGACCGCGCGCTCCTCGTCCGGGGTGACGCCGAGCCGGTTGAACAGCATGTGCAGTTGGGAGGCCCAGACCCAGGGCAGCCGGTCCTGGTCCTGCTCCCCCAGGGCCGCCCGCAGACGGGCCTCGGTGGCGCGCACCTGGTCGGCCCAGGCGGCGAGCCAGGGTGCGGCGGTGCCTTCGTCCAGGGAAGTCCGGACCGTCTGCGCGCGCCGGACGAGGGCCTGCCGCTGGCCGGCGAAGACCGAGTTCACCTGCGCGTGGACGGCCGCGGCCGGCAGCAGCTCGACCTCGTCGATCCAGCGCCACGAGGCCGCGTGGCGGCGGAGCCACTGCCCGGCGGCCAGCTGGTCGAGGCCGAGCGCATGGGCGGTCGCGTGGGCGAGGTCGGCGGCGAGCGGCAGCCGGGCGGCCCGGCTGGGGTTGGCGCGCAGCGCGTGCACGACGGTTCGGGCGGAGGTGACGAACACGTCCTCGGCGAGGGGCAGCGCGACCGGTCCGCCGTAGCGCTCGGTCTCCGGAACGTACGGGACGGCGTCGACGTCCGCGTGGCGGGAGGGCCACGGTCCGGCGACGGGGGCGTGCTCGGCGGCCAGCCGGGCGAGTTCGCCGGCGAGGTCGTCGTGCCCGTTCGTAGGGCCGCCGGCGAGGCCGCGGTACCGGATCCGCAGGTGCGGCCCGCCCTCGCCGTAGCGGATGAAGAACCAGTCGGCGCCCGGCCGGCCCGCGGTCAGGCCGTCCATGAGCGGTGCGAGGTCCTCGGTGACGAAGGCGTCGGTGGCCTCGGTGGTCAGGTGCAGGGAGAGGTGGAGGCTGTGCCACGCGTGCGTCGCCCGGTCGTCCACGGTTGGCGTCTGCCGGCGGGGGGTCATCTGGTCCTCACGGGAACGGGTGCGGGTGCAGGGGAAGTTCGTCATGGCGCAGCGGCCGGGGTGTGCGGCCCAGCCGGTACGGCACCTCCAGCAGCCGGGGCAGGCCGAGGGTGCGGCGGTTGACGTGGCCGAACGTCATCGGGAGCGAACCGGGGACGATCACCTTGGCGCAGTGCAGGCCGAGCCGGTCGCGGGCGCCCGGTTCGTCCTGGCCGACCACGACGACCTCCAGTCCCTCGGCGGCCAGCCGCTCGACGGTCGTCTCCAGCAGCGTGGTCAGGTCGGCGACCGGCGTCGGGGCGCCCGGCCAGCGCTCGCGCCAGTCCACCGGGGGCGGTCCGTCGAACAGGAAGTCCAGCCGGGGCTGCGCCTCGGGGAGGGTGTTGAGGCCGACGTGGTCGTCGAGGGTGACGACGAGCTCCGGGTCGGTCAGCATCGGGCGCAGCCGCGCGGGATCGCGCGGGCTGCCGTAGGCGGTGGCCCGGTGCGGTGCCTGCTGGACGTTGGTGACCACCTCGGCGAGCGCCGAGCGGATGGCGGCGCGCGGGTCGTGGTGGGCGCCTGCGGCGAGGAAGGTGCGCGGCGCGTCCGGGTGGGTGCCGGTATAGCGGCACAGGGCGATCACGGCCGGGATGCCGAAGTCGTTGGTGGCGTCGAGCAGGGTCGGCCGGTAGCCGAGCAGGGTCGCACGGTCGACGAGGGCGGCGACCTCGGGGTCGTCGGCGGGCGGGGTGATCCGGGGCAGCGGGGTGCCGGCGTACCAGGCCATCAGGAAGGCGTCCCGCTCCGCCACTTCGAACAGCCCGTAGAGCGCCGCCTCCTGCGGGCTGTTGCCGAGGCCGCAGCCGTTCGAGGACTCGTACACCACCCGGGGCCGGTCCTCGCCGGGGACGTCCCAGTAGGCGACGTGTTCGGGCACGGCCACCGGCCGGCGCCGGGTGAGAGACCAGCCGTGCACCCAGTCGAGCGGGAGGTCCGGGGTGTAGCGGACGGTCCGGCGGGCCGGGTGGCCGTCGTGAGCCGGATCGGGCAGGCCGAGCCGGACGGGGTCGACGGCCGCCTCGGGGCCGAGTTCGGCGAAGGACGCCCGTAGCGTCGTCCGGCGGCCGACGGGTCGCATTCCGGCGAACCTTTCCAGCGCCTCGAACAGGGCGATCCGCTCGCTGGACGCGAAGTCCCCGGCCCGCCCGTACCCGCCGTCGTCCACCAGCCGACCGTCGGTGACCTGGGCGGTGGTCAGGGCGAACGCCGAGTCCTCCGTCCGGAACAGCCTGCGGACCGGGCCGAACCGCTCGTCGAACAGCTCGGCGCGCAGGGCGTCGGCGGTGGTGGCGCGGTGGTTGGGGCCACGCAGGACGGCCGGGTCCGGCAGCGGCCTGGGCGTCAGTGGCAGCCGGGCCGCCTCGGCGTCGTCCGGCGGCAGCGGCCGGCAGACCGGGCAGCCGCCGACCGGGCGGACGCGGTGAGTGGACCAGGTGGCGCGGTCACCGTGGACGAGGTGGACCGTGGCGCAGTCCTCCGCGTCGTTGGCGCCGTGCTCGGGCTCGTCGGTGGCCAGTTCTGCGGCGAGCAGGGTGGCGGCTTCGGCCAGCGCGGGTGTGCCGGTGCCGCCGAATGCCAGCCGCTCGCTCTGCCACGGCACTCTCCCGCCGGCGCTGGCCAGCCGTTGGTACTCCGTACAACTGAGGCAGGCCGCCGCGCCCGGGTGGAGCACCGGCCCGATCACGGTCAGCGCCCCGTCCTCCCGCACCGGCACCAGACGCACGGGGTGGGCGAGCGCGTGCCGGCTCAGCCGCTCGGCGAGGCCGAGGGTCCATTCGGGGAGGTGGACGACGGCGGTGCCGGACGTGGTGGCGAGGGCTTGTTCGGCGGTGAGGGTGGGCGGGGGCGCGGCGGGCCGGACGGCCGCGGCACGGTCGGGGTGGGTCACCGGGGGCCTCCGGCGGTGGTCGGGACGGTGGCGGAGAGGTGCGGCCGGGAGCGGCGCAGGCCGTGACCGACGACCGGCACGGCATCGGTGACGGCCGTCATCGGGTCTCTCCGCGCGCGGTGGCCAGGACGGTGAAGCCGCAGCCGGCCAGGGCGGCAGCGACCGGGTGCGGTTCGGGGCGGGCGGACTGCCACGGGGTGGTGTGCAGGCCGGTCAGGCGGTGGAGGGCGTGTTGCAGGGCCGGCTCGCGGTCGGCGATGCCGGTCAGCCAGCGGTTGGTCCAGCCCTCGTCCTCCCACGCCGCCGGGCGGACGCCGGCTGTCGCGAGCGGGGCTGCGGCGCCGCTGGGCGTGGTGTGGACGTCGGCGCTCAGGCCGTGCTGGTGGGCGGTGACTTGGGCCACGGCGGCGAGCGCCGCAAATGCCACGGCATCGGCCGGCGTTGCCTCGACCGTGCTGACGGCGAGCCCGGGCGCTTGTAGGTCGACGCGGAATACCGGCTCGTCTGCATCGAGTTGATTGACCGTCAATGAAGCTTTCACGTCGAGCCGTTCGGTGAGCGTGGTCCACCAGTGCCGCACCTGCGGATGGTCCCGCCAGCTGGTATCGATCGGCGACGCACCGCCTACGGGAAGGGCCAGGGCGGCACGGCGGAGCGCGAGGCCGCGAGCCTGTTCCGGGGTGGCGCCGACGACCGGGGTGGCACCGGCGCCCGACGTGAACGGCCCTGCCCCGAGGTGGAGTTCGGCCGACCGGCAGGCGGCGTCCAGCCGGGCCAGGTCCGTCCGGGCGGCGCCGGCGAGGAGCGGACCGGCCGGGGTCCGGCAGGACACCAGCGCGGCGGGCACCTGCGGGAGGGAGCCGGGCAGCGGCTCGTCCAGCACACCGAGCCGCTGGTCGCCGAGCGCCGCGATACGCCGCAGCGCCTCGGCGAGGTCCTCCGGTGCTGGGGCGGTCGCCGGGTGGCCCGGGAGGGGCGGGCCGGCGGCCCAGGGGTGGTGGTCGGCGCGCAGCGGCCGCGCCCGGGCGACCAGGATCGCGGGGCGGCCGGCCAGCAGTCGCGGGTCGCGATCGGGCGCCGCGGGGTCGGGCAGCCCGGCGACCGCGCGGAGCAGGCGCTGGGCGGCCGCGCCGGCGAGCAGCGCGGTCAGGGCGGCGCTCGCGTCGGGCGTGGCCGTGTCGGGCGCGGCCGTGTCGGGCGCGGCCGCGAGGCGAGCCGCGATCTCCTCCGCGTCGGACCGCGCCCGCACGGGGTGAGCGGGCGCGGTGACGAAGCCGCCCCCGGCGTCCGCGGCCACCGCGACGGCCGTCTCCGGGGAGCCGGTGGTGAGCAGCGCCCGGCCCGCCGGCAGGCTGTCGTCGGCGGCGAATGAGGGGACGGCTCCGGCCTCGGTGAGGGCGCGGTCGACGGCCCGGGCGAGCGTGCCGCCGGGATCGGCGGCCCGGACCACGGGGTGGGCGGCGCGGATCGCCTCCGCCGCCTCGCTCGGGCGGCCGGCCACCGCGCCCAGCCAGGGCGGCAGTTCGACGCCGTCGGGGTGCTCCACCAGGAGGTCGTGCTCGCGCAGCCGGTCGGTCAGCGTGGCGAGGGCTGCGCCGATCTTGGGATCGGACGCCTCGGGCCGCTCGGCGGCCTGCGGATCGGCTCCCAGCCGGGCGGCGAGCAGGCCCCAGAGGGCGGGAAGCGCGCGGCTTCCCTCCAGGGTCAGGCTGGAGTCACGACCGCGAATGTGCACCCCCTCCCGCAGCGGGGTGGCGGCCACCCCGGGACGCAGGCGTGTCCGATGAACTGACTGATCGTCAATAGACTTGGCGCGCCATCGCGGGGCAGAGCCGACACCGGATGCGTCAACCACCGTCTCCCCCGCCGTCATGACTGCTGCTCCACCACGGCGATCACTTCGTCCAGCCGGGCGCGCCAGTCGTGGCCGGTGAGCGAAGGGACCGTGCGGACCACCAGGTGGGCGGCGAGGTAGCGCTCGACGGGGCGGACGCCGCAGATGGTGAAGAGGCGGTAGAGGGCGTTGGTGCAGGCGCGGTGGACGAGGTAGTCCGGGCGGCTCCACATGGCGCCCTGCGGGTCCGAGCGGCGCAGCAGCCGGTGGAACTCGCTGTAGCGGGTGCGGATGTCCTGGTTCCAGCGCTCCACCGCGGCCTGGTCGCCGGTGGCGGCGGCGCGGACCCGGTACTCCAGGGGGACACCGCCGAGGTCGGCACCGGCCGCGAGACGCCCCTCGGCCAGGCGCCAGGCGTCGGCGGACCAGGCGGCCCACACCCGCTCCCAGCCGGTGGCCCCGCCGTCCACGATCCGACCGACCAGGGCGGTCACCGATGCGTGGGTGGCCTCCCAGCGCTGTTCGAAGGCGGCGCGCAGTCGGCCGTCCGGGTCGTCGTGGACGAGGAAGTCCTCCAGGTGGGACACGAAGGAGTAGTGGCCGCCGATCAGGCCGTCCGGGTGGGCGGTGGTGTGGGCGGCCAGGGCGGCGACGGCGAGCTGGACCCGGGCGGCCGGGGCGTCGCCGTGGGCGCCGAGGAAGTCGAGACCACTGCGGAGGGCGGGCAGGCCGAGACGGAGCAGGTCGTCGCGGAGGGCGACGCCGTCCTCGCCGATCAGGCCGCGCAGGGCGGTGAGCTCGACCGGTTCGATCCGCACGGTGTTGTCGGGCACCAGCGGCCCGTACGGCGGGGCGATCAGTTCGGCGCGGCCTGCCTCGACGGCCTGGGCCAGCAGCTGTTCGTCGGTGAGGTCGGCGACCGAGGGGTGGGCGGCGGTCCACTCGCGCAGCGCGGAGGCGGTGCGCTGGGCGACCGCGGTGACCCGGTCGGGCGCGCCGGTAAGCCGGATCCGGACGTGCGGGCCGTACAGCCAGTGGCGGTCGACGTGAACGGTCAGGCCGTCCGCGGCGGCCCGGTCGGCGAGCGGGAGTACGGCCTCGCGCAACAGCCGGGCCTTGGCCGGGTGGTAGTAGTACACGGCCACGTCGCGTGCCGTGGCGTCGCGCGGGTCGGGGGCGGGCATGTGGATCTCCTCGGCGCGTTACGGGAAACGGGGCGGTGGCGGTAGCGCGGGGCTCAGCGGGGCCGTGCGGGCGGGTACGTCCGTGCGGGGCGGTAGGTCTCCACCACCAACTCCTCGGCGAAACCCGGCTGTTCGCGCCCGCCGAAGACGGGCAGAGCCTCCTCCAGGACGACGCCCGCGTCGTGGCGGCCGAGCCACTTGGCGAGGCAGCGCAGGTGGAGGGCGTTCCCGAGGTCGAGGGCCTGCGGCTTCGGAGCGCGCAGCTGGGTGATGAAGTCGTCGACGGCTCGGCCGAGCGGGGCGGCGGGGGCCGGGTGCAGGAACAGCTGGTCGGGCAGGTCGAGCAGGGCGCGCCAGCGGGCGGCGGTGGCGGCGGGAACCTCGGCGTCGGCGGCGAGGTCGGAGCGCAGCGCGTCCAGGACGGCGGGCGGCAGGTGCCAGCGGCGGCGGGCGAGCACCAGGTGGCGGTGGCGGAGCCGGGGCGTGCGCAACACCTCGCCGCCCGGGGCGGGGGCGGTGTGACGGGGCAGCAGCAGGCGGAAGTCGACCACGCCCAGCGGGTGGTCGGCGAGGAACGGGGCGAGGCGCTGCGGCAGCATGATCGGGGCGAGGAAGCCGAGGTAGAGCACGTCGAGCGGTTCTCCGGTCGCGCGCAGCCGCAGGCGCAGCTGGTCGGTGGCGGGATCGTGGTCGAGGTCGACGTCGGCCTCGGCGAGGGAGGTCCAGCGGCGGTCCGGGCCGAGCTCGTCGGGGACCAGCAGCGGGTGCAGATTGGCGTTGAATCCGCCGACCGGCCGTATCTGGACCGCCCGGGCGCCGGGTTCGAGGCCGCGACGCAGTTGCCGGGCGACATCGGTGGCGGCCTCGGGCGCGGTGGCGTCGAGGAAGCGGCTGGTGAACCTGCCCCAGCCGCCGTAGATGTGGTTGACGCACAACAGCCCGTCGGTGCGGTCGCGTTGGACGAAGAAGGAGTAGCTCAGCGGCCGGGCGGCCGTCCAGCCGGGGAGTCGCTCGGCGAGCGCGCGGACGCGGTCGGCGGGCAGCACCAGGTCGGCTGATGGGTCGGCGGACTTGATCGAGGCGGCCAACTCGGCTCGCAAGTCGGCGAGTTTCTCGAGCCCACTGGGAAGCTGGTCGGCCGGGTCGAGAGCGGCGTACCGGCTGGCGTCCGCCCAGGCGTCGGCGATGTCGGCACCGAACTCCCAGGGGTTGCGGCAGACGCCGCCGGGGCCGTAGCGGGTGACGAACCGGTCGCGGGCGGCCCGCCGCATGAGGTGGCCGAGGTCGAAGAGCTGAGCGAGGGCGGTGAGTTCACCCAGGGCGGTATGGTCGGCCTGGTCCAGGCGGGTGCCCGGGCGGTGGCCGGGCTGCGCAGTACGGTCGCCGGCCCGGGTCGCGGTCCGGTCGCGCCTCTCCGCGCCACCCAACGGCTCCGGGGCGACGACGTCCTCGGTGAGCACGGTGAGCGGCGCCGCGTCCGCCGGAGCGGGACGGCCGGCGGCGGCGAGGAGTTCACGCCAGGCGGCGGCGAGTTCACCGAGCAGGGCGGGCCGCCGAGCGGCGGGGACTGTCACAAAGCGGGCGGTATCGGCGGCTATTCGCTCGATCAACTCGACGAGCGCGGCATCCTCGGGCCACCGGCGGAGCCAGTCGGCGAGGCGGGCCAGCGGGGCCCGGTCCTGCGGATCCACCGGATCGGTGGGGACCAGCAGCCCGGCGTCGGTGAGCCGGTCGAGGAAGGCGGCGATGCCCGGGTCCTCGGCCGGGCGGCCGAGGGCGGCGGCAAGGTGCTCGGTGAGCCTGGCCGGGGTGTCGGGCGTGACGGTGAGGTCGGCGAGCAGGACGAGCGGTCCGCGGGCGGCGAGTTCGACCTCCTCCTCGTCGGTCACCAGGTATCGCCCGCCGGTGAAGCCCGCCCGGCTGCGGGCGTAGCGGGCCCGGCCGTCGGCGAGCGCGGCACTGCTCGTCATCCGGTGCGGGAGGGTGCGGCTGCGGCGCGGCTCGGCGAGCAGGGCCTCGACGAGGGCGCCGACCAGGGTCCGGTTCTCCTTGACCACCGGACGCAGCTCGACCACCGGGTGCAGCCCCAGCGCGGCACCGGGGTCCTGGTCGGCCGTCCGGGCCCAGCCGACGGCGGTGAACCAGGAGAGCGGGCTGGTCTTGGTGCTCGCCCGCAGGACGTGGCGCAGCACGGTGGGCTCCTCCTTGCGGGCCCGGCGATCCACCGCGCCGCCCCGGCCGGCGTTCTCGACGGCCCGCAGCAGGTCGCCACTGGTCAGCGCTACGGCCCGGGCGAGGGCCGGCTCCCGGCAGAGCGCGGCGAGCGCGGCGCGTTCGGCGGCCAGCGCGGGTTCCGTGGCATCGGCGAGTTCACGGAGCAGTGCCGCCCGCCGGTCGCGCAGGTCGAGCCAGGCGGCGAGCCGGGGGACCCGGGCCGGCAGGTCGCCGAGCCGGTCCAGGACGGCGCGGCGCGGTTCGCGACCGTTGTGCAGGTCCCGGCGCAGCGGCAGCACCACGTAGCGGTGGAACTCCTCGCTGTGGCCGGCCCGGCTGACGAAGAGGTCGTCACCGAGAGCGGTCCGGAGGGCGGCGGCCTCGGCCTCGGTGGCGGTGAGCCGGGAGAGCAGGGCGCGGAAGCCCGCCGCGACCGGCGACTGGGCGGGGTGCGGAAGCACGGTGGTGCGGACCAGCAGGTAGGGAGCCGTCCGGGTGTCGGGAACTCCCGCGGAGGCATGCGGCGTACCGGCGGCAGCGGTGCGCGGGGCTCCGCTCGCGGTGGCGGGCCCGGTGGAGTACGGCATGGCGGAGCTCCCGGCAGGTGGAAGGGAACGGCAGGCGAACGGAGCGGCAGTGGGCACGGCCGGCCCCGGACGGGGCCGGCCGTGGTGGGTCACATGTCCATCGGCATCCGCGGAACGCCGCACGAGGACGAGCCGCACGAGCAGGAGCTGCCCGAGTGGGAGGCGCCCGACTCCGGCAGGGCGACGGTGTCCCGCATCGCGGTGACGGTCAGGTCACCGAGGTCGAGGTCCGCCAGGTCGAGTGTGGTGTCGAGGTCGACGTTCATCCACTTCTCCTTAGAGAGACGGTGGCCACCGAAGGCCGGTGGCCGGTGACGATGATTCAGCCCGGCAAGTGGTTTCGGACATTGTGAACCCCTTGGGAATCAAAGACCCGAAGTGCACCTGCCGGGTAATCGACGAGTGGCCGAAAGCCGTTCCCTAAATGGACCGGAATCCATCCTGGACGGGGCCTTGAGCGACTCACGGGCGACTCTAGGCGGATGTTCTTGAGTCGCGATGGGGCGACGTTGGAGCGGCCATTCATGTTCAGCCACGCACCCTGCACGACCAGCCATTTCGGCAGCGCACGGCTCGTTCGGAGTGCCCACCGGCCGGCCCGACGAACGGACGATTCCGGCTCCCCGTCGCCCGCGGCTTCAAACGACGCGACGTTCGGATCCACGGATTCCGCTACCGCGATCGGAGCTCCTTACGGCAGTCCGATCCCGACGGCCGCCGTAACATTCCACCGCAGCCCATGAAGAGTCGAAAACGGACTTCTAGATCATGGATCTCGGCATCAGTGGAAAGACCGCTCTGGTCACCGGCGCGAGCCGCGGCATCGGCCTCGCGATCGCTCAGACCCTGGACGCGGAGGGTGTCCGGATGGTGGGTGCCGCCCGAATCGTCACTCCCGAACTGGAGAAGGTCGCCGCCGCGGCCGTGTCCGTCGACCTGAGCACCCGCGACGGGGCGCGGTCGATCGTCGATCAGGCGCTCACCGCCGTTGGCGGGATCGACTTCCTCGTCAACAACGTCGGCGCCGGCGACCCGGAACGGCTGTCCCTCGGCGGGTTCCTGGACGTCGACGACGAGCAGTGGCAGGGGATATTCGACCTCAACCTGTTCAGCGCGATCTGGACCACCAAGGCGGCGTTGCCGAGCATCCTGGAAACGCAAGGGCGCGATCGTGAACATCTCCTCGATCAACGCCCGCATGCCCACTGGCGCGCCGGTCGGCTACGCGGAGGCCAAGGCCGCGCTGACCCAGTTCGGGAAGCGGCTCAGCGAGGAGCTGGCGCCACGCGGTGTCCGGGTGAACACCGTCTCCCCGGGCCCCACGGCCAGTCCGGTGTGGACCGACCCGGACGGTTTCGGCGGCAAGGTGGCCGCCGCGTCCGGGGTGGGCCACGGCGACCTGCTCGCAGCTCTGCCCGGGCAGTTCGGCATCGCCTCGGGACGCCTCACCGAACCCGAGGAGGTGGGGAACCTGGTCGCCTTGCTGCTGTCCGACCGTGCCGCCAACATCCACGGCGCCGACCAGTTCATCGACGGCGGCACCCTCAAGACCGCCTGACCGGGCTGCGGCGGACCGCTCGGCGCAGTCGACAGGGTTCTGGCGACTGCGCCGTCAAGGGCCGGCCCTCTCCCATCATCTGCCTCCGTTGGCTCGCGGCGAGAGCGCACAACTGTTCACTCCTTCGCGGGGTTTTGATTCCCCCAGGCCACAGGGCCGGACCCCCGACGGACGCGTTGTCGGTACTCCCCGCTACGTTCCTCCCATCACAGACCGGCAGGTGGGAGGAGAACCGACGGTGGTATGGGTGGAGACGGGAGCCGGGGGCTACCACGTCGCGCTCGGCGAGGACGGCAGGGTGGTGTGCCGCGACGCGGCGGGGCAGCAGCTGGAGTCCGTCCCGCCGCAGCTGGGTGACGACCCGGTGGTCGCCCGGCTGCGGCAGCTTGCCGAGTGGCTGGGCGCGCACGAGCGCCGCTGCCAGGAGGACGTCGAGCGGTGGATGGAGCGCTCGCTGCCCGTGCCCACGGCGACGATCACCGGGGTGTGGGCCGACGAGGCCTGGCGACGGGTGCTGCGCGACCTGGTGGTTACCGGGGCTGACGGCACGGCCGCCGGCTTCCTGCGCGGAGCCGACCCGGAGCGCGGACTCGCCCTGGTCGGCCTGGACGGCGACACCGTCCACCTCACCGACGGCGAGATCCGGATACCCCACCCCGTCCTCCTGGCGGACCTGGACGAGCTGCGCGAGCTCGCTGTCGAACTCGGCGTCTCCCAGCGGGTCCAGCAGCTCTGCCGGGAGGTCTGGCACCACCCAGCCGACACCCCGGACGGGACCGAACTCACCACGTACGCCGGCGGCCGCTACGAGGAGCTGCGCGAGCTGCTCGGGCGCTGCGCCCGGCTCGGCTACCAGGTGCGCGACGGCCACGCCGTCCTGCCCGTGGTCGAGGGCGGCCGCACCGTAGAAGCCCGGCTCTGGGTCGGCGACGTCCAGGAGTGGGACGAGTGCGAGACGGGCGCGCTCAGCTGGACGGGACCGGACGGCCGGATGCTGCCGCTCGCCAGGGTCGGCCCGGTCGCCTGGTCCGAGGGTATGCGGATGGCCGCCGCGCTGTACGCCGGCCGCACGGTCGAAGGGGAGGAAGCCGCATGAGCACCACCGACACGAGCATCGACGAACTGGAGAAGCTGCTGGACGCCGGAGCGGTGCTGCCGGCCGGCACCGTCCTCGGCGCGGGCCGGCCAGACAGTGCCGCCGACGTGCTCACCGCCCGTGCCTACACCCACCCCGCGCTCGGCGAACGCCGGGTGGTGCGGCTGGTGCCCGGCGCGCTCGGGTCTGCCGAGGACCTCACCCTCGATTGTCTTCTCGGACTCATCCCTGACGGCGAGCCGGCCGAGGTCGGCCAGGTCCGCCAGGAGCCGCTCGGCTTCCCCGCGTGGGCGCTGGTTCACGACCCGGCCAATGGCCATCACGCGCTCGCCCTCGTCAAGGAGATGGAGCTGCTCGCCCGCCAGGTCACGTCCATGCCCGGCGCCGCCAAGGACGGCTTCGACGCGCTCGCCGAGCGCCTCGGCCGCACCGTGCCACACTTCCTTCCCACCTACTGCGAGGAGGTCGGCAGGATCTTCCTGGAACAGGGCAACCGGACCTCCGCCGCACGCTTCTTCGGCAAGGCCCGCGAGGCCGAGCGCACCCACGGCCTCGCGGTGGACGAGGAGCGGCTGCGCGCCGTCTTCCTGGAGTTCGCCCTGGCCGGCGCACTCACCGTCAAGGCGCAGCGCCAGTACGTCAAGGAGCTCAGAAGTCGGCTCGACCCGCTGACCGCCTGGCAGCGCTTCCGCCGGCTCTGCGCCGAACGCTCGGCCGCCGGTCTGGCCCCCTACGCCGGCGTCGCCGAGGACGCCCGCGCGCTGATCAAGGCCGCCGGGCTGGACCGCGCCGAGCACGAACAGGCGTTGCTCGCCGAGCTGCTCGCCTCACCCGCCGTCGACCAGGCGCCCGGAACGTTCTGGAAGTCCTGGCGGGGTGCCGTCGTCGAGCTCGGCCGGCGCGACGAGAGCGTCCGCGCCCGCCTGCTGGAGCTCCTGCCCGACCCGGCCGGGGTCGACGACCAGGCCGTCCAGGATGCCTCCTGGCTCGCCCTCCTCGCCGAAAGCGGCGCCGAGGAGCTACTGACCGGCCCGGCCGTCGAGGGCAACGAACCCGCCGCCGCCTGGCTCCGGCGTTGGTGCAACCACCTCGGCCGCGGCCGGGACGACCACCCCGCCTGCGCCGCCACCGTCGCCCTGGCCGGCCGGATGGCCGGGCGGCTGCGCGCCGACGGCGTCCCGGTCGACCTCTTCACCGGCGTGCGGCGCACCCCCACCCTGCTCGAACTGCTCGACCGTCTGCTCGCCGACGGCGCTCCGGTGGCCGACCCGCCCGAGCGCTTCTACCTGGGCGTCGACGACTGGGCCGGGCAGGCGCGGTCCGACAGTGCCACTCTGGCCGCCGTCGCCGCCGACCTCCGGTTCCGGCCCTTCATGCGCGTCGCCGCCCCCAGGGCCTGGGACGACGCCGTCCGGACGAACGCGCCCGCCCTGCCCGTCCTGCGCGAGGTCTACGCCGAGTGGGCCGACGAGCGCGCCGACGAACTCCTCGCCGCCCGCGGCCTCGCCGGTGCCGCGGAGCTGCTGCGCGAGCTGGCCCGGCACCGCACCACCATCGGCGACCTCAACCCGGCTGCCGCCGAGCGGATCGCCGGCCTCGACGTCGCCGGCCTGCTCGCCCGAACCCTGCGCGCCGGCATCCTCGACGAACTCGGCTGGCCCGCCCTGGAGGAGGCGCTCGCCCGGCTCGGCGTCGGGGAGAGCGACGACGTCGAGCTCCACGGCTTTCCCAAGGACCTGGTCCTCGAGGACGCCTGGCCCAACGTGATCGTCGCGCGTACGGACAAGGCCTTCGTGGTCGGCCCGCAGGGCATCCTGCTGGAGCACACCATACGCATCCCCGACCGGCTGGAGCAGTGGGCGAGGACCAGGTTCCGCTTCGTCGACGGCGAGCTCCTCGTCGTCTGGTGGGGCCAGGACAAGCAGCGCGCCTACTGGTCCAGCCGGCCCGCCGAGATCTTCGAGCTCGACGGCGAGACCATCGCCTACTTCGGCTACGCCTACTACCTGGCACCCGAAGCCCCGTCCCTCGCGCTGCCCGGCGGCGGGCGCACCACCGGCGAGCGTCCGCTGCGCGCCGGCGACACGTGGATGCCCGACGAACACCGTCTGCTCGCCGACGGCACCGGCTACTGGACGCTGCGCGACCCTTTCGGCGGCACCGACTTCCACGAGTTCGACCCGGTCACCGGTGCCCTCGGCCGCATCGCCGAACCGCCCCGGATCGCCGCGACCGCGGCCGCCGGCCGGCTGATCCCCGCTTACACCCGGTTGATGCCGCTCCAGCCCGGCCTGGAGAACACCCCGCTCGGCACCGACGGCGTCGTGCTCGGCAGCTGGGTGCGGGTCGACGACGACCGAACCGTCACCACCGGCACCGCGGACGGGCACACCATCGTCCTTCCGCTGCACGGTCGCTCCGCCGACGGTTACCCGGTCGGACGGCTGGCCCTGCCCGGCGCGGGCCGCCCGATCGTCACCGTGCTAGGCGGCGGGGAGCTCGCCCTCGCCCACCCCGACATGGCGGGCACCGCCGACCGCACCGCCCTCCTGCCCACCCTCAAGCCCGGTGGCTGGCAGGCCGCCGGCACCGCCGTCGTCCTCCCGCTCGACTACTGGCACGCCCTGACGCCGCGTGACGAGGCCGGCTCGCTCGTCCTGCGCGCCGTCACCGAGGATCAGGCCGCCGGCCTGATCGACGCCGCCTGGCCGGTCGGCGACAAGCCGGTGCCCGAGGACGAGCAACGCTGGATCACCGTCCAGGGCGTCCGGCGCAAGCTCGCCACCAGCAAGGACGCCCGGCGCCGGCTCCCGAACCACCCCGGCATCGCCGCCGCCCTGCCCGGCATCGGACACCCGCTGCTGCTCGACGGCGTCGCCGGGCTCGCCCGCGCCGCAGCCAACCTGCTCGAGCGGGCCGCCCGGTTCGTCCCTCAGCCTGACGCCTGAGGGCCGTCCCAAGGCTGACACCGCCCGGCCAGTTCCGCACACTCACCCGAGCACTCCTCGTCCTCGGATGCGACGGACCTGGCCGGGCACCATGCATGGTTGCGGCTACGGCCACGACGGGCACCGAGCCACTCGCGGCCAGGTGCCCGAAACCGTTGCCCCCGGGGATCGTTGTCCCGGTGGGGTCCTGTGGTGGGTTGCGCCACGACGGACTCCTCCACCATGGCCGTGGTCCACGGCAGCGGCCGACTGATGCACGAACGGTCCTGGTAACCGGATATCGACAGGAGAACACCGACCATATGAAGATCGCCGTCCTCGGCGCCGTGCTGGCCATCCCACCGCTGCTCGTCGCCGCCGCAGCCCCCGCCGACTCCGCCCACACCCGCTCTGCCCGGCCGACGATCGACGCCACCTGTGTCCAGACCGCGCACGGCACCTTCGCCACCGCAGTCGATCCGGGAGCCACCAACACGTCTCAGCCCGACACGCTCCGCATGACCGGGAAGGTGGAGTGCGTGGACTCCGCCAACGCACGCCTGGCCTCCGGAACTTTCGAGCGCACGGTCACCATGCCCGGCGTTGAATGCACCGGCGAGGAGCACCGCGACACTTCGACCACCACCGTCCACTGGTCCGACGGTGCAGTCTCCACGCTCGACTTCGACAGGACCGAAGTCGTCAAGGCGAGCGGAACCGCCTCGCTGGTCATCACCGGCAGCGTCACCGCCGACAGCGCACGCTTCGCCAGGGACACGATCAAGGCAGTCGGCATCAGCTCCGGCTCGGGCTGTGGCACCCGGGCCGGCGAGACCGCCGTCGACTCGACGCTCGTCCTCCACCTCACCCACTGAGCAGAGCTACCGATCCGCGCGCAGCCCGCGCGTGAAGGAAGGCCCGACATGTCTCTCGCCAAGGCCAGGCAGCAGGCAGCCCCGCTGGATCGCACGACCCCGAAGGCCCGTATCTACGCGATGCTGGACACCGACGGAGACGGAGTCGCCTCCAGGCACGACTACTTCGTCCGGATCGAACGGGCGCAGCAGGCGACCGGCCGCACGGACGACGATCCGATGGTCGTTGCCGCCCGCACCACCGGTGAGCGGGCCTGGGCCGCGATGGACTCCAACAACGACGGCGTGATGACCTTCGACGAGTACGCGAGCTGGGTGGATGCGGAGAAGTTCGACACCATCTGCAAGTTCGCACTCGGCGCACTGTTCGACCTCGCCGACGCTGACCAGGACGGCAGCCTGCACCGGTCGGAGTTCACGATGCTGCGCCAGGCACTGGGCAATCGGGCGGACAACGCCGACGCGGCGTTCGAGGCGTTGGACGCCGACGGCGATGGTCGTGTCAGCCGCGACGAGTACCTGGCCTCGATCCGCGCATACGTCACCGGCGACGACTCCCCCATGGGTGAAGCCTTGTACTGACCGATGAGTTCTTCTCGGCCCTATGGGCAGGCGTCAGTCTCCGGGGAGGCTACGCCGGGGGCAGGGCGTACACCGTGGCGCCGTGTTGGGCGATCAGCCGTTCTCCGTCGGTGGTCAGCTGCCAGTCGTGCGACGAGTCCGAGCCGGTGCGGAAGTTCCAGCGGATCCGGCCCGTGCCGGTGTCGATCGCGTACAGCCCGGTCGTGCCGCCGGTCGGCACGACGAGCGTGCGGGCGACCACCTGGGCCGGCACCAGGGCGACCGTGCCCTCCGGGAGCCCGCAACTCCACAGCTTCTCACCACTGTTCGCCCGGAACGCGTGGACCTCGGTGTCGGCCACGGTCGCGTAGACCACCCCGTCGGCCACGGTCGGCGGGGTGTAGGCGCCCTGCCCGTCCGCCGGCGGCTCGACGGACCAGAGCCGCTTGCCGTCGGCGAGCTGAAGGGCCTGCAGCCCGCGCTGCCGGTACGCGCAGTAGACCCTCTCCCCGTCGCAGAACATCGGGTAGCCGAGCGAGGCCCCGGTGCTCACCGACCACACCTCGCGGCCGTCGGCGGTGCTGCGGCAGACCAGGTTCCCCTTGTCGTCGCCGTAGAGCACGTGGTCCGGCGCCGTCAGCGAGCTGACACCCGGGTTGGGCGCCGTCCGCCGCTCCGAGAACCAGGACACCGCCCCCGTCTCCGGGCTGAAGCCGGCCACCCCGTGAAGGTTGGCGCCGCGGTCGGCCAGCGCGTACACGCCGTGCTCGTCGGCACCGAGCAGCTGGGTCGGTGAGGTCGCGGTGGCCGTGTACCTCCAGCGCTGTGCCCCCGACTTCAGGTCGTAGCCGGCCAGGTCTCCGGCGAAGGCGAAGAACACCGTCCCGTGGGCCGCGGCCAGTTGGTACGTGCTCGCGTCCCGTACCCACCACCGTTCCTTGCCGGTGGCGCCGTCCAGCGCGAACACCGAGTCGCCGCCGAGCAGCACGGTGCCACCGGTCACCAGCGGACGGGCGTTCAGCGCACCGATCGCGTCGTACGTCCAGATCGGCTTCGGCGCACCGTCCGGCCCCGGACTCTGCGACGGCGGCCGGGAGACCGCTCCCTCGGGAGAAGCCGCGCCGGAAGCGGCGGGACCGGACGAGGAAGGGCCGGACGCGGCGGAACCGGTCCCCCCGCCCAGCCGCCAGGCGGCCGCCCCTCCAGCCGCGACGGCCGCCAGCGCGGCCGCCCCGCCCAGCAGCACGGCCCGGCGGGACCGGCCGCCCCACTGTGCTCCTTCGGTGGCCACGCCGGCCGCCGGAACGTCCACGGCCGCTGGCCGGTGACCGCGCACCGGGGTCTCCAGTTCGAGCACGGCGGCCGCATGCGCGGCGATCGCGGTGGCGACGGGCGCGGGCAGCCAGTCGACCGCCGCCCCGGCCGACAAGCGCTCCCGCAACTCCACGGTGGTGGGCCGCTGCTCCGGGTCCTTGAGCAGACAGTGCTCGACGATCGACCGCAGACCGTCCGGCACACCGGCCAGGTCGGGCCGCGCGTGGACCACCTTGTACAGCTGCACGGCCGGACCGGAGTCGGTGTCGAACGGGCCCCGGCCGGTCGCGGCGAACACCAGCACCGAGCCCAGCGAGAACACGTCCGACGCCGGGCCCACCACCTGGCCGTTGGCCTGCTCGGGCGACATGAAGCCGGGCGTGCCGACCACGACCCCGGTGCGGGTCAGGCGATCGCCGTCGACCGCGCGCGCGATGCCGAAGTCGACCACCCGCGGCCCGTCGCCGGCCAGCAGTACGTTGGAGGGCTTGAGGTCGCGGTGGACCAGCCCGGCCCGGTGGACGGCGACCAGCGCGCGGGCCAGTGCGGCTCCCAGCGTGCGGACCGACGCCTCGGGCAGCGGGCCGTGCCGCCGGACGGCTTCGCTGAGCGAGGGCCCCAGCACGTAGGCCGTGGCCAGCCACGGCTGCGCGGCGTCCGGATCCGCATCGACGACCGCCGCCGTGTGGGCACCGTCCACCCGCCGCGCGGCCTCGACCTCCCCCGCGAAGCGGGCGCGGAACTCCGCGTCGTCCGCCAGCTCCGAACGGACCAGCTTGACCGCGACCGTCCGACCGCCCGCCGACCGCGCGAGGAACACCCGGCCCATCCCGCCCGCGCCCAGCACGCCGAGCAACCGGTAGGGGCCCACCTCGGCCGGGTCTCCCGCGGCCAGCGGCTGTATCGGCATGGTGGTTCGGCTCCTCGGTGCTGGTCTGTCGTCGGCAGGTCGGCCCGCCGCAGGCGAGGAGTTTAGAAGACGGATGACGATGCTGGGTCCCGGCCCCGGTCGGATGAACGGTGGGCCCGAACCATCTCGCGGCAACAGGAAATGGGCCTCAGCCGCCAGTTCCGGCTCGCGTACGACGAGTCGCCGTACGCGTATCTGATGACCCGGCGCATCGAACGGGCGACGGCGCTGCTGTGCAGCGGCGACCTGAGCGACGGAACTGGTCGGCATGTCGCCCGGCGTCTACCACTCCCGCGCCACGGGCGGCGCTGCGGCGGGGATGCCGCCGTGTCCGGCGAGGCAGGTGGCCGGACCGGCAGAACTCAAGAAACGCCGGCCGTCGAGCCGCAACCGGCGTGACGGCCATGACGTCGGGGCGCTGACGTCCTGTCCCTACCGGTGGAGGCCAAAGTGCGGCGCTGGGCGCCGCAGCGTCAGGACGGCTCCGCGCGGCCGAATGGTTGGGACGCTGTGCGAATCACCCGAATCGTGACCTCGCGGATCGACGAGCGCGGAACCCGTTGTTCACGGGCCGCGTCCCTGCCGGCAGCCGGCGTGCCGTAAGGTGCGACGCCGCGAAGCCGAGTAGGCACTGACGTGGAGAGCGCAAGGCGATGGACGACCGGACGCAGCAGGACGAGGGCGAGAGACCGACCAGGGGCAGCACGGCGCCCGACGCCGTGGGCGATGCCCCGTTGGCCGAGGACGAACGTCGCTGGGAGCTCCCGGACTACGTCCACGAGCGGGAGCTGGGTGCCGGGGCGAGCGGCAGGGTCGTGCTCGCCCGCCACCGGGAGAGCGGCACCCCGGTGGCCCTCAAGTACCTCCACGGCTCCGTCGGCACACCCGCGCTGCGCGCGGAGGCCCGGGTCCTCGCCAGCATCGACTCCCCCCACGTCACCCGGCTCTACGAGTACGTGGAGGGGGAACAGGGCTCGGCCATCGTGATGGAGCTGGTGGACGGGATCGCACTGCGCGACCTGCTCCGCGCCGAG
This sequence comes from Streptomyces kaniharaensis, assembly GCF_009569385.1. Lineage (NCBI taxonomy): Bacteria > Bacillati > Actinomycetota > Actinomycetes > Kitasatosporales > Streptomycetaceae > Streptomyces > Streptomyces kaniharaensis. The sequence continues at coordinate 360,400 of NZ_WBOF01000003.1, forward strand.
GGTGCCACCACCGCGGAGGCCGCCCTCGTGGTGCTGAAGGGCTCGCTGCTGGGTCTGGCCGCCGCCCACGAGGCCGGCGTGGTGCACCGCGACTACAAGCCCGCCAACGTGCTGGTCGACACCGCCGGCGTGTCGAAGCTGGTCGACTTCGGCATCGCGGTGCCGAACGGCGCCGACCGCGACGTCTCCGGCACCCCCGCCTACATGCCGCCCGAGCAGTGGGCCGGCCGGCCCGCGTCTCCGGCGGGCGACGTCTACGCCGCCACCGTCACCTTCTTCGAGTGCCTCACCGGAGCCCGTCCCTACGAGGGCACCACGATCGCCGAACTCGCCGTCCAGCACACCGAGGCCCCGATCCCGGCCGAGTTGGCCCCCGACCCGGTCCGGCCGCTGATTCTCGCCGGCCTGGCCAAGGACCCGCAGTCCCGGCCCGACAGCGCGGCCGCGTTCGTCGAGGAGCTGGAGGCGGTCGCGGTCGCCGCCTACGGGCCGCAGTGGGAGGAGAAGGGCCGCCTCGATCTGGCGGCCCTGGTCGCCCTGCTCGCGCTGTTGCCCGGCGCCGGGGGCGCGGCCGCCGGTGGCACCTCGCTGGCCCACACCGCTCTGGGCAGCGGCGAAGGCCTCTTCGCTGCGCACGTCACAGCGGCCGTGGGCGCCGACACCGTCGCGGCCACCGTGCAGCGGGACCTGACCCGCCGTGGTCTGCGCCTCGGGACGCGTGGCAAGGCGCTCACCGGCGTCGCGGCCGGCGTCCTCACCCTGGCCACACTGGCCGGTGCGGCGATGGCAGGGGCCGCCGACGGCGGTGCCCGGACGGCCGCCGGTGGCGCCTCCCCGGAGGCGACCACCAGCCTTGGCGCACCTGACCCGACGGGTGGCCCCTCCCCGGTGTCGAGCGGTGCCGGCACCCCGAGCCCGGCACCCTCCGCCTCGACGAGCCCGACGGCCACTCCGTCGGCGACCCCGGGCACTCCGAGCGGCGGTCCCACGGCCACGCCGACCGGCCAGACGCCCACCGTGCCGGGGTCGCCGCCCCGCACCGGCACCCCCACCGGCCAGCCGCCCGCACCGCCCGGCCCCGCCGGGCCGGCGTCGGTGCCGCCCGCCGGCCCCGTCCCCACCACGCCCGGCCCGACCTCCGTCACCACTACTCCCCCGCCGAGCCCGACCGTTGCTCCCGCCACCATCGCGGTCAGCTCGGTGAACCTGGACTCGCTGGTCTGCGGCGGCCGCTGGAGCCTGACCGCCACCGTCACGGTGGTCGCCCAGGGCAACGCCACCGGGACGCTGACGCTGAGCTGGTACCACAGCTCGGGCGGCCGCGCGATCACCGTCGCGACCGACACGGTGGTCGTCCAGAACGGCCGCGCCACCGTCACCCGGACCCACGACTTCGGCTCGGCCGACAACTTCCCGACCTGGGGCGTGCGCATCGGCACCACCCCGGCGGCGGCGCAGCCGGGCAGGACGTCGGCCGAGATGGCCGCCTTCCTCTGCGACCCGCCCCGCTGATCCCCGGACCGCTCGGCCCCGGTCGCCTCCGTGACCGGGGACCCGAGGCGTCCCGCACCTTTCCGTGACCTGCTTGCTGCGCCGGTCCGTCATCCGCCGGCTCGTCAACGATCCGTCTCCGCCCCTGTTTTGGAGAAGTCATGTCCACGCCCCACCCCGACGCCGCCCCTGTTCCGGGTGCGGACCAGACCGTCCGGCTCGGGCCGGGCGCGGGTACCGGAGAGGAGACCGTCCGTCTGGACCCCCGCGCGGCGGCGGAGGCCCGGACCGTCCGGTTGGACCGGGCCGCCGCGGCGTCCGTCGGCGGGGTGGATCCCGAGGCCACGGTGCGGCTCGACAGCACCGAGGTGGAGAGCGCGACCTTCCTCGACCCCCGGGTCTGGGGTGGCGCGCCGCGATCAGGGGAGGCCATCACGATCGTCGGGACGCCGGCGCACGGCACCCCGGGCTTCGGCCCGTCGTCACACGATGCGGACGCGGCACCCGATGCGGACGCGGCCGCCACGGTGAAGCTCGGCGCCACAGCATCGCTCGGCGCCACGCTCGTCGACGTCTCGCCGGACGAACAGCCGCTCGGCCCGGGCGAGTTGCGGCGGTTCGGCCCCGGCGTCCCGCCGCAGGCCGCCGCCGTGTGGCACGGCGAGGCGGCACCGGACGTTTCGGAGCCACGGCGGCCCCGCCGGATGTGGCGGTGGCTGGTGCCGGTGGCCGTGGTGCTGGTGGTCCTGGCGTTGCTGTTCTGGCGCTTCCACACGCCCGCCCTGGCGGTGAACGGCGTCAGTGTGACCACTGACCCGGCGGGCCCCGGCTGTGGCGGCACCGCGGTGGTCACGGCCGCGGTGGAGACCAACGGCGGGGCCGGCACGATCCGGTACCGCTGGCTGCGCAGTGACGGCTCCACCTCGGACGAGATCGTCCAGGACGTCCGCTCCGGCGTGCACCGCACCGACCTCGTGCTGCGCTGGAGCTTCGAGGGCCAGGGCTCACTGCAGGCCACCACGACCCTGGAGATCCTCTCGCCGTCCACCCGGACCGCGGCCGCCTCCTTCGCCTACCACTGCCCCTGACCGGTCGTTCCAGAACGAGGACACCGCGTCATCCGAGGGCGCGCGGCCCGGCCGGCGTGTTGGGTGGCTTTGCCTGGCGCGCCCTGGATTCCCGGAGGCCGGGATTCCACGATCCGCTCTACCATCCTGACCATGGTCATGAGTGACGAAGAGCAGGTCGAGAACCTCATCCGGAACTGGGCCGCGGCCGTGCACGCGGGCGACCTCGATGGTGTGCTCGCGGGTCATGCTGCGGACATCGTCATGTTCGACGTGCCGCCGCCGTACGAGGGCGTGCGCGGCATCGACGCGTATCGGGAGACGTGGCCGCCGTTCTTCGAGTGGCAGGCGCAGGGCGCTGCGTTCGAGATCGAGTCGTTGGACGTGACTGCCGGTGACGACGTCGCGTTCGCGCACGCCCTGCTGCGGTGCGGTACGCCGCAGGACTTCGCCGACCGGCCGGCGCAGCGGCTGCGGCTGACCGTGGGGCTGCGCAAGGAGGACGGGCGCTGGGTGGTCGCGCACGAGCACCACTCCTTCCCCGAGGCCGGCGACGCACTGTAGCCAACCGGGGGGGCGTGTGCGGGAGATGGCGAGGTAGACGGAGGCCGGGAGGCACCTGTCAGGCGTCGTCCCGCTCGTCGGGTTCGGACGGTACGGGAGTGGCCTTCTGCTCGGCCACCGGTGTGCCGGCCCGGACGGTCTTGACGGTGTCCGTCCGCCGTTCGGGCGGTTCGGGGTGTTCGTGCGGCCCGTGCGGCTCGCCGTTGTGGTGCAGCGGCACGCCGCCGGCGCCGCCCTGGGGTGTGTCGTCGTCCATGGTGTGCTCCTCATGAGGTGGACCGGGCTCCGGCCTGGCCCGGGTAACGGGCGGCGCGGGCGCCGTGTCCGACGCCCGGCCAGCGGCGGCCGGGCCGGTGGTGGACCGGCCGCCGGGCGGCGCGCGAAGGCTGCGTGGAGGCGCCGGGGCCTGAGATGCCAGGGCCTCCGGGCCCGGCCGGTTCAGTCCTCGCCGAGAACGGCGTAGGTCTCGACATCGCCCTGCTCCCTGCCCTCGTCGTCCAGTGCGCCCGACGTGCTGGCACGTACCGGCCCGCCCACTTCGGGTCGGTCGGGTGTGCGGACGGCTCCGGCCCGGCCGTCGCCTTCGCGCGCGTCCATGGTGGTCACCTCCAGGGTCTGGACTCTGCGACCCACCCGGCTACCCGGTGACGGGCCCGGCAAACGGCGTCGAGGTTTCGCGGTGCCCTCCCCGGATAGCCGCTCCGACGGGGGAACGGAGGAAACCGAGAGCCCACCGACGAACCGAGGCTGCCATGACCGCGTTCGGCTACTTCCTGTCCTGCGAGGAGTTCACCCCCGCCCAGCTGGTCGAGCAGGCCGGGCTCGCGGAGCGGGCCGGCTTCACCCGGCTGGCGATCTCCGACCACTACCATCCGTGGAACGACGCGCAGGGCAGCAGCCCCTTCGTGTGGGGCGTGATCGGCGCACTGTCGCAGGTCACCCGGCTGCCCGTGACCACGCTCGTGACCTGTCCGACCATCCGTCTCCACCCCGCCGTGACGGCGCAGGCGGCGGCGACCGCGGACGTGCAGCTGGCAGGCGGCCTGCGACTGGGGGTGGGCACGGGCGAGGCGCTCAACGAGCACGTCCTGGGCGACCGTTGGCCGCCGTTCGAGCTGCGTGCCGAGATGCTGGAGGAGGCCGTCGCCGTCATGCGTGAGCTCTTCACCGGAGGTCTGGTCTCCCACCGCGGCGTGTACTACACGGTCGAGAACGCCCGGCTCTACACACCGCCGAAGGAGGGGCGCCTGCCCGTGTACGTCTCGGCGTTCGGACCGAAGGCGGCCGAGCTGGCGGCGGAATTCGCGGACGGACTGGTCACCATGAGCCCGGACACCGAACTGCTCGGACGCTACCGGGCGGCAGGCGGTACCGGGCCGGTGCTCGGCGGGGTGAAGGTGTGCTGGTCGGAGGACCGGGAGCGGGCGGTCAAGACCGTCCACCGGCTCTGGCCGAGCGAGCTGCTGCCCGGTGAACTCGCCCAGGTCCTGCCCACGCCCCAGCACTTCGAGCAGGCCACCGAGCTGGTCACCGAGGAGATGGTGGCCCGGGCGGTCACCTGCGGCGACGATCCGCAGGAGCACGCCGACCGGCTGCGCGGCTATGTCGACGCCGGCTTCGACGAGGTGTACGTGGGCCAGATCGGCCAGGAACAGGAGGGGTTCTTCGAATTCTGCCGCGAGCAGGTCCTGCCGCGGCTGGAATGACCGCCGGAGGCACGGTGAAACCCTTCCCGCCGTGGAGCCTGCGCGAGTACGCCCTCCTCGCCGACGGCGAACGCGGCGCGCTGGTGGGCCCGTTCGGCGAGATCGCCTGGCTCTGCGCGCCCCGCTGGGACTCCGATCCGCTGTTCGCCGGCCTGATCGGCGGCACCGGCGTGTACGCGGTGACGCCGGTCGGCCGGTTCGCGCCCGGCGGCTACTACGAGGACGGCGGGCTGATCCGGCGCAGCCGGTGGATCACCGAGGACGGTGTGGTGGAGTGCCGGGAGGTCCTGGCGCTCCCCGCCGATCCGCACCGGTTGGTGCTGCTGCGCCGGATCACCGCCGACTACGGGCCGGCACGCCTGCGCGTGGTCCTGGAGGCGGGTACGGGCTTCGGCCCCGGCGGCCTCCGGGGCCCTCGCCGGACGGCGAACGGCTGGACGCTCCGCTCCGGAGGGCTGCGCCTGCGCTGGACGGGCGCGGAGGCGGCTCGTCCGGGGCCGGGTGGGCTGCTCACGGCGCAGGTCGTCCTCGCCCCTGGTGAGCGGCTCGACCTCGTGCTGGAGGTGTCCGACCACCGCCTCGACGGGCCGCCGCCGGAGCCGGAGCGCTGCTGGCGGGCCACCGAACACGCCTGGCGGGACGCCGTACCGGACCTCGGGCACACCTACGACGAGCGCGACGCCCGGTTCTCCTACGCCGTGCTGCGCGGGCTCACCTCCCCGGCCACCGGGGGCATGGTCGCCGCGGCGACCACCAGCCTGCCCGAACGGGCCGAGGCCGGCCGCAACTACGACTACCGCTACGTCTGGATCCGCGACCAGTGCCTGGTCGGACAGGCCATCGCCTCGTGCGGTGCGGACCGACTCCTGGACGACGCGGTACGGTTCACCACCGAGCGGCTCGACGAGCACGGCAGTCGAATGGCCCCGGCCTACACGGTGACCGGCGGGCGGGTGCCCGACCAGCGGGCGGTCGACCTTCCCGGCTACCCGGGCGGCCACGACCAGGTCGGCAACCGGATCACCCGCCAGTTCCAACTCGATGTGTTCGGCGAGGCGTTGCTGCTGTTCGCGGCGGCCGCGCGGCGCGATCGGCTGGATCCGCAGACCCGGTGCGCGGTGCGCACCGCCGCGGACGCCATCGCCCGGCGGTGGCGCGAACCGGACGCCGGAATCTGGGAGTTGGACGACCGGGTATGGACGCACAGCCGGCTGATCTGCGCCGCGGGACTCCGCGCGATCGCCCGCCCCGAGGCTGCCGGGCCGGCAGGTGTGCCGGACGGGCTCGCCGCGGCGTGGAGCGCATTGGCGGACCGGCTGCTCGCCCACACGGCCCGGCACGCCCTGCATCCGTCGGGCAGGTGGCAGCGCTCCCCCACCGACCCCGCGCCCGACCTCGCCCTGCTGCTGCCGCCGGTGCGCGGCACCCCGGCCCCGGACGACCCGCGTACGGTCGCGACCCTGCGGGCGTGCCGTCGCGAGCTCACGGACGGGCACTTCGCCTACCGGTTCCGCCACGACGAGCGCCCCCTGGCCGAGGCCGAGGGAGCGTTCGTGCTGTGCGGCTTCCTGATGGCCCTCGCCGAACACCGGCAGGGCGACGCCGTCGAGGCGGCCCGCTGGTTCGAGGCCACCCGCGGGCTCTGCGGCTCGGCGGGGCTGTTCTCGGAGGAGTACGACATCGCGCAGCGCCAGCAACGCGGCAACCTGCCGCAGGCGTTCGTGCACGCCATGCTGCTGGAGTGCGCGGCGTGCCTGGCACGGCCGCCTCTCGGCTGAGCCGCTTTCAGCTGAGCCCGCCTTTCAGTCGACGGGCAGCCGCAGGTCACACCAGACCGTCTTACCCGGCCCCAGCCGGTCACCCGGCCCCAGCGGGCGCCAGCCCCATCGCAGGGTGAGGCGGCTCAGCAGGAACAGGCCTAGACCTCCCGACTCGTCCGGTCCGTGCGGCGGCCGGGGCAGCGGCGGGCGCGGGCTGGTGTCGCTGACTTCGATCCGCAGCACACCGGCGACACGGACCAGGAGCAGCGCTCCGGGCCCACTGGTGTGGCGCAGGACGTTGCCGGCGAGCTCGGAGACCAGCAGGATCGCGTCGGCGACCACCGTCGGATCGGCGACATCGGCCAGGAAGTCGGCGGTCAGGGCGCGGGCCTCGGCGACCGCTCCGGGCCGGGCCGAGAGCGGAAGCCACCGCGCCCGCGGTTCGGCGAGCGTCGGGCGCGCGGCGGAAAGCCGCGCCTCTTTCATGCGGTCGCACCTCCCTCACCTCTCCCCTCACCTTTCCGGAAGTCGCCGATCGTCGGGCGCCGCCGCAGGGGCCTCAATGGCCGAACAGGTGCCGGATCCGTCCGCCCCCGCGAGGAGCGGCGACCTCCCGGTCTCCCTGCTCGGCGGCCCGTTCCTCCGGCGGGGCGGGCACCTCGCCTTCCCGCGCGACGGGCTCCGCGGGTGCGACGGGCTCCGCGGGTGCGGTCGGCCGCTCCCGGTAGGCCGGACGGTCCACGACCGGGCGCGCGGCACCCCGGGCCAGGCTCAGCAGGGCCACGCCCAGGCAGAAGACCAGCGCGAGGCCCACGCCGGACAGGAAGATGCCCAGGCTGTTGAGCGTCACCAGGTCGTTGCCCAGGATCGTCACCTGGTAGTCGGGCCCGCCGGAGAGGTTGTCCGCGATCAGCAGCCCCGTGAAGGCACCGGATGCCGCGATCAACAGGAGTCCTAGCAGCAACATGGGGGTTCCTTTCCGTCTGGTCTCGGTCGCCCCCGCCAGTTCGCGCCTACCCGGGCCAGCCCGCCCCTAACGCTCCGCGTCGAGTCCGGGCCGCCGGGCCGTGCAGCCGGTACAGCCGGTACAGCCGGTACAGCGCGAACGCGCGGCCGATGACCGGCTGCGGCCGCGGGCGGGGGCTACTCCGTCTGGACGGCGATCAGGCAGGTGTCGTCGTCGGTGTCGGCCGGGCTGAGCTCCAGCAGCCGGTCCAGGTAGCGCTCCAGGTCCGGGCCGGGGGTCCCGGCGTCGCGGATCAGCTGGTCCACGGACTCCTCGACGGGGCGGTCCCGGCGCTCGACCAGGCCGTCGGTGTAGAGCAGCAGGACGTCGCCCGCGGCCAGATGCGCGGTGTACTCCTCGTACTCGGCCTCCTCCAGGGCACCGAGCAGCACGCCGTGGGGCAGCGGAAGCACCTCGGCGCCGTCCGCTCCGACCCGGATCGGCGGCAGGTGCCCGGCCCGGGCCCAGCGCAGTTCGCCGCCCGCCGGGTCGAGCAGGACGCAGACGGCGGTGGCGGTGACCTGGCCGGGCTCGCGCAGGGCGACCGTGTTGGCCCACTCCAGCAGCCGCCCGGGGCTGGCGCCGGTGACCGCGAGACCGCGCAGCGCGTGCCGCAGCGCGACCATCCCGGTGGCCGCCCCGACACCGTGGCCCGCCACGTCCCCAACGGCGAGCAGGACGCGCTTGCCGGGCAGCGGCAGGACGTCGTACCAGTCCCCGCCCACCCGGTCGCGTTTGGCGGCGGGGCGGTAGCGCACGGCGGCGTGCAGGCCGGTGACGCCGAGCGGGGGCGGCGCGGCGGGCAGGATCGCCTGCTGGAGCCGCAGCGCCAGCCGCTCGCGTTCGGCCGACTCCTGCTCGCTGTCGGCGAGGCGTTCCCGGGTGGCGCCGAGCGCGACCTCGGTCCGGTGCTGCGCGGACACGTCGTGGTACGCGCCGCGGACGGCGGTGAGCCGGCCGGCGTCGTCGAGGACGGGCTCGACGATCACGCGGGTGAACCGGTGGCTGCCGTCCGGCTGGGCGAGCCGGACGACCGCGGAGGCGGTGCGGTGGCGGTTCCGGACGGTGTCCAGCAGGCGCCGGATCGCGGGTTCGTCGTCGAGGTGGGCGTGCCGGGCGAGGTCGGCCAGCGGTACGGGCGCGGCATCGGGCGGGAGTCCGTAGAGCTCCCGCAGGCCCTCGCTCCACAGGATCCGGCCGTTGTCGGGCTGCTCCTCGAATCCGGCCACCCGGGCGAGTCGCTGGGCCTGGTGCAGCAGCGCGGTCTGCTCGGCCTCGCCGGCCTGCTCGGCCTCACCGGTCTGCTCGGGCTGCGTCTGCCAGCAGACCAGCAGCCGGCCGCCGAGCGGGGCGACCGCGAGCAGGACGGTGGCGGAGACGGCGAGTGCGCCGGTCCGGAAGACCAGCCCGACCCGCTCGGCGGCCAGCGGGTCCCCGGTCCTGTGCACCCGCTGCAGCCGTTCGAAGAGGCCGGTGGCGCAGGCGATCGGGTAGGTCTCCAGCAGCGAGGCGCCCTCCAGCGCTTCCCGGGGGCGACCGAGGGGATCGCGGAACCGCGCGTTGGTCCGCAGGAGCGTGAAGTCCGCGAGTTGTCCGTCCCGGAAGACGGGCTCCAGCAGCAGGGCCGGAGTGAGCAGCCCCTCGAGGAACACGGTGTCGTCCTCGGGTGGTGCGGCGGGCTGGGAGTGGGGAAGGAGGGTCACGCAGAGATCGGCGATCGCGCGGACCTGTCGGCGCTGGGGCCCGCCCAGCGCCGGGGCCGGCTTCGGCCACAGGACTTCGATCGCTCCCCGGCGGCGGCCGCCATCGAGCAGCGGGAGGACGGCCCGGGCCGATCCGGCTCCGATCGACGGGCCCTCGGTGCCCGGATCGTCGGGCCACAGCTCGTCCTCGCCTGCGACGACCCGCTGGACCGGGGTGGGGACGCCGGGCGGGACCCGGCTCCAGGCCGCGGCCTCGGCGGCGGGGAGCCCGGCGCACGCGACGAGGGCCAGCGCACCGCCGGGCAGCCGCTGCCAGACGACGACCGCGTGGGCGCCGAGCGCCTCTCCCGTCTGTTCCAGCACGGTGTCGGCGGCGTGCTGGAGATCGGGGACCGCGGCGAGCGCGGGTGTGACGGGGTCCGACCGCGCCGCAGTCGACTCAGGCGCGCCGGCCGGGCCGGGCCCTGCGACGGCGAGCCCGGCGATGTCGGCGGCCAGGACCTCCACCGGCACTCCGGCCTCACGGGCGAGCCCGGCCAGCCGGGCGGCGGCCTCGGCCGTCGTGGCGCCGAGGCGCTCGGACAGGATCCCGGTGGCGAGGTCGACGACGGTGCGGCTGCGCGCCTGCGCCCGCACCCGGGCGGCCGCGTCCTGGAGCCGGCGGACGGTGCGGGCCAGGGCCAGGGCGGTGGGGTCCGGCGGCTCGTGTCCGGCGGTCATGGCACCTCCAGCCAGTGCCGCATCCGGCCGAGCAGGTGGCCGGTGTCGACGGGCTTGGTGACGTGGTCGTCGGCGCCCGCCGCGAGACTCTTGTCCTGGTCGCCGGGCATCGCCTTGGCGGTGACGGCGATGACGGGCAGGCGGGCGAAGCGTTCGTCGGCGCGGATGGCCTCGATGGCGGCGTAGCCGTCGAGGCCGGGCATCATGACGTCCATCAGGACGAGGTCGGTCTCGGGGTGGTCCCGCAGGAGGTCGAGTCCGGCGGCGCCGTCGGGGGCGTGCAGGACGGTCAGGCCGCGCTGTTCGAGGGCGGCGGCCAGGGCGAAGACGTTGCGGACGTCGTCGTCGACGATCAGGACGGTCCGCCCGGCGAGCGTGTCGTCCGTGGGCGGGGCGACCGGGGTGGAGGCGGGCGCGGGCGGGCGGCGGCCACCGAGCCGCTCGATCAGGCGGTCCCGCAGATCGTCCAGTCCGAAGGCGAGTTCGACGCTTTCGACGCCGGTTTCGGACGCGCCGCCGCCGTCGCCCTGGTATCCGAGGACGGGGGTGCTGTCCGGCAGAGTGTCGAGCAGCGTCGGTGCGAGTTCGCCGGAGCGGGCGAGGTCGAGCACGACGCAGCGGTAGGGGCCCTCGGCCAGCGCGGCCCGCAGTCCGGATTCGTCACCGGCGCTGTTCACCCGCACCGGCGGCGTCGGCGTGCCCAGCGCGTCCACGGCGGCGCGGGTGAGCAGGGTGAGCAGGGCCGGCGGGTCGGGTTCGACGACGAGGACGTGCGACTCGTCCGCCGGTGCCACGGCCCGGAGTTCGGGCGCGGCGATCGGGAGGTAGAGGGTGAAGCGGCTGCCCTGCCCGGTGGCAGAGCGGACGGTGATGGTGCCGCCGAGCAGCCGGGCGAGCTCGCGGCTGATGGACAGCCCGAGGCCGGTGCCGCCGTAGCGCCGGCTAGTGGTGCCGTCGGCCTGCTGGAAGGCGCCGAAGATGGAGTCCAGATGGTCCGGGTCGATGCCGATGCCGGTGTCGTCGACGTGGAAGGCCACCGCCGTTGCGGTCTGGGCGAGTTCGGGCGGCAGGTCCGGGCCCTGGGCGCGTTCGATCCGCAGCTCGACCCGGCCCGAGTCGGTGAACTTGACGGCGTTGGACAGCAGATTGCGCAGCACCTGGCGCAGCCGCGCCTGGTCGGTGACGAGTTCCTCGGGCACCGCCCGGTGCACGGTGACCTCGAAGGCGAGGCCCTTCTGGTCCGCGAGGGGTTTGAAGGTGGACTCGACGTACTCCAGCAGCTCGCGCACGGCGAAGGGTTCGGGGGCCAGTTCCATCTTGCCGGCCTCGACCTTGGAGAGGTCGAGGATGTCGTTGATGAGCTGGAGCAGGTCGGCGCCGGCGGAGTGGATGACACCCGCGTACTCGACCTGCTTGGGGGTGAGGTTGCCGGTGGCGTTCTGGGCGAGCAGCTGGGCGAGGATGAGCAGGCTGTTGAGCGGGGTGCGCAGTTCGTGGCTCATGTTGGCCAGGAACTCGGACTTGTACATGGAGGCGAGGGTCAACTGCCGTGCGCGTTCTTCCAGTTCCTGGCGGGCCTGTTCGATCTCCAGGTTCTTGGCCTCGATGTCACGGTTGCGCTGGGCGAGCAGGGCCGCCTTCTCCTCCAGCTCGGCGTTGGAGCGCCGCAGCTCCTCCTGTCCGTCCTGCAACTCCTCGGAGCGGGCCTGGAGTTCGGCGGTGAGCCGCTGGGACTCGCCGAGCAGTTCGTCGGTACGGGCGTTGGCGAGCAGGGTGCCGATGTTGACGCCGCAGGCCTCGGCGAACTGTTCCAGGAAGTCGCGGTGGACCTGGCTGAACGGGCGGACGGAGGCGAACTCCATGACGCCGAGCAGCCACTCCTCCAGCGCGATGGGCAGGATGACGAGCGACCGGGCGTCGGCGGAGCCCGTGCCGGAGGCGATGGTGACGTAGCCGGGCGGCAGGTCGTCGACGACGACGGTCCGCCGGCTGCGGGCGGCCTGGCCGACGAGGGACTCGCCCAGCCGCAGCCGCTCCAGGGCCCCCGCGGCGGGCCGCCCGTAGGTGCTCTTCAGGGCCAGTTCGGTGCCGCCCTCGCCCTCCTCGGCGAGGAAGAAGGCGCCGTACTGGGCACCGACCAGCGGCGTCAGCTCGTCGGTGATCATCTCGGCGACGGCCTGGATGTCCCGCCGGCCCTGGATGGCGGCGGAGAGTTGGGCCAGGTTGGTCTTGAGCCAGTCCTGCTCCTGGTTGGCCAGGGTGGTGTCGCGCAGCGACTCGACCATCGCATTGATGTTGTCCTTGAGGTCAGCGACCTCGCCGGAGGCGTCCACGCTGATCGAGCGGGTGAGGTCGCCGGCGGCGACGGCGCTGGTGACCTCGGCGATCGCGCGGACCTGCCGGGTGAGGTTGCCGGCCAGCTCGTTGACGTTCTCGGTGAGCCGCTTCCAGGTGCCGGAGACGCCCTCGACCCGGGCCTGGCCGCCGAGGCGGCCCTCGCTGCCGACCTCCCGGGCGACCCGGGTGACCTCGGCGGCGAAGGAGCCCAGCTGGTCGACCATCGTGTTGATGGTGGTCTTCAGCTGCAGGATCTCGCCGCGCGCGTCGACGTCGATCTTGCGGGTGAGATCACCCCCGGCGACGGCCGTGGTGACCTGGGCGATGTTGCGCACCTGGCTCGTCAGGTTGTGCGCCATGAAGTTGACGTTGTCGGTGAGGTCCTTCCACGTTCCGGCGACGTTCGGGACCCGGGCCTGGCCGCCGAGGATGCCCTCGGTGCCGACCTCGCGGGCCACCCGGGTGACCTCGTCGGCGAAGACCGACAGGGTGTCCACCATGGTGTTGATCGCGTCGGCGAGCGCCGCGACCTCGCCCTTGGCCTCCACGGTGATCTTCCGGGACAGGTCGCCCCGTGCGACGGCGGTCGCCACCTCGGACATCGAGCGGACCTGGCCGGTGAGGTTGGAGGCCATCACGTTGACGTTGTCGGTGAGGTCCTTCCAGGTGCCGGAGACGCCCCGGACGGTCGCCTGGCCGCCCAGGTTGCCGGCGGTGCCCACCTCCCGCGCCACCCGGGTCACCTCGTCGGCGAAAGCGGACAGCTGGTCGACCATTGTGTTGATGGTCTCCTTCAGCTGCAGGATCTCGCCGCGCGCGTCCACCCGGATCTTCTGGGTGAGGTCGCCCTCGGCGACCGCGGTCGTGACCTCGGCGATGGAACGGACCTGGGCGGTGAGGTTGTCCGCCATGACGTTGACGGACTCGGTGAGGTCGCGCCACGTCCCGGAGACGTCCCGCACGTCCGCCTGGCCGCCGAGCCGGCCCTCGGTGCCGACCTCCCGCGCCACCCGCGTCACCTCGTCGGCGAAGGAACCCAGCTGGTCGACCATCGTGTTGATGGTCGTCTTCAGCTCCAGGACCTCTCCGCGCGCGGTCACCGAGATCTTCTGGGTGAGGTCGCCATCGGCGACGGCCGTGGCCACCTGTGCGATGGCGCGCACCTGGGAGGTGAGGTTGCCGGCCATGGAGTTCACCGAGTCGGTGAGGTCCCGCCAGGTGCCGGCGACGCCCGGGACGCGGGCTTGCCCGCCGAGGCGGCCCTCGGTACCGACCTCCCGCGCCACCCGCGTCACCTCGTCGGCGAAGGCCGACAGCTGGTCGACCATCGTGTTGACGGTGTTCTTGAGCTCCATGATCTCCCCGCGGGCGTCGACCAGGATCTTCTGGGTGAGGTCGCCGCGGGCCACCGCGGTGGTCACCTGGGCGATGTTGCGCACCTGCCAGGTGAGATTGCCGGCCATCGCGTTCACCGAGTCGGTGAGGTCCAGCCAGGTGCCCGCAGCGTCCGGCACCTGGGCCTGGCCGCCGAGCCGCCCGTCGGTGCCGACCTCGCGCGCCACCCGGGTCACCTCGGAGGTCACCCGGGCCAGCTGGTCGGCCATGCCGTTGAAGACCGTCGCGATCTCCCCGTGCACACCGGGCCGGTCGGGGGTGAGCCGGGTGCGGAAGTCCCCGTCGCGGACGGCCGTCAGCCCGGCGAGCAACTGCCGCAGCGCCTGCTCGGCCGAGTCGGCCACAGGGTGCTCGTCCATCCGTCCCACCGTCCGGATCGCCACTACGCCGGGTGCGCCGGGGCGCCCCGACTCCCAGGGCGGCGGGCCACCGCCCTGCTCTCCCACTGTGCCACCGGACGCCGAAGCGGTGACAGCCGGGACGGGGGCTCAGCCCGGGAGCCGGGCGAGGAGACTGTCACCGAGGTCGGCCAGCAGCTCGGCGGTGTCGCGGTGGACCTCGGCCGCACCGCAGCCGAGCAGGTCCTGCGCGGCGAAGCCGCCGCTCTCCAGAGCGACGCACGGCACCCCGGCCCGGCCTGCGGCGGCGACGTCCCAGACGGTGTCGCCGACGAACACCGCGTGCGCGGGCCCGGAGGCGCCCGCACGGTCCAGGGCGGCCCGGACGAGATCCGGCGCGGGCTTGGTCGCGGCCACGTCGTCGGCGGTGGTGACTGCCGCGATCACGTCGTCGGCGTCGAGCGCACGGCGCAGCACGGCGATCTCCCGGTCGGAGGCGGAGCTGGCCAGGACGACCCGCCAGCCGCGGCCCGCGCAGGCGCGCAGGAGTTCGGCGGCACGGGGCAGCGGTGTGATCGCCGGCCAGTGGCGGGCGTAGAGGGCGTCGTGGGCGGCGGCGATCGCCTCGTCGTCGCCGTGGTCGCGGTGCTCGCCGAGCAGGTGGTCGAGCAGTTGGTCGGCCCCCATGCCGACGGCCCGGTGGACCCGGGCGGCCGGGAGTGTGCGGTCGTACTGCCGCAGGGCCTCCCACCAGGCCAGGGTGTGGAAGCAGTTGGTGTCGAGCAGGGTTCCGTCGACGTCGAAGAGGGCCGCTGCGGTCGTCGTCATGGGCTCGTCCTTTCGTTCGGCCTTTCGTTCAGCCCGGCACGGCGTCCCGGATCGGGAACGCGTCGGTGGCGCCGGTGAGTTCGAGCATCCGCAGGACCAGTGGCAGGGGGCGGGCCAGTTCGATACGGCTGTCGTCTGCGGCCGCGCGGGCCTGGGCCCGGAGCAGGGCGTTGAGTCCGGTGGAGTCGCAGAACTCCAGCCCGGCGCAGTCGATCACGACGACGGTGGCCGGCTCGGCCAGCGCCGGGTCGAGGGCCGCGTGCAGGCCGGCGACCGTGTCGAGGTCGAGCTCGCCGTAGAGGGCGAGGATGGTGCCCTCGGCCCACGGCTGGGCCTCTACGGTGAGCCTGCCCACCTGGCCGGCGGTGCCGTTCTGGGTTTTCGGCGGGCGGTGTGTCATCGCTTCGGGCTCCTTTCGTTCCGGGCCCGGCCTCGCGGGCGGTTTCACGCGATCCGGTACTCCGCGGCCCGGGCGGGCGCGAGGCGCAGCCCGTGGCCGGGCGCGCCGTCCGCGCCGGGGGTGACGGTGCCGCCGGTGGGGTCGAGGGTGCCGTCGAAGAGCAGCCGCTCGAGCCGGACGTGGTCGTGGAACCACTCCAGGTGGCGGCAGTTGGGGACGGCCGTGGCGGCGTGGGCGTGCAGGTGCGGGGCGCAGTGCGCGGAGACGTCCAGGCCGTGTGCCTCGGCGAGGGCGGCGGCGCGCAGCCAGCCGGTGAGGCCGCCGCAGCGGGTGGCGTCGGCCTGGAGGCAGTCGACGGCGGGCAGCATGCGGGCGAAGTAGGCGAGGTCGTAGCCGTACTCCCCGGCGGTGACGTCGGGCGCGGCGGCGTCGCGGACGGCGCGCAGGCCGGTGAGGTCGTCGGAGGAGACCGGTTCCTCGAACCATGTGACGCCCTCGTCGGCGAGACAGGCGCCGATCCGGACGGCCTGCTTGCGCCGGTAGCCGCCGTTGGCGTCGGTGTACAGCTCGGTCCGGTCGCCGACGGCGGTACGGGCGGCCCGGACCCGTTCGAGGTCGCGCCGCTCCCGGGTCCCCCAGGACTCGCCGATCTTGATCTTGACGCGGGGGATGCCCTGGTCGTCGGTCCAGTGGCGCAGCTGCCGTTCCATGGTGGCCGCCGAGTAGGTCGTGAAGCCTCCGCTACCGTACACCCGCACGGGCCGGGCGGCGCCGCCGAGCAGCCGGGCGAGGGGCAGGCCGAGCAGGTGTCCGCGCAGGTCCCACAGGGCGAGGTCGACGGCGGAGATCGCGCCCGCGACCAGGCCGGGCCGGCCGGTGTTGCGCACCGCGCGGTTCATCGCCTCGTACGCGGCGCTGGTGTCGTGCGGGTCGCGCCCGGTGACCAATGGGGCGAGCTCCTCGCGGATGACCGCGGCGGTGGCGGCTGCGCCGTAGGTCCAGCCGAGGCCGGTGTGCGGGCCGCCGACGGCCTCGGCCAGGATCAGCGTGGTGCTGTCCCAGGCGAGGGTGCCGTCCGCCTCGGGGGCGTCGGTGGGCACGGTGTAGACGTGGACGCCGATCCGTTCGACGGCGGTCATGACGGGGCTCGCAGTCCGGAGCGGGCGCCCGCCGCGAGCAGGCCGGCGGCCCGGTCGACCAGCGCCATGATGGTGAGCGCGGGGTTGGCGCTGCCCTGGGTGGGCAGCACGCTGCCGTCGGTGATCAGCAGGTTGGGCACGGCGAAGGTGCGCAGGCGGTGGTCCACCACGCCGCTCCAGTGGTCGGCGGCCATCCGGCAGCCGCCCACGAGGTGGGCATAGCGGTCGATGGTGATGACCTCGCTCGCGCCGGCCGCGCGCAGGATGTCCTCCATCACCTCGCGGGCGGCGCGGATCAGCCGCCGGTCGTTCTCGCACTGGGAGAAGGCGAACTCTGCGACGGGCAGCCCGTGCCGGTCGGTCTCGGCGGCGAGGGTGACCCGGTTGTCCGGCTGGGGCAGCAGCTCGGCCATCGCGCCGAGGGTGGCCCAGTGCACGTAGTCGGAGAGGTAGGCCCGCAGGTCGGCTCCCCAGTGGCCCTGGGCGACGACGTGCTCGGCCCAGGTGATGGGCAGCGGGGAGATGTTCTGGATGGTGAATCCGCGCTTGTACGGCCGGTCGGGGCCGGTCTCGTAGTACTGCTCGGTGGAGACCTCGGGCGGCGGGGCCTTGTAGGCGCGGATCTCCTCGTCGAAGCGGCCGGAGGTCTGCGGCGCGCCCTGCACCATGACGTAGCGGCCGACCAGGTCGTGCTCGTTGCACAGGCCCTCGGGGAAGCGTGGGCAGGCGGAGTTGAGGAGCAGGCGCGGGGTCTCGATGGCGTACCCGGCGACGGCCACGGTGCGGGCCTGCTGGAGGTGTTCCCGGCCGCCGCGGAGGTAGCGCACGCCGCACGCGAGCCCGTCGGGGCCCAGCTCGACGGCGGTGGCCATGCTGTCGGCGCGGATCTCGGCACCGTGGGCGAGGGCGTCGGGGACGTGGGTGATCAACGGGGAGGCCTTGGCGTTGACCTTGCAGCCCTGGAGGCAGAATCCGCGGTAGATGCAGTGCGGGCGGCGTCCGAAGCGGCCGCTGGTGATGGCGACCGGGCCGACGCGGGCCTGGATGCCGAGGGCCGCGGCGCCGCGCAGGAAGATCTCGCCGTTGCCGCCGACGGGGTGCGGCGGGTGCGGGTAGGGGTGCGGCTCGCCCCACGGCCAGTACTGGCCGGCGACGGGGAGTTCGTACTCCAGCCGCCGGTAGGAGTCGCGCAGGTCGGCGTAGTCGATGGGCCAGTCGGCGCCGACGCCGTCGAGCGCGTGGGTGTGGAAGTCGGAGGGGTGGAAGCGGGGCGCGTACCCGGCGAAGTGGACCATCGAACCGCCCACGCCGCGGCCGGAGTTGTTGGCGCCGAGCGGCACCGGATCGGCGCCGGAGATGACGCGCGGCTCGGTCCAGTACAGGTGGTGGGAGCCGGCCTCGTCGCTGACCCAGTCGGTGAGCGGATCCCAGAAAGGTCCGGCCTCCAGTACGACGACGCTCCAGCCGTGGCGGGCCATCCGCTGGGCGAGGGTGGCGCCGCCGGCGCCGCAGCCGACGATCAGCAGGTCGACCTCGTCCCTGTCGTCGTAGCGGCGCATGTCGCGCAGCAGCGCGTGGTCGAGGCCGCGCCCGTCGCGCGGCAACAGCCAGGCGGAGGAGTTGGTGCGGCGGACCTCGCGTTCGGCGGCGGCGTTGGCCCGGACGGTGGCGGCGGCGGCCCGCAGGCGGGAGTGGCGTCCGGGGTCGGTGGCCGGCGGCGGCGGACGGACGGGTTGGTGGTCGGGCGGCCGGGGCGGGTGGGAGTGGGCGTCGGCGACCTCCCAGGGCTCGCGCAGGCTCGCACCGAGGCGCAGGTAGCCGCGCGGGTGGGCGGGGCCGCCGAAACCGATCTCGTTCCAGGCGGTGGGGTGGGCGTAGTAGGCGGTGCAGGCGTAGCGAGTCCACAGGCTCCAGACGTGCCGGGCGGGCAGGCCGTGCCAGCGCTCGCCGTGCAGTTCCCGGACCCGGCCGACCAGTGCCCGCTGCTGCACCTCGGTGAGGGCGGCGAACGGGCCGTCGGCGTCATCGTCCAGGGCGCGCAGGGTGCGCCGCCAGGCCTCGTCGTCCTCCGGCATGTCGGCGTAGCGCCAGCCGTCGGTCTGCCGCTCGGCGAGCCGGGCGTCGATCATCGGCAGCAGCGGGACGTCCGGGTGGTCGAGCAGCAGGTCCACCAGGGCGCGGGCGGTGGCCTCCTCGGCGGGGGCGAAGAACCGCAGCGGTGGCTGCGGGCCGGTCCGGGCGAGAACGACGGCGGCCGTTTCGCGGTCCCAGTACCGGGGCCTGGGCGAGCACGTCGTAGCCGGGGAAGCGGTTGCGGTCCTCAGGCATCGCGGGACTCCCGGCGCAGTACGGCGGCCAGCAGGCCCATCCCTCCGACCAGGCTCATCAGCAGCGGCGCGAACAGCGGCGGCCCCATCTCGACGTTGTACCGGGCCATCGCCCAGCCGCCGGGCTTCTCGGCGATGCCCCGGACGTGCAGGTACGTGCCCTGGAGGCCGTTGGCGGTGATCGCGGCGGAGGCGAGCGGCAGCAGGGTGCTGGCGGCGCGCGGGTCGAGCGCGCCCGCGACGCCGGCCACCGCGCCCACCGGCCCCAGCCACACCGGCCACCACATCACGCGGTTGCCGAAGCCGGCCCGGTCGTGCTCCAGGTAGATCTCGGCGGCGGTGATCAGCGAGCCGGCGGCGGTGGCCAGGGCGAGCGAGCGCTGGAACCGGCCGGTGCGGATGTTGCGCAGCACCAGGTCAGTGGTTCCCATGTCGGCCTCCGAACGACGGCAGGAGTTCCTGGAGCTTGGCCTTGAACCCCTGGCGGACCATCGCCGCGCGGTCCTCGTCCCCGCGCAGCACGGACGCGGCGGCGGCCTGGATCTGTTCCCAGGTGGCGTGCGGCGGGATCGGCGGCACGGCCGGGTCGGTGCGCAGTTCCAGCAGGAACGGGCGGTCGGCGGCGAGGGCGCGCTGCCACCCGTCGGGCACCTGGCCGGGCTCGTCGGCCCGCTCGGCGGCGAGGCCGAGGGTGGCGGCGAAGCCGGCGTAGTCGACGTCCGGGAGTTCCTGCGAGGGCAGGAAGCTCGGCGCGCCCTCCATGGCCCGCATCTCCCAGGTGACCTGGTTGAGGTCACGGTTGTTGAGCACTGCGACCACGAGGCGCGGATCCTCCCACTGCTGCCAGTACTTGGCGACGGTGATCAGCTCGGCGAGGCCGTTCATCTGCATGGCGCCGTCGCCGACCAGGGCGATCGCGGGCCGGTCCGGGTGGGCGAACTTGGCGCCGATCGCGTACGGCACGCCCGGGCCCATGGTGGCCAGGGTGCCGGACAGCGAGCCGCGCATCGTGCCGCGGAAGCGCAGGTGGCGGGCGTACCAGTTGGCGGCGGAGCCGGAGTCGGCGGTGACCATGGCGTCGTCGGGCAACAGGTGGTCGAGGGCGTGCACGGCGTACTCGGGGTTGATCGGGTCCGCCTCGACCCCGGCCCGCCGTTCCATGACCTCCCACCAGCGCTCGGTGTTGTCGCAGACGGTGTTCTGCCAGGTGCGGTCCTCCTTGCGGATCAGCAGCGGCAGCAGCGCGTCGAGCGTGCCGGCCGCGTCGCCCACCAGGTTGACCTCGTACGGGTAGCGCAGCCCCACCATGAACGGGTCGAGGTCGATCTGCACGCCCCTGGCCTGCCCGAATTCGGGCAGGAACTGGGTGTACGGGAAGCTGGAGCCCACGGTGAGCAGGGTGTCGCAGTCGCGCATCAGCTCGTACGAGGGGCGGGTGCCGAGCAGGCCGATCGCCCCGGTGACGTAGGGCAGGACGTCGGGCAGCGCGTCCTTGCCGAGCAGTGCCTTCGCGACGCCGGCGCCGAGGAGTTCGGCGGTCTGCTGGACCTGCCGCCGGGCGTTGCGGGCGCCTTGGCCGACCAGCATCGCGACCCTGCTGCCGGAGTTGAGCACGTCGGCGGCCCGGCGCAGCTCGGTCTCGTCGGGGAGGACCGTCCAGCGCGGGCTGCCCAGGCTGGACGGCACCATCTTGAAGGCGTGCTGCGGCGGGCTGTAGTCGAGCTCCTGGACGTCGGCGGGGACGATGACGGCGGTGACGGTGCGGCGGGCGGCGGCGGTGCGCATGGCCCGGTCGAGCACGTTGGGCAGTTGCTCGGGGACGGTCACCATCTGGCAGTACTCGGCGGCGACGTCCTTGAACAGGCCGAGCAGGTCGACTTCCTGCTGGTAGGAACCGCCCATGGCGCTGCGGTCGGTCTGGCCGACCACCGCCACCACCGGGACATGGTCGAGCTTGGCGTCGTACAGCCCGTTGAGCAGGTGGATCGCGCCCGGTCCGGAGGTCGCCGCGCAGACCGCGGTGCGGCCGGAGAACTTGGCGTAGCCGACGGCCTCGAACGCGGCCATCTCCTCGTGCCGGGCCTGGACGAAGACCGGATGGTTGTCGGCCCGGCCCCAGGCCGAGAGCAGCCCGTTGATGCCGTCGCCGGGGTAGCCGAAGACGTACTCGACGTCCCAGGCTCGCAGTCGCTCCAGGATGTGGTCGGAAACCTTCGGGGACACGGTGCTCCTCCTTCACGCCGACGGCCCCCCGCAGCGCGGCTATCCGCTGCGGCGGGCCGGAAACACCCGGCGGGAGGGAGAGTTCAGTCCGGTTCCTCCGGTTCGTCGACCCAGCCCGGGGCGTCGCGGTCCTCGAGCTGCTCGCGCAGCCGGGTCAGGGTCGCGGTGAGCAGTCGGGAGACGTGCATCTGGGAGACGCCGATCCGCGTGGCGATCTCGGACTGGGTCCAGCCGTCCCAGAAGCGGAGCTTGAGGACGGTCTGCTCGCGCTCGGGCAGCTGGGCGAGCAATGGGCGTACGGCGGTGCGGAAGTCGGCGAGTTCGATGCCGGGATCACAGCTGCCGAGGCGGTCGAGCATCGCGCTGCCGCTGTCGTCGCTGTCCTGGTCGCGCAGCGCGTCCAGCGAGTTGGGGCGGTAGACCCGGCCGGCGACCAGCCCTTCGGAGGCCTGCTCGACGGTGAGGTGCAGGTACTCGGCGATCTCCCCGGTCTGCGGGAGGCGGCCGAGTTCCTGCTCCAGCCGGTCGGAGCCGCGGGCGACCATCAGGTACAGCTCCTGCATGCTGCGCGGCACGCGGACCGGCCACGAGGTGTCGCGGAAGAACCGCTTGATCTCGCCGGCGATGGTGGGGATGGCATAGGTGACGAACTCGACGCCGCGCCGCGGGTCGTAACCGTCGACGGCCTTGATCAGGCCGATCGTGCCGACCTGGAGGATGTCGTCCATGTCCTCGGCGCGGTGCCGGAAGCGACCCGCGATGAATCGGACCAGCGGCATGTTGAGTTCGATGATCGTGCCGCGGACGTAGCTGTAGGCGTGCGTCTCGCGGCCGAGGCCGGCCAGGCGCTCGAACAGCGCGTCGCTGAGTTCGCGCGCCTCGGACTTGCCCATGGCCCGCAGCTCGGCCTCGGTCGGCCGCGGGGGCAGGTCGGGCGGGAGGCCGGGCGGCGCGGTGCCGGCCTGGTCGGCATGGTGAACGGTTTCCGGAGCGGTGGACACTTGCTTTCTCCTGGGCATCGGGGTGAGCGCCCCGCATCGCGGCGAACTCGCGCTCGCGCGTCGTGGGCTTCGTCCCCCAGGACCTGTGCCCGGCTTCTTCAAGCGAAGATCCCGGCGGCACCCGGTGGTGGGTGCGGGAGCGACTGGCGTGACATCCATGGCCGCTGCAATCTGGTTCTACCCGGACATACGACTTTAAATTCGTGTTTCACCGATTTATTACGATTTCTCCGGGTAGGCGAGCTCGCGCAGCAACCTCCGCCAGGAAGGAGGGGCGGCCATGCCCCGAGGATCCAGCCCCAAGCGGGAGCGCCAGTACGAGCACATCAAGGAGAGCGCGCTCGACCGGGGCGAGAGCGAGAAGCGGGCCAAGGAGATCGCCGCCCGGACGGTGAACAAGGAACGCGCCCGGCACGGCGAGTCGAAGAGCGCGAGCCGCACCTCCACCCGCGACATGTCCTCAGGCCGGCGCGGCGGGCAGCGTTCGCACAAGGGAGCCGAGGGCCCGTCCTACGACCAGCTGTACAACGAGGCCAAGCACCGCAACATCAAGGGCCGTTCGAAGATGAACAAGCGCGAACTCGCGAACGCGCTCGGTCGCTGAGCGTGCCCCCGTCCCCGATGACCAAGATGACCAAGGTGCCCCCGATGACGAAGGTGCCACCATGACGATTCCGACACCCCCGGATCCGGACACCGAGCCGGTCCCCCACCCCAATCCGGCGCCGCGCCCCGGAGAGGGCCCCGCTCCGGTGCCGCGCGCCCATCCCGCCGTTCCCGGAGCCCGAGCCCTTCCCGGACCCGGATCCGGCACCGCCTCCGGAGCCCCACCCGGGGCAGCAGTGAGGCTGCCGGCCGTCAGCGCCATCAGCGCAGGCGGCCGCGGTGGTCGAGCGGAGACGGCACTTCCAGCCATACCAGCTTTCCCTCGCCCTCGGGCAGGGATCCCCAGGCGCGGGCGAGCCGGTCCACCACCCGCAGGCCGTGCCCGCCCGGCCGCCCCGGGTCGGCGTGCGGGCGCAACCGCGGAGGCACCGGGCTGGCGTCCGCGACCTCCACGCGCAGACGGTGGCCGTTCCAGCTCAGCCGCAGCTCGCGCGGGCCACCGGGTGCGTACAGGCACGCGTTGGTGACCAGTTCCGAGACCATGAGCAGGACGTCCTCCGTGACGGCCTGCTGTTCGTCGTCGGCGGCGGGCAGCCAGTGCCACGACCGCAGGGCCTCCCGGCTGAACTCGCGGCTGCGCTGCACTGCGCCCTCGCTGCCTCCGAGTGCGAGCCGCCTGGTCTGTTCGGGCCCCGGCATCCGGCCGGGGACGGGCAGCGGGCTCTTCCCGGGAAGCTGCATGACGGGCCTCCTCACGCGGGCTCGTTGGGAGGGGCGTCGCCGTGGGGATCCGGCGCCGGATCCGGCGCCTTCAGCGCCGAGCCGAGATCGGGATGGATCCGCAACACGGCGTCGGCGCCGGTGACCGCGAACAGCCGCGCCACGACGGGACGCGGGCCGGCGATCTCCAGCCGGACTCCGGCCGTCTCGGTGTCGAGGCGTGCCCGCAGCAGGATGTTGAGGCCCGTCGAGTCGCAGAACTGCAGGGCCCCGAGGTCGACCACGATCCGTTCCAGGCCGTCGTCCGCGGGCCGGGCGAGCGCGGCGCGCAGCCCGTCCGCCGTGTCGTGGTCCAGTTCGCCGGCCAGGGTGAGGATCCGCACCGGCCCCTCGCGCTCCACCGTGACGCGCAGGCCGCGCTCCCCCCTGCTGGCGGTGGAGTCCTCGGCTGGCCCTGGCATGGCAGGCTCCCGGTGCGCTCGGAACGGCGACATGCCGTCCCGACCATCATGCAGCGCCGCACGTCGGGTCGCGCGGACGGCCGGAACATCGGAAACCGTCCCGGGCGCGACCGGGCACACCACCTGCTCGTCGTCCATGCCTCCGCGTTTGCCCGGCGCGGGGGCGGCTACACGCATGGACGGGTGCGAGGCGGAGGCGATCACCATGACGACCCCGGACGCCGGCCGCGGCGGTCCCGATCCGCGGCCGCGGATCGGCCGGCAGGAGTCACCCGAGGAGCGGGCCGACCGGCGCTGGACCGATCTGCTCCAGGAGGTGCGGGTCGCCCAGACCGGCTCGCAGATCCTCTTCGGATTCCTGCTGAGCGTGGTCTTCATGCCCCGGTTCACCGAACTCGGCGACTTCGACCGCGGGCTGTACGTGGCCACCGTCGTCCTGGGCGCTCTCGCCACCGGTGCGCTGACCGCCCCGGTCGCCTATCACCGGGTCTTCGCCGGGCGCCGCCGCAAGCCCCAACTCGTGAATGCCGCAGCACGGTTGGTCGCGACGGGCCTGATACTGCTGGCACTCACCATCGGATCGGCCCTGCTTCTCCTGCTGCGGGTTGCGACGGATTCGGCGGCCGCCGGATGGATCGCCGGGGCGGTCATGCTCTGGTTCGTCTGCTGCTGGCTGGTGCTCCCGGTCCAGCACCTGCGCCGCCAGAACGGCCGGTCGGACCGGCCTCCCGCCGAACCCGGCGACGACGCCCCCGTCCAACTCCCCCGACGTTTCGGCGAAGGCCGCCCGGAAAGACGCCCGCCATGACGTTCCGTGCGCGTTCGACACCCCGGACGGTGGTGATCACCGGCGCCAGCGCCGGGGTCGGCCGGGCCTGCGTCCGGGCCTTCGCCACCGAGGGCAACCGCCTCGTGCTGGTCGCCCGCGGAGCGGCCGGGCTGCGTGCCGCCTCCGCCGAGGCCGAGACGGCCGGATCACCGGTGCGCACGATCGTGGCCGACGTCGCGGACCCGCAGGCCTGCGAGGCGGTCGCGGCCCGTGCCGAGGCGGAGTTCGGGCCGGTCGACGTCTGGGTCAACGACGCCTTCGTCTCGGTCTTCGCACCGTTCACCGAGATCAGCCCGGAGGAGTTCCGCCGCGTCACCGAGGTCACCTACCTCGGTTACGTCAACGCCACCCGGGCCGCGCTGGCCCGGATGCTGCCGCGCGACCACGGCACCATCGTGCAGGTCGGCTCGGCGATCGCCTACCGGGGCATCCCGCTGCAGACCGCGTACAGCGGCGCCAAGCACGCCCTCCAGGGCTGGCACGAGGCGCTGCGCTGCGAGCTGCTGGCCGCCCGATCGGGCGTGCGGGTCACCATGGTGCAGCTGCCGGCGGTCAACACCCCGCAGTTCGACTGGGTGCTCAACCGGCTGCGCGGCCGGGCCCGGCCCGTCCCGCCGGTCCACCAGCCGGAGATCGCCGCCCGCGCGGTGCGGTACGCGGCCGACCACCCCGGGCGCCGGGAGTACTGGGTGGGCGCCAGCACCGCCGCCACACTGCTCGCCAACGCCGTCGCGCCCGGGCTGCTCGACCGCTACCTCGCCCGCACGGGGATCGACGCCCAACAGGAGGGGCTGGCCCAGCGCACGGAGGACCGGTCCAATCTCTGGGCACCGCTCGACACCGGCGAGGACCACGGCGCGCACGGCCGCTTCGACGCCGAGGCCCGCGAACGGAGCCTCCAGTTGTGGGCCTCCCAGCACCACGGCCTGCTCGTGGCCGGCACCGCGGGCGTGCTCGGCGCGGCGGCCGGTGCGCTGGCCCGGGGGCGGTGAGCCGCGATGTGCAGG
Source organism: Streptomyces kaniharaensis (assembly GCF_009569385.1). NCBI lineage: Bacteria > Bacillati > Actinomycetota > Actinomycetes > Kitasatosporales > Streptomycetaceae > Streptomyces > Streptomyces kaniharaensis. The sequence continues at coordinate 386,028 of NZ_WBOF01000003.1, forward strand.
CCGAGTGCCCCGCCGATCGTGCCCACCCTCGGCGTGGAGGAGGAGTTCCTGCTGGTCGACCGGCAGGACCGACTGCCCGCCGAGCGCGCGCCGCAGGTCATCGCGGACGCCGCGGCCGTCCTGGGCGACCAGGTCCAGGCCGAGTTCTTCCCCGTCCAGGTCGAGGTGTGCAGCCATCCCGCCGCGCGGCTCGACGAGCTGCGCGCCGACCTCGCCCGCCTGCGCTCGGTGGTCGCCGCCGCCGCGGCCGACGCGGGCTGCCTGCTGGTGGCCTCCGGCACTCCCGTACTCTCCGGTCCCGGTCCCGGCCGCATCACCGACGACCCGCGCTACCGGCGGATGGCGGCCCGCTACGCGGGCGTGCTCGACGGCTACGACGGCGCGCTGTGCGGCTGCCACGTGCACCTGGGCGCCGAGGGACGCGGCCTGGCGCTGGCCTTGGGCAACCACCTGAGGCCGTGGCTACCGGTGGTCCAGGCGCTCGCCGTCAACTCCCCGTTCACGGCGGGCCGCGACAGCGGCTTCGCCAGCTGGCGAACCGTGCAGTGGTCGCGCTGGCCCACCGTCGGCCCGGCCCCGGTCCTGGACGAGGAGCAGTACGAGGCACTCGCGGACGCCCTGGTTGAGTGCGGGGTCCTGCTCGACCGCCGGATGATCTACTGGTACGCCCGCCCGTCCGAGCACGTCCCGACGCTGGAGGTGCGGATCGCCGACGTCAACGCGGACCTGGAGACGGTCGTTCTGCTCGCCGCGCTGCTGCGCGGACTGGCCGCCGTCCTGCTCGGGGAGATCCGGGCCGGCCGGTCGGCCCCCGCGCTCCCGTCCGGCCTGGTCGGCGCCGCCCACTGGCAGGCCGCCCGCACCGGCCTCTCAGGCGTCGGCGTCGATCCGCTCACCGGCCGCCGCGCCCCGATGGCCGAACTCGCCGACCGGCTCGTCGAACGGGCGGCCCCCGGGCTGGCCGCGGCCGGCGACCTCGCCGCCGTCGAGTCCGGGCTCGCCCGCCTGCACCGTCTCGGCACCGGTGCCACCCGGCAGCGGCGTGCCTACCGCCGGCACGGGCGACTCACCGCCGTGGTCGACGAACTCGCCGCCGTCACCGCCGCGGTGCCCTGACCGAAAGGCCTGCCCGAGCCATGGAACCGGTGGAAGCGCTGCGGCGGATCGCCTTCCTGCTGGAGTGGAACGGGGCCTCGCCCTACCGGGTCCGGGCATTCCACACGGCGGCCGAGGCGGTCCACGTCCTGCCGCCCGGTCCGGTCGACGCCGTCCGGGCCCGAAGCCTGCGGGGGGTCGGCCCGGTCACCGCCGAGGTGATCGCGCAGGCATCGGCCGGCGGAACGCCGTCCTACCTGGCCCGGCTGGAGGCGGCGGCGGGGCCCGCCGCGCGGTCCGGGTGGGAGCTGCTCGCCGCGGCGAAGGGCGACTGCCACCTGCACTCCGACTGGTCCGACGGCGGCCACCCGTTCGAGGAGATGGCCGAGGCCGCCCGCGCGCTCGGGCACCGCTGGGCCGTGCTCACCGACCACTCGCCCCGGCTCACGATCGCCCACGGTCTCAGCGCCGAACGGCTGCGGCTCCAGCTCGACGCGGTCGCGGCCTACAATGCCCGGACCGGGTCCTTCCGGCTCCTGTCCGGGATCGAGTGCGACATCCTGGAGGACGGCCACCTCGACCAGGAGGCGGAACTGCTCGGGCGGCTCGACGTGGTGGTGGCCTCGGTCCACTCCAAGCTGCGCTCGGAGCCGGAACCGATGACCGCCCGGATGGTGGCGGCGGTGCGCAACCCGCAGACGAACGTCCTCGGGCACTGCACCGGCCGGATCGTCACCGGTCGCGGCAGGCCGCAGTCCCGCTTCGACGCCGAGGCCGTCTTCACGGCCTGCGCCGAGACCGGGACGGCGGTGGAGATCAACTGCCGCCCCGAGCGCCGCGACCCGCCCGACGACCTGCTGGGCCTGGCGGCCGAAGCGGGTTGCCTGTTCGCCGTCGACACCGACGCCCACGCGCCCGGGCAACTGCAGTGGCACACGTCCGGGTACGCCCGCGCGGCCCGGTTCGGCCTCGGCCCCGAGCGGGTGGTCACCACCTGGCCGCGCGACCGGCTGCTGGCGTGGGCGGGCCGGGCCGGCGCCCGCGGCTGATCACGGACCCGGCCACCGGGCGGAATCCGTGCCGGACGTTTGCCGGTGCTCCGGGCGGACACACGCCCGGGCGTCGGACTCCCCGGATCGGAGGAAGGTGCGCCGATGCGCGGCAGGAGCGTGCTGGCCGGACGTACGGCTCTGGTGACCGGGTCCTCCCGCGGACTCGGCCTGCTGATCGCGGAGGAACTCGCGACCCGCGGCTGCCGGGTGATGCTCTGCGGCCGGGACGAGCTCGCACTGGAACGGGCCCTCCGGCGGCTGCGCGACCGCCCCGGCGAGGTGGCCGCGACGGCCTGCGACCTGATGGACCCGCAGGCGCCGAACCGCCTGCTCACGGCGGTACGGGACCGTTTCCACGCGGACGTGGACCTGCTGGTCAACAACGCCGGCCTGATCCAGGTGGGCCCGGTCGCGGCGATGCAGGAACAGGACTTCCGTCGGGCCCACGAGCTGATGGCGATGGCGCCGCTGCGACTCGTCCAGGCGGTGCTGCCCTCGATGCGGGCCCGCGGCGCCGGCTCGATCGTCATGATCAGCTCGATCGGAGGCCGGCTCCCGGCGCCGCACCTGCTGCCGTACGTGGCCGCCAAGTTCGCCCTGACCGGCCTCTCCGAAGGGCTCGGCGCGGAGCTGTCGCAGTACGGGATCCGGGTCACCACCGTCCTGCCGGGGCTGATGCGCACCGGTTCGCACACCGCCGCCGAGTTCGCCGGGCAGGCCGGGAGCGAGTACGCCTGGTTCGCCGCCACCGCGTCGCTGCCGCTGGTGTCGATGGACGCCGGGCGGGCCGCCCGCCGGATCGTCCGAGCGGTCGAGGACGGCCGCCGCGAGCTCGTGCTGACGCCCCTCGCCAGGGCGGCCGTGCTGGCCCACGGGATCGCCCCGGCCACCACGGACCGCGTGCTCGCGCTGACGGCCCGACTGCTCCCGCCGGCCGGGGGCGCCCCCGAGCACGGCGTACCCGGCGTCCGGGCGGCCGCCCGACACCGGCCCGGTGGTCCGGTCCACCGGCTCACCGCCTTCGGGCGCCGGGCCGGCCGGGCCCACAACGAGCCGACGGCGTCCTGACGGTCTCCGGCAGGGCGGCAACGGCGCAACCGACGGCGGACTTCCCCTGGCCGGGGCATGAAACCAAGGATCCCGGGCAGACGCCGCCCAGCGACGAGAGGAGTGCACACGATGGGTACCGCCGACAAGATGCGCAACGTCGCCGAGAAGGCCCTAGGGAAGGCCAAGGAGACCGCCGGACGGGCCACGGGAGACCGCACGATCGAATCCGAGGGACGGGGCAAGCAGATCAAGAGCGATCTGAAGCAGGCCGCGGAGAAGGTCAAGGACGCGGGGAAGCACTGATCCGACGCCCGGTGGCCGTTCTGTCGAACGGCCACCGCGCGACCACGCCTTCCCTGCTCCCGACTTGAGGAGACGAGCCCATGAGCAACCAGGACGAGCACGTGCCGAAGGACCCGCCGGTCGCCGTCGAGACGCCCGAGTCCCGGATGACCGGTGAGGGCGGACCGCCGCCCGAACACGAGGAGGAGAAGGGGCCGGAGGACGGCCCGGAGTACGAGACGACCGAACCCGCCCACGAGCCGGAGCCGCACGAGCCGCCGGACTGACCCGGCCGGGCCGATCATCACAGTTTCCTGCGCCCCGCTGCGACGAACGGGTGGTCCGGCGCGGCGATCCCGCGCGCGGCGGCGTTGCGCGCGGGACGCGGTCGCCGGCCGGACGGTACACCTGGGGCCGCTCGCCACGGCGGCGGGCTGCCCTTGCGGCCGAGACGGGGGGTGATGCGATGCGGACGGCAATCGAACTCCTGCTCTGGTGGGGGCTGTTGCTGCTGCTCAACACGGTGCTGATCAGCTCGGCGACGCCGCTGGAGATGGCGGTCGGCGGCGGTGTCGCCCTGCTCGCGGCGGTGGGCGCCGTCGCGGTCCGGCGCGCGTCCGGGGCGACGCCCGGCGGTCCGGCCCGGCTGGCGCAGGCGCTCCGGACGTTCCCGTGGACCCTGCTGGCCGACACCGGACGGCTGACGCTCGCCGTACTGTCGCCGCGGCACCGGCGAGGCAGCGGATTCCGCACCGTCCAACTCGCGGCCGACACCGGTGCGGCCTGGGCCGGTGCGCTGCTGTCGTCGACGCCCGGCGCATACGTCGTCTCCGCCGAGGACGGCACGCTGACCGTGCACGCGCTCGGCGGCGGCGAAATCTCCTCGCTGGAGCGCGCGTTGACGGACGGCACCCGGTGAACGCCTGGCTGCTCGCGGCGGCCGTCCTCGCCGTCGGCGGGCTCGGCCCGTGCCTGCTGCGCGGGCTGCGCGGCGAGCCGCAGGAGCGCCTGGCCGGGCTCAACCTCGCCGCGACGGTGGCCTCCACCGTCCTCCTCCTGCTCGCCCAGGGCTTCAGCCGCACCTCGTACACCGACCTGGCCCTCGACCTCGCCGTGCTCGCCCCCGCCGGGACGCTGGTGTTCACCCGCTTCCTCGCCGGCAAGGAGCACTGATGGACCGTCACGTCGTCGCGCTGGTCCTGCTGTGCGCGGGCACGGCCGCCCTGCTGCTCGCCGCCGCCGGGCTCGTCGTGCTCCCGGGCCCGTACCTGCGGCTGCACGCCCTCTCCCCCGCGGCCACCCTCGGCGCGCCGCTGGTCGCGCTCGCCCTCGCCGTCGACACCGGACCGGGCCGGGCGGCCGCCAAGCTGCTGGTGATCGGCCTGCTGCTGGCGGCCGGCGGCACGGTCACCACGATGGCCGTCGCCCGGGCGACCGTCCGTGCCGGACGGGAGACGCGCCGGTGACCGACACCCTGATCGTGATCGCCCTGCTGCTCACCGCCGTCACCGCGACCACCGCCGCGCTCACCCGCGACCCGGTCCGGCAGGCCGCCGTCCTCGTCCTGCTCGGGCTCTGCCTGGCCGTGCTGTTCACCGTGCTCCAGGCGCCCGACGTCGCGCTCTCCCAACTCGGTGTCGGCAGCGCGATCACGCCGCTGCTCATCCTGCTGACCGTCCGCCGGGTGCGTCGCGAAGAGCACCCCGACGACCGCCCGGACCGTTCCGCGTGAGCCGGACCGCCCGGCTCCGGCTCTTCCTGACCGCCGCCGCCGTCCTCGCCGCCGGGCTGATCGCCGCCGCCGGAGAGCTGCCCGGCTTCGGCGGACCCCAACACCCGTACGGGGAGCGCGCGGTGGCGGCGGGACTGGCCCAGCGGACCGCCAACATCGTGTCCTCCGTCAACTTCGACCAGCGGGCCTTCGACACGCTCGGCGAGGAGTCGATCCTGTTCGCCTCGGTGCTTGGCGCGGGCATGCTGCTGCGCCTCGCCCGGGACGAGCGCAAGCGCCGGCCCGCCGCCGAACCCGTCCTGCCCACCACCCGGCTGTTCGGCGCCACGCTGCTGCCCATCACCCTGCTGACCGGCGGATACCTGGTGGCACACGGCCAGTTGAGCCCCGGCGGCGGCTTCCAGGGCGGTGTCGTGCTGGCCACCGCGCTGCACCTGGCCTACGTCGCCGCCGACTACCTGGTGCTCAAGCGCATCCGTCCGCTGGCCGTGCTGGACGTGGCGGACGCCCTCGCCGCCGGTGCCTTCGCCGCGCTCGGACTGATCGGCCTCGCCTCCGGCGCCGGCTACCTCGCCAACACCCTGCCGCTCGGCACCTTCAACCAGCTCTCCTCCAGCGGGCTGGTGGCGGTGGTCAACGCCACCGTCGGGGTGGAGGTCGGCTCGGGCGTGGTGGTGCTGCTGGCGCACTTCCTGGACCAGGCCGTGGAGGTCGTCCCGCGAAGGAGGAGCCGTTGAGCGTCCTGCCCTACCTGGTGGCCGGGTGGATCCTGCTCGCCGGACTGTACGGCCTCGTCACCAGCCGCGACCTGGTGCAGGCGGTCGGCTGCCTGGCCGTCGCGCAGTCCTCCACGTACGTGCTGCTGCTCGCGGTCGGCTACCGCCGGGACGCCACGGCACCGGTCTTCTCCGACCTGCCACCCGGTTCCCCGGTCGTGGACCCGGTGGTCCAGGCCCTGGCGCTCACCGACATCGTCGTCGGCGCGACCGTCACCGCGCTGCTCCTCTCCCTCGTGATCCAACTGCGCAAGCGCCACGGCACGGTGGACCCGGAGGAACTCACCGGGCTGCGGGGGTGACGCTTGGTGAACACCGACGATCTGCTGCCGCTGGCGGTCGCGATCCCGCTGCTGGGCGCGGCCGTCCTGGCCATCGCCGGCCGGTGGCTGCCCCGCTTCGGCCGCGACGCGCTCGCCACCGCCTGGGCCGCCGCCGACGTCGCCTGCCTGGCGCTGCTGTGGGCACGGACGAGCCCGGACGGCCGGGCGGTGTCCTGGCTCGGCGGCTGGGTTCCGCACGACGGCCACAGCGTCGGCATCGTCCTGGTCGCCGACCGCCTCGGCAGCGGACTGGCACTGGTCGCCGCCGTCCTGGTCCTGGCCGTGCTCTGCTACGCCTGGCGGTACTTCGACGAACCGTCGGGCGAGCACGGCGGCATGTTCCCCGCCCTGCTCCTGCTCTTCGAGGCCGGCATGTGCGGATTCGCACTCACCGGCGACCTCTTCGACGCCTTCGTCTTCTTCGAGCTGATGGGCGCCGTCGCCTACGCAGTGACCGGCTACCGGATCGAGGATCCGCGCCCGCTGCACGGCGCACTCGCCTTCGGCCTCGTCAACTCGGCCGCCGCCTACCTCTCCCTGCTCGGCATCGGACTGCTCTACGCCCGGACCGGGGAGCTCGGCCTCGCCCAGATCGGGGCCGCCCTGGACGAACGGGCCGCCGCCGGACACGGTCGGGACGCCCTGGTGGTCGTCGCGTTCGTCCTGGTCCTGGCCGGCCCGCTGGTGAAGGCGGCGACGGCCCCCTTCCACTTCTGGCTGCCGGACGCGCACGCGGTGGCGCCCAGCCCGGTGTGCATGCTGCTGTCCGGGGTGATGGTCGAGCTGGGCGTCTACGGCGTCGCGCGGATCCACCGGATCGTGTTCGCCGGCACGGGCGGGCTGCCGGACACCGTCGTCCGCGACACCCTGCTGGCCGCAGGAGTCCTGACCGCCCTCATCGGAGGCGTGATGTGCTGGCAGCAGCGGCACCTGAAACGGATGCTGGCCTTCTCCACCGTCGGCCACGTCGGCCTCTTCCTGATCGGCTCGGCCCTGCTCACCCCGGCCGGCCTGGCCGGTGCGGCGGTGTACGTGGCCGGCCACGCGGGCGCCAAGGCAGCCCTGTTCGGCCTCACCGGCGTCCTGCTCGACCGGTACGGCTCGGTGGACGAGCACGGACTGTACGGCCGGGCCCGCGAACTCCGGCTGCCCGGGCTGCTGTTCGTCCTCGGCGGGCTCGCCCTGGCCGGGCTGCCACCACTCGGCACCGGGCTCGGCAAGGCCATCACCGAGGAGGCCGCTGGACACGAACTCGGCTGGCTCCCAGCGGTGTTCGTCCTGGTGTCCGCGCTCACGGGCGGCGCGGTGCTGCGCGCGGGCCTGCGAGTCTTCGGCGGGGTCGGCACCCCGCCGACCGAGCACCCAGAGGTGGCCGCGACCACCGGCGAGGGCGAGGAACCCGAGATCCGCGAACCGGGCCGCCGGCTGCCCGCACCGATGCTCCTCGTGCCCGGACTCCTGCTGGCCGGCTGCCTGGCCATCGGCGTCCTGCCGGGGGTGGGGCGGGCACTCGCGGCGGGGGCGGCGGCCTTCACCGACCGCGCCGACTACCTCGCCGACGTCCTCGGGCAGCCGGGGCGTCGACAGCCCGGGGCGCCCGCCGCCATCGTGCCAAAGGCGTGGTGGACGGCCTCCGGAGTCGCCCTCGGCCTGCTCTCCGCCCTGCTGGCCGCCGGCCTCGCCACCGCCGCCGTCCGCCGCGACCCCAGGCGCGGCACGGGCGGGCTGTACCGGGCGACCGTCCTGCCGCTGCGCCGCCTGCACTCCGGACTGCTCGGCGACTACGTGGCATGGCTCACGGTGGGCCTGGCACTCCTGCTGGCCGCGATCGGCGCGCAGCTGTGACCGCGACCGCTTCCCACAACCCCGCCCGGGCAGCCGCGCGGGACCGGACGACGTCCGGCCGACGCCGAGGAGGAGGCCCGTGCAACTGAACGGCACCGGACCGGACCGGCGGCACCGGCCGCTCGGCAGCCGCCGGCCCAGGGTGATGCCACCCCGGGCGCGCCCCGGCGCGGCCACGGACCGGGTGCCGCCCGGGCTGCGGACCGCCGCCGGGTACACCTGGCGGCTGGTCCTGCTAGGAGTGGCCGCCTACCTGGCCGTCACCATTCTCACCCAGCTCGAACTGCCGGTCATCGCGCTGTTCCTGGCGCTGGTCATCACCTCCGTGCTGCGGCCGGCCGTCGACCTGCTGGCCCGGGTGCTGCCCCGCTCGCTCGCCGTCCTGCTCGCCTTTCTCCTCAGCATCGCGGTCGTCGGCGGTGTCCTCGCACTGGTGGGGACGACCGTCGCCGACGAGTGGAGCCGCCTGGGCACCGAGCTGCGCGGAGGCCTCGGCCGGATCGACCACTGGCTCACCGGCGCCCCCTTCCACCTGCGGCCCGGCACCGTCACCGACCTGCGGGCGAAGATCGGCGCGTTCATCTCCGCCCACCGGTCGACGCTGATCAGCACCGCGCTCAGCGGGGCGAGCCGGGCCGTCGAGCTGGTCACCGGGCTGGCCCTCGCGGTGTTCTGCTCGGTGTTCTTCCTGCACTCCGGCGACCGGATGTGGCACTGGGCGCAGCGGCAACTCCCGGCCCGGGGGCGGCCGGTCTGGTACCGCGCGGGGCGTGCCGCGTGGCGCACGTTCGCGGGCTACACCCGCGGGGTGCTGATCGTCGCGGCGACCAACGCCGTCCTGGTCGGCATCGCGCTCGCCCTCCTGGGGGTGCCGCTGGTGCTGCCGCTGACGGTGCTGGAGTTCGTCGCGACCCTCATCCCGCTGGTCGGCTCCCCGATCGCCCTGGCCATCGCCGCGCTGGTCGCGCTGGCGGCGCGCGGGCCGGTGATCGCCCTGGTGGTGCTCGGACTGATCGTCGTCATCGGCCAGATCGAGGGCCACCTGCTGCACCCGCTGGTGCTGGGCTGGTCGGTGCGGATCCACCCGGTGGTGATCGCCCTGTCGGTGACCGGCGGCGCCGTCCTGGCCGGCGTCCTGGGCGCGGTGGTGGCCGTACCGGTGGTGTCGGTGGCCTGGGCGGTGATCAGCGAACTGCGGGACCACGGCACGCGGACGCGCGCGGGGGCACGGGCTTCGGCGCGCGAGTGACCGCTCGACCGGCGGGACGAGACGGTACGGGCCCGGCGCGGGCGGCCCCGCTCACTCGCCACCGGCCGGGCCCGCGGTGCGCGGCGGGTCCGACGCGAAGGCGATGCACTCGACGTCGATCTGGTCGGCGAGGCGGCCGAGCGCACCGGCCAGGGCGCGGACGGTCTCCGGGTCGAAGTCCGTCGCCCCGTCCTCGTCGTCCGCCAGGTCGACCCAGCTGATCGCCACCCGGCGGAGCATCGTGGTGACCTCCGCGGCGGGGATGAGCACGCCGCCGCTGTGCGGGAAGAGCACGGGGACGTTCACCTGGATCACGGCATGCCTCCTGCCCTCGGCGTCACCCCCTTCCTCCCAGCGTCTCCCCGCTCGGGCCGAATGGACAAGAGGGCTCAGCCGGCCTTGCCTCCTCGTTCGTCGTCGACGATCTCGGCGTCCACGACCTCCTCGTCGGCCGCGGCACCGGGCCCGCCGGACGGGCCCGTCCCGTCGCCCCCGGCGGACGCCTGGCCGTAGATGGCCTGGCCGAGCTTCTGGCTGACCCGGGCGAGCCGGTCGCTCGCCTCCCGGATCGCGGCGCCGTCCTCGCCTTTGAGCTTCTCCTTCAGCTCCGCCACGGCCGTCTCCACCTCGCCGCGCACGTCCCCCGGGACCTTGTCCTGGTTGTCGCGGAGGAACGCCTCCGTCGAGTAGACGAGCTGCTCGGCGGTGTTACGGGTCTCGGCCGCCTCCTTGCGCTGCCGGTCCTCCTCAGCGTGCTGCTCGGCCTCGTGGACCATGCGGTCGATGTCGTCCTTCGGCAGCGCCGAGCCCCCGGTGACGGTCATCTTCTGCTCCCGGCCGGTGCCGAGGTCCTTGGCCGCGACGTGCATGATGCCGTTGGCGTCGATGTCGAAGGTGACCTCGATCTGCGGGACCCCGCGCGGCGCCGGTGCCAGGCCGGTCAGCTCGAACATGCCGAGCTTCTTGTTGTACGCGGCGATCTCGCGCTCGCCCTGGTAGACCTGGATCTGCACGGACGGCTGGTTGTCCTCGGCCGTGGTGAAGACCTCCGACCGGCGGGTGGGGATCGTGGTGTTGCGCTCGATCAGCTTGGTCATGATGCCGCCCTTGGTCTCGATGCCGAGGGACAGCGGGGTGACGTCGAGCAGCAGGACGTCCTTGACCTCGCCCTTCAGGACACCGGCCTGGAGGGAGGCGCCGATGGCGACGACCTCGTCCGGGTTGACGCCCTTGTGCGGGTCCTTGCCGGTGAGCTCCTTCACCAGCTCGGTGACGGCCGGCATCCGGGTCGAGCCGCCGACCATGATCACGTGGTCGATGTCCGAGAGCTTGATCTTCGCGTCCTTCACCGCCTGGTGGAACGGCGACTTGCAGCGCTCCAGCAGGTCGGCCGTGAGCTGCTGGAACTGCGCACGGCTGAGCTTCTCGTCCAGGTGCAGCGGGCCCTCGGCGGAGGCCGTGATGTAGGGCAGGTTGATCGTCGTCTCCGTCGCCGCCGACAGCTCCACCTTGGCCCGCTCGGCGGCCTCGCGCAGACGCTGGACGGCCATCTTGTCCTTGGACAGGTCGATGCCGTAGCCGTTCGCGAACTGCTTGACCAGGTGGTCGACGACCCGCTGGTCCCAGTCGTCGCCGCCCAGGTGGGTGTCGCCGTTGGTCGCCTTGACCTCGACGACGCCCTCGCCGATCTCCAGCAGGGAGACGTCGAAGGTGCCGCCGCCGAGGTCGAAGACCAGCACGGTCTGGTCGTTCTCCTTGTCCAGCCCGTAGGCGAGGGCGGCGGCGGTCGGCTCGTTGATGATCCGCAGCACCCTGAGCCCGGCGATCTCACCGGCCTCCTTGGTCGCGGTGCGCTGCGCGTCGTTGAAGTAGGCGGGCACCGTGATCACGGCGTCCGTCACGTTCTCGCCCAGGTACGACTCCGCGTCCCGCTTGAGCTTCTGGAGCACCCGGGCCGAGATCTCCTGCGCGGTGTAGCGCTTGCCCTCGACGTCCCCGCTCTCCGGGAAGTGCCAGCTGCTCTCGCCCATGTGCCGCTTGACCGACCGGGCGGTGCGCTCGACGTTGGTGACCGCCTGGCGCTTGGCCACCTCGCCGACGAGCACCTCCCCGCCCTTCGCGAAGGCGACGACGGACGGTGTGGTCCGTGCGCCCTCGGTGTTCGTGATGACGCTAGGCTCGCCGCCCTCCAGGACGGAGACCACCGAGTTCGTCGTGCCCAGGTCTATCCCGACTGCGCGTGTCATCTCCGGCCTCCTGGTCCTCCCCCCTCCTCCGGCAGGACCCCCCGGCGGCTTTCGCCTCCACTTCAGGCGTAGGACCTGATCGAGGCGCCGTCAAGCGAGAGGGCCGCACGCCGCCGCGGGCCTGGGTGCTTCGATCACGAAGGCCAAGGGCGCGGTCGCGCCGATCGGGGGGACCCGAAGCGCGGACCGCGCCCGTGTCGGCGGCGCCGTGGCCGCGGGCGGACGGCAACAGAGCCCGACGGGTGCCCCGGGTTCGGCGGTCGCGGCCGAGCACGGATAATCGTGGCCGAGATCGTGCGCGTGGTGGAGGAACAGCGGTGAGCGGTGTGCCCGTCGAGGAGAGCCTGGACTACCGGCGGTTGCTGGACGCGGCGGCAGCGGCCGCGCTGGCGACGGCGGGTCAGGGGCGTGTCGCCGACTACATCCCGGCGCTCGCCGCGGCCGATCCGGAGGCGTTCGGGATGGCCGTGGCGACGGTCGACGGCGAGCTGTACGGGGTCGGGGACTGGGAGCGCCCGTTCTCCATCCAGAGCGTGTCCAAGCTCTTCAGCCTGGCGCTCGCGCTGGCGCACGGCGGGGACGCCCTGTGGCGCGGGGTGGGCCGGGAGCCGTCCGGCAACCCGTTCAACTCGCTGGTGCAGCTGGAGACCGAGCACGGCATCCCGCGCAACCCGTTCATCAACGCGGGCGCGCTGGTGGTCACCGACCGACTGCAGAGCCTGACGGGCGACGCCTCCGGGGCCGTCCGCGAGTTCCTCCGGCGGGAGTCCGGCAACCCGCTGCTCGACACCGATCCGGTGGTGGCCGCCTCGGAGGCCGAGCACGGCCACCGCAACGCCGCACTGGCCCACTTCATCGCCAGCCACGGCAACCTGGAGAACCCCGTCGAGACCGTGCTCGACCACTACTACGCGCACTGCGCGATCGCCGCCAGCTGCCGCGACCTGGTCCTCGCCGGCTCCTTCCTGGCCCGCTACGGCGTGCGCACCGACGGCACCCGGCTGATGTCGCGCAGCGAGGCCAAGCGCGTCAACGCCGTCCTGCTCACCTGCGGCACCTACGACGCCGCCGGCGACTTCGCCTTCCGGGTCGGTCTGCCGGGCAAGAGCGGCGTGGGCGGCGGCATCCTCGCCATACTGCCCGGCCGGGCCGCGGTCTGCGCCTGGGGCCCGCGCCTGGACCAGGCCGGCAACTCGGTGGCGGCGGTCACCGCCCTGGACACGCTGACCACGCTGTCGGGCTGCTCGATCTTCTGAGGCCTGCCGAGAAGCGGTGGCAGCCCGGCCGACTCCTCACGGGTTGGTCACGATGCGCCAGGCGACGCGCTTGCGCGCGGCGCTGCCGCCCGCGGCGTGGAGCGCGTTCTCGACCAGCTTGACCTGCTCCCGGACGGCCTTGGCCCAGGCCTGCTCGCGGACGTAGGCACCGATCGTCTCGGCGTCGTCGGCGCGCTGCGGTGTGCCGAGCAGGGCCGTCCGCAGCGCCTTCAGACCTGCCTGCAGGGCGATGACCTGGGCGTCCAGGTGGAGGCGGAGCATGCAGGCCAGTTCCAGCGGATGGCGGTGGAACACCTGCTCGTGACGCCAGCGCGCCGGCGCGAGGTCGAACAGCCAGTCCTTGGCCGACTGCTCGAACCCCGGGCACCCGGGCTGGCGCACGGCTCCGGGCCAGCGGACGGCCGACGGCCGGGCAGCCGCTGTCTCGGGAACTCCGTCGGACGGTGTGTAGAGGGTCATGGTTCAGCACCCCTCGTGCCATGGGGCGGGCCCTCTGGTCCTCCAGCGGCCACTTCACGTCCGACGAGTCTCAGCCCCGTCATCCCGGCTGTCAACCACGAACGGAAGCCCGTCGCTTCAGCTCCCGGCCGGGGCCTCGTCGCGGTCGGGATCGCGGTCGGGGAAGGTGGCCGGCCGGTAGTCGGCCTGCCGGCGGCGGAAGGCGTGGCCGAGGTGGTGCTGGAGCCGCAGGTGGCGGAACTGGTAGACCGCCCCGGTCTGGCGCAGCACCCCCCGCTGGTAGGCGTCGTCCAGGAAGGCGGCGACGTTCCACGGCAGCCGGCCGGTCAGCGGGAGCCAGACGCGGGCCAGGATCAGCCACTGCCCCCAGGCGGTGAAGCCCAGCGCATAGGACAGCGCGCCGCCGATCCCGCCGATGGCTCCGATGAAGAACCCGTCCCCGAGCGGCCAGTACATCTCGCCCAGCGGCCCCCGGAGGAGGTCGACCATCAGGCGCCCGCCCAGGGCGATAGCCAGGGTGAACGCCGGGACGAGGACCAGGACCTGCCGGCTCACCGCGGCGCGGTTCGAGGACAGCAGGGCGACGGGGGTGGCCGCGGAGGCGGTGTCCAGCGGCACTTCGAGCATGCCGGTGAGCCCGAACACCAGCCCGGCGGCCGCGCCGAAGATCAGCCCGTACACCAGCATGTTGATGAGCGTGCCCTCGATCACCCCGCCGTCCGTGAGCGGGAGGCCGAAGTAGACCGCGCGTTCCAGCGTCTGGGCGGTGGCACCGCCGATGCCGATCACGGTGCCGCCGAGCAGGATGATCGCGAAGCGGCCGGTGAACACCCGGACGGGTCTGGGGCCGCCGCCGTGACGGGTGCCGGGCAGCCGGAGCCGCACGTGGGTGGGCTCCGGGGCCAGGACGCCGAGGACCGTCATGACCCCGTACACGGACCCGAAGGCGAGCCCGCCGATCGGCCCCAGCAGGACGCCCTCCAGGAGGTACCTCTCGCCCCTGACGGTCGGGTCGCCGGCGTAGGCCACCACCAGGAACAGGCCGACCAGCCATTCCGCCGCGGCGACGCACAGCGCGGAGGCGAGCACGGTGGCCAGGACGCGGGTCGGGCGCCGCACCGAGCCGCCGATCTGCCACCACGCGAGGTCGTGCCGGTCGAGCCGGATCAGGTGGTCGGCCAGATGCCCGAGCCACCGTTCGGCGCGATCCGCGTCCGGGTGCCGCCACCGGCGCCGGGGGCCGGCCGCGTCGCGTTCCGGGGCGCGGCGGCGGTACAGGGCCGGGACGAAGCCCGCCAGCAGGTGTTCCTCGAGCGCGTGCTCGGTGGGGAATCGTTCCGCGTCCAGCAGTTCGGCGGGCTTCCGGTCGGGCGCGTCGCTGTACATCGTCCGCGCCAGGATGACCATCAGAGGGGTGCTCAGGACCCTGGCGAGGTGCGCGCTGCCCTCCGTCCGCCGCCGCAGCTGCTCCAGGACCGGGTCCCAGATCGGCTCGGCGTCGCCGCCGGCGGTGTGGGCCACCGGCCGGGCGGTGCGCGGCAGGTAGGCGGCCAGGTCGTCGGGGGTCAGGTCGGTGAGCTCGATCCCGGCGGCCCAGACCAGCGGCGTGCGGGCGGCCTCGACCGCCTCGGCGAACTCACCGCGCCGGCTGGTCAGCACGAGCGGCTGCGAGGTGGCGTTGAGCGCGTCGAGGGCCTCCTGGCGCAGGCCCTCCGCGATCTCGTCGAAGCCGTCCAGCACCGGGAGGACGAGATCGGCGTCGATCAGGGCGGCGGCGAGCGTCGCTCCGCCCGGGCCGCGACCGACCAGGTGCGGGTGATCGCGCAGGAGCAGGTCGATCTGCCAGTCGCGCAGCGCGGTGGTCGTCGGGTCCCACGAGCCGAGGCTGAAGATCACCGGGACCCGGTCGGGCGCGGCCCTCGCCTGGAGGAAGTCCAGCACGAACCGGATCGTCAGGATCGACTTGCCCGAGCCGGCCCGGCCCAGCACCACCAGCCGGCCGGACGGGATCCGGCGGTAGGCATCGGCCACCGAGCGCAGGTCGCCGTCCAGGTCCAGGCGGCCGGGCGCCTCGCCGGGCGCGAGGCGCTGGACGTTCTCCGGGCCGTCCATGAGGCCCTCGGGCGCTCGCTGCCACCGCACCGGGAGCGGGAACGGGTCGTGCACCCGGCGCTGCTCCTCCTCGCAGCGCCAGCGGCGGCGGACCTCCGTCGCCAACTCGGCGGCGGCGTCGGCGAGGACGGCAGGGATCGGGGGCGGGGCGTCGGCGGGCTTGTCAGCAGGTTCGGTCGCGGGTCCAGCCACGGGCTCGGCGGGAGCGGACGAGGGCTCGGACGGCCCGGACTCCGGTACGGGCTGCGACTTCGCCAGCGTCGCCGCCAGCCGCCGCCGGTCCTCGGGCGAGGCCCCCAGCGCGTCCGCGAGCAGGTTCACCGTCCCCAGCCGGTGATCGGTGGACCCGCCCCGCTCCAGCCTGCGGATCGTCCGGACACTCACCCCGGACCGCTCCGCCACCTGTTCCTGCGTCAGCCCCGCCTCGATCCGTAACCGACGCAACAGCGCGCCGAGTTGCTCCGTCACTCCGGCATACCCCTCCGTTTGACCGCGTACGACCGCCGGTGAGCCTACCGTGACGGCCGGTCACAAATGGCCGGTGCCATGACCTGTCCACCGACCCGCACGAACTCCACGCTCGGACTGTCCGCTCCGGACACCGACGACACTGGAGGATGCGACATGGCCTACCGCTACTGGTGCGGTGAGTGCGGGTACAGAACACCATGGCTCGGCGAGTCCCGCGCCCAGGAGTTGCAGATCGAGCACTACGCGAAGCGGCACCCGGACGTCCCGCCCGGCGGCAGCGTGGAGACCAACCGCAAGAAGCCGGGCGAGGGCCCCGGCTGCCTCGCGACGCTCGGCGTCGTGATCCTGCTGCTCGTCCTGGCCGCCTCGTGCCACCGCTGACGACCGGCGGACGCGCCGAGGTGTCGGTGTCCGATCCGGGCGAACTGCGCTCGCTGCGCAAGCACCTGCGCCGGATCCCCGGGGTGGTGGACGTCGACGAGATCGCGGGCCCGCCCGCCCGCGCGGCACTCCTGATCGTGACCGCCGACCGCGGGACACTCACCCGGGCCGTCCGGACGCTTCCGGCCTACATCCGCTCCCGCCGCTCCCGCGCCTGCGTCACCGTGCGGGCCGCGGACTGGACGATCACCCTGCACGCGGACGGCGGCGGCAAGGAGGCACCGGGCCGCCTGCGGCTGAAGCGGCTCCGGGGTTGAGCCCCTGCGGCGGGGGGCAGGTCCGACTGCGCCGGTGCTCGGTCCGTCGGGGCTCCGGGCGGGCACTCCAACTCCGGTCGCGCTCGAACGCAAAGGCTCGGACATGGTGGCGGCCCCGGCGCGGAGTGTGCCGGGGCCGTGGACGGACGGCTGCTTCCTGGCGTCAGCAGCCGAAGTTGATCAGATGGAACGTGGCGTAGTGATCGCTGGTGTAGTAGTCCTCGTGGTACCGGAGGCCGGTGACGATCCGCCGGGCGCCGCGGGTCGGAGCGCCCGGGGTCACCACGGTGTACTCGTGGTAGTAGCCGTAGGACTGGCGCGGGAGCACGCTGCCCTTGTTCTGGAAGACGATGCCGTCGTGCGGGTACGGGAACGGCCCGTTGGAGGCGATCAGGTTGAGCGTGGTTCTGGCCTGGGGCGGCAGGGCGGTGAGGCAGACGTTGCCGCTCACGGCGGCGTTCGCCTCGGTGGCGACGGCGACGGGGGCGAGGGCGGTCAGGACGACGACGGCAGCGGCGGCACAGGTCTTCCACGCGCGTAGAGTTCGAGTCATGCAAACAAGTGTGCGAGCCGCAGGCTCGCACCGAAAGCCCCGCGACAACTCTTCACTTGTGGGTAACTGCCGGTACGAGCAGGCGACTTGAGGAAGTCAGTCAACGGCCGCGCAGGCGACGCACCAGGTTGCCGGCCGCTGCCGGCCAGTCCGGATGCTCGAAGTCGAACCCCGCCTCCAGCAGGCGACCCGGGACCACACGGCGGCTCTTCAGCAGCAGTTCGGTGTCCGAGCGGAGTGCGAACGCGCCCAGTTCGGCCATCCACCGGGTCGCGGGCAGAGCCAGCGGCACGCCCCACGCGGCGCGCAGCGCTCGCATGAACTCGCGCTGCGGAAGCGGGTTGGGGGCGGCGAGGTTCACCGGACCGCAAAGGTCCTCGCGGGCGATGAGGAACTCGACAGCGCGTGCGAAGTCGCGGTCATGGATCCACGAGACGTACTGCCGTCCGCCCGCGATCGGGCCTCCGACACCGAGGCGGGCCAGCCAGGACAGCGCGTCGAGGGCGCCACCCCGCTCGGGGCCGAGCACGACGGCCGTCCGCAGCGCGACCTTGCGGGTGTGCGGGGTGTCGGCGTCCCGCTGGGCCTGCTCCCAGGCACGGGCGATCTCGATGCTGTAGCGCCAGTACGCGGGGGCGTCGGGCTCGTCGCCGCCGATCAGGCCGTCGCGCTCGTCGTTGGGCGCGTCGTGACGGTGGGAGTAGATGGTGGCGGTGCTCATCTGGAGCCAGACGGCGGGCGGGCGCTCGGCTGCCGCGACGGCCTCGCCGAGCACGCGGGTGGAGTTGATCCGGGAGTCCATCATGGCCCGCCGGTTCGTCTCGGTGTAGCGGCAGTTGACACTCCGACCGGCGAGGTTCACCACCACGTCGCTGCCGTCCACCTCGGCCGCCCAGCGACCCAGGGTCTCACCGTCCCAGCCGACCTCACGCTCGCGCCGGGGCCTGCGGGTCAGAATCACGACCTCGTGGCCTGCGGCGGTCAGCGTGCGGTCGAGCAGCATGCCCAGGTGCCCGGATCCTCCGGATATGACGATCTTCATCAGACTTCCCCTCATGTCCGGCTCTGAGCGTAACCCAAAAACTTGAACGCGTTCAAAGTTGGGCCGGAAGGTCCCCTGAGGTGCGCCGGAACCCTGCGGCCCGAACGTCGGCGATGCGGGCCGCTTCCGGGCTCCGACGGTCGAGGCACAGGCCTTCGGCGCCGGATGCCGGATGGACTTCCGCCTCACCGTCGACAGCCCGCCACAGCAGCGCCACGATTACCCAACTGTCAATACTCGCATCAACCTTGACGTCTCATCACACGACTTTCCCAGCGCGGCGAAAACCTTGACCGCCCCCATGGAGCGTTGAGACGCTACCCACCGTCGGCCACCGGGCGGTGGTCGCTCACCGCGCACCGGGGGGCCATCGCGCGACGGCATTTCGGCTGCCCCCTGCGCTCTCATCCAACCGGGGGAACATCCAATGAGACGTCCTCGTTTGCTCCGAAATGCCGCACTCTCAACCCTGATCGCGCTCGCCCTCTCGGCCGCCACGCTGGGCACCTCCGCCTCGGCGCTCGCGGCGGGCCCGCCCACCGGGCCGTCCGTCAGCGCAGCCTCCGACGACCTGTCCGGGTACTCCAACGTCGAGCGGATCGCCGGCGACGACGACAGCGACCCGGACGCGACTCAGGCCTTACTCGACTCCTGGACGCCCGAGGCGATGGAGTCGGCCGTCAACATGGACGTCGCGCCTGGCGTGTCGGGCGGCGACTCCTCGGTCACCGGCGCCCCGATCATCGGTCCACAGTCCTGGCTGGCCCAGCCCGCCCCGGCCACGCCGGACGCCACCGTCGATCCGGGCGCACCCACCGGACCGGTGGACGCCGACTCCGCGGACGCGACGCCCGTCGACAACCCGCCCGACGACGCCCAGTCCGACGACACCGACAACTCCGGTGACACCGCGCAGGACCTCACGGGCCGTATCGCCCAGCCGAGGTCAAGCTCCTGGCCGACCAACGGCCTGCCGACCGTCGGCGCCCTGTTCTTCAACGTCGGCCCGATCCACCAGCGCTGCACCGGCACCGTGATCAGCACCTCCACCGGGAACATCATCGCCACCGCGGGCCACTGCATCTGGAACAAGCTGGCGAGCTGGCTGCCGCCGGTGCCGATGCCCAACCCGGTCTTCGTGCCCGGCTACCACAACGGCCAGGCCCCGTACGGCAAGTGGACCGTCAAGGACCGCTGGATCGCGTCCTCCTGGAGGAAGAACCTCCACCCCGACTACGACTACGGGTTCATGGTCCTCAACAAGCGCAACGGCCGGCAGATCCAGGACGTCGTCGGAGCCAACGGCTGGCGCACCACCGCCGGTTACGACAACTGGGTCGAGATCACCGGCTACCCCGACAACCGGGACAACCCGCTCCAGTGCTACACCTGGACCCGGCAGGCCCGGAACTGGCTCTGGCAGCTCGTCTTCCCCTGCGACAACTACCACGAAGGGGTCTCCGGCTCCCTCCTGATGGAGCGTTTCGGCCAGCAGGCGCCCGGGTACGGCATCGCCATCGCCTCGCTCGGCGGCTACCAGCAGGGCGGCACCAGCGACAACGTCTCCTACGCGGTGCGGTGGAACATCCACACCGCGGCACTCCTCAGCGCCGCGGTCCGCGGGCAGTAGAGCGGTGACGGGTCACGGGGTGGGCCGGGGCCGGCCCACCCCGTACCGCACGGCGAAGGGAACCCAAGCGTGACTGACACTCCCCCCACTCCCCGCACTCCCCCGGCGACACGGCGCGCGCTCGCGCCGCTGATCGGCACGGTCCTGCTCGTGGCGGGCGCCGTGGCCTCCTGGTATCTCCTCGGACACCCCGGTGAGGGCTGCGGCTGGGGCAAGGGCACCGGCCGGATGGTCGCCGAACTGTGGGCGATCGTCCTCTCGGGCGCGGGCGCCGTGGCGCTCGTTCTGTCCTGGCTCGCCGCCCTCTCCGAGCAACGGCACATGCGCATCGCAGCCTGGGCGTTGGCCTTCGTCGCCGCCCTCGCCGGCCTCGGCGCCGTCCTGGCCGCCCGCGCCCCGTTCTGCGGGTGACGACAGGCGGGGTGACGGCAGGCGCCACGTAGAGGCAGGCGTGCGTCCCGTCGGCCGGCGCCGCAGCTCAGATCGGCTCCGCGGCCGGGCGCGCGCCCGCGGGGTGGGCGAGGGCGGCAAGGATGTCCTCGGTCATGTGACGGCGCTGGACCGAGCGGGATATCCAGCCGCCGTGCAGTTGGGCCTCCAGGGTCCGCCGCAGCATGGCGTGCTCCACGGCAGGCAGGCGGTGGACGGCCGTTCGGGCCGCGACGAGGGCCTGGAACTGTTCGAAGGCCGAACGCGAGTGCTCGATGGCGTCGAACACGCAGGTCCAGGTCACGAGGGAGGGATCGCCCTGCATGAGGGCCAGCGCGTAGATCCGCTGCCCTTCGCCGCCCGCTGCGAAGAAGTCGGCCACCTGGTCAGCCGTCAGCCCGGTGCTCGCGGCGGACTGGCGTGCGGCGTCGACGAGAGCCTGCATGGTGGCCGTACGCGGGGGTCCGCTGGGCTGTGTCCGACGGATGCCGTCGTACCGTTCGGCTTCGGCGACCGGCAGGCCGAGGGCTTCCATCGCCCGGGCCCGGTACCGGTCGGCCCCCTCGACGTCGCCGGTGTCCGACAGGTTCTGGGCGGTGACGAAGGACTCCAGCGCCTGGCGGTCGGCGTGCGAGAGCGCGCTTGCGAGCAGCAGCCGGGTGAGCAGCCAGCCGGTCAGGAAGCCGAGGACGAGGAAGTCCAGCACCAGTGCCGCCGCGAACGTCCGGCTGTCCGGACGGCCGCCGAGCGACGGGGCGAGGGCGTCGAGCATGCTGCGGGCGGCGTCGCCCACGGCGCCGAGTTGGGTCAGGCCGGCGCCGATGAGGAGCTTGGTCAGCCAGTCGGACACCTGCTCCAGGTTGGTGTTGGCGGTGTACGTCGGGCGTGCGGCCGGTGCGGCTCCACCGAGGGCGCCCTGCGTGCCTGCGGCGTCGTGTCCCTCGGCGGCCACGGCCCGGGGAATGCCGAAGAGGAAGCCGACGGAGCCGCCCCCGACCGCTGCGGCCGCCGCCACCGCCAGCCCGGAGCCGAGCACGGCCAGCGGCTCGCCGCACTGGGTCGCGTACAGCAGGAGGCTGAGCAGCCCGAACCCCGCCGACGCTCCGATCCCGACGGCAGCCCAACGCCGGACCGGCCATCCGCCCCTCGATCCGCTACCGCCCCGCACCACGGCCATGTGCTCCCCCTTCGATCCGCCGTAGAGTATTCCTGATCGGTGATCAGGGGGTGTACGTGCCACGGCAGTCGATGGCCGGCGAGCTCCGGGAGATCCTCGGCGAGGACGCCTGGCGGGCGCTTGAGGGCTGGATGCGCGAGACCTGCCGTACGGCGCGGACGGCCAGGCCCGGGCGGATCGGCGGCGGTGGCACGGACGCGGCGGTCGTCAGCATCGCCGTCGAGGAGGACGGCTGCGCCACGCGGAAGGCGCTCCTCAAGCACTGCCCGCCCGGGGAACGTGCGCGTCGCGAGGCGGGCGCGCACAAGCGCGCGTTCCAGCTCTCCCCGGAAGGCTTCCGGGACTCCTACCTGGTGGACCAGCCGTGGGACCCGGTCCCCCTGCCGGACGGCGGCTGTCTGATGTTCCAGGACATCGCCTTCGGCGACCTCGACGGTGCCGCGCTGCTGGGCGACCGCCTCGGCACCTCGGTCACCCCGGAGCTCTGCGCCGCGGTGGTGCGGGCCGTCCTGTCCGGGTGGAACCCCGAGGCGGAGACCGAGGTCCGTACGGTACACGACGTGCTCGCGCCCCAGCTGGGCCCGCGCCTGGCCGACAGCGGCAAGCTGGCCCGCTGGGCCGCGACCGTGCCGGGCCTGTGGGGGAGCACGGCGCCGGGTCTGCGCTTCCCGGACGGGACGGTCACCCCGAACCCGCTGGCCATGGCCCGCGGGCACGAGGCCTTCGCGGACATCGGGTTCGACGTGCTCGTCGGCCGGGCCCACGGGGACCTGCACCCCGGCAACGTCCTGCTCGACACCTTTGAACTCGCCCGGGGGAACGTCGAGTTCAGACTCATCGACCTCGCCTCGTTCGGCCCTGACCTGCCTCTGGCGCACGACCCGATGACCCTCCTGCTCTCCGTCGCCGACCTCGCACTCCCCACGGACGAGCACCAGCAGGAGGCGCTGCGGCGCCACCTCCTCGCCGTCGACCCGGAAGCGTCGGACGACGGCGTCCTGCCCACCAACCTCCGCAACGCCGTCGCCGCCGTCCACCGGACGGGCCTCGACTGGGCCCGGCGGAACAACTGGGGCGGCGAGTGGCGGATGGCGACCCGGCTCGCGCTCGCGGCCAACGCGCTGCTGTTCATCGGATGGTCGCGGGAGCCGGCGCGGCAGTGGTGGTACCTGCGCCTGGCGGCTTCCGCGGCAGCCGCGTTCATGCAGCAGTACGACCGGCACTGGACACCGACGGACGTGTTCCCGCTTCCCGACCCCGCTGAGCAGCCCGCCACACCGACCGCGCCGAGTTCCGTCGCCGTCAGTACGGCTCCTGACACGGCGCAGCACGTGCACCCCGGCGACCCGGCACAGGCCGCCCTCCGGGACCTCGAACGCTGCAGCCGCTCCGCGCTCAAGGCGGCCGGGCACCACGACGGGACGGCCCTCGGAGACGCGACGCTCGACCTCGCCTCGCTGTACGTGGAGCGCGACCTCGAATGGTCCCTGCTCCGGATGCTGAACGACGGCGAGTCGGCCTGCGTCGTGGGTGCGCCCGGCATGGGCAAGACCACGCTGCTGTGGCGGCTGTACGCACGCCTGGCCGCGGCCACGGCTTCCGCCGGGCACGACGCCGAGCACGACGGCGCGAACGGCCGACGCCCCTACCTGCTGCGGGCGGGCGACCTCTGCGCCCGCGAGGCCGACCGGAGCGGCGCCGCCTCCGTCTCCCTGGAGCAACTGCGCACCGCCGGAACGCTGTTGAGGGAACGGGCCGCCTTCCTCGTCGACACCGCCGACGTCCTGCTCTCCCAGCCGGGCGGCGACCAACTCCTCCTCGGACTGCTGGACTTCGCGGCAGAGCACGCGATTCCCCTGCTGCTCACCAGCCGGGATCTCGACTCGCACCGTCTGCGCGGCACCGCCGACGACTACCGCCTCGGGTGGAAGCAGCTCGGCCCGTACAACGACCGCGAGCAGGACGAGGCGGTCCGCACCCACGCCCGGTACTTCTACGCGCGGAACGCCGAGGTCTCCGTCGAAGACGTCTACCAGGCGGTCACCACGGCGGCGGTGAAGGGCCTGCCGCTGCGCGAGGTCTGCCGCGTCCCGCTGACCTTGCGGCTGCTGTTCGAGGTCTCCGCCCCGGGCCTGCCGGACGTCGCCGAGGTGGACGCGACCAACCTGTACGACCGGTACTGGGAGCACCGGATCCGCCGCGACCTCCGGGCGGGCACGGCCCCCGCGGAGACCGCGGACGTCTCCCGGGCCGCCGAGGCGCTGGCCGAGCTGATGCTCGCCGAGGGCCGGCCCGAACTGCCCGCAGCCGCGGTGCGCGGCCGGCTGCCGGGACGGATGGCGCCCTTCCGGCCCGAGGCGGACGCCGCGCCGGGGCTCGACGCGCTCGTGACGCGCGGGGTGGTGGAACGCCAGGGCGAGGGCGCCCTGCTCCAGTACTCCTTCTTCCACCAGACGCTCTTCGAGTACGCGGCCGGGCACGGCCTCTGTGCCCTGGAGGGCCGTGGCCTCGGCCACCCCGTCCAGGACCTGCTCGACTGGCTCCGCACCCGTCCGAACGACCAGTTCCGCCTGGCGGTCGTCGAACAGGCCCTCGTCCAGGCGGGCCGGTCGGGAGGAGGCGTCGCCGCCCGTGCGGAGGCGCTGCTGGAGGACCTGGCCCGGGACCCTTCGCCTGAGCACAACCGCCAGGCCCTGCTGCTGCGCGTCTACGCGCGGCTGCCCCAGCCGGGGCCCGCGCTGCGCGCAGCCATGGCCGGCGTCCTGGACGGCGCCGTGCACGTCGCCCCGAACGGCGCACCGAACGAGGAACCGCACAACGAGGCACCATACGACGACCAGGGCGGCCTGTCGGCCGAACTCGCCCAGGTCTACCTGGAGGCCCTGCCGGGAGTCTGCCACCGCGATCCGGCCCGCATCGCGGACGAGCTGCACCGGCTCTGGCGGACCGGGAACACCAAGGTGCGCTGGGCGATCGTGGACGTCCTGTGCCGGTTCGCGGAGAGCTTCCCCGAGAGCGCCGTGGCCACCGTCGACCGCACCTGCCCCCGACTGTCTGTGCCGCACCGGCCCGGGGCCTGCGGCCTCGGCGCCTGCGAGCCGGACCGCTGCCTGTGGGCGTGGCTGGTCGCCCGGGTCGCGGGCCAGGAGTCGGAGGTCAGCCGGGCCCTCCACCTGCTGGAGGCGCTCGGCGAGAAGCACCCGCGCTGGGTGTGGCCGCGGCTGCGGGCCCTGCTCGTCGACCCGCGCCGGCAGCTGGTGCCGCTGGCCCGGTGCATCCGCCTGGCCGCCCGGCCGTACGAGTGGCCGGAGACGCCGTTCACCCTGATCCGCGTCCTGATGCGGCGGCGCTGGCCGGGCGACAGCCCCACCGGAGAGGAGGCGATCAGGCTCCAGGCCGCACTCGGCCGGATGACCGCCGCCGTCTGGCTGGCCCGTCCGGCCGACCGGCAGCCGCCGCTGGAGCGGGTGCTCGGGGCGGCGGTCCGGCGGCCGAAGTCGCTGACCTCGCACGCGCAGGTGCGGGCCGTCGGCGACTTCGCCCTGCGGGCGGCGCCCGATCGGGCCGGCGCGCTGCTCGCCGCCGCGGTCGACTGCTCGACGCACGGGAACAAGATGCTGCTGACGGACGGTCTGCTGGTGCCGCTGCTCACGGCGGATCAGGCGCGGACGGACTCCGTCGGCGGTGACACGCCCGCAGGTCCCGCCCCGCACGGAAGCGACGCGGTCCCGGCGATCGTCCGCGGCTGGCTCGCTGGACAGCTCCGGCTGTTGGCGGATCCCTCCCCCGCCGCCGAACCCGAGCTGCTGGCCGTACACGCCTGGGGCCGCGCCCTCCCGGTGGAGACCGTCGCCGCCCTCCTTGCCGAGGCGTGGCCGGACGGCGCCCCCGGTTCGCCTGCCCCCCGCGTGCCGTCCGCCGACACCCTGCAGCGGGTCTGGCTCACCGACAAGCGCGCCGAGTCGATCGTCGCCGCCGGCGCCGCCGCCGGGCACCGGCACGCGATCACGGCGCTGCGGCTGTGGCGCGAACGGCGTGCCGCGCTCGGCCACGAGCAGGGAAAGGCGGAGCGGTCGCACGTCAACCGCACCATCACCACCTGCCTCCAGCCGCTGCTGCCCCGTCATCCGGAACTCCTCGACCACCTCTTCGCCGACGGCACCGTCGACCGCTTCCTCGACCCGGGCTGGCTGGCGTGGTCGCTGAGGAAGGCCGCTGCCGACGAGAAGAAGAAGGCCGTCACGGAGGACGTGCGCCTCACGGCCGCACTCCGGCGGCACAGCGCGACCCTCACGGCGCTGTGCCAGGAGGGCCGGGCCGGTCAGTACGGCTCGGCGGCGGAGAAGCAGTCGCAGGACCTGTGGGCCCGGCTGATCGAACGCGGCGCCATCGAGCGGCCGTCGGTCGGCTGGCTGCTCGCCGCCCTGCGGCTCGGTGGCCACCCGCACGCGAGGAAGGCCACGCTGCTGCTCGCCCGGTCGGTCGTGGAGCACTCCGCGCCGGGCACCCTGAGCACGGTCGAACGCGAAGCGCTCGACGCCGAGTTCCGGCGCAGCGCCGCCGGCGAAGGCGTCCCCGAGTACCGGGGTGACAGCAGGAAGTGGCAGGCGGAGTGCGAGGACGTCGCCCGCGAGTGCCGGGCCGTCCTCACCTTCCGGCACAGCCCCATCACCCCGGCGTCGGCCGCGTCCGCCGCCCGTCGCGCCGCCCAGCGCCACCTCCTGGAGGCCACCGAGGCGGCGCAGGTGACAGTGGTCGGCCGCCTGCTGGAGCGCCTCGCGGTCGAGGCCCGTACCGAGGCGGTCACCCTGTTCGGCGTCGCCGCCCGGCGACTCGCGGCGATCGGCGGCTCGCTCGAAGGCGTCGTCCAACGGTGGTACCGGCCCGTCTCGGAACTGGCCGCCCGCACCGACCGGGAGCAGTGGGAACACCTCGTCCGCCTGTGCTGGGAAGGCCCGCCCCAACTCCAACGCCTGCTCATCCGCGTCAGCATCCGCCGCCGGACCGACGACCCGGCGGCCTTCCTCCTGGCCACCGCCGCCGACAGCGGCAACCCCACCATGGTCGTGGAGACGGTCCGCATCGGTGAGCGCCTCAACACCCGCAGCGGATCGGAACGTTGGACAGGCCTGGAGTGAACACCCACGTCGGCCGGTGCTCTCTCCTCGCGGCGTCGCGGCCATTGACGGGGCCTCGGCTACGAATGTGAAATAGCACATGTCACCCTCCACCTGAACCTCCCTCGCTCGGCGCCCAAGCCGCCGGTCGCGAGATTTGAACGTTCAAACCCGCCCGTTCAAAGTCGCTACCTCACCGGACCGATTTCAGGAGACCGTCATGCCCAGCACCCGTGCCCGCGCCCTGCCATCCGGCCTCGCCGTCCTGACCGTCCTCGCCGCCCAGGCCGCAGGCGCGGGCCCGGCTCGGGCGGCAGGTCAGGAGCCCGTGGACGGTGGAGGATACGTCATCTCGTCCGCGCTGGACGGCAGTTGCCTCAGCCCCCGCTATGCCCAGCCCGCCGCCGGCACGCCGGTGGTCGCAGCTGCCTGCCAGGGACTGCTCAGCCAGCGCTGGCAGCTGCGCCGCAGCAACGCCGGCTACCTGCTCGTCAACGCCGCGAGCAAGCTCTGCCTGAGCGTCGGCGACAACGCGGACAGGGCGGCAGCCACCGGCGAGTGCACCACCGCTGCGCAGTTCACCGTCTCCCCCACGCCGGACGGCTTCACCATGACCGCCGACGGCCGCTGCCTCACCGCCCCCGGCGAGCAGGACGACGACCAGGCCGCCGGCCCGGTCCGCGCGCAGCCCTGTACGCCGAGGCCGGCCCAGCGCTGGACGCTGACCCGCACCGAGCCGCTCGTCCTCGCCAACCCCGGCTTCGAACAGGGCACCGCCGGCTGGGAGTTCACCGCGCACACCGGCGTCGCCACCAACAACCCGCACACCGGCAGCCGCCTCGCCTACCTCGACGCGGGCACCGGCTACCGGGTGAGCCAGCAGGTCACCGCCGTCACCACGGGCACGTACGACCTGTCCGCCTGGATCGCGAGCGGCGCGGCGGGCGGCAGTTTCTCGGTCGCCGTCAACGGCGCCGTGGTGCGCTCGCTCACCCTCCCCGGCCAGGCCGTCTACGCGAAGTACACCCTCCCCCGGGTGCAGGTCGAGGCCGGCGACCGGCTCACCCTGGCCGTCGGCTCCTCCCCCTCCGGCTGGGTCAACGTGGACGAGGCCTCGGTGGCCCCCGCCGCACCGAACGACCCGCGGATCAGCTCCTCCGACCCCGAGGTCGTCGCGCTGTTCGACTGGGCCATGACCAAGGCCGACAGCTGGGTCCAGCAGGCCGGCGCCCCCGGTGTCCTCAACCTGGACGAGAACAACCCGGGCGGCACGGGCACCGCCGACTACGACACCACCTACTGGGCCGGCTACCCGTTCCGCTCCGACTTCTACAGCCGCGACTTCGCCCACCAGCTGGTCGGGGCCCACCTGTTGGGGCTCGACGCCCAGAACAAGACCATGCTGCGCGCCTTCGCCGCGTCCGCGACCGAGGTGAACAAGCTCTACCCCGTCTGGTCGATCAACTTCGACGCCAGAACCTACGGCAGCATCGACTACCGCAGTCCGGCGCGCTTCGTCCGGGAACTGCCCGCACCGTTCGAGCTGGTGGAGAAGGCCGGCGAGGCGTACCGGTGGACCGGGGACCGCGACTACGCCGACGACCCCGCCCTCGGCCGCTACGTCCGCAACACCCTCGGCCCGTTCATCGCCCAGCACCCCGGCCCGGTCGACAACGGCGGCGTCCCGATCCCGCAGGCCACCAGCCGGAGCATCTTCGCCGGCACCGCCAGCT
The DNA here is from genome assembly GCF_009569385.1 of Streptomyces kaniharaensis. Lineage (NCBI taxonomy): Bacteria > Bacillati > Actinomycetota > Actinomycetes > Kitasatosporales > Streptomycetaceae > Streptomyces > Streptomyces kaniharaensis. Next base: position 414,376 of record NZ_WBOF01000003.1, read on the forward strand.
ACGCCGAGAACGCCACCAGCACCTACGCCCAGGCCGGCGACGCGCTCGGCGCCCAGTACCAGGCCTACCTCGCCGCCGCGATGCTGGCCGAGGCGCGGGGCGACGGCACCGCCGCCTCCGGCTACCGGCAGGCCGCCGCCGAGCTCCGCCGGTACGTCAACACCACATGGAGCGTGGACCCGCAGCACCCCGGCGAGGTCGTCCACGGCTACGACACCTCCCGCCGGCCGCTCACCGGCTGGGGCTACGAGGCGAGCGTCCTGATGCCCGTGAAGCAGCTGCTCGACCCGGGCCCGCGCCGGGACGCCTATCTCGCGTACGTCGACGCCCAGGACTCCGGCCCGCAGCGCTCGGCCAACCTGGAGGCCTACACCTACCTGCCGGACGCCTTCTTCGCCAACCAGGACGGCGACACCGCGTGGAAGTGGATGCGGGAGATCCACCGCGGCGTCGACCAGGTGCACGCCAGCGGCCGGATGCTCAACGGCGACTACCCCGAGGTGCCGTTCACCCTGCTCGCCCAGACCGTCCAGGGCCTGCTCGGCGTCGAGCCGGACGCCGCCGCCGGCACCCTGGTGACGGCCTCCCGGCTGCCCGCCTCGATGGGCTGGCTCCAGGTCGCCGACATCCCGGTCGGGGACGGCACGGTGACGGTCCGGCACGACGGGCGACGCAGCAGCACGCTCACCAACACCGGTGCGGCGGAGCTGACATGGGAGGCTCGCTTCCCCGGCTCACACTCCGGCATCACCGTCGACGGCATCGCCCGGCCGGTGCGGACCATCACCCTGGACGGCAGGACGTACACGGTCGCCACTGTCCCGGTCGCTTCCGGGCGGAGCGCGACCGTGACCGTCACCGGCTGACACCGCCGGTCACCTCTCCCTCCCATGGCCGCTGGGGCGGGTCAGGCCACTTGGGTGGAATTGGACCGGGACGCCGTGTGTGCGGGCGGCTAGCCTCGGGCGCACAGTCGATCTACGGAGAACACCCATGCACCATGAACTCGCCGCCGACCTGGGCCAGTTGCCCGCACTGCTGGAGGAGACCCGGCAGCAGGCCGTTGCCTTCCTGGCCGGCCTCGACGAGCGGCCGGTGGTCCCGCGGGCGCAGCCGCCGGGGCCGGCGCCGCTCGCCGAGGAGGGCGGCGGACTGCGGGCGGCCCTGGCGGAGTTCGTCGACCGCTGGCAGCCGAGGTTCTCGGCCAGCGCCGGACCGCGCTACTTCGGGTTCGTCACCGGCGGTGCGACCCCGGCGGCGCTGGCCGGCGACTGGCTGACCGCTGCCGCCGACCAGAACTCCAACTCCGCGCTGGACCCGGCCGGTCAGGAGCTGGAGCGGGAGACGATCGGCCGGCTGCGCGGGCTGTTCGGGCTCTCGGCCGCGCACAGCGGCACCTTCGTCAGCGGTGCGACCATGTCCAACACGGTCGGGCTGGCGATCGCGCGGGAGTGGCTGGGCGAGCGGCTGGGCGTGGACGTGGCCGAGGACGGGGTGGGAGCGCTCGGGCGGGTGCGGGTGCTGTCGGGGAGTGCGCACTCGAGCGTGGCCAAGGCACTGTCCGTCCTGGGCCTGGGGCGCGCGGCGCTGACCACGGTGTCCGCGCTGCCCGGCCGCGAGGCGGTGGACGTGGCCGCGCTGGAGCGGGCGCTGGCCGAGGCGGACGGTCCGTGCGTGGTGGTGGCCAACGCGGGCACGGTGAACACGGTGGACTTCGACGATCTGCGGGCGATCGCCGAGCTGCGCGACCGGTACGGATTCTGGCTGCACGTGGACGCGGCGTTCGGCGCCTTCGCCGCGCTGGTGCCCGAGCACGCGGAGCTGGTGGCCGGGCTGGACCTGGCCGACTCGGTCTGCGTGGACCTGCACAAGTGGCTCAACGTGCCGTACGACAGCGCGGTGCAGTTCACCCGCCGCCCCGACCTGCAGGCCCGGGTGTTCCAGAACGCGGCCGCCTACCTCGGCCCGCTGGGCGAGGACCCCGACCTCGTGCACCTCACGCCGGAGAACTCGCACCGGCTGCGCGCGCTCGCCGCCTGGTTCACGCTGCGCGCCTACGGTCGCGCCGGCCACCGGGAGATCGTCGAGCGCTGCGTAACGGGCGCCCGGGCGCTGGGAGAGGCGGTGGAGGGGATCGAGGGGCTGCGCCTGCTCGCGCCGGTGCGGCTGAACGTCGTCTGCTTCACGCTGACGACGGACCCCACCGCCGAGCGGCTCGCCGCGCTCGCCGCGGAGCTGGCCGGGGAGGCGTTCGTGACGCCGACCCGCTACGCCGGCGTACCCGCACTGCGGGCGGCGTTCAGCAGTTGGCGGACCACCGAGTCGGACGTCCGGCGGACGGCGACGGCACTGGCGCAGGCCGTGCAGACGGTTTGAGCCTAAGGGCCGGGGCTGGTTGTTCCGCGTCTACGTGGACGTGGTGGGGGCGTTCACGGCCTGACCACCCGGCGCTTGTCGGTCGGAGGTGGCAGGGTGGGGAGCATGTGCGGCCGTTTCGTCTCCACCACCACGCCCCAGGACCTCGTCGGCCTGCTCGGCGAGCTCCGCTGGGACCCCGCCGAGGCGTTCGCGCCGAGCTGGAACGTCGCGCCCACCGATCCGGTGCCGGCGGTGCTGGAGCGGGTGGACCGCGAGACCGGTGAACTGCTGCGCCAGATCCGCCCGCTGCGGTGGGGCCTCGTCCCGTCCTGGTCCAAGGACCCGTCCGGCGGGGCACGCATGATCAACGCCCGGTCGGAGACCGTCCACGAGAAGCCCGCCTTCCGCAAGGCCTTCGCCGCGCGGCGCTGTGTGATCCCGGCCGACGGCTACTTCGAGTGGCGCGAGGTGCCCGCCGAGGCCGACCGCAAGAAGTACAAGCAGCCGTACTTCCTCTCCACCGGCTCCGTGATGCTGATGGCCGGCCTGTACGAGTTCTGGCGCGACCGCACCCGCCCCGAGGACGACCCCACCGCCTGGCTGGCCACCACGACCATCATCACCACCGACGCCACCGACACCGCCGGCCGCGTCCACGACCGCATGCCGCTCACCATCGCCGCCGACGACGTCCCCACCTGGCTCGCGCCCGACCTCACCGACCCCGCCGAACTGCACCATCTGCTCCGCCGCCCCGCCGACGGCGCCCTGCGCGTGCGGGCCGTCTCCACCGCCGTCAACAGCGTCCGCGCCAACGGGCCCGACTTGCTCGCCGCCGCCCCTGACCCGCTCGGCCTCGCCGACTGAACCAGTCGGCTTCCGCTCACCGATCGGTCCGGCCAGCCGGAACGGCGCGCGTGAGCGCCTTCCCTCCGACGGGAATGCGAATGAGTGGTGATCTGATCATCGGCTATATTCGCCGGGCGGCTCGTGGGGAACGGGCCCGTACGCACCGAACTCTCCGGGGAAACCAGCCATCTTGTCACGGCCCATTGACGACCCGTCCGCCGCCCAGCCCACCCCGCCGACGAGTGACGCCGGGCTTTCAGCCCCGCCCGGCGATCCGGCGACCACCGACCGCGCGAGCTCCGAACAGCCGGCCATCGAACAGCCCGCCGCCCAGGCCGTCCTGCCCGGCTACCCGCAGCCGCCGCAGGCGCCCGGGCCGTACACCGCCGGACCGTACGGCCCCGGACCGCACGGCTGGCCCCCGCATGCCGTCCCGCAGCCGAAGGCGAAGGCCAGCGGGATGGCCATCACGTCCTTCGTGCTCGGCCTCCTCGGGTTCGTCCCGCCGCTCTCGCTGGTGTCGATCGGGCTCGCCATCAGCGCGTTCCGCCGGATCTTCCGGCGCCGCCAGGGCGGGTTCGGGTTCGCCGTCGCGGGCCTCGTGCTCGCCTGCTCCTGGACCATGGTCGCCGTCACGGTGGGCGGTCTCGTCGCGTACGGCCTGCACGATCTGACGTCGGGACCGGCGCGCGGCGCGGACGGGCACCCCGTCGCCGCGGGGCGGGCCGGACTGTGGTACCTGAAGGCGGGCGACTGCGCCCTCGACGACCTCAGCACGCACCACGCCGACCCAAGCCACTTCCGCGTCGTCCCCTGCGACCAGCCGCACCGGCTGGAGGTCTACGCCTCGGCCACGATTCCCGGCGGGGACTCCTATCCCGGGGTGGCGAGCGCCCAGAAGAGCGCGCGCGGGCTGTGCCAGGCTCGGACGGATTCCACGGCGGTCCCGAAGGGCGGCTCGATCGGGTACTTCTACCCGAGCAAGGCCCGCTGGGTGCTCGCGGACGACCGGGACGCGCTGTGCGTCTTCACCTCCGCCACCCCGTGGTCGGGCACGGTCAAGCCCGGCAACGGGCCCAAGGCGTCCACGCCCGTCTGACGGCGCGAATCCCTGACAGCCGAAGCCGGCAGGACGAACCGTGCACGACAAAACGGTCATTTGAAAAATTCTTCAAGTTCATACATGCTGGGCTTCCATGAGCGACAACCTTCCCGCCTGCCCGCAGTGCTCCAGCGAGTACACGTACGAGATGAACGCGCTGATGGTCTGCCCCGAGTGCGGCCACGAGTGGGTGCCCGCGGCGGGCGGCGCCGGCGCCGAGGGCGGTGCCGGCGATCGGGTGATCAAGGACGCGGTCGGCAACGTGCTGAGCGACGGCGACACGGTGACCGTCATCAAGGCCCTCAAGGTCAAGGGCAGCGCCTCGGGGATCAAGGCGGGCACCAAGGTCCGCAACATCCGCCTGGTCGACGGCGTCGACGGGCACGACATCGACTGCCGCATCGAGGGCTTCGGCGCCATGCAGCTCAAGTCGAGCGTGGTCAAGAAGGCCTGACCCCCGTACATCTGGTCATCCGGCGCCCGCCGGGCCGTTGCAACGGCCCGGCGGGCGCCGTCGTCGCGTCAACTCGGCCGCACGAGCGCCAGCAGCCCCAGGGCCGCGGCCTGGATGCCGGCGACGACCGTGACGAGTGCCGGGATCGAGGCCTCGTAGAGGGCGCCGGTCAGGACTCCGCCGGCCAGGGCGGCCGTGCCGGTGACCGCGGCGAAGACGCCGTACGCGGTGGCCCGGCGCGGGGTGGGGACGAGGTCGGCGACGGTGGCACGGAGGACGGCCTCGCTGAGGCCCGTCGCGGCGCCCCAGAGCAGGGCGCCCACGACGGCTGCCGTGAGGGTGTCGGCGAAGGCGAGCGCGGGGACGGCCGCGGCCAGCAGCGGGAGGGCGGCCAGGACGCGTGGGCCGATGCGGTCGTACACCCAGCCGGCGACCAGCGCCGCCGCGGCGTCCGACAGCATCGCGCCCGCGTACAGGACCGGCACCAGGGCGGTGGCGAGCAGGTGGTGCCGGACCAGGTGGAAGGAGAGCAGGCCGAAGGTGGCGAAGCCGGTCATGGTCGTCGCGGTGAACGCCGCGTACACCCAGAACGCCCGCGGCAGCCCGACCGGTTCGGGCCGCGTCTCGGCAGGAGTCGGCTCCTCCGGTTCGTACGACGCCGGATCGGGCACCCGGGCCCGCAGCCACCACAGCAGGACCAGCACGGCCGCACCCGGAACGGCGAGCACGCCCAGCGCCAGGCCGTAGCCGCCTCCCGAGCCGAGCACGGCGGCGACGGTGAGCGGGCCGACGACGGCGCCGACCTGGTCGAGCGCCTCGTGGACGGCGAAGCCGCGGCCCCGGCCGGTGGCGGCGGTCGCGTGCGAGAGCAGGGTGTCCTTGGCCGGGGAGCGCACCGCTTTGCCGACCCGCTCCGCGACCACGAGCACGCAGGCCGGGACGAGCGCCCCGACGATCCCGAGCGGCGGGACGGAGACCACGGTGAGCGTGTACCCGGCGATCGTGAGCGCCCAGAACCGCCCGGTGCGGTCCGCGAGCGGCCCGAACACCAGCCGCAGCCCGAGCGCCGCCGCCTCGCCCGCGCCGGTCACCGCACCCACCACCACCGCGGACGCCCCGAGCGAGGCCAGCAGCGGGCCGGTGACCGAGCGCGCGCCCTCGTACACATAGTCCGCCAGCAGGCTGATGATGCCGAACCAGACCACGAACCGCCACGGTCGCATCAGCAAACCCTCCTGCGGCCGGTCAGCCGCTGACGATCCGCCGCCCGCTGATCGCGTCGGGCCGCACCCGCACCCACAACGGTCGGTCGCCGCCGGCCCACGGGGACGCGCCGGGCAGGCCCGCGAGGTGCCGGATCTCGTCGGGGTCCCCGACGTGCTGCGCCGTGCCGAGGACGAGCACGCTCCAGCCCCGGCCGAGGTACTCGTCGATGCGGTCGATCTGGAAGGAGACGGCCGCGCCCTCGGGGGGGTCCGTCGAGCTGCGTTCGGCGGTGCGGTAGGCGATCGCCCGCGCGTCGACCACGTAGTTGACCGGGTAGACGACCGGCCCGGGCCGCACCGGCAGGCCGATCCGGCCGACCCCGTGGGTGCCCACCAGGCCCCAGCACTCCTCTTCGGTGAGGTTGAGCAGCCGCGGCCGCGGCCCGGCGCCGCCCTGGCCGGGCGGGGCGTCGGCACGGCCTTCCACCAGTTCCGCGCGGCTGACCCCGAGCACGGCGGCGATGCGCACGAAGCCGCCCTGGTCGAAGCCCGGTCCGGCCTCCAGCAGGAACCGCAGGTAGCTCGGCGCCATCGCCGCCCGTGCGGCCAACTCCGCTTCGGTGAGGCCGAGTTTCTCGCGCCGCTCGGTGATCCGGCGGGCCGCGGCGGCGGGGTCGGGCTCGGCGGCGGGGGTGTCGTTCACGGGGGCGGCTCCTCGGCTCGGCGCGGGCCCATCCAACCGTCCGACCGCCGCCAAGTCGAGGAACGGCGAGCCGCCGTGCGTGTCGGAACGACTGCGGTGTGATCATCTGACGAAGCAGTCTTGATCCGCTCTTCCGACCGCTGCGATCATTTCGGCGGTCCGCACCGGCCGCCGCCCGCGCATCGTGTCAGTGTGGCGGCTCGTCCTCCGGGCCGGCGAGCTCGTCCGCGAGCGCCGTCAGGGCCGAGCGCAGCAGCCGCAGCAGCGGGTCCTGGTCGCGGCGGGGGTGCCACACCTGGGTGACCCGCAGCGGGCGGAGGCGGGTCGGCGCCTCGACCGGCGTCAGCCCGAGGGTGTCCGCCAGCTCGCCGACCAGGGCGGCGGGCGCGATCGTCACCAGGTCGGTCCGGCTCACCAGGTGGAGGGCGGCGAGGTAGCCGGGCACCACGCAGCGCACCGTCCGCGGGTGCCCGGCCTCGCGCAGCTCCCGGTCGAGCGCGTCGTCCGGGCGGCCGCTGCGGGACACCAGCACGTGCCCGGCAGCGGCGGCGAAACGTTCGACGGTCACCTCGCCGCGGGTGAGCTCGTGCCCGGCCCGGACGACGGCCGTCAGGCCGGCCCGGACCAGCCCGAGGGACCGCAGGTCGGGGTACTTGGCCGCGTTGACGACCACGGCGAGGTCGGCGGTGCCGTCCCGGACGGCCTCGGCACCGTCCCGCCCGCTGTCGGCGGCGAGGAGGCGCAGCTGGGCGGCGGGCGCGGTGGCGGAGAGCCGGGCGAGCAGCCGATCGACCTTGGTCTGGATCAGGTCCTGTGGGGCGACGACCGTCAGGCTGCGGGCGAGGGGCCGGGCCTCCCGGTCGAGCAGGTCCTCCGCCTGTTCGAGCCAGAGCCGCAGGCGCGGCCGGAGGTCGACGGCCGCGGCCGTGGGGCTCAGGCCGCGGCCCGAGCGCACCAGCAGGGGGTCCTGGAACGCGCGGCGCAGCCGCCCGAGGGCCCGGCTGGTGGCAGGCACCGAGAGGTTGAGCCGGTGCGCGGCCCGGGTGACGGAGCCCTCTTCGAGGAGCGCGTCGAGGACCACCAGCAGGTTGAGATCGACCGACGACAGTTGCACCAGGTGAAACTATCAGTTGCCGAATTACCGATTGCTGCAACTCTCGGCGCGGCCTACGTTCGAGGTGGAGCGGCCCGCGGCCCACTGCCCGCGTTCGAACGGCGCTCCTCCCACTCACGGCCCGGAAGGGGTCCTCCATGACGCTTGCCCTGCCCCGGCGTGCCCCCGGCATGCCCGGCGCCCCCGGCAGCCCCCACACGCTCGGCCCGGTCGGGCTGACCGTCGTCTGCGGCGCGGCCCTGTTCGTCACCAGCCTCGACTCCACGGCGGTGAACGTCGCCCTGCCCGTCCTGCGGACCGAACTCGGCGCCGGGACGGACCGGTTGGCGTGGATCGTCGACGCCTACACGCTGACCCTGGCGGTGCTGCTCCTGCTCGCCGGCGCCCTCGGCGACCGGCTCGGGCGGCGCACCCTGTTCCGCGCCGGACTGCTGGTCTTCGGCCTGGGCTCGCTGGGCTGCGCCCTCGCCACGGGGCCGGACGAGCTGATCGCCGTCCGCGTCGTGCAGGGCTGCGGGGCGGCGATGCTGGGGCCGAACGCGCTGTCCACCCTCACGACGGCGATCACCGACCCGGTCCAGCGGACCCGGGCGATCGGCTTCTGGGCCGGGATCTTCGGGCTCGCCTCCGCCGTCGGACCGCTGATCGGCGGCGCCCTGATCGACGCCCTGGGGTGGCGGTGGATATTCCTGATCAACCTGCCCGTCGTCGCGCTCGCCCTCGCCGCGTCCGTCCGCGTCCCCGAGACCAGGGGCGGCACCTCCCGGCAGCTCGACCCGCTCGGGCTCGCGCTCGGCGCCGTCGCCGTCCTCGGGCTGACCGAACTCCTCATCCACGGCGCCCACCACGGGTACGGCGGCGTCACGCCGGTGGTGTGCGCGACGCTCGCGGTCGGCGGCGCGGTGGCGTTCGTCGCCGTCGAACGGCGGCGCCGGCACCCGGTGTTCCCGCTCGCGCTGGTACGGCACGGCACCTTCACCGCCGCCACCGTCACCGCCGTCCTCGCGTTCGCGATCCTGGCCGGATTCCTCTTCGTCTCCAGCGTGTACTGGCAGCACGACCGGCACGCCTCGGCGCTGCAGACCGGTCTCGCCCTGCTCCCGGCCACCCTCGCCATCGCCGTGGTGTCGCCGCTGAGCGGCCGGCTCATCCACGTGGTCGGCGCTCGCCGGCTGCTCGTCGGTTCCGGACTGCTGCTGGCCCTCGGGGCGGGCGTCCTCGCGCTCGCCGGCGGAAGCACCGGGTACCTGCCGTACGCCGCCGGCTACCTCGCGCTCGGCCTCGGCTTCGGCCTGATCAACCCGCCCATCACCAACACCGCGGTGGCCGGACTCCCACCCCAGCAGGCGGGGGTCGCCTCGGCCCTGGCCTCGGGCTCGCGCCAGCTCGGCAACACCCTGGGCGTCGCCGTCCTCGCCACCGTCGCCGCCGGACCGGCCGACGGCGCGACCGTCCACCAGCGGCCGGCCTGGATCATCGCGGCCGGTCTCGGCCTCGCCATCGCGGCGCTCAACGCCGTGGTGGGGCGCTCCCGTTCGGGACGCCCCGACAGATAACGAATCATCACATCCGTTTCTCTGTCCCTGTCGGAGCGGGCGATGCGAGCGCATACTGTGCTGCGCAGCGCACCCGCGCGACAGGGCCACTCCGGTCCCGGCCCGGCTGCGCCGCGACGGGGGAGGTCGCAGAATCGTGGCGATTGTCGTACTCATCCTCGTCCTGGGACTGTTCTGGCTGATCACCGGCGTCCGGGTGGTCCAGCAGTACGAACGCGGCGTGGTCTTCCGGCTCGGCCGGGTGCGCGGGCGGGTCCGTCAGCCCGGGCTCACCCTGCTCGTGCCGATCGTGGACCGGATGCGCAAGGTCAACGTCCAGGTCGTGACCATGCCGGTGCCCGCCCAGGAGGGCATCACCAGGGACAACGTCTCCGTCAGTGTCGACGCCGTGCTCTACTTCCGCGTCGTCGAGCCGATCAGGGCCACGGTGGACGTCCAGAACTACGGCTTCGCGATGCTCCAGGTCGCCCAGACCTCGCTGCGCTCCATCATCGGCAAGAGCGAGCTCGACGACCTGCTCTCCGGCCGCGAGCACCTGCACCGCGGCCTGGAGGTGATGCTGGAGAGCCCCGCCACCGGCTGGGGCGTGCACATCGACCGGGTGGAGATCAAGGACGTCTCCCTGCCCGACTCCATGAAGCGCTCGATGGCCCGCCAGGCCGAGGCCGACCGCGAGCGCCGTGCCCGCATCATCACCGCCGACGGCGAGTTCCAGGCCGCCGCCAAGCTCTCCGAGGCCGCCACCAAGATGGCCGAGACCCCGGCCGCGATGCAGCTGCGTCTCCTCCAGACCGTGGTCGAGGTCGCCGCCGAGAAGAACTCCACGCTCGTCCTGCCGTTCCCGATCGAGCTCCTCCGGTTCTTCGAGGCCTCCACGACCCGCCTCACCGACCCGGCGGCGCCGTCCGACAGCGCCTGATCTCCTGAGGGCTCGACCCGGCCCCGCCCGGCGGCGGCGCCCCGCTCAGCAGCGGACGAGCGGCAGCAGCACCTCGTCCACGATGGCCTCCGGGTCGAGCTGCGCGGAGGTGCCGCCGCACATCTTGATGCGGTAGAGCATCAGCGCGGGGACGACGTCGGTGACCAGCGGGGTGACGGCGCCGGGCCGGACCTCGCCGCGGGCGGCGCCGCGGGAGAGGACCTCGGCGATCAGCCGGGTGGTGGGTTCGACCACGCGGGCGGCCACGATCTCCAGGAAGGCGTGGGCGCGCTGGTGGTCGAGTTCGCCCATGATGGCGCGGACGGCGGCGCCCGGTTCGCTGAACATCGCCGTGCGCAGCCGGGTGACCACCTCGATCAGGTCGCCGCGCAGGCTCCCGGTGTCGGGGGCCGGTCGGGCGGGGGGCAGGCAGGCGCGCAGCGCGTCCTTCACCAGCTCCTCCTTGGAGGACCAGCGCCGGTAGAGGGCGGCCTTCCCGGTCTGTGCGGCGGCGGCGACGCCCTCCATGGTGAGGCGGGCGTACCCGTCGGTGATGAGCTGCCGGAGGGCCGCCTCGAAGATGGCGCTCTCCAGCGCCTCGCCGCGCCGGCGCAGCGGGACGGCCGTCGCCGGCGCGAGCGCGCCTTCCGGTTCGGCGGGCATGCCCTCACCCCCTGTGTGCTCTTCCGGGCTCTCCCGGGTTCTCCGGTTCGACGGGCCGGGGGGATCGATCGAACAGTCCGTGATGAATCGTCCCGTTCCCCGTCACCCCGGGTCCACTGTCGATGTTAGTGAACGGATCCGTTCCCTCCTAATCGCTTGCTCCCGGGCCCTTGGCATCCGCTCCAGGGGGTCCACAGTGGAGGTAGGAGCGATCGAGAAGGGTTCCGGGCATGGAGATCACCCTGACCACCGACCGGCTCGTCGTCCGGAACTGGACCGTCGACGACGCCGACGACGCACTCGCGATCTACGGCTCGCCCGACGTCAGCCGCTGGCTCACCCCCGTGATGGAACGCGTCGGCGACGTCGCGGCGATGCGATCGGTCCTGCACGCCTGGAGCGAGGCCCAGCCCAACCTCCCGCCTCCGCGCGGCCGCTGGGCCGTTCAGCGCCGGGACGACGGTGCGGTCGTCGGCGGCCTCAGCATCCGCCTGCTGCCCCCGTACGAGAACGACCTGGAGATCAGCTGGCAGCTGGCACCCGAGGCCTGGGGCCAGGGCTACGCCACCGAGGCGGGCCTGGCGCTGATCCGCTGGGCGTTCACCATGGACGTCGAGGAGATCTTCGCGGTCGCCCGCCCCCAGAACGTCCGCGCCGTCGCCGTGGCCAAGCGGCTCGGCATGCAGTGGGTCGGCGAGACCACGAAGTACTACGACCTCAACCTGCAGGTCTTCCGGATCCGCCCCAGCGACCTGCCCAACGAGCGCCCCTGACGGAACCCGCCAGGGGCGCCCAGGACAGCCGGTGCCTCAGTCGTCCTCGTCGTCGTCGGCCACGTCGTCCTCGACGACATCGCCCTCGTCCGCATCGAAGTAGTCCTCGTACTCCTCGAAGGCCTCGGCCAGTTGCTCGCCCAGCTCGGGCTTCTCGACCCACCAGTGGGTTGCAGCGGAACACCGCTCGCCGCCGCGCGAACCGGAGTTGAACGACGGGACGTAGACCGGTGACTCCGCGTTCCAGGCGTGCCGGTGCTCGTCCTCGGTGGCGCCGATCTCGGCCGCCAGGGCCTCGCGATCGGCGGGGCGGGTACGCGCCCGCAGCTGTTCCAGACGGATCAGCTCGCCCCTGGCGTCCCCCTGTGTGAGGAGCCGGTCGGCGTGGCGGAGCCATGAGGCGAGGTCGTCGGGGTTCTCCCGCAGCGCCTGTTCGATGGCTGCAACAACTTCCGTGCACGGCAACTTATCTGAGGTGACGTCATTCGAACGCGTTATCGAACAAGCCTTGGGATCCCGAACGTCCGAGAGCTCACGAGAAGGGGTGCGGCCGACCGCGATCGGCCGGCATGAATGGGCACCGCCTCCCGACCCTCCATCAGCCATGGCCGCGCGCCCACCCCGGGTGGCCGTAGCATGGCGGATCTCCGAGCTACCAAGGTGATGAGAGGGGCGGGCGGTTGCGCACGGGCGAGCGGGCGGGCGGTCTGGGACGTCTGATAGGAGCGGCGGCCGAGTTGGGCGAGGCCGGGCGGCAGGCCGTGCTGCGGGGCGGGCGCGCGGCAGTGGGTGGCCGGTGGGCGCTCACGGCCCTCACCTCTGTCGCTCCGCCGCCCGTTCCCGCCACCGAGCCGTGGAAGCTGTCGGTGGGCACACTGATCGGCCGTCACCCCCTGACCCCCGCCGTGGTGCACAAGCTGCTCGGGCTCCTCGACGGCCTCGGCGCCGTGCACCTGGGGCCCACGAAGGTCGGCTTCGACGGGGAGGAGATCGAGTGGGACAAGGTCGTCGAGATCCGCACCTGCAACGCCTTCGAGGTGCTGACCACCACCGCCCTGGAGCACGAGGTGGACAGGATCCGCGAGTTCCTTCCGCCGGTGCCCGGCCGCAAGTGGGTCGTCACCAAGGCCGGCGAGGCGCTGGCCACCGTCGTCCTCGCGGCACTCGAACGCGGTTCCGTCGACCAGCGCCTGGACGAGCTGACCGTGCCGACGCGGATCGTCCACCGCGGCCTGCTCGGTCGGCAGCGCACCCTGGACACGGGTTCGTTCGCCGCCGCGACTCTCGTCGTCGCCGGCCAGGTCGGCGAGAGTCTGATCGCGACCGCCCGCAGTCGCGGCATCCCGGTCCGGCCCGCCGAGCAGCCTGCTGTTCCGGCCCAGGCCGCCCGTGTCGTGACACTGCGGGAGCGCACCGACTCCGTCGCCCGCTTGCTGAGCCGCATCGAGCAGAGCGGTCCCGAAGCGGTGGAGGCGGCAGCCCCGCAGCCGGGAGTGTCGCTCGACAAGGCCTCGACCGGCACCGGCCGTGAGCTGAACGCCGGTTGACCGGATGAAGAGGTCGCCGGGTTCCAGCGGTGGCGGCCACCCCGCCCCGAGAGCCCGTTGTGCGTGCACGGCTCCATCCACGGCAGAGGTCACGTCCGGAAGAGCGCGACCTTGAGGGCTCCGGTGTCGGCCGCGTCGGCGAAGACGTCGTACGCGTCCTGCATCTCGTCGAGGCCGAAGCGGTGGGTGACCAGCCCCGCGACGTCCAGCCGGCCGGCGGCCAGCAGGTCGAGCAGCAGCGGGGTGCTGTGCGTGTCGACGAGACCGGTGGTGATGGTGAGGTTGCGGATCCAGAGGTCCTCCAGGTGCAGCACCGCCGGCTTCCCGTGCACGCCCACGTTGGCCACCCGGCCGCAGGGGCGCACCAGGCGGGTGCACAGTTCGAAGGTCTCGGGGACGCCCACCGCCTCGATCGCGACGTCCACGCCGAGGCCGTCCCGGCTCAGTTCCCGTACGGCCTCCGGGGTGGCCTCGGCGGGGGTGAGGACGGTGTCCGCGCCGAAGCGCTTGGCGGCGTCGAGGCGGCTCCGGGCGAGGTCGATCGCGATGACGCGGGACGGGCTGTAGAGCTGGGCGGTGCGGATCGCGGCGAGTCCGATCGGCCCGGCGCCGACGATCGCGACGGTGTCGCCCGGCCCGATCCGGCCGTTGATCACCCCGACCTCGTAGGAGGTCGGCAGGATGTCGGCGAGCAGCAGGGCGTCCTCGTCGGTGACGCCGTCGGGCAGCTTGTGCAGGGAGGTGTCCGCGAAGGGGGTGCGGACGTGCTCGGCCTGGCAGCCGTCGACCAGGTGGCCGAGGATCCAGCCGCCACCGCCCGTGCACTGGCCGTAGCTCGCGGTGCGGCAGTAGGCGCAGCGGCCGCAGGCGGAGATGCAGGAGATCAGGACGCGGTCGCCGGCCGTGACCGTGCGCACGCCCGGTCCGGTCTCGGTGACGGTGCCGACGGCCTCGTGGCCGAGGACGCGGCCCTGGGTGACCTCGGGGACGTCGCCCTTGAGGATGTGCAGGTCAGTGCCGCAGATGGTCACCGCGTCCACCCGGACGACGGCATCCTCCGGGTCGCGGACGACCGGGTCGGGGACGTCGCCCCAGGTGCGGCGGCCGGGTCCGTGGTAGGTGAGCGCTTTCATGCCGCGGTCGCTCCTCTCGGACGGCGGAGCCGGGCCGGTTCCGCTCGCCCTTCCAGCCTTCTGCGCGGCGGAGCCCGCCGCCAGGGGCCCGGTGGGGCCCTCCGATTGGGCCGTTGGGCCCCTTGCGCGCGGCATGGCCTGGCCTTGCACGCATAGGCTGGTCAGTGGCGTCTGGCGAGCCACGGAGGATTCCTTGGGCAGCGCATCGGAGAGTTCCGCCCCCGTGCCGAAGCTGCGCCTGGACGAGCTGCTGGACGAGCTTCAGGCCCGGCTGGACGCGGCCCGGGGCACTCGCGACCGGGTGCACAGCTTGCTGGAGGCGGTGCTGGCGGTCGGGCGCGACCTGGAGCTGGGCCAGGCATTGCAGCACATCGTGGAGGCGGCCGTCACGCTGGTCGACGCCGAGTACGGTGCGCTCGGCGTGATCGGCGAGGACCAGCGGCTGTCGCAGTTCATCCCGGTCGGTGTCCCGGACGAGCAGGTCGAGCTGATCGGCGCCCTGCCGGCCGGGCACGGCATCCTCGGCGAGCTGATCCGCCACCCCGAACCGCTGCGGCTCGCCCGGATCTCCGACCACCCCGCCTCGTACGGCTTCCCGGCCAACCACCCGCCGATGCGGACGTTCCTCGGGGTGCCGATCCGGATCCGGGACAAGGTGTTCGGCAACCTCTACCTGACCGAGAAGCGCGGCGGCGGCGAGTTCGACGCCGAGGACGAGTCGGTGCTGGCCACCCTCGCCGTCGCCGCCGGGGTCGCGATCGACAACGCCCGGCTCTACGACCGGGCCCGGCAGCGGCAGCGCTGGCTGGAGGCGAGCGCGGAGGTCACCAGCAGCCTGCTCTCCGGAAGCTCGGAGCAGGAGGTGCTGGACCTGCTGCTCGCCCGGGCCACCGAGATCGCCGGCGCCGACCTCGCCGTCGTCGCCCTGCCCCTGCCGGAGGCCCGCGAGCTGGGGGTGCAGATCGCCGTCGGGCTCGGTGAGGAGCAGCACCGCGGTCTGGTGCTTCCGGTGGAGGGTTCGTTCGTGGGAGCCGCCGTCCGTACCGGCGGGCTCGTGGTGAGTCCGGACGTCCAGAAGGACCCGAGGATCACCGCCGGTCCGCCACGCTGGGAGGGCCTCGGGCCGGCCGTCGCCGTCCCCGTCGGCACCGCCGAGCGCGGCATCCGCGGCGTGCTGATGCTGGCTCGGGCGGCCGGAGCGCCGCTGTTCGACGAGGGCGAGTCGGGCCCGCTGCTGGGCTTCGCCGGGCAGGCGGCGGTGGCGATGGAACTCGCCGAGCGCCGGCGCGACTCGGAGCAGGTCGCGCTGCTGCAGGAACGCGACCGGATCGCCCGCGACCTGCACGACCTGGCCATCCAGCGACTCTTCGCCACCGGCATGACCCTTCAGGGCGCCATCCGCTTCATCGAGCACCCCGAGGCCACCGACCGCGTCCTGCGGGCGATCGACGACCTCGACGAGACCGCCAGGACCATCCGCGCCACCATCTTCGGCCTGCGCCTGCGCGAGACCGGTCCGGCGGCGGCCGGCCTGCGCACCCGGATCGTCGGAGTGGTCGAGCGCGCCGCCCGCGCCCTCGGCTTCACCCCTGGCCTGCGGATGACCGGCCTGCTCGACGTCACCGTCCCCGCCGGGATCGCGGACGCGGCCGTCGCGGTTCTGGAGGAGGCCCTGTCCAACACCGCCCGCCATGCGAAGGCCGACGCCGTCGAGGCCGCGGTCGCGGCCGGTACGGACCTGACCGTCACCGTCACCGACAACGGAGTCGGCCTTCCGGAAGGCGGCCGCCGCAGCGGCCTCGCCAACCTCGCCGACCGGGCCACCGCCCTGGGTGGCACCTTCACCGCCCGCACCCGCCCCGAGGGCGGCACCGAACTCACCTGGCGCGTCCCGCTCCCCGGCGAGTGAGCGTCACCTCTCCTCGTGCGGCCTGCCGGCAATGCCCCTTGGCTTGCTGCCACTTCGGACAGTCACATCTCGTCGACCAGGTCGGTGAGCCGAGCGGGCGTCACCACCCGCCGCCCCAGGCTCAACGGGCTTCCGCAGCGCACTCCGTCACGGCGGGTCCAGGACGTCCTTGGCCTCAAGGCGAGGCGTCGGGGCGCCTTCGGGGCCGTAGCCGAGGCGGATCAACATCTGGACGTAGCCGGGGCGTTGGTGCGGGTCGCGGGCTTCCCAACGGAGGTAGGGCCACTCCATCGCCTGGTGCAGCAGGGAGGCGCGGACGCCGTGGACGGTGGCGGCCAGCAGCGCGTGTTCCAGGGCGAGTCCGGCGCGCAGCCAGTCCTGCGGGGTGTCGTGGTCGGTGGTGAGGACGGCGATGCGTGGCTCGTGCTCGAAGCGGGCGGGGGCCTGGTGCTCGGCGGCTCGGAGGGCGGCGAAGTCGCGCATCGGGAGGTGGCCGGCCGCGTCCTGCGGGCCGAGCGCGGTGACCGGGATGCCGTAGGGCGGCGCGTCGCCGGTGCGTATCCAGTTTCGGCTCTCGGTCCGTTGGGCCGGCTCGGTGGTGTTGCGGCGCTCGGCCTCGGCAGTGAGGTGCAGCAGCCGGGCCGTCTCCGCGTGGTCGGGCAGGTGGAGCGTGGCGTCCTCGGCCCGGGCGGCGGTCGCGAGTTCGTCGAGGACGGCAGGCGGGACCGGTTCGCCGGTGAACGGCGTGCGGATCGAGTGCCGGTGCCAGATCGCCTCGTACAGCTTCTCGGTACCCGGCACCGGCGCGGTGGCCGGGTCGTCGAGCCGGATGGTGGCGAGCAGATCCGGTTCGGCCGGGTCGGGCAGCAGGCGCACGTCGGGCGCCCAGCCGAGGTGACGGGCGGCGACCCGCAGGTTGAGGACGGCCGCACCGACGGAGATGTGCAGCGCCCGGCCCTGCGGGTCCGCGGCCGGAACGGCCCGGCCGCGGTCGGCCCGGACCTCCAGCGTCGAGGTAGCCGGCTCCAGCCGGAAGCGCCAGGGCTGGCTGTTGTGGATCGAGGGTGCGGCGACCGCCGCGGAGACGAGCTTCTCCAGAGCGGCTGCGTCGAGGGCGAGAGTGGGCATGACCGCCTCCAAGGGTGCGGTGTCAGCCTGAGGCGGGCGGGGCTCCGCCACCGCGCAGGGTCTCCAGGCGGCTGCGGTAGTCGTCGGGGTCGATCTCGCCGCGTGCGAGGCGTTCGGCGAGCAGTTGTTCCGGGGTGGGCCGCTCCGGCGGCACCGCGGCAGCCGGCGGGGCCGCCAGCGCCCGCCTCACGTACCGGACCAGGGCCACCACGCCGAACACCACCAGCGCCCAGAAGAACAGCATGCTCACGGTCATCAGGCCGATGCCCCAGCCGTTCATGCCGCCGTCGTGCCAGTACATCATCGCCGTCTCCTCGGCCGTGACGGGTGGACCATCTCCACCGTGCGGCCGGGGTCCGCGGCGGCGCTTGGGCCGTTCGGCTCTATCTCGGGGCCCACTTGGGCGGGGGCGCCTCAGTGCGGGCGCTGGTGGTGCTGATCGGGCTGCTCGGCGTGGGCGGCGAGGACGGCGGCCTGGAGACGACGCTCGACGCCCAACTTGGCGAGCAGGCGCGAGACGTGGTTCTTCACGGTCTTCTCGGCGAGGTAGAGCTCCTGGCCGATCTGCCGGTTAGTCTTGCCCTCGCCGACCAGGGCGAGGATCTCCCGTTCCCGTGGAGTGAGCCCGGCCAGGGCGGCGTCGCTCTCGCTCTCCTCGTGGTGGCGCAGGCTCTCCATCAGCTTGTGCGTGGTGGCCGGGTCGAGCATGGACTGGCCCGAGGCCACCGTGCGCACCGCGCCGACCAGGTCGGCGCCCTTGACCTGCTTCAGCACGTAGCCCGCCGCTCCGGCCATGATCGCGTCGAGCAGGGCGTCATCGTCGTCGAACGAGGTCAGCATCAGGCAGACCAGGCCGGGCATCCGGTCACGGAGGTCCCGGCAGACGGACACCCCGTCGCCGTCCGGGAGCCGCACGTCGAGCACGGCGACGTCCGGGCGCAGCGCCGGCACCCGGGCGAGGGCCTGGGCACAGGTACCCGCCTCGCCGACGACCTCGATGTCGGACTCGGCCTCCAGGAGGTCGCGCACGCCGCGCCGGACCACCTCGTGATCGTCCAGCAGGAACACCCGGATGGGCTGGGGCGTGTCCATGGCCTGCTCCCTGGCGTGCGCGAGCGGTGACACCACCGAGTCTGCGCGCCCGCACCTCGAGGCGCACGGTGTCAGTCGCGCGGTCCACCGCGTCCGCTGCCCGGTCGCCCCTCACGGCTGATCCGGACCGTCCGGCGACCCGATCGGGGCCGAACGGCCCGCTTCCGCAGGGTCCCCGCAGCGCAAGCCTGGTGGTGACGAAAGGTGGAGACCATGCACACCGTGATCGTGTACGAGAGCATGTACGGCAACACCCGCGAGATCGCCGAGGCCATCGCCGAGGGCGTCCACCAGGCCGACCCGTCCGCGTCCGTCGACTGCCTGCCCCTGACCGAGGCCGGCACCGACGTGACCCGCACCGCCGACCTGCTCGTGGTCGGCGGCCCCACCCACATGCGCGGCATGTCCTCCGGGCTCAGCCGCCGCATGGCCGCCGCCGCGGAGCGGCGCAAGGAAGGCCATGAGGACGCCGCGAAGGAGGCACAGGAGACCGCCGAGGGCCTGGGCCTGCGCTCCTGGTTCCAGGACCTCCCGAGGACCAAACCCGGCACGCACGCCGCCGCCTTCGACACCCGCGCCGGCACGCCCCACGCCGGCGGCGCCGCCAGGGGCATCGCCAACCGCCTCTCGGGCCACTCCTACGACCTGGTCGCCGAACCCGAGGGCTTCATCGTCGAGGACTCCGACGGACCGCTGCGCACCGGCGAACTCGACCGCGCCCGCGCCTGGGGCGCCCACCTGGTCTGACCGGGCCCGGAAGGAACGGCCACACGCTCCCCGAGCGAATCGACCAAGCCGCTCGGCGTCTCGGACGGGGCAGCCGGGGCGGCCGGCACCTGGGTTCGACCGCCACGTCCATCGGCTCCGGGACGTCGTTGAACGCTTCAACCGGCTTCAGCAGCGGCGCGGCCGACCACCGCCATCGCCTCAACGCTGCTCCGGATCCGATCTCCGAAGACGATCTCCGGCGGTGCATGCGGGCTAGCGTCCGAGGTGATCGGCCAGGGCCTCGATCGTGCGACGTCGCGCGGTGTACATCGACACCGCCGACCCGTCCGCGAAGTGCAGCCGGAACCTCGCCATCGCCTGGAACCTCGGGCGTCGCTCCACCCGCAGGACCAGGTGCCGCGGAGCGTGCCACAGCACCTGTCCGGCTTTCCGGATGTCCCGCGCCGTGACGAACGCGGCCCGGCGGTCGGTGACCGCCAGCAACTTCGTCATTGCCGCGCCCGCCGTGCTCGGAAAGCTGCTCGCGAGGCTGCCCGACTCCCCTGACACCGCGCCGAGTCGCCCCAGGGCGTTGCCGACCAGTGCCCCCGGCCCGTGCCCGACCCCGCGCGCCCCGGCCACGGGTATCACCGTCGCGACATCCATCAGGTGCTCGCCCGGTTCCAGCAGCGGTTCCACAGTCTGGCGGTAACGATTCATCAGAGCCTCAGTCATACCGCCAGACTAGATGAGCGTGTGACCTGGACCTGAGCCGAGGGTAGTCGCACCGCAGCAGGGTGCTCGGCGGCCGCCCGTCGAGCGGCTCCAGCCGCCCCGCCGACTCTGCCGCCCCCTGCCCCTTCGTCAGCTACGGGTGGACTCCGGGTCCGCTACGTGACCGCCACCAAGCCGGAGGTTCCGGCGTGAGCGCGGCACCGCCCCGCAACGGCGCCGTGCGAGCGGCGGCGATCGCGCTTGTGACCGGCGGGCTGGCCCTCCATCTGTGGGTGGGCAGCAAGCTCCCCCTGCTCGCGGTGGCTGCCGGCCTCGCCTGCCACCTCACCGCGGCGGTCATGGCGCGCCGGTGGCTGCGCAGCCGGGCTAAGCAGGCGCCGCCCGCTTGAGAGGCAGCCCGAGCCCGACAGGCCGAAGGGGTGGGCCGGGGCAGTTCCGGCCCGCCCTTGTCGCTCACGGCTCCGCCGGTCCCTCGGCGAGGACCGGTGGAGCCGCACGGTCGACCTTGCCGTTGCCGGTGAGCCGGAAGGCATCCGGGGTGACGAACTGGGCCGGCACCCCGGCGCCTGGTGGCCGCCCTCGTTCGGCCCCTCGCAACCTTCCTCCAGTAGCGTGCACCGACGTCGAAACCCGCTGTGGAGAGGTACAGGTCAATGAGCACGTCGGCGCCATCCGCCGCGACCGAGGAGCTGAGGCGCCACCTGGGCGTGTTCGACGCCGTGGCGATCGGGCTGGGGTCGATGATCGGCGCGGGTGTCTTCGCCGCGCTCGCCCCCGCGGCCGCGGCGGCCAGGTCCGGGCTGCTGATCGGGCTGGCGCTGGCCGGCGTGGTGGCGTACTGCAACGCGACCTCCTCGGCGCGGCTGGCCGCCCGCTACCCGCAGTCCGGCGGCACCTACGTCTACGGCCGCGAACGGCTCGGCGAGTTCTGGGGGTACCTGGCCGGGTGGGGCTTCGTCGTCGGCAAGACCGCCTCGTGTGCGGCGATGGCGCTGACGGTCGGCTCCTATGTGTGGCCCGCGCAGGCCCACGCCGTGGCGGTCGCGGCGGTGGTGGCGCTGACCGCGGTCAACTACGTCGGGGTGCAGAAGGCGGCCTGGCTGACGAGGGCCATCGTCACCGTCGTGCTGGCCGTGCTCGCCGCGGTGGTGACCGTGTGCCTGACCAGCGCCGATGCCGACCGTGGCCACTGGACGGTCGGCGCGGAGGCCGGGTTCCACGGGGTGCTGCAGGCCGCAGGGCTGCTGTTCTTCGCGTTCGCCGGGTACGCGCGCGTCGCGACCCTCGGCGAGGAGGTCCGCGAGCCGCAGCGCACGATCCCCCGCGCGATCTCGCTCGCGCTCGGCATCACCCTGGTCGTCTACGCCGCCGTCGCGCTCGCCGTCCTGGCCGTCCTCGGCCCCGAGCGCCTCGCCCACACCGCGGCACCGCTGGCCGACGCCGTTCGGGCCGCGGGGGTGCCGGGCCTCGCCCCGGTGGTGCGCGTCGGCGCCGCGGTGGCCGCCCTGGGCTCGCTGCTCGCATTGATCCTCGGGGTCTCGCGCACCACGCTGGCGATGGCCCGCGACCGGCACCTGCCCCGACAACTCGCCGCCGTCCACCCGCGCTTCGCGGTGCCGCACCACGCCGAGCTCGCCGTCGGCGCGGTCGTCGCCGTCCTCGCGGCCACCGCGGACGTACGCGGCGCGATCGGCTTCTCGTCCTTCGGCGTGCTCGCCTACTACGCCGTCGCCAACGCCTCCGCCTGGACCCTCACCCCCGACGAGGGCCGCCCGCCCAGGATCGTGCCCGTCCTCGGCGCGACCGGCTGCCTCGTCCTCGCCTTCGCCCTCCCGGCCGCCTCGGTGCTGTGGGGCGCAGTGGTGATCGCGCTCGGCGCCGCCGCGTACGGCGTGCGCAAGGTGCTCGCCCGCACCTGAACGCCGATCGGCGGTGGAGCCCGTGCGCGCTCGTCCCCAGTCCCTTGGGGCGGCGACCTCCCCAGGCCCGGAAAGAGCCTCTTGCTCCGCGGAGTCGAGGCCGACCGTCGCCGTCACCCGGCTGCCGGGCCGTACTGGCGGTGACGTCGAGCGGCGCGCACCGTGGTGACAGGGGCCGACGACCTGAAGGACGGTGCACATGGACGCGAACGACTCCGCTCCCCGCGTCGTGGTCGGCGTCGACGGCTCGCCGTCGTCGCACGCCGCGCTGCGCTGGGCGGTCCGGCACGCCAAGCTGATCGGCGGGGTCGTGGACGCGGTGGGCGCGTGGGAGCCGCCGAGCCACTTCGGCTGGTCGGCGCCGGTGGTCGACATGTCCTACGACAAGGACTTGGCCGAGCGGCGGTTCACTGATGAACTCCAAGCGGTGCTCGGCGCGGACCGGCCGGTGGAGGTTCGGCAGACGATGGTGATGGGCGATCCCTCCGACGTACTCCTGGACGCGGCGCAGGGCGCCGAATTGCTGGTGGTGGGCAGCCACGGCCACACCGGCTTCACCCGGGCCCTGCTCGGCTCGGTGAGCACGCGCTGCGCGCAGCACGCCACCTGCCCCGTGGTCATCGTCCGCGCGCAGTGAGCCGACGGACGGGTCCCGGCTGCTCCGGGCGGCCCCGTCAGTCCTCCACCAGGTCGAGGATCTCCTCCACCGGGCGGCGCGGGCTGGCGGCACCGGGCGGGCCGTAGCCCAGGCGCAGGACCAGTTGGACGTGGGCGGGCCCGTCGGCGGGGTCGCGCAGGCGCCAACGGGTCTCGGGGATCTCGACGGCCTGGTGCAGGACGGAGGCGCGCAGGCCGTGGACGGTGGCGAGGAGCCAGACGCGTTCCAGTGCCTGTCCGGTGCGCAGCCAGTCGGTCTGGTGGTCGAGGTGGGTGGTGAGGGTGGCGAGTTGGGGCAGGGCCTCGAAGCGTTCGGCGGGGGTGGTGTGATGTGGCGGGTGGCCGGTGAAGCTGCGCATGGGGATGCGGGCGTCGCGGTCGTGGGAGCCGAGGGCGGCGAGGGGGATGCCGTCGTAGGAGGGTTCGAGGCGCAGCCAGCGGCGGGTCTCGGCCTCGCGGGTGACGTCGGCGGCGATGCGGGTCTCGGCCTCGGAGGTGACGGCGAGGACGCGGCGCACGCCGTGCTCTTCCAGCATGCCGAGCGTGACGCCTTCCTCCTGGGCCGCGGTGATGAGGTCGGCGACCAGTGCCTCGGGGACGTCCCGGTTGGTGAACGGCTGCCGGCTGGAGTGGCGCCTCGCGATGGCCGGGTAGAGGTCGGCTCCGAGGGGCTGTGACCAGTCGGTCGGTGCGGAGAGGTCGAGGACGGCTCGCGGCTGCGCGCCTTCACCGGCCGGCAGCAGCCGGACGGCGGCCTCGCGGCCGAGGTGGGCGGCGGCCACGCGCAGGTTGAACAGGGCGGCACCGATCGAGATGTGCAGCGCCCTGCCGTCGGGGTCGGCGGCCGGGACGGCCCGGCGCAGGTCGGCATGGACCTCCAGGCCGAGCAGGTCGGGCGTCGGGCGGAAGCGCCACGGCTGGCTGTTGTGCAGTGAGGGCGCCGCGCCGCCGGCTTCGGCCAGCAGGCGCAGGTCGGCGGTGGTGAGGGCGGTTTCGGTGGTCATGGTGGTCCACTCCCTGCTCCCGGCGGGGAGCGCCGGTGATTCGAGCGTCCCCTGAAACGGCCTCCCGGGCGAGGGCCCAACGGCCCTGGACCGTCGGCCGTACGGCCTTGCCGGGTCGGCCTCTCGGACGTTCGCCGCGAACGACCACTCCGTAGCAGGCCGACCACGCGCGGCCCTTCCGGTGCGACCTCACGTCTCCGTTCACCGATAGTCCGAAATTCGCCGCCTGTCCGTAATGAACGATTGTGTTCCCTATCGCCCCGGGTCTACTGTCGTTGTTAGTGAACGGATGCGTTCCCTCCTAATCGCTCGCTCCCAAGTCATCGGGGGACCTGCCATGGCCACTTCGCGCGCCCTGACCCAGGCTCCGCCCGCGCCCGCACGACGCGGCCAGCACCCAGGGATAGCCCTCACCGTCATCGCGGCCACCCAGCTGATGGTGGTCCTCGACATCACGATCGTGAACATCGCCCTGCCGCACATCCAGCAGGCGCTGAAGTTCAACACCACCGACCTGTCGTGGGTCATCAACGCCTACACCCTCACCTTCGGCGGACTGCTGCTGCTCGGCGGACGGACGGGCGACATCCTCGGTCGCCGGCGCGTCTTCATCGCCGGCGTCCTGATCTTCAGCTTCGCCTCGCTGCTCGGCGGCGTCGCCCAGTCCGCCGCCTGGCTGCTCGCGGCCCGCTCCCTCCAAGGCCTGGGCGGCGCGATCGCCTCGCCGACCGCGCTCGCGCTGATCGCGACCAACTTCAAGGAGGGCCCGGAGCGCAACCGGGCCTTCGGCGTCTTCTCCGCCGTCGCCGGCGCGGGCGGCGCCATCGGCCTGCTGCTGGGCGGCATGCTGACCTCCTGGCTGTCCTGGCGCTGGGTGCTCTTCGTCAACGTGCCGATCGGCATCGCGATCGCGCTGCTGGCACCGCTCTACATCAACGAGTCCGAACGGCATCCCGGCCGCTTCGACCTCCTCGGCGCGTTCACCTCCACCGCGGGCATGGTGTCGCTGGTGTTCGGCTTCATCCGGGCCTCCGAGCACGGCTGGACGGACCCCGTGACCCTCCTCGCGTTCAGCCTCGCGGTCGTCCTGCTGGCCGCCTTCCTGCTCAACGAGCGGCGGGTGCCGCAGCCGATCACCCCGCTTCACCTGCTCCGAAATCGCAACCGCTCCGGCGCGTACGGGCTGATGCTCTGCCTGGCCGCAGCGATGTTCAGCATCTTCTTCTTCATCACCCTGTTCGTGCAGAACATCCTCGGCTTCAGCCCGCTGCGGGCCGGCTTCGCGTTCCTGCCGATCAGCGCCGCGATCATCGCCGCCGCCCAGTTCGCGGCCCGCAACCAGCTGCGGTTCGGCCCGAAGCCCTTCATGGTGACGGGCTCGCTCCTGGTGGCGAGCGGAGTCTTCTGGGCCACGCAGATCGACATCGACACCACGTACGTCGGCGGCATCCTCGGGCCGACCCTGCTGTTCGGCTTCGGGATGGGATCGATCTTCGTCCCGGTGATGCTGACGTCCGTGTCCCGGGTGGCCCCGCACGAGACCGGCGCGGCGACCGGCATGCTCAACACGACGCAGCAGGTGGGCGGTTCGCTGGGCCTGTCGATCCTGGTGACGGTGTACGGCACGGCCAGCCGCAACGAGGCGAGACAGCAGGTCGGGAAGTTCCTCCAGCAGGCGGCGCCACAGGAGGCCGCCCAGTTCAAGGCGACCGGGAAGCTGCCGGAGCCGTATTCGTCGGAGGTGCTGGTGCACGGCATCTCCAGCGCCTTCTCCATGGGTCTGGTGTTCGCGGCGCTGGCCGTGGTGATCGCGGTGTTCGTCATCAAGGTGCGCCGGGACGACCTACCCGCCACTCCTCCGGGGGACGGCACTTGACAGGACGTCGGGGCGTCGAGGACAGTCCTCTATGTTGCAATGGTTTTCATCTTCGATAACCGCCGCAACGTCAGGTCCAGATCCCGCAACCCCCGCGAAAGGGGACCCCTATGTCGCTCGACGTCTCCCCCGCCCTCCTGGCCCAGGCCGAGCAGGGCCAGGTCAGCGAGGCCGACTTCCTCGACACCGTCCGCACCTCCCTCCCCTACGCCTACCAGGTGGTCGCCGGCCTCAGCACCGAACTCGGCGCCACCGAGGTCGAGTTCGTCGACGACAACACCACCCCCACCGACGAGGAGCGCGCCCAGCTGCTGCGCGCCCTGGCCAGCAACGCCATCCGGGGCAGCCTGGAGAACCACTTCGGCGTGAAGCTCGCCTTCGTCAACTGCCACCGCGTCGCCGCGTTCCGCCCCGGCGCCGAGCAGAGCGACACCTACCGCGAGTTCACCTCGCTGCGGAACCAGATCCTCAACCAGACCCCTGAACTGCGCAGCTGCTGACCTCAAGCACACGGGCCCCTGCTCGCCGAGCGAGCGGGGGCCCGCTACGTTGCCGGGGGCTTTCGCCCACTCGGCGACCGCGAGATGTCCCGGAATGGTCGCCGCCTCAGTGGACGTTAAGTCCGTTTCTGGTAGCGGCCTCGTCCGGGTTGGGTGAGGAAGCCTTGGCGGGTGAGGCGTCCGAGGCGGCTGCGGGTGATGTTGACGGACGCCTCGTCGGTGGGTATGCCGAGGAGTTTGTGCAGCTCGCGTGCCCGGAATGCCTGGTCGGGGTGCTGGTTGAAGGCATTCACGATTGCCTGGTAGGTGGTGTTCGTCTCGGGTGGTTCGGATTCGGCTCCTGCCGGCGTGACCTCCGCGATGATCTTTCGGGTGGTGGCCAGGTCCGTGAGCCGCGCTTCGGTCTCGGTCAGGTCGGCGGCGAGCTCTTCAATCCGGACCCGTAGTTCTGCGGCCCGGGCGGCGGCCTCGTCCTGCCGGGTCTGGAGGTCTGCCAGGAGTTCGGCGACGTTCACGCGGCCAGTCCAAGGGTGTCGCGCCAGGCCGGGGCTGGTGTGGTGAGGCGGCGGGTCATGTTCGCGGTGGAGGCCCAGTAGACGCGTGAGGCGGAGGTGTCGGGCCGGTGGTCGTACTCGCGGGCGAGGCGTCGATGCAGCATCAAGGTGCCGTTCGTCTGCTCCACCACCCACCGTTTCGGCTGCGGGACGAAGCCCTTGCCCTGGTCGGCCGGGTTGCGGCGGACGACTTCGACGTCGATGTCCAGCAGTGCACCGTGGATGACGACCTCGTCCTTGAAGCCCTGGTCCACCAGGGCCTTCTCCAGACGCATCCCGCACCGTTCGGCGGCCTGGTCGAGCAGGGCGGTGCCGGCGGCGTTGTCGTGGGTGGAGGCGGCCAGGACGACGACACCGATGATCAGCCCCATGACGTCGACGGCCAGTCCCCGCTTGCGGCCCGACACCTTCTTGTTCGCGTCCAGTCCCGTGGTGCTCTTCGGAACACCGGCGGCCGCGCGGACGGACTGGGTGTCGATGATCACGAGGGACGGGTCCTCTAATCGGCGGGCCCTCTCCCGGATTTGGCAACGCAGGAGTTCCTGGATCCGCTGGTCGAGCCCGTCCTGGCGCCACAGGCCGAAGTAGTAGAACACCGCCGACCAGGACGGCAGGTCATGGGGCAGGTAGCGCCACTGACAGCCCGTCCGGTTCTGGTAGAAGACCGCGTTCACGATCTCCCGCAGATCACAGGACCCCGGATCCCCGGTCGCCGATCGCGCCACCCGGTCCTGCTTCCAGGCCGTGATCATCGGCTCGATCAACGCCCATTGCTCGTCCGATAAGTCGCTCGGATACGCCCGTCTGTCCATGCGCCGCAGAACATCACCCGAACCACGACTGGCACGCCAGTACGGCCAACGTTCACACGAACGAGCGATCACGAGCCGAGAGAAAAGGGACTTAACGTCCACTCAGAACTCCCCGGTCGCGAGCTCCAGATCGAACGGCGCCGGCAGCCGAACCGGGACGCCGAAGGGGTGCGGGCCCTCGACCAGGGTGTAGCCGAGCGCACCCGGCTGCGAGAAGAGTGTGCAGGCGCGCTCCTGGCGGTCGACCAGCAGGTAGACCGGAGCGCCGAACTGGGAGTAGCGGCGGCGCTTCGCCGTGCGGTCCGTGTCGGCGTTCGACGGCGAGGTGACCTCGACGACGAGGAGCGTCTGGTCGGGCAGCAACGCACCTTCGGTCTTGGCCAGTTCGGCCGGAACGACCGCCAGGTCCGGGACGTAGAAGTTCGCCGTGCCCGGCAGGTCGAGGTTCCCGGAGCCCGCACGGAGGCCGAGTTCGCGCATCCGCGGGCCGATCTGCTCGCGAATGAGATCGATGGCGCTCTCATGCGCCCAGGACGGAGACACAGGGGTGATGACTCCCTCGATGATCTCGACGCGGTCACCCGCGATGTGCTGAATCGCGTACTTGAGGGCCTGTTCCGGGTTCGGCACACGGCTGTAGTCGCCCGGGCCGGCGTGCGCTGTGCTCACTCCGCTGCTCCCCTGTCCGGCGGCGGCGCCGCACCCGATGGGCCCGCCTCGGGGCAATACTACCGGTACACGAGGCCCGACCCTGCGTCACGCTCCGACCGGTCCCATTACCTCTGGCCATCTGACTAAGCGCTTGCTTAGAATCGGCGTCCGACTCATCGCCGTCCCCAGGAGACGTCCATGTCCGCAGTGAATCGCCAGGTCCGTCTTGCTCGCCGCCCGGTCGGGGAGGTGCGGGACGAGGACTGGGAGCAGGTGGTGGAGCCGGTCGGGGTGCCGGGGCCGGGGCAGTTCCTGGGGCGGACGCGGTACGTCTCGCTGGATCCGGCGATGCGGGGGTGGCTGGACGATCGGCCGTCGTACCTGCCGCCGGTGGGGATCGGGGAGGTGATGCGGGCCGGGTCGGTGGTCGAGGTCGTGGCGTCGGAGCACCCCGAGTTCCGGCCGGGTGACCACGTCGTCGGCGCGTTCGGGGTGCAGGACTACGTCGTGTCGGACGGGAAGGGCGCACTGCGGGTGGATCCGTCGCTCGCACCGCTGTCGACGTACCTCGGCGCGCTCGGGATGCCGGGCATGACGGCGTACTTCGGACTGCTGGAGGTCGGGGCGCTCAAGGAGGGCGAGACCGTCGTGGTCTCGGGTGCGGCCGGTGCGGTCGGCACAATGGTCGGCCAGATCGCCAGGGTGAAGGGCTGCCGGGTCGTCGGGATCGCGGGCGGCGCGGAGAAGTGCGCTCTGCTGACCGGCGAGTTGGGGTTCGACGCGGCGATCGACTACCGCTCCGAGGACGTCCGCAAGGCGCTGCGCACGCACGCGCCGGACGGTATCGACGTGTACTTCGACAACGTCGGCGGCGCGATCCTGGACGCCGCGCTGACCCGGCTCGCGATGCGCGCCCGGGTGGTGGTCTGCGGGGCGATCAGCCAGTACAACAACGAGACGGCCGTGCAGGGCCCGTCCAACTACCTGTCGCTGCTGGTGCGTCGGGCGCGCATGGAGGGCTTCGTCGTCTTCGACTACGCCCGTCGCTACACCGAGGCGTCCCGCGAGATCGCCGGCTGGATCGCCGACGGCCGGATCAGGGTCAAGGAGCACGTGGTGGAGGGCACCGTCGGCGACTTCCCGGCGACGCTGCAGATGCTGTTCCGCGGCGAGAACACCGGCAAGCTGGTGCTGCGCCTGACCTGACGGGCCGTGGCCGGGTGGCGGAAGGTCCGCGAGAAGAACCGCAGGACGAGTGCCGGTCCGGGTGCCGTCCGGCCGCAATTCTTGCGGTAGCGGGGCAGGTACGACCGGACGAATCCCACCGATTTGGTACCGGGCACCTACTCCGGGTGAGCATGAGCGGTCGCTCCACCGAGCGCGAGCAGGACCAGGAAAGGCGCACCACCCTCATGCAGACCAGCCCGGCCGTACCCCGGCAGGCATCCCGACCGACCCCGCCCACCGGCGCGGAAACGGTCACCCCCTCACCCCGGCCGGGCGGCCGCTTCGGGCTGACGACCGCCACCGCCCTCGTGATGGGGAACATCATCGGCGGCGGCATCTTCATGATCCCGGCCGCCGTGGCCCCCTTCGGGACGGTCAGCCTGGTCTCGTTCGCCGTGCTGACCATCGGCGCGATCGCTCTGGCGCTGGTCTTCGGGCAGCTCGCGCGCCGCAATCCGCGCACCGGCGGTCCGTACGTCTACGCCCGCGAGGCGTTCGGCGACTTCGCCGGGTTCCTGTCGGCCTGGTCGTACTGGATCACCACCTGGGTCAGCAACGCCGCGCTCGCGGTGGCCGCCGTCGGCTACCTCGACGTGCTGGTGCCGATCGGCCACTCCACCGCGCTCACCATCGCCGCCGCGCTGACCGTCCAGTGGCTGCCGGCGCTGGCGAACCTGGCCGGCACCCGCTTCGTCGGGGCCGTCCAACTCGTCTCCACCGTACTGAAGTTCATCCCGCTGGCGCTGGTCGCGGTGGGCGGCCTCGGCTTCTTCGACCCGAAGAACCTCGGACCGTTCGACGCCTCCGGCCAGGGCTGGCTCGGCGGGATGACGGCCGCCGCGGCGATCCTGCTCTTCAGCTACCTGGGCGTGGAGTCGGCCGCGATGAGCGCGGGCGAGGTCCGCGACCCGGAGCGCAACGTCGGCCGGGCGAGCGTGCTCGGCACGGCCGGGGCGGCGCTGGTCTACCTGCTGGGCACGCTGGCGGTGTTCGGCACGGTCGCACACGATCAGTTGGTCCATTCGACCGCGCCCTTCTCGGATGCCGTGAACGCCATGTTCGGCGGCTCGTGGGGCGGCACGGTCATCGCCGTCGCCGCGCTGGTGTCCATGACCGGCGCGCTCAACGGCTGGACGCTGCTGGCCGCCCAGGCGCCGTACGCCGCCGCGAAGGACGGGCTGTTCCCGGCCGCGTTCGGCCGGGAGCGGCACGGGGTGCCGGTGTTCGGCGTCGTGGTCAGCGTCGCGCTGGCCTCGCTGCTGACGGTGCTCAACTTCGCCTCCGGCGCGAAGGGCGCGTTCGACATCCTGGTGCTGGTCACCACGTTCACCGCGACCGTCCCCTACCTGCTCTCCACGGCCGCGCAGCTGTACTGGCTGGTGCGCGGCGGCCGGGCGGTGGCCCCGGGCCGGCTCGCCAGGAACGCGGTGCTGGGTGTCGGCGCGTTCGGCTTCTCGCTCTGGCTGGTCGCCGGGGCCGGCTACGCGGCCGTCTACCAGGGCGTGCTGTTCCTGTTCGCGGGGATCCTGGTCTACGTCTGGATGGCGGGGCGGCGCGCGGCGGCCTGACGGACCGCGCACAGGGGACGTCCCAGCGCCCGGCGGTACTCGTTCACTGGTGGACGCGTACCGCCGGGCGCTTCTTCGTCGCCGGGTCGTCACGTCTCTTCTGCACCAAGTCGTCAGGTCGACAGATCGTCAGGGGCACGCGCCGTCATGCCGGCGATTCGGTGACTCCCGGGGTGAGCCAGTGGCCGAACGCCCGGGTTCGGAGGGCGTTCGAGCAGGCGGATGGACGCCCCGCCAAGATCACTGCGACGATGGCGCGATGACCTCCTCCCCGCTCACCGAGTCCCTGCTGCGTGGCGTCGCCGCGAACCCGGGCGCGCCGTCGGACGTCCTGCTGCGCCTGCTGAGGCCCGAGGGGAAGCCGGCGTGGTCGACTCTCCGTGACACTCCTCTTCCCCCCGACGTCGTCGAGGCCGTGATCACGCACCCAGACCGGGCGGTGCGTCGCATCGCCGCCCGCAACCGGTACGTCGCGCCCGAGCAGCGCGGTCGGCTGGCCGACGACCCTGACGAGCGCGTGCGCGCCAGCGTCGCCTCCGGCCCCCGCCGCCTGCGGCTCGACCGCGTCCCCCCGCTGCCCGACGAGGCGCTGGTGACCCTGCTGACCGCGCAGGACCACCCTGACCGGAACGAGTTCCTCACCGCGGACGAGATCCGGGCGGAACTGACTGCCTCCTTTCAGATTCCGCGATCCTTCATCCTCAGGGCGATGGATCACCCGGACCCACGCATCCGGGCCTTCGCCGCCGACTCTGGTTGGCAGCTCACCGCCGAGCAGCGCGACGCCCTCCTCGCCGATCCCGATCCGGCGGTACGGGCGGCGGCGCACCGCGCGAGCCGCTATCTCGACCCGGCCGCCATGGAGGCCGAGCTGCCCGAGCGCGACTGCCACCACCGCAGCGTCCTGCTCTGCAACTTCGCCATCTCCGACGCCGTCGCCGAAGCCTGCCTGGCCAGCGGCCGCAACCTGTGGGCCCTGGCCGGCAACCCGCACACCCCCGCCCACGCCGTCGCCCGGCTGGCCCACGACCCCGACCCCGAGGTGCGGGCACGGGTCGCATCCCGGCACGACCTCGACGCCGTGCTCCTGGCGGAGCTGGCCGAGGACCTCGACGCCGGGGTCCGCTCGCGTGCGCTGGTGCAGGCGCTGCACCGCCGTTGGAAGCAGTACGGCGTCATCGACGAGGTCACCGGCTGGACCGCCGACCAGATCGGCCCGCCGGTCGGACCGCACGACACGTCGGCCCCGGACTGGTACCGGGCCTGCGCCGAGTCCGAGCACCCGGTGCTCCGCCGGATCGCCGCCGCCTGGCCCGGTCTTCCCGAGGACCTGGTCGCCGCTCTCGCGGCCGATCCCGATCCCGAGGTGCGGCACCCACTGGCCTACCACCACCCGCTGGCGCCGCCCGAGGTCCTCCTCTCCGCGTTCGTCGCGACCCCCGGCGAGCGCCCGTACCTGCTGACGCTGCCCTCGTTCCCCCGCACCGGGCTTCAGCGTCTCCTCGTCCACGAGGACCCCGGGGTCCGCGCGCTGGCCGCGGCCGACCCGACGCTCGACCATCCGCCCGTCGAACTGCTCACCGACCCCGACGAGCGCGTCCGGCAGTCCGCCGCCGCGAACCCCCTCCTCCCGGCCGACCTCCTCGGCACCCTGCTCGACGACCCCGCCCACGCCGAGGGCGCGGCGGCCAACCCCACCCTGTCCGCGGAGCAGCTGCACCACCTGCTCGACCGCACCGGGCTGCCGGCGGGTTGTCAGTGCCCGGGTGCATGATCGGGGCATCCGACGAGCCGAGGAGCCTCACCATGCCGATCACCGACGAGCGGGTCGCCCAGCGCCGCTTCCTGCGCGCCCTGTACGCGGACGACTACTACCCCGATGCCGTCGTCGACCAGGGCCGCGACATCCTGCTGCGGCTGTGCGAGCGGATCGAGGCCGAGCGGCCGTCCGACCTCGCCGCCCTGTACGCCCTCACGGCCGTCGCCACCGAGGAGTTCAACGTCCTCCAGGAGGCGTTCGAGGCGGCGGACAGCGAGATCGAGACGGTCGCCCGCGAGGAGATCGCCGAGGACTTCGCCTTCATCGCCGAGGCCTACGACTTCCCGGGCGCGGACGTGGAGGGGCTGATAGCCGCACGGGACTGGTGAGCGTCCAGCAGGCGCACCATGTGGAGCTTGGTGACGGCCCGTCCGTCCACCAGAACGGCCTGCGGCTCCCGGCCCCACACCTCGAACCCGCAGGAGGTGTAGAGCCGGATCGCCGGGTCGTTGCCCTCCGACACCGTCAGCAGCACCTGACGCAACTCGCGGTCCCCAGCGGCTCGTTCGAGAGAACGCTCGACCAGCGCGCGGCCGACACCCCGGCCGCCGGCCGCGCGGGCGACGGCCATGCCGAACAGCGTCGCCTTGTGCCGCTCCTGGCGCCGGCCGGGCACGCGCAGCCCGGCCGTCCCGACCAGCTCGCCGTCCACGTCGAACGCCCCGAGCAGGGCGCCCGGCCCGCGCTCGGCCTCGGCCAGCCGCCGCACGGTCGCCGCGACCGGCTTCTCCCGTTCCTCCTCGTGGCTCGACGTGAACGCGCTCGGCGTCTCCCGCAGGGCGGTGAGCCGAAACTCCCGGTACCGCTCGGCATCGGCCACGCGCAGCCGCCGGATGACGACCCCGCTAGCGGCTGACACGGGTGCACCGGGTGATGTACGGCATGGCGATCTCGTCGCGGCCCGCGAGGTCGGGGTGAGTGGCGAGGAGCTCCTCGACGTCCGCCAGCAGGCGGGCCCGCTCCGCCTCCGGCAGGGCGATCACATAGCTGCGCGACGCGACCATGTCGACGATCTCCGCGCGGGTCGTGACGTGCTGCCAGCGGATTTCCAGCCGCTCGGGGGCACCGAAGGGCGCGGGCACCACCGGCTGGGTGTCGATCACCTGCCGGGTCGAGCGGTGCATCAGGGCACCCAGTGCGGCGGCCCACGGCTCGGACTCGTCGCGGACGTTCCACACCAGCGCGAGTGTCCCGCCCGGGGCGAGCACGCGCGCGATCTCCGGCACCGCCGCGCCCTGGTCGAACCAGTGCCAGGCCTGCGCCACCACCACCGCGTCCACGCTGCCGTCCGCCAGCGGGATCCGCTCGGCCGAGCCCGCGCGCACGGCCGCCTTCGGGACGGCCGCCGCCAGCTGGTCTCGCATCGCCTCGTCCGGTTCGACCGCGACCACGTCCAGGCCCGCGTCCACCAGCAGCCGGGTCAGCTTGCCGGTGCCCGCACCCAGGTCCAGCACCCGTCGAGCCTCGCGCGAAACGACCGAGCCGATCAGCGCCTGCGGATAGCCGGGCCGCCCCTGCTGGTACGCGCTCGCCGCCGCACCGAACGACCGGGCCCGCAGCTTGCCGGACCAGCGCCGGGTGGCGCCCTGGCGGGTCATCCCGCAGGCCCGGCCGATCTCCTCCCAGGTCGCGTGCCGTCCGCGGCGCAACTCCTCGACCAGGACGGTGCGGCGGTCCTCCAGCGTGGCGATCACGCCGGACAGACGGCGCAGTCCGGCAAGTCCGCCGTCGCCCGCGACGTCGTCGGCGATGCGCCGAGCAAGATCATCGACAGTCATGGGCGGCAATGTACGCCGGGCTCCCGAAGGCCGTCAACAGATATTGCTTCGAGGGCAACAGATGTTGCCCAACCCCACCGGCGAGGCCGCCGCCTCACGCCCGTCATGGCGATGACGCCCGCCTCACCCCTTCCAGGGAATCCCATCGCCACTTGTTGACCCCGATACCACGAACTCACCACCCCTGTCGGTGACTTCACCCAGAAACCCCCAGCATGAGCGAATCCGAAGCTTGAATGCCGGTACGACCGCCCGGCGGCGACAAACCTTGGTGGACACGCCGTCCCCTGCCGAGACGGCGGCGGCCATGCCAGCAAGCCCCGCACCACTGGGCGAATCGTCTGACATGTCCCGCAATTTCGCACCAAGTCGGCTCTACAGCAGTATTTTTGAGCTTCACTCAGAAATGTCGGACCCCGGCTATGCTGCCCCGAACCACCGCCCCCGTCCCCTTCCGATCGTTTGAGGATGCTGATGCTTCGAGCTGGATCGTCACCAGGCAGACGGCCTTCCGCTCCCCTGCTCTCGTGGCTGCTGCCCACGGCCGTGCTGGCCGCAGCCGCGGTCACCGCCGCGGCCGCGGCGTCCGCCGGGGCCCGCGCCGAGGTGCTCTGGTGCGGTCTGACGGGCACGGCGGCGGTGGCCGTGGTGGCCGCCGAGGCGGGCCGTCGGGGGCGGGCGCTGGCCATCCTGCGCGAGCAACACACGAAACTCGAAGCGGAGTTGAGCCGACGCCTCGCCCGGCAGGACGTCGCGACGACCACCCTCGCGAAGGAGACCCTGCCGGCGGCGGTCCGCCGGCTCCAGCGCACGGGCTCGGTCGACAACGCGATGCGGGCGCACGAGACCCGCGACCCGCTGCTCAGCCCCGAGTTCCAGGCCGCCCGGGACGAGGTGCTGTACCGCGTCCTCCAGATCGTCGACAACGAGGAGGCTCTGCGCGAGGCCACGCAGCGCGCCTTCGTCAACATCGCCCGACGCGTCCAGGCGATCATCCACCGCCAGGCCCAGGACCTGCGCGAGATGGAGGACCGCCACGGCAACGACCCGGCCGTCTTCGACGACCTGCTGCGCCTGGACCACGGCAACGCGCTGACCGGCCGCCTCGCCGACAGCATCGCCGTCCTCGGCGGCGCCCGCCCCGGCCGCCAGTGGAGCCGGCCGGTGGCCCTGTACAGCGTGCTGCGCGGCGGCATGTCGCGCATCCTCGAGTACCAGCGGGTCGACCTGCACCCGGTGGCCGAAGTCGCCGTGGTCGGCCCGGCCGTCGAACCGCTCATCCACGCGGTCGCCGAACTGCTGGACAACGCCACCCGCTACTCCCCGCCGCACACCCACGTGCACCTGAGCGCGTCCGAGGTGCAGAGCGGGATAGCGATCGACATCGAGGACGGCGGCCTCGGCCTCAGCGATGACAGCCGGATCCGCGCCGAACGCATCCTCAAGACGGCCCAGGGCGACTTCGGCCTCAACGACCTCGGCGAGACCCCCCGGCTCGGCCTGGCCGTGGTCGGCCGGCTCTGCCGGGCCTACGGCTTCCAGGTGTCGCTGCGCCCGTCCGCCTACGGCGGGGTGCGCGCGGTGCTGATCGTGCCGCAGGAACTGCTCACCACCGCGCCCGCCACCGGCCGGGCGCACGGCATCGGCAGCTTCTCCGGCCCCCGGCCGCTGCCGGCCAACCCGCCTCGCCAGAAGGCCGGTTCGCGACCCTGGGGGGCGACCGCAGCACCGGTCGCGGCATCCGGCCCGTCCTCCGGCACCTCGCCGTGGGCCGCGTCGGGCCCCATGCGGCCGGGCCCGACGCGAGCGAACGGGGTACGGCCCGGGCCGGCCGAGGACGACGTCACCGTGGTGACCGAGCGCACCGCGAACGGCCTGCCGCAGCGCCGGCGCCACCGCCCGGGACCGACCGGGACCGGCGTGCCCGGGCCCGCCCGGGCCCCCGAACCGACCGGGGACACCACCGGGACCGCGGACCGGAAGCCGGTCGAACCCGGCGTCTGGCTGGCCGCGTTCATGGAGGGCGTCAACGGCGAGGCACCGTCCACCGGTTCGGCCGGCCAGACCAGTGAAGAGACGTCAGGGAAAGGCGAGCAGTGATTCAGCACCGTACCAACATGGACTGGATGCTCAGGGATCTTGCGGAGAGCGTCCCGTGCGCCCGTCACGTCATCGTCCTGTCCGCCGACGGCCTGCGGATGGCCCAGTACGGCACGGACCCGGACACCGCCGACCGGCTCGCCGCCGCCTGCGCCGGCCTGCAGAGCCTGGCCACCGCGGTGGCCCACGAGTTCCCGCACGGCGACGGCCGGATGCGGATGGTCGTGATCGAGGTGAGCGGCGGCTTCTTCTACATGATGGCGGCCGGCTCCCGCGCCTACCTCGCCGTCCTCGCCGACGAGGGCGTCGACGCCGGGCTGGTGAGCATGCAGATGCGGGACCTCGTCGCCCGGATCGGCGAGCACCTGACCGCACCCCCGCGGAGCGGCGAGCAGGTCGCGTGAGTGAGCGGAAGGTCGACTCATGACTGAGCCCCCCGGCCGTGGCGGCTGGGCGGACGAGAGCGAGCCGGAGCGTCTGTACGTCATCACGCGTGGACGCAGCGGCCCGGGCGGGCAGACCCCGTTCGACCTCGTCACCCTGATCGTCGCACGCGCGGAGCCGGCGCCGACCATGCAGCCCGAGCACGCGGCGATCCTGCGCCTGTGCGGTTCGCCGCTGTCCGTCGCCGAGATCTCCGCGTACCTGCGGCTGCCGACGAGCGTGGTCACCGTCCTGCTGGCGGACCTGCTCGCCGACGGCCTGATCGAGGCCCGCGCCGCCGTACCCCCGGCGGACTTTCCCGACCGTGCCCTGCTGGAAGCGGTGATCCATGGACTTCAGAGACTCTGACACGCTGGTCGGTCCCTCGGGCGCGGACCTGCTCCCGGCCACCGCGGCGACGGCCGTCAAGGTCGTGATCGTCGGCGGTTTCGGCGTCGGCAAGACGACCCTGGTCGGCTCGGTGAGCGAGATCCGTCCGCTCACCACCGAGGAGACGATGACGCTGGCCGGCGCGGGCGTCGACGACCTCGCCGGGGTGGAGCGCAAGACCGAGACCACCGTCGCGATGGACTTCGGCCGGATCAGCATCAGCGACGAGCTCGTGCTGTACGTGTTCGGCACCCCCGGGCAGGAGCGGTTCTGGTTCCTCTGGAACGGCCTGTTCGAGGGGGCGCTGGGCGCGGTCGTGCTGGTCGACACCCGCCGGCTGGAGGTCAGCTTCGAGGTGATCGGGCGGCTGGAGGACCGTGGCGTGCCCTTCGTGGTCGCCGTCAACGGCTTCCCCGAGTCGCCGGACCACCCGGTCGAGGAGCTGCGGGCCGCCCTGGACCTGCCGCCCGAGGTGCCGATCGTCGCCTGTGACGCCCGGCGGCGCGACTCCTGCCGGGACGTCCTGATGGCCCTGATGCGCCACCTGTACGACCTCGCCGCGTCGCGCCCGTGAGCGCCGTTTCCGATCCGAGCTTTCCGTTCTGATCCGAGCCTTCCGTTCCGACCCCGGAGACCCCGTGACCGCCCCGCTCCCTGACGATTCCTCCGTGCTCCCGCCCCCCGGGTGCCCCGCCCACGGCCTCGACCCCGGCCTGCTGG
Organism: Streptomyces kaniharaensis; assembly: GCF_009569385.1. Lineage (NCBI taxonomy): Bacteria > Bacillati > Actinomycetota > Actinomycetes > Kitasatosporales > Streptomycetaceae > Streptomyces > Streptomyces kaniharaensis. The sequence goes on from NZ_WBOF01000003.1 coordinate 452,322, forward strand.
GCCCGGGCGGCGTCCGCCGTCTCTACGGCCCCGAGGCCGAGTCCGACCCGTGGGCCCTGTACGAGAAGCTGCGCGCCGAGCACGGCGAGGTGGCCCCCGTCCTGCTCCACGGCGACGTGCCCGCCTGGCTGGTGCTCGGCCACTCCGCCAACCTCACCGCGATGCGCACCCCGTCCCGCTTCTCCCGGGACTCCCGCCGGTGGACGGCGTTCCAGGACGGCCGGGTCGGCGCGGACTCGCCGCTGCTGCCGGTTGTCGCCTGGCAGCCGATGTGCGTGTTCACGGACGGCGAGGAACACCGGCGCCTGCGCGGCGCCGTCAACGACGGCCTGAACCGCTTCGACCGGCGCGGCATCCGGCGCCACGTCACCCGGTTCGTCGACCAGATGGTGCAGGAGTACGGCCCCACCGGCCGCGCCGAACTGGTCACCCAGTTCGCCGAGCACCTGCCGATGCTCGTCATGACCCAGCTCCTCGGCATGCCCGACGAGTACGGCCCGCGGCTGGTCGAGGCCGCCCGCGACCTCATGAAGGGCACCGAGACGGCGATCGCCAGCAACGACTACGTGGTGGCGACGCTGCGCCGCACCATCGAGCGCAAGCGCGCGGCGCCCGGGGACGACCTGGTCTCCTCGCTGATGCAGCACCCGGCCGGACTCACCGACGACGAGGTGCTGGCACACCTGCGGCTCGTCCTGCTCGCCGCGAACGAGACCACCGTCAACCTCATCGCCGACACCCTGAAGATGGTCCTCACCGACCCCCGCTTCCGCGCCCACCTCTCCGGCGGGCACATGACCCTGCCGGACGCCCTCGACCAGGTGCTGTGGGACTCCCCGCCGCTGATCATCGTCGCCGGCCGCTGGGCCACCGGCGACACCGAGCTCGGCGGGCAGCAGATCAAGGCCGGCGACCTGCTGCTCCTCGGCCTGGCCGCCGGCAACTACGACCCGACCGTCCGGCCCGACCCCACCGCGCCGCTCTTCGGCAACCGCTCCCACCTGTCCTTCGGCAGCGGCCCGCACGAGTGCCCCGGGCAGGACATCGGCCGCGCCATCGCCGAGACCAGCATCGACCACCTCCTCACCCGCCTGCCCGACCTGCGCCTGGCCGTCGAGGAGGGGGAGCTGACCTGGACCTCGGCCTGGCTCTCCCGCCACCTCGTGCGCCTCCCCGTCGAGTTCACCCCCAGGACCCTCGACGACGAGCCGGCCGGCGAGGACGAGCCCACGGCCTCCGTCCCCCCGGTGGCCGACCCGGCACCTCCCGCCCCGCCCGCGGCCGCCGTCCCCCGCCCGCGCCGCAGCTGGTGGAGCCTGCTGACGGCCCGGTTCCGCCGCTGACGGCTTCGAGGACGCCTGGCCCTTATGCCATTGGGGCCAGGCGTCCTCGGGCGTCCGGCGTCCTCGGGCAGGACGAGCGTCCGGGCTTCAGTCCCGGGCGTCGGCGCGGCTGCGTTCGAGGGTGAAGGTGTCGACCGGGGTGAGGTCGCCGTGGGGGCCGTCGAAGGTGTAGTAGGTGACCCGCATGCGGGTGCGGCCGGTGCGGCGGTCCCCCGGGTCGACGTCGAAGGCGGCGAAGCCGTGGGTGTGCCGGCGGTCCTGGACGGCGGCCCAGGGGGCGTCCTCGGTGACCCAGATCGACTCGCGGTAGGGCGCGCCCGGGCGCGGTTTGTCCTCCAGGGCGACGACGACGCGGCCCTTGGGCTGTTCGAAGAGGTCATCCTGGGTGGTGGCGGCGTTGCCGCCGGCTCCGATGATCATGTGGACGGTGCCGCGGTCGGTGTAGACCAGGTCGGGGTCGGTGTCCGAGGGCACCGGGGTGCGGGTGTCATTCGGGAGCGTCCCGCGGACGGGGTGGGAGCGCTCGTAGTAGTGCTCGTGGCCGCTGACGACGAGGTCCACGCCGTAGGCGTCGAACAGCGGGCCCCAGGCCTCGCGGATCCCGAGGTCGCTGCCGCTGCCGTGCATGGAGCTGGAGATCATCGGGTGGTGCATGCAGACGACGATCCAGTCGATCTCCCGGCTGTCCCGGGCGGCTCGCAACTCTCGCTCCAGCCAGCGCTGTTGGGCGCCACCCGAGTAGCCGCGCAGGTAGGTGTCGCCGCTGTTCTGGATCGCCACGTCGTCGTTGGCGAGGCTGATGAAGCGGACCGCGCCGACGGTGAAGGCGTACCACATGCCGGCGGTCTCGTCGTCGGAGGAGGCGGCCGAGTCGGGCAGCGAGAAGTAGGTCTGGTAGCCGAGGGCGCCGATCGGGCCGTTGCCGCCCTCGTTCTCGTGGTTGCCGGCGCAGGGCATCCAGGGGCGCAGCCGGGTCGAGCGGCTGTTGTTGATGAACCAGTCGGCCCACGTCGCGGTGCGGCTCTGCCCGTGGCGGCCGCTGTAGGAGGCGTAGCAGAGGTCGCCGTTGACGAGGTTGAACAGCGGGCCGACGCGCTCGACGGCGGCGACGATGTCGGCGGCGGCCGGGGAGCCGACCTGGCTGCTGGTGAACACCGGGTAGCGGCCGAGCGGGGAGGGGACGCCGTCGGGGAACACGACCTGCCGGCGGAGGTTCGGGGTGGCCTGGTCGCCGAAGCTGGTGAAGGTGAAGGCGGCCCGGCCGCGCGGGGCGGTGGTGAAGGAGCCCATTTCGGGGCTCGCACCGTCATGGCCGGCGGTGTAGAGGTAGGTGGTGGCGGGGCGGAGTCCGCAGAGTCGGGCGTGGTGGACGTACACCTCGTCCTTGGAGAGGGAGTCCCGGTAGGTGCGGGTCTCGGCCTCGACGACCCGACCGAGGCCGCCGTCCGGGGAGCCGAGCCGGACGTGCGGGCGGCCGACGGACTGCGGGGTGATCCAGGAGACGGTCATCTCGCCGGAGGGGTCGGTGCCGAACTGCAGGTGGAGCCCGCTGACGCTGGGCGCGCCGAGCCGGTGCGGGGTGGACTGGAGCAGCGGGCTGGGTTCCCCCGCCTCCCCCGCCGACGCCGTGGCGGTCGTCGGGGCCGCGACTCCCGCCACCAGTGCGGCTCCGGCCGCCGACGATCCCTTGAGTAACGATCTGCGGGCGATGCTCAATGGAACTCCGTTGTCTTGCCGGGACGATGACGTCGCAGCACTGTACCGGCATGAGCATGCCCGGGCGATCGGTCAATGCCCGAACTCACCTGAAGTCAGCGGCTCCTGGACCGTCGGCGGCTCAGGCGACGTGACGGGTGAGCACTGCGGTGTGCAGTTGTCCGCCGGTCTGGAACTGCAGGAAGACCCGCCAGTTGCCGGGTTCGCCGAGCAGGGCGTAGAAGGTCAGCGACGGCCCGCCGTGCTCCGCGGTGGCGGGGGTGACGGGGTGAAGGTGGGCCAGTGCCTGGTCACCCTCGTGGATGATGCTGAGGTGGGCGTAGCTGCCGAGGTACGGCTGGAGGTCGGTGACGGGCTGACCGTCCTTGCTGATCGTGACGATGAGCGGGCCGGGCGTCCCGGCCGTCAACTCGCCTCGGACGTCAACGGTGTAGCCGTCGGCCGTGGTGCTGTCGGCCGCGGCGGGCAGTGGCACCGCGGTGGCCTCGCCGGGCACCGTCACGGTGCGGCTGAGGACGAGTTCACTGCCCTTGCGCGGGCCGGTGTTCGGCGTGAACTCGGCGTACAGGCGCCAGTTGCCCGGTTCGAGGGCGGCGAGGTCGGTGGTCCACGTGCCGTCGGCGGCCATCGTGGGGTGCACGTGCTGATAGCCGGTGAGGTCCGAGCGGATCGCGTAGAAGTGCAGCCGCTTGGTCTGGACTTCGGCGAAGTCGGTGACGGGCCGCCCGTCCGGACCGGTGATGGTGAACGGGTAGCTCGCTGCTCGGCCGGCGGGAAGGCTGGTGGCCGAGGAGTCGAGGCGGTAGCCGTCGCGTTCGGCGGCCAGGCCGTCTCCCGTGGTCATGCCCGCCATGCCCGGCATCCCTGGCATGGCGGGCATCCCTGGCATGGCGGGCATTCCCGAGGGCGCCGCGCTGGGCATCGCCATCGCTCCGTGGTCCATGCCGGGCATGCCGGAGTGCTCCGTGTCCGCGGACGAGCTTCGCGCGGGCAGAACCAGCAAGGCGATCGCACCGATTGCAAGTACGAGGGAAAAGGCCCAGAGGAGACGGTGCCCCGCCCACTGATTGGTCGAAGGGGAGTCCCCCCGCTCGGTGGCCGTCGACTTCTCTTGCTCGATGCGCGTGTTCACTCTTGCCTGCTCTCCCGTCGTTCGGCCGGTCGGGCCGCGATAACCAGGAGATACGAACGACCGGCTGCCGATAACAGAAATTGGGCATCCGAACGCCGACGCCCGGGAGGTCCGAAGGACGGAACGGCCCCGACTACCCCGCCCCCGGGCCGAACCGGCGCCGGTACGCCGATGGCGCGAGCCCGGTCTCACGGCGCAGCAGCGCACGCAGATTGGCGGCGGTGCCCAGCCCGCTGCGCCGGGCGACCATCTCGAAGCGCGACTCGCCCCGCTCGATCAACCGGCATGCCAGTGCGACGCGTTCCCGCGTGAGCCACGCCAGCGGTGTCGTGCCCAGTTGCGCCTGGAAGCGGCGGTGCAGCGTCGCCGTGCTGACCGAGGCACGCGCCGCCAGGCCGGACACCGTCAGTGGTGCGTCCAGTCGCTCCTGTGCCCAGGCCAGCAGCGGTGCGAGGGACTCGTCCGGGATGTCCGGCACAGGGCGCTCGATGAACTGTCGCTGCCCGCCGTCCCGGTGCGCGGCGAAGACCAGCCGCCGGCTGACGGAGTTGGCGATCTCCGCACCGTGGTCCCGTCGGACGATGTGCAGCCCGAGGTCGAGTGCGGCCGCGCTGCCCGCGGCGGTGAGGATGTCGCCGTCGTCGACGAACAGGACGTCCTCTTCGAGGTGGACGGCGGGGAACCGGGCCCGGAAGGAGTCCGCCCACTGCCAGTGCGCGGTGGCGCGCCGGCCGTCGAGAACCCCGGCCTCGGCGAGCGTGAAGGCGCCGCTGCAGAACCCGACCAGCCTCGTGCCGCGCTCGTGCGCCCGCCGGACGGCGTCGAGTACGGCCGGCCGGCGGGGCACGTCGACGTCGGGCCGGTTGGGGACGATCAGCGTGTCCGCGGAGTCCGCTGCCTCCAGACCGGCCACTCCCGTGAGGGTGAAGAAGCCGTCGCGCATCAGCGTGCTCGGCTCGGGCGAGCAGAGGCGGAAGTCGTACAGATCGCGGCCGATCTCGGGTCTGCGCAGGCCGAACACCTCGGTCGCGCAGCCGAGCTCGAAGGGGTTCGAGTTCTCGTCCACGATCACGACGACCCGGTGCGGGTCCGCCGTGGGGTCCATGTGAGAGGAATCTTGCGGCATATGCAATTCCTAGCACTCACGTCGGTTGCGGCCCACCGGCAAGGATTCCCTCATGAGCAACGACCCGATCAACCTCGGCGAGGCCCTGGCCTCCTTCGACGCGCTGTGGAGTCCCCGCATCGTCACTCGCGTCAACGACTACGACGTACGCATCGCCAAGGTCGAGGGCGAGCACCTCTGGCACGCCCACGACGACACCGACGAGTTCTTCCTGGTGCTCGACGGGGAGCTGTTCATCTCCTTGCGCGAGCCGGCGGGCGAACGCACGGTCCGGCTTCCCCAGGGCGCGGTCTTCACCGTCCCCCGGGCCACGGAGCACAAGCCGTCCGCCCCCACCGGCGCCGCGATCCTCATGTTCGAGCCCACGGGGACGCCGACTGTCGGTGATCGCCACGATCAGATCCCCGACCACATCGACGCGACGACGGGGCACGCCCTCGAATCGTGAACGCCTTCGGGCACGGAGGACCGGGTCGATCGCGCCGATCCGGTCGGGTCGGCCGGGGGTGCCCTGATTGTCGACCGTAAGAGTGTGCGACCCTGATCCGATGTCGCTCGCCCATGTCCCCGCGGAGCCGATAACGCCCGATCCGGTGCGCGAGGTGCCGGACACGCTGCTCACCCAGTCCTGGCTCGACCTGTCGTTTCTGCACTGGGCAGCGGACCCTGCGGACGTGGCACCGCTGCTGCCGGCCGGGACCGTGCCGGACACGCACGACGGGCTCACCTATGTCGGCCTGGTGGCGTTCCGGATGCATCGGGTGGGCTGGTTCAAGGTGCCGGGTGTCCCGTACCTCGGCACCTTTCCGGAGACCAACGTGCGGCTCTACTCGGTGGACCGGCACGGGCGGCGCGGCGTGGTCTTCCGCTCGCTGGAGGCCTCGCGCCTGGTGCCGGTGGCCATCGCCCGCAGCACCTTCCGACTGCCCTACATGTGGGCCCGGATGGCGATCCACCGCCATGCGGACACCATCAGCTACACCAGTAGCCGGCGCTGGCCGGGGCCGCGTGGGGCGCGCTCCCGGATCTCGGTGCGCATCGGCGAGCGGATCGAGGAGCCGACCGCGCTCGAACACTTCCTGACCGCCCGCTGGGGCATGCACAACGCGTACTTCGGCCGGATGGTGTACCTGCCCAACTCCCACCAGCGCTGGCCGCTGCACCGGGCGGAACTCCTGCACTGCGAGGACGAGTTGGTGACCGCCGCCGGGCTGCCTTTGCCGGTCGGCCCGCCGGTGAGCGTGCTGTACTCCCCAGGCGTTCCGGTCCGCTTCGGCCGCCCCGCTCGCCCCGGCGGCCTGCCCACCCGCTGAGCTCGCGCATGTGGGCGCTGGGCGAACCCGGGGTGCTGGTCATGCGGCGGCTTCGATGCCGAGGTCGGCGAGGAGGCCGCGGATGCGCTGCTCGATCTGGTCGCGGATCGGGCGCACGGCGTCCACACCCTGGCCGGCCGGGTCCTCCAGCTTCCAGTCCAGGTACCGCTTGCCGGGGAAGTACGGGCAGGCGTCGCCGCAGCCCATGGTGATCACCACGTCGGACGCCTGCACCGCCGCGACGGTGAGCACCTTCGGCACCTCGGCGGAGATGTCGATGCCGACCTCGGCCAGGGCCTCGACCACGGCCGGGTTCACCGTGTCGGCGGGGGCGGAGCCGGCGGAGCGGACCTCGACCCGCTCGCGGCCGAGGTAGGTGAGGAAGGCGGCGGCCATCTGGGAGCGGCCGGCGTTATGGACGCAGACGAACAGCACGGACGGGATGGCGGGAGAGCTCACGGGGGTACTTCCTTCGGGCAGGAACAGGAATGGCGGTGCGGGGTTCAGCGGCTGGTGGCGGCCGGGTGGTGCTCGCCGTGCGGGACCACGACGTCCTCGGCGGCGGCAGCGGCGGGGCGGCCGAACAGCACGGCGACTAGGGCGACGCCGACCACCACGCCGACGAGCTGGGCGGCGACGAACGGCAGCACGGAGGAGGGCGCGATGCCGGCGAAGGTGTCGGTGAACGCGCGGCCGACCGTCACGGCGGGGTTGGCGAAGCTGGTGCTGGAGGTGAACCAGTAGGCGGCGCCGATGTAGGAGGCGACCGCGACCGGGGCGAAGTGCGCGCGGCCGGTGCGGGCCAGGCCGAAGATCAGCAGGATGAGCCCGGCGGTGGCGACGACCTCGCCCAGCCACAGGTGCGGGGCGAAGCGGGCGTCGGTGGACCAGGCAACGAGCGGCTCGGCGAACATCGCGTCGGCCAGCACCGCCCCGCCGATCGCGCCGAGGATCTGGGCGGGCAGGTAGGCGGCGGCCTCGCGCAGGGTCGGGCCCTCGCCGTCGCGCCGGCCGGTCCACCACGCGGCCAGGGTGACCACGGGGTTGAAGTGCGCGCCGGAGACCGGGCCGAGCAGCGCGATCAGCACGCCGAGGCCGAACACGGTGGCCAGGGAGTTGGCCAGCAGCTGCACGCCGACGTCCTGGGACAGCTTGGTGGCCTGGATGCCGGAGCCGACCACCACGGCGACCAGCGCGCCGGTGCCGACGAACTCGACCGCCGCGCGGCGGGGAAGCGGGGCTATCTCGGTCATCTCGCACCGCCTGCCGAGACGGTGGCGGCCGGGGCCTGGAGCAGAGCGGACAGCTTGGCCAGCGCGGCGGGCAGCACCCAGTAGTAGACCCAGGTGCCGCGCCGCTCGGAGCCGACGAGTCCGGCCTCGCGCAGCACCTTCAAGTGGTGGGAGATGGTCGGCTGGGAGACATCGAAGGGGCCGGTCAGGTCGCAGACGCAGGCCTCGCCGCCCTCGTGCGAGGCGATCAGCGACAGCAGCCGCAGCCGGACCGGGTCCGACAGAGCCTTGAACATCTTCGCCAGGTCGGCGGCGGATTCCTCGCCCAGGGGCTCGCGGACCATTGGCGAGCAGCACGCCACCGCGTCGTCCTGACCGAGCACCGGCAATTCCAGATTCGACATACGTCTATGTTGACAGCCATCTATTCAGAGAGGCAAGCTTACTGTATCGACAGACGTCGAAACAAGACCTCGGATCGGGGAGACCGCCATGTCCCGCGTTCAGCTCGCCCTGCGCGTCGCCAACCTCGAAGGCTCCATCGCCTTCTACTCCAAGCTCTTCAACGCCGAGCCGGCCAAGCGCCGTCCCGGCTACGCCAACTTCGCCATCACCGAGCCCCCGCTCAAGCTCGTCCTCATCGAGGGCGAGACCGACCAGGACACCCGCCTCGACCACCTCGGCGTCGAGGTCGAGAGCGCCGAGCAGGTCACCGCCGCTACCACCCGCCTCAAGGACGCCGGCCTGGCCACCTTCGAGGAGAACGACACCTCCTGCTGCTACGCGCTCCAGGACAAGACGTGGGTGACCGGCCCGGGCAAGGAACCCTGGGAGGTCTACGTCGTCAAGGCCGACGCCGACACGCTCGGCAAGAGCACTGCGGTGCCGGACGCCTGCTGCGGCAGCTGAGCGGCGTGTGGATTTGGCGGGGTGCTACTGAAAGCTCTCCGCCTGCCACACCAACCGCCCGGTCGCGTGCGGCTCGTCGGAGCAGTGGGTCTCCGGTTCGCGGGCTGCCACAAGCCGGGTGATGCTGGTGATGAAGCCCCCCGAGGTGTCTGCATCGGCACCCCTTGTCACGAGTGGCGGTCGGCGATACGCGGCCTGCCGCCGGGCGATGGACGGGGTGGATCGGTCGATGGCGGGAGGTCGACATGGAAGCCTCAGCGCTGGAAGCGATGCGGACAACGCTCCGCGGGCCCGTCATCGGGCCACAGGACCCCGAGTACGACCGGGCCCGCACGATCTACAACGCGATGATCGACAAGCGCCCCGCGGCCATCGTGCGATGCGCCGACGCCGCCGATGTGATGGCCGCCGTCGACTTCCTCCGCGACAACGGTCCGGAGCTCGCCGTCATGGGCGGCGGGCACAGCGGGCCCGGCCTCGGCCTGGTCGACGACGGCGTGACCATCGACCTGTCGCCGATGCGGTGGATGCGCGTGGACCCGGAAGCCCGGACCGCGCAGGCCGGCGGCGGGAGCCTGCTCGCGGACATCGACCACGCCACGCACGCTTTCGGCCTCGCCGTGCCCGCCGGCATCGTCTCCACCACGGGAGTCGGCGGTCTCACCCTCGGAGGCGGACACGGGTACCTCACCCGCAAGTACGGGCTGACCGTGGACAACCTGCTGTCGGCGGACGTGGTCCTCGCCGACGGCAGCTTCGTCAGGGCGGACGAGGCGACCAACCCGGACCTGTTCTGGGCGCTGCGCGGCGGTGGCGGGAACTTCGGCGTCGTCACCTCCTTCACCTACCGGCTCCAACCGGTGGACACCGTGGGAATGGCGATCACCGTGTGGCCGATCGAGCGGACGCGTGAAGTGCTGGAGTGGTACCGGGAGTTTCTCCCGCAGGCGGGTGGGGATCTGTACGGCTTCGTCGCCCTGATCGTCGTCCCGCCCGGGCCTCCCTTCCCCGAGGAGATCCACCTGCAGAAGATGTGCGCCATCGTGTGGTGCTACACCGGCGACCCCGACCGGCTGGAGGAGGCCATCGCGCCGGTGGCCGAACCAGGCCGGCCCGCCTTCCGGTTCGCCACCCCGATGCCCTTCCCCGCACTGCAGAGCCTGTTCGACGAACTGATCCCGCCCGGACTGCAGTGGTACTGGCGCGGCGACTTCTTCGACCGCATCACCGACGAGGCCATCGACGTCCACCTGAAGTACGGCTCGAACATCCCGACCATGCTGTCCACCATGCACCTGTACCCGGTCGACGGCGCAGCCCACCAGGTCGGCACGGACGACACCGCCTTCAGCTACCGCGACGCCACCTGGTCCGGCGTCATCGGCGGCATCGACCCCGACCCCGCCAATGCCGCCACCGTCCGGCAGTGGTGCATCGACTACTGGCAGGACCTGCACCCCCACTCCATGGGCGGCACCTACGTGAACTTCCTCGGCAGCGGCGAGGGAACCGATCGGGTCCAGGCCGCCTACCGCGACCACTACCAGCGGCTCGCGCAGGTCAAAGCCGCGTACGATCCCGACAACCTCTTCCACGTCAACCAGAACATCCGGCCCGCCCGGTAGCCGGACCGCGACCCACGACGTCTCCTTCAGAGACGGCGCTCCCTGGCCGAGTAGTTCGCGTGGCCCCTGCCAGGATTCCAGTGCCCGTCGACGCGGACCTCTACGTCCTCGGGAACAGCTCTCGGACCCGGTCCGCGACGATCCCCGGCTGCTCGGCCTGGATGAAGTGACCCGAGTCGACCGTTTCGAACCTGCCGTCGGGCAGCGTCTCGGCCCAACGCCGCTGGTGCTCGGCCAATGCGGCGTGGTGCCGTTCCCGGCCCTTCTCGGGGCGGGACGCCGAGAGCAGGACGGTACGGCACGTCGGCAGGCCGGGCGGCTCAGCACGGAAGCGGGGAATGGCCTCGGCCACGGCCTTGAACTCCTTCCTCGTCTGCGCGATGCCGGCCGGGACGAAGTCCTCGGCGAGCATGGTCGCGTAGGTGTCCGGAGGGAAGACGCGGCGGACGTTCCCGCTGGCCATGCGGGCCAGCGGGCGGAGCCTGACCAGAGCCTGCGTCACGCCCAGTGCCCGGTCGACGTTCGCGGCGGTCTGCTCGAAGGTATCGTAGACGGGCGAGCTCTCGGGTGTCGGATCGAGCAGCAGCAGCCCCGCAGCCGCGGCCCCAGCCTCTCCACGGCGCGGCGCGCGACCAGGCCACCCATGCTGTGTGCGACGAGTCTCCACCCGGTGCGCCTGCGCGTGGTCCACGCGCTCTCCGGCGGCCGAGTGCTCACCACCGCCCAGCTGTGCGAGCGCATGCCAGAGGTGCCGAAGGTGACCATGTACCGGCACGTCGCCCTGCTCGCCGAGGCGGGCTTCCTGGAGGTGGCCGACGAGCAGCGGGTGCGCGGCGCCGTCGAACGGCACTACCGGCTCCGCCAGAACCGCCCCGCCGTCGACACCGACGCTGCCGCCGCGATGACGCCGGAGGACCACCGCCGGGGCTTCGCCGCCGCTATGGCCGTGCTGATCGCGGAGTTCAACGCCTACCTCGACCGCGACGGCGCCGACCCGGTTGCCGACGGGGTCTCCTACCGCCAGGGCACCCTCTGGCTCAGCCCGGACGAACTCGCCCAGATGACAAGTGAGTTGCTTGCGATACTGGACCCCTGGCTCGCCAACCGGCCCGCACCGGGCCGCGCACCCTACCTGCTCAGTCCCGTCCGCTTCCCCGTCGGTCCGACATCCCCGGGCGAGGAGCAGACCTGAGAAGCGAGCTCGGTTCCGCGTCCGGCCAAGGTGAGTCCCCGCGGGCTGACGCCGGGCAGCGGCCCGGGCGGGTTGCAGCCGGCCAAACCGGTTCTCCGGACAACGACCAGCCGTCTGCCGCAGCGGACGACAGGCTGAACTGCGCCGCGGGGGCTCGACGGCCGGTGGTGAGTTCCGGTACTTCCCAGGGCAGTTCGGTCCCGTGGGTCACTACTCGAAGGAGTCTCGTACGACCCGCTCGGCCGCCTCTTCCGCGGCCGCGTCGGGCGACAGCTCGTCGAGCGTGTCCAGATCGGTGTCCTCGCTGAGCTCGGTCTCCCACGCGGCGGCCAGCTGCTCCTGCCGCTCGCGTGGCTGCGCCCGCACCTTGTCGCGGCTGGCCGGGCTGAGAGCGTTGAGGAAGCGGTGGAGTTCGTCGTCGGCGGGCATGAGGGCCTTCCAGAGTGCGGGGGTTCGGTTCACGGGGCCCGTGATCACCGGCGGGTGTTCCGCGGAATGGGGGCGGAGCAGGTGCGGGAGTCACCCGAGCGGGGGGCATGCCTGCTCCGCGGACCCCCTCCACATGCCGCGCCAGGTCGCAACTGCCGCCCGATCGCAGCATCTCGGAGAGGACCCGTTCCTAGCCGGTCACCATGGCGAACACCGGGTAGACCTTCGGCTGCACGTTCGGAACGCCGAGCTCACGCAGGATCGGGATGATGATCTCACCGAACCGCTGGAAGGCCTCCTCCGACTCCCAGACGTCGACGACGAACCAGCCGGTGGGAGTAGGACCGGCGGTGTGCGAAATGAGGCCGGGTACGGGCCAGTCGGCGGGGCTCTTGACCGGGCCGCGCCCGCCGGTCACAGCGTCCGCACTCTGCTCGTACTGGGGCCTGGGTCATACCCGAGATCTCGAAGACTGCGGCGATCGCCATGGTGAACTCCGTTTCAGGTGGATGCGGTCCCGTCCAGTCGATCACCGTGGTGGGCAACGTACGAGCCAGCCTGGGCCAAACGGGCGCCGTGGCTCTGCCGCCTCCGACCCCCGGGCAGCACACGTCCCCGGTCGCAACACCCGCTCAGGGATCACACAGGTCACGGACGAACGCCCGCAGCGCCGCGCCGATCGCCTTCGGCGCTCCTGCACGAAGTGATTGCCGGGCGCCGTGACCTCCCGCTGCTTCGGCCAGCTGCGTGCGAACTCCAGGGCGGGGCCGGTCAGCAGCGCCGCCGGCTCGGCCGACACCAGTAGCTTGGGCACGTCGCTGCTGGCCAGCCAGCGGCCGTACGACTCCACCAGCGCGACCACGTCCGCCGGCTGCCCGTCGATCGGCAGTTTCCCGCGGCCACACCAGCGTCGGCACCCGGGACCGTGGCGTCGGGAACGGCGCGCGGTACACGGCCATCTCCTCCTCGCCCAGCTCGCGCAGCACGCCACCCGGCAGGACGGTCTCGACGAAGAAGTTCCCGGACGGCCCGTTCCGGTACGGGCCGCCCTCGCGCCGAGGACCGGACGGCGCCGCTCTACGGCTTGCGGGCCAGCCCCGCGTAGGACGCCACGTCGTGGTCCGCCAGCGCCGGCTCGTCGTCCAGCTCCGGGTACCAGCGGTTGACCAGCGCGACGCCGGGCTCGTCCAGCTCCAGCCCGTCGAAGAAGCGCTCGACCGCGGCGCGGGGGCGCAGGTGGTTCTCGATCCCGGCCTCGGAGTACCGCCGGGAGCCGACGGACACCAGCTCGGGTATCGAGTCGGCGGTGCCGGCGGCCAGGGCGAGGTAGCTGCCGGACGGGAGGGCGTCGAGGATCTTGCGGACGGGCGGGTGCGCGGCCTCGTCGGAGAGGAAGTGCACGAGGTTGACCAGCATGACGGCGATCGGCCGGGTGAAGTCCAGGGTGCCGGTGACCGCCGGGTCGGCGAGGAAGCGCTCGGGCTCGCGGAAGTCGCCCTCGACGTACGCGGTGCGGCCCTCGGGAGCGCTGGTGAGCAGGGCGCGCGAGTGGGCGAGGACGATCGGGTCGTTGTCGACGTAGACGACCCGGCAGGTCGGGTCGACGGACTGGGCGACCTCGTGCAGGTTGGGCGTGGTGGGGATGCCGGTGCCGATGTCGAGGAACTGGCGGATGCCGTGGGTCTCGGCGAGGCGGCGGGTCATCCGGTGCATGACGGCGCGGGACGCGCGGGTGGCGGTGCGCGAGCCGGGCCACTCGGCGAGGATCCGGTCGCCGACCTCGCGGTCCACCGGGAAGTTGGTCTTGCCGCCCAGCATGTAGTCGTAGACGCGGGCGGGGTGCGCACGGTCCGTCCGCAGGTCGACCGACGGCATCGGCTCCGACCCGGTCCGGCTCAGCCATTCGCCGGCTTCGTCGCGCTCCACCATGTTTCCTCCCCGTGTGGCGGTTTCGGCCCGTTCGGCCTCGAAAGATGACCGACCATCAGCCGTTTCCGGACTGTACACGACCACCGGCTGTCCGGGGGCGGGAGTTCCGGATCGCACCCGTGAAGGCGGGGACGCGCAACGCGGTGAAGGTGGCGAGCAGCGGGCCGAACGCGCAGAGCGTGACGTAGTACGGGATCACGCCGAGGTGGTGGTCGCCGTGCAGCCATTCGGCGAGCAGCGGGAAGGTGCCGCCGAAGGCCGCGATGGTGGCCGCGCTGACCACGCCGAGGCCGACCGCCCGTACGGCGGTGGGGAACAGCAGGCCGGTGAAGACGTTGATGGTGCCGAGGACGGTAGCGACGAGCATCCCGAGGACGACGGCGACGAGTTGGAACGGCAGCCAGCCGTGCCGCAGCGCGGCGAGCAGCGGCAGGACCAGCACGGTGGTCAGCGCGAAGGCCGTCCGCATGACCGGCAGCAGCCCGACGCGGTCGGCGAGGACGCCGCTGAGCAGCATGGTGGCGAGCACCACCGCGAGCACCAGTGTCATGAAGGAGGCCGCTTCCTCCTTGCCGATCACGCCGTACGCGGCGGCGTACTGCGGCAGGTAGACCAGGGCGAAGTAGTAGCCGGTGGTGCCGCCAAGGGTGTGCAGGAAGACGGTGAGCACGGCCCAGCGGTGCCTGCGCAGCATGCCGAGGAACGGCGGGCGCCCGCCGCGGGCGTCCTCCCGGGTGCGGCGGAAGTCCTCGCTCTCCGGGGCGGTCCGCCGCACCCACACCGCCGTCAGGCCCAGCGCGGCGGCGACGACGAAGCCCCAGCGCCAACCACCGTTCGAGAGACCGGACTTGCCGAGGGTGTGGATCAGCAGGGTGAGCACGCCGTACGAGAGCAGCGAGCCCAGGATGGTGCCGCCATAGGAGACCGAGCTGAAGGCGAACCGGTGCCGGGGCGGGGCGGTCTCGGTCACGTACGCGGCCACCGTCGGGGTCTCGCCGCCGAAGGCGAGCCCCTGGACGATGCGCGCGGCGACGGCGAGGACGGCCGCCCAGGCGCCGATGGTGTGCTGTCCCGGCAGCAGCGCGATCCCGAGGCTCGCGGCGGCGATGACCGACATGCTGAGCGTCAGCCCGAAGCGCCGCCCCCGGCTGTCGCTGAGCCGCCCGACCAGGAACGACCCGACCGGCCGCGCCACGAACCCGACCGCGAACCCGACGTACGCCGCCAGCAGCCCGCTGACGCCGCCCTTGCCGTGCCCGAACAGGTCCGCCGCGAAGTACGGCGCGAGGACGGCGTAGACGTTCCAGTCGAAGGACTCGACCACCGATCCCACGGTGGCGGCCGCCAGTTCACGCCGTCGCCGGTCGGCCGCCGGCACGGCGTCGCGCAGCGTCACGGCTGCGGTCTGATCTGCTGTCATGTCCTCAGAATGACACCGGCGAGCAGGCGTTGGAATGCTCTTCGCCGCAACGGCCGTCCGGGATTCCTCGACTTCGTCCGCGTTCCACCCGGGCCTCGGGCCGCCGACGGGCCTCTCGGGACCCTCCTCATGCGATCGATGTCGCAGTCGGATGATATGTGTGTGCCCGTGAAGATCCTTCGGACCTCCCGACGCGCACTGCCCGTGGCCGTCACCGCGGCCACCGCGGCCCTCCTCGCCGGCTGCACCGGCTCCGGCTCCGGCGCAGGCAGCACCGCCTCCGGCACGCCGACGCCCACGCCATCCGCCACCACCACGAGCGCGGCCCCGACGCCGGCCGCCGCACCCACCCCGACGCCCAGGCCCACCGGCGCCAACGACCCGGCGCTCAAGCCGTTCTACGGCCAGCAGCTCGCCTGGGCGGCATGCCCGGCCGACCCCGAGACCGGGAAGACGGACGACTCGCCCGTGCAGTGCGCCACCCTGAAGGTGCCGCTCGACTACGCCAGTCCCGCCACCGGCACGCTCGACGTCGCCGTGGTCCGCAATCCCGCCCGCAAGCAGGACCAGCGGGTCGGCTCCCTGCTGCTCAACCCCGGCGGCCCGGGCGGCTCCGGCGTTGCCATGGTCAAGGGCTGGGCCAAGGGCTACGAGGGTGCACTGCACGACCGCTTCGACATGGTCGGTTTCGACCCGCGCGGCGTCGGCGGCACCAACCCGGTCAACTGCCTGGACGACAAGGCCCGGGACACCTGGGTCACCACCGACCAGCCCGGCGCGGACCACGGCAAGGCGCTCGCCGACGCCTGCCAGGCCAGGTTCGCCAAGGTGCTCCCGTTCGTCAGCACCCGCAACACCGCCCGCGACATGGACGTGCTGCGCGCCGTCCTCGGTGACCAGAAGCTGAACTACCTGGGCATGTCCTACGGCACCTACCTCGGCTCGCTGTACGCCGAGGAGTTCCCGGACCGGGTCGGCCACCTCGTCCTGGACGGCGCCACGTCCCCGTCGACGTCGCTGGTGCAGCACAACATCGAGCAGCAGGCGGGCTTCGAACGCGCCCTCAAGGCCTTCGCCGCCGACTGCACCACCAAGGACGTGTGCCCGCTCGGCAAGGACCCGGAGCAGGCCCCGCAGAAGCTCGCCGACTTCCTCGACGGCCTCAAGGACAAGCCGCTCACCACGTCCGACGGCCGGACCCTCACCGCCAACGCGGCCTGGACGGGCGTGCTCAGCAGGCTCTACGGCGGCGAGCGGGCCTGGAAGGACCTGCGCGGCGTGCTCGGCGCCGCCATGCAGCGCGGCAACGGCGACTACCTCTATCAGCTCGCCGACGGCTACAACGGGCGGGACAAGGACGGCCACTACGGCGTCTCCGCGGATGCCTACACCGCCATCCACTGCGCGGACGGCGCCACCGGCGCCCCGTCTGGCGAGCAGCTCCAGGCCGCTCTCACCGACCTCGCCGCCAAGGCCCCGCTGGTCAGCAAGCACGACCCGACCCTCGCCCTGTTCGACCCGGACTGCCGGATCTGGCCGTTCCGCTCCACCGAGCAGCCGCACGCGGTCAAGTCGCTCGCGACCGCCCCGATCGTCGTCGTCGGCACCACCGGCGACCCGGCCACGCCGTACGCGTGGGCGCAGCGGCTGACCACCGAGCTCGGCAACGCCGTGCTCCTGACCCGCGAGGGCGAGGGGCACACCGCGTACGGCGCGAGCAGCTGCATCCGCAGTTCGGTCGACGCCTTCCTGGTGGACGGCACCGTCCCGGCCGCCGGGACGCGCTGCCCGACCGACTGACGCCGCGCGCCGGTGCCGGTGCCGACCGGCACCTGACGGCCCGTACCGCCCTCACCGCGGTCGCGGGCGGTACGGGCCGTCAGCTTGTCTCGGGCGAGGCGAGCTCGTCGACGAGGGCCGAGCCCGGCTGCGGGATCTCGCCGTAGTCATCGTCGTCGGCCGTGACGGTCAGCCGGTTGACGACGGCCTCCAGCGCGGCCGGCAGGCGAGGGTGGAGCCCCTCGTGGCAGCGCGCGAGGATGTCGTGCCGCACGTCCTCCGGCAGCAGGGGCGCCTTGGCGCGGTAACTCCGCACGTTGCTACGAGGGTTGGCGGCGAGCCGCTCGGCCTGGTCGCGCCAGTAGGCGGCGTCCCGGGTCTCCCCCAGCCGAAGGTGGTGCAGGTGGAGCAGGTACGCGGCGGTGGGGCTGCCGGAGCCGGCCGCGAACTGCCACCAGAACTGGGCGGGGTCGTCCCGTCCGGTCACCGCGAGCAGGCACGCGAAGACCAGCGCGCCCTCGGGGTGGATCCGGTTGCTGTTCACCAGCAGGTCCAGCGACCGCCCGGCCTGCGGCGCGCCGAGGACCAGGGCGGTGGCCAGGTCGAGCTCGTGGGCGGCCTGCTCGTGCTCGGACGGGAACGGCGCGGGCGCGGCGGTCACCCGGTCGAGCCGGGAGGGCTGTGCGGCGGGCACGCAGGGGAACACCCGCACCTGCCGGACCTGTTCGCCCCCACCGCCGCTGCCGGGCGGCGGGGTGTCGGCATCCCCGTTCAGCCACCCGAGCAGACCGTACTGCTCGCTCATCGGTCGTCCCTCCGTTCCGTGTCCGGTTCCGTTTCCACGTCCGGTTCCGTTCCGCCCCTGAGCCCCGGCGTCGCGAAGTCCAGCCGCCCGGTGGCCCGGGCGATCCGGCGGCGGGCCTGGCAGCGGTGCGAGCGCAGCGTCGCCGGCGTGATGCCGAGGTAGCCGGCGGCCTGGTCGTCGTCCAGGCCGAGGCAGTAGGCGAGCACGACGGTGTCGCGCTGGCGCTCGGGCAGGTCGAGGATCGCGCCGAGCAGCGCGAGCTGTTCGGACAGCGTCTGCGGGCGCAGCCCCGCCCGGTGGCAGAACCGGCCGATCGCGGCGTCCATGGCGGCGGTCTGCAGCACGGCGGCCTCGCTCTGCGCGGCCAGCCAGGCGGCGAGGTGCTCCTTGAGCAGCCGCCAGGCGTACGCGGCCGGGGCCTCCTGGCGCAGCGCGAGCGGCCAGTTGTGGAGCAGGTGGTCCTTGGTCCGGCGGACCACCAGGGCGGCGGCGTCCCCGTGGGCGCCGACCTGGGTGCGGGCGAAGGCGGTCCAGGCCCGCTCGTGGGTGCTGCAGAAGGCGTCGAAGGTGATTCTCAGACGGGCGCCGTCCGGCGCGGTGCCGCCGCCGTCGTTCATGGTCCGCCCTCCCCCGCGCCCGCTCGTCTGGGCGGGCGCGTCCCGGTCGATGGTCATGCGGTGTCCTCCCCGTGTGGTCGAGGGGAACGTGCGAGCCCCCGTGACACATGCAAGCGCATTCGCGGGCCGGTTGTGCAAACCCGCCACGCACTCCCGGGCCGTCGACAAAAATAGGACCGGGCCACGAACTGACTTACCGTTACCCAATGATGGGCCACGGGAACGATCACGAAGGGGGAACGATGACGACGGGCGGCGACGGGGCCGAGATCGATCTCCAGCTGCACCGGGCGCACTCCGCCCGGATGTACGACTACTTCCTGGGCGGCACCACCAACTTCGCCCCCGACCGGGAGGCGGCCGGACAGGCCATGGCCGTCTTCCCCTGGGCCGGCACCGCAGCCCGGGCCAACCGCGCCTTCATGCACCGCTCCACGCGGGTGCTGGCCGGCACCGGTATAGCCCAGTTCCTCGACATCGGCACCGGCATACCCACCAGTCCCAACCTGCACGAGGTCGCCCAGGGGGTGAACCCGCGGGCCCGGGTGGTCTACACCGACAACGACCCCATCGTGTACGCCCACGCGCAGGCCCTGCTGCACTCCACCGAGCAGGGCCGCACCGCCTACGTCCAGGCCGACGTCCGCGATCCCGAGGCCATCCTCAACTCCCCCATGCTGCACGACACCCTCGACCTGACCCGGCCCGTCGCCCTCAGCCTGGTCGCCCTCCTGCACTTCGTGCCGGGCTCGGACGATGCCCACGCCGTCGTCGACCGGCTCAAGCGCGCACTCCCCTCCGGCAGCGCCCTCGTGCTCAGCCACGGCACCCGGGACTTCGCCCCCGCCGAGACCGCGCGCGTCGCCCAGGTGTACACCGCCGCCGGCACCGCCGTGCAGCAGCGCACCCGGGAGGAGATCGGCCGCTTCTTCGACGGCTGGCGCCTCCTCGACCCCGGCCTCGTCGCCACCCACCGCTGGCGCCCCGACGGCGACACCGATCCGACCGTCACCGACGCCCAGATCTCGGCCTACGCGGCGGTCGCGGTCAAGCCCTGACATCCATGCGGAGTACCGCCCTTCGTGGGTGAGGTGACGTCCTCGGCGGTGAGCGAGTCCCCGTGTCCGCTTCCGCCGAGGCGTCGCGGCAACGACAAAACCGGTGGTCGAAGGCCGCGACCGGCGGCATGATCGGGGCCGTGATGGACGTACCACTGCACCAGATCCGCGCGCGCCACACGCCGGAGACGATCACCGTCTACCAGGCCTACGCGCCGCACATCGGCCTGCCCGCCGCCCGCGACGGCCGCTTCCCGGAGGCCTGGAAGCGCGACCGCATGACGTGGATCAAGCCGTCGTTCCTGTGGATGATGTACCGCTGCGGCTGGGCTGCCAAGGAGGGCCAGGAGACCGTCCTCGCCGTCGAGATCTCCCGTGAGGGCTTCGAGTGGGCCCTGCGACACGCCTGCCTCTCCCACTACGTGCGCGGCCTGCACGACGACCGCGCCTCCTGGCAGCGCACGCTGAAGCGCGCGCCCGCCCGCGTCCAGTGGGACCCGGAGCGCAGCCTCCACCTCCAGCCGCTGCCCCACCGCTCCCTACAGCTCGGGCTCGCCGGGGAGTCCGCACACCGGTACGCCGACGAGTGGATACGGTCGATCACCGACGTGACGCCGCTCGCCCACGAGGTCCACGCCCTCGTCCGCGCCGGCGACCTGGTAGCGGCCCGGGACCTCCTCCCGGACGAGACCCCGTATCCCATCGCCGACGAGCTGCTGGCCCACCTGCGTGCCTGAGCACATGAGTAGAAGTACTCATGACACCGGACTCGCCGACGGGTGAGGATCCGGGCATGACGATGATCAAGATGGCAAGGGTTCGGGCCGGGATACCGGCCGTGGCGGCGCTGGGCCTGTTAGTGGCGGGGTGCGGGACGCAGCGGGCAGGGGACGTCGCCGGGGCGGGCACGCCCTCGCGGCCCGCGGTGGTGACGCCGACCACGCCCCTGGACTTCCCGTGTCCCGGGGAGAGCCCCAGCGCGACGGCCACGACGGAGTCGAGCGCGGTGCCGGCGGAGGCCGGCGACCACTACCGGGAGAACAACGGCTTCAAGGTGCCGATTCCGCTGCACGGGCAGCCGCGTTGCGACGGACTCGATGCCGTCAAGCGGATCGAGGGGGCACTCGATCCGCTGCGCAAGCGGGGCGACTACAAGGCGGAAAGCGCCCGGAGCGCGCTCACCGGTCTCGGCTACGAGGCCGGGAAGGTGAAGGTGTACCAGGACACCGCCGGCGTCAGCTTCCTCGTCGAGGCTCCCCGGATGTGTCTGGAGGGCACGATGAACCAGGCCTCCACCCGGGCGGACGCCTTCGGCGGATATCCGGACCACAGCGGCTGCGACGTACCCTCCGGCGGGCACTAGCCCCACCGGCCCCGGTGGCGGTGGCCGTCCCGAACTCGCCGGGCCGCCACCGCCGTTGTGCCGTCGATCGGATCAGACCCGGTCGGCGGCGATCAGCACGTACTGGAACGAGCCGTCCTTGTACGAGTTGATGAACGCCTCCTCGATGCCGGTGACGAGCGACGAGGTGGCGCGCAGCTCCCAGTACGGCAGGGTGTCGGGGGTCAGGTCGATGACGGCCTGCGGTACGAGGCGGTTGTCGGCCATGGCGCGCAGGTACTCCCGGCGGGAGTGGATGTTGCACTCGAAGTGCGCGTTGATCTGCGAGACCCACTTCGACGGCTGGCCGTAGGCCGGGTTCCAGCAGCCGGTGATGGTGACGTACCGGCCGCCGACCGCGAGGACGCGGGAGTGCTCGGCGAAGAGGTCGTGCAGGTCGACGTACATGCTGGACTCGTTGTTCCACGAGCCCGCCACCGAGCCGGTCTCGAAGGGCATGTCGAGCATGTTGCACACCCGGGAGCGGACGAAGTCGCCGACGCCGAGCTCGCGGGCCCGCTGGTTGCCGAAGTCGGCCTGCTTGGTGGAGAGCGTGAGGCCCTCGACCCGGCAGCCGAAGCGCTGGTGGGCCATCACCATGGACCCGCCGCGCCCGCAGCCGGCGTCGACGAGCATGGCGTCGGGGGTGATCGGGCCGAGGTGGTCGAGGAGCACGTCGGCCTGGGCGGACTCCAGGCGGTGCAGCTCGGTGATCACCTTCTTCTCGCGCTCGCTGTCGGCCGGGTCGCCGATCGCGGCCCGGTCGACCGGGCCGATGCCGTAGTGGTGGTGGTAGAGGCCGTCGACGTCGCCGAGGCGGAGGTTCACGGGCCGGGCCTCGTGGTCCCAGTAGCGTGCGATGTCGCCCTGGTAGGGCGTTGCCGGACCGGGGATGGCGGCGTGGCCGGCCGCGGTGGTGAGGTCGTCGGTCAAGGACATGGGTCGAGCTCCTCGGGTACGGATGGTTACCAGAAATCGGGCAGGGTGTAGCGGTAGGTGTTGGTCCGGTGCCAGTAGTGGTTGCCGTCCAGCCACGCGGAGACTCCGTGGAGGAAGCGCACCAGGGTGGGGACGGGGCAGGCGGCGACGAGGGCGGCGGCCTCGGACTCGAAGGCGTGCATGAGGTCGTTGTGGACCTCGACGGCCTTCAGGTAGCCGTCGCGCTCGGAGAGGTCCTCGCGCTCGGAGATCACCACGGGCAGGTTGAGGTGCCGGCCGGGGCTGGCGAGTTCCTTGGTGTAGGAGTACAGGTCGTTGACGATCGTGGTGGCGTTGCCGGCGAGGGCGATGACGCGCTGCATCGCGGGCAGGGCGTGCAGTTCGACGGGCAGCTCGTACGCGCCGACGGTGTCCGTGATCGTGGGACAGGGGCGGAAGTTGTTGAACTGGCGCATCGCCAGGTACTCCCACACCGCGGGGACGTGCTCCGTCTCGGCCCACGACGCCTCGGCGAGGTAGCCGAGGTGCAGCCGCGCCATGTCGTGCCGGAAGCGGTCCGACTGGGAGGGCGTGGCGGCGCGGGTGAAGTACTCCATGGCGGAGCGGTACGCGCGCCGGGGGGCGTCCCCGTGCAGCGACGTCTCCCAGTGCGGGCCGTACTCCGCCGTGGTGTGCAGCGGGTCGATCGCCGTGTGCGCGAGCAGCAGACGCCCGCCGAGGCCGATCGGCGAGCCGCCGTGGTCCTCGCAGTAGTAGTCGTCGACCGCGTTCTCGGCGACCATCAGGCGGGCGGCGAGCATCAGATGGTCGACGCTCGGTGCGTCGGGGTGGCAGGCCACCATGTAGCGGCCGGTCGAGAAGCCGTCGAACTGGTCCTCCCACTCCGGCGGGTAGAGCTCGACCTCGTCCATCGCCCAGGACTTGATCTTCAGGCCGAGCTCCTCCACCCGGACGGGGTCGGGCTCGGCGATCGGGTGGTGGTACAGGCCGGGGACGGGATCACCGGGCTTCGGCTTGCCCGCGGCCGGTGCCGGTGCTGTCCGACCGGCCGCTTCCACGCGCGGCGCCAGGTGTAGGCCGGCCGTCCCGATTCCGCTGGGACCGCGCAGAATCCGGTCGATGGCCGGGGAGTTGACGGCCGTCGCGTTCACGGCCATCGGGTTCGCGGCCGCGGGGTTCACGCCCGTGGCGTTCATGGCCGCACCGCCGCGACGTCGACGGATCGGCGCCGCGCCACGTGCCGCGTCCGCGTCCTGGTGCCCAGGGGCATGGAGGGACCTCCCGCTGAGAAGGGTTGCCGAAAAAGGACATGACGGATCGTCATCCCGCCCGGCGAGAGGGGGATCTCCGTAGGCCGCCCGTCTCGCTCGACCCCAACCGTAGGGCGGAGGGCACGTACTCCATCGCGACGGACGATCTTCTACACCCGATAAGGTGAACGTCTGGGTCTACCGGGTTTGGAAACGACGGTCCTCGGGCTATCAGGGGCCGTCTGTCCCTCGGAACCCTCCCCGGGCGAGCGACGCCGCCGCCGTGGCCGCGTCGGTGACCGGGAAGCGGGGATCCAGGTCGGCGAGCAGCTCCAGCAGGTGGTCGCGGACCGGGCCGGGCCGTGTGGCGACCGACCCCGACAGGACCAGCAGCTCGTGCGCCACGGCCGTCGCCCGGACCAGGGCGGTCAGGTGCCCGGCCGCCGTACGGGCGATGGCCAGGGCGGCGGCGTCCCCGTCCCGCGCGGCCCCGCCGACGAGCGGGGAGAGCTCGGCCAGCCGGCGCGGCGGTCCGGCGTACGCCCAACCCACCAGCTCCGCAGCGGACTTGGCGCCACAGTGGTCGAGCACCGCGCGCCCCAGCCGCCCGCCCGGTTCGGCGTGAGCGTGCCGCAGGGCCTCCCGGCCGAGCCAGAACCCGCTCCCCTCGTCGCCCAGCAGCCACCCCAGGCCGCCGGTGCTCGCCACCGTCCGGCCCTCGACGCACCGGACGCAGACCGCACCCGTCCCCGCGATCAGCACCGTGCCGGTCGTGCCCGTTGCGCCAGTCCCGCCCGGAGCGCCCGGAGCGCCCGAGGCGAGCGCCGGCACCGCGTCGGGCACCAGCCGGACGGGGCAGTCGAGACCGAACGCCGCGCGGCACTGCCCGGCGTAGGCCTCGGGGTCGGCCAGCGACCGGTATCCGGCGAGGCCGACCAGGCACCCGGCCACCCGGCCGCGGTCGAGACCGTGCAGGGCGAGGCCGGCCGCCCGCGTGAGGTTCCCGATCGCCACCGCCGGATCCGCCCCGGCGGGGTTGCCGCCCCCGGCCTCGCCACGGCCCACCACCCGGCCGTCGCCCAAGAGGACCACCGCCCTGGTCCGGCTGCCGCCCGCGTCCAGCCCGAGGAAGAACCGCACCCCGCCACCTCCACGCCGCGTCCGTACACCTCCACCGCGACCACCACCGTCCCACACCGCCCCGCCCGGCGATTTGCCGCGTTCAACACGCGATGCGGTAATTGAAGCTCCGGGTACGTGACCCGTTCCACCGGCCCCGCGGGAGCAGGAAATGACCGACGGCCCCGAGCCCATCAGCGCCGACGCCCTCCACGCGCTCCGCCAGGAGCTGACCGAGCTGCGCGCCGACCGGGACAGGGTGGCCGCGACCCTGCGGAGCGCGGAACCGTCGGGCGACCGGGCGGACGAGGCGGACCAGCTGCAGCGGGCCTCGGACGTCACGCGGCTGGACCGGCG
Organism: Streptomyces kaniharaensis; assembly: GCF_009569385.1. NCBI lineage: Bacteria > Bacillati > Actinomycetota > Actinomycetes > Kitasatosporales > Streptomycetaceae > Streptomyces > Streptomyces kaniharaensis. The sequence goes on from NZ_WBOF01000003.1 coordinate 476,993, forward strand.
GATCGCCGAGGTCGAGCGGCGGATCAGCGAGGCGGCCATCGCGGGCCCGCCCTCCACGGACGTGATCGGGGTGGGCAGCACCGTCACCGTCCGGTTCGCCGACGGCACGGAGGCGACCTTCCACGTCGGCGAGCTGGCCGAGGAGCTGGACGAGTCCCTGGTGACCTCCCACAGCCCGCTCGGCCGCGCCCTGCTCGGCCGCCGCGCCGGCGACACGGTGACCTACGAGACGCCCGACGGCACCACGACCGCGGAGGTCCTCGCCCTCGGCCGGAACGCCTGACGGCCGTCCGCACCCAGCTCCCGCAGCAGCAGCGCTAACCGGCGGACCGCTCCCACTCCGGGTGCTCGCGCTCGGCCCAGCGGCGGTCCACCAGCCCGGTGCGCATCCCGCGCCGGGCCTCCCGGTCCCGCAGCGCCATCCGGATGTGCCCGGCGACGACCACGGCGATGGCGGCGGCCAGCCAGTCGTGGACGAAGGTCGCGCCGGTGCGCCAGGCGGGCGGCGCCAGGTGGGTGAGCCACATCAGCAGCCCGGTACCGAGGATGACGAGCATGGACCCGAGCGTCCACTGTGCGTACAGCTTCTGCCCGGCGTTGAACTTGCCCGCCCGTCGCTCGGCGGCACGGGTGCGGGCGGCCCGCAGCCACGCCCAGTCGGCGTCGGTGAACCGGCTGAGCCGGGAGACGTCCGCCCGCAGGGCCCGGGAGGCGAGCCCGAGCAGCAGCGGCACCGGCAGCGCCAGGCCGCACCAGACGTGCACGGTCACGACGAGCCGCCGCCGGCCCACCAGCTCGGCCAGCGGCGGCACGTAGAGGCAGGCCGCGGTGGCCAGGCAGATCAGCATCAGCGCGGCGGTGGTGCGGTGGACCCACCGCTCGGCGCGGGTGAAGCGGAGCAGCAGCTCAGACGGTCGGCGCATCGTCACGTCCGTTCGACCGGCCGACCCAGGCGTCGACGTCGTAGCCGTTGCGTTCCCAGTAGCCCGGCTGCACCGCCTCGGTGACGGTGATCCCGGACAGCCACTTCGCCGACTTGTAGAAGTACATCGGTGCGACGTAGAGCCGCACCGGGCCGCCGTGGGAGTGCGAGATCTCGGCGTCCTGCATCCGCAGCGCGACCAGTACGTCGTCTCGCCGGGCCTGCTCCAGGGTGAGGCTCTCGGTGTACGCGCCGTCGAAGCAGCTGAAGCGCACGGCCCGGGCCTCCGGCCGGACACCCGCGGCGTCGAGCAGGTGGGCGAGCGGTACGCCCTCGAACGGCGTGTCGGGGACGCGCCAGCCCGTCACGCACTGCACGTCGCGGACGGTCCGGCGCTGTGGCATCGCCTGGAGGTCGGGCAGCCGGTAGGTGGCCGGGCGGTCGACCAGGCCGTCGACGGTGAGGGTGTAGGTCTCGGCGGTGCGGTCCGGGACGGAGGCGACGATCGAGTAGTAGCGGAAGCCGCCGCCCCCGGGCAGCAGCCCGGTCAGCCCGGTCGGGTCCTTCCCGGCCACGGTGTCCTGCGCCCGCTGGAGGTACGGCCCGGCCGCGACGCCGGCCGCGCCGAGCCCGAGCAGCCCGAGCACGACCCTGCGGCCCACCGGCGTGCCCTTGGGGTGTTGCACTGTTCTGTCCACGGCCCCGATTCGACCAGCCGCACCCCCGCCCTGACCAGGGCCGGGGGCGGGTCGTCAGCGTTTCGTCATCTTCCCGGACCGGGTTCGCTTCCCGGACCGGTTTCAGCGCGCCCGTCTGCGACGCGCCACCCCGTATCCGCAGACGGCCAGGAGCGCGACGGCAGACGCGCCGGCGGTGAGGCCCGGCGTCATCGAGGCGGAGTCCGCCGCGTCCGGAGTGACCGACGCGCCGGCTCGGGAGCCGGCGGGGAAGGTGACAGTGGCCGTGACGGTGCGCTCGACCAGCCCGCTGGCCAGGGTGAGCCGGACCTTCCAGGGGCCGTCCGGAAGCCGCCGGTCCAGAGGCACGGTGACGGGCTCGGTGCCTCCGACGGCGAGTGTGGTGCCGAGGTTCGCCGGGAAGGGACCGGCGCTGAGCGATCCCGGCCCGTCGGACAGCGCCATGGATCCGGTCAGGTCGAGGGCACGCTTGCCGGTGTTGTGGACCTTGGCCACCACCTTCGGGATGCCGTCGGGCGCGCGCTCGGGTGTCAGCTCCTCGATCCGGAAGTCCGACGGCGGCTCGCCGCCGGCGCCGACGTCGAGGTAGATCCGCACTCCCACACGGTTGACCAGGCGGACGTTGGTGGCCCGGCCCGCGACCTGCGCCCACAGCACCGCGTACCGCTCGCCGGCCGACGCCTTCGGCGGCACCCGGACGCTGACCCGGACCACGACCGTGCCGTGCGCCGGCACCTCGCGCACGGCGGACGGCGGCGCGGACGGCCCCGTGGCCCCTTTCTCCGGCTCCGCCTTCTCCGGTGCGCCGCAGTCCGTCGCCCCGGCGGCCACATCCGCCTCCGAGACGCAGTCGTCCACCGAGACCCAGGTCGTGAGCTCGTTCGGGGTGCGGTCGGGCTCGGCCGTGAACGTGCCGCCGTTGATCGCGGCGGAGCCCGCGTAGAGGTCGACGCGCTGATCGAGGCCGGAGGTGTTCGTCACCTGCAACCGGCGGCGGATGACACTGCCTGGAGCGAGGTGGTCGACGATGTACATGTGCGCACGCGGATCGGCTTCACGGTCCTGCGGCGCGTCGAGCAGCTTGAGGCCGATGCTGTCCTCGGCAGTGGATGGCGGCGTCTGGGCCTGAACGCCGACCGCATCGGTGCTCGCGCCCAGGACGGACGCGAGCACCGATGCGAGTACCACTGCGGCCGCGCACAGCAGGCGTGCCAAGCTATGCGATCGAATGCGTCACCGTCCCGGTGTAGGTGCCGTTCACCGCGCTGGCAGGGAGCGCGATGGAGAGCGTGGGGTTCCAGGTCGCGGAGTTGTTGCCGACGCCCGCCGTGAGGCTGTAGGCCGTGCGACTGCTGTTGAGGGTCTGGGCCACGCCCGCCGTCGCCTGGCCGGGCGTGAAGGTGCCCACACCGCTCGTCGCCGTCGCGACTCCCGACCAGTAGGAGACCGCGCTGGCCGCGACCGTCTCCGCGCTCGTGGCACCACCCGTCGTGAAACTGGTGGAGATCACCGACGCCGTCCACGAGGCCGTGAGCAGGGCCCGGGCGTCGGTGACCGTGACGGCGCCGAGTTGTCCGCCGACGGTGGCGCCGGGCAGCCCGGCCCCCAGGCTCACCGAGCTCGGGACGGAGATCGACAACGAGGAACCCGAGACGGAGAACGTGACCGTCGTGTCCCCGGGCGCGGCATCGGCCACTCCGGAGACGGCGACGGCCATCGCGACTCCGGCGACCACGGAATATCGGATGCGCATGGGATCTCCTTCGTCATCCAGGCATGGATCGACAACGATCCGGATAACGCACAGTGACGGCCAATATGACTATCCACGCGCGCAGAGAATTCAAACCCAATTCCCCCATCCGACTGAATACGTCCACGGAGAGACCAGTCCAGGCAGGACCGGGAAGCACACGCATTATCGACAGCCAGAACGACTTCCGAAAGGAAGTCACATGCGAGGCGCCCCCTCGGAGTCCCTGAAGAGGAAATCCGAGACTTCTTTCCTGGCCACCGTTTTGACCTCGACTCGGCGGGGATCGTACGTGCGCAGCCGATCGCGCGAGTGTTCCGGCTCCAGCCGCGTGTCGCGGACTGGGCAGCTGCGCCGCCTTCTCCCCTCCAACCCGACGCCGCCATACGCGTCATGCCGGCGCCTCGGCCCCCCACGGTGTTCTTCGGAAAGGTGTCCCATGTCCCACCGCCCCGGCCGCCTCAGGCGGCTCTACCGTGCGCTCGCCGTCCTGGCCCTGACGGTCGCCGTCGCCGCGCCCGGCACCGCCGCCTTCGGTGACTCCGCGCACCACCCCGGACCCCTGCGCTCGTGGGTCAAGTACTGCCTCCGGCACCGGGGGCCTGCAGGACTCGTCAACTGCCTCAAGAGACACGACCGACCGCAGCCGCCGCAGCACCACCTGACCTCCACCATCAACGAGTTGCCGACCCCCACCGCCAACTCGGCCCCGCTCGGCATCACCGCCGGTTCGGACGGCGCCCTGTGGTTCACCGAGAACGCCGCGAACGCGGTGGGCACCGTCACCACGACCGGCCTGTTCACCGAATACCCGGTGCCCACCCCCAACTCGGGCCCGGCCGAGATCACCGCCGGGCCGGACGGCGCCCTGTGGTTCACCGAGTCCAACACCGACACCGTCGGCCGCATCGCCACCGACGGCACGGTCACCGAATACCCGGTCCTGTCCTCCGGCGCCTACCCGTGGGGCATCACGGCCGGGCCGGACGGCGCACTGTGGTTCGCCGAGCCGGGCGCCAGCAACATCGGCCGGATCGCCACCGACGGTACCGTCACCGAGTACCCGGTCCCGACCTTCGGCGCCTACCCGCTGAGCATCGCCGCCGGCTCCGACGGCGCCCTGTGGTTCACCGAAGTGCTGTCCGGAAGCATCGGCCGGATCGCCACCGACGGTACGGTCACCGAGTACCCGGTCCCCGCCCTGGACTCGCTGCCGATCGGCATCACCGCTGGGCCGGACGGCGCCCTGTGGTTCACCGACGCCGGCGCGGCGCAGATCGGACAGGTCACCACGGCCGGCGTGTTCACCGGCTACAACCTCACCGATCCCGTCCTCCCGTTCCCGTGGGGCATCACCGCCGGCCCGGACGGCGCCCTGTGGTTCACCGAGACGTACGGCAACGACGTCGGCCGCATCACGACGTCGGGGACCATCTCCGAGCTGCCGGTCCCGACCTTCGGCGCGAGCCCGCTGGAGATCGCCACCGGATCCGACGGCAACCTCTGGTTCACCGAGAACGTCGCGAGCCAGATCGGGCAGGTCATCCCCTGACGGCGTCGGCGGTGTGAACGATCGCGCCACCAGGCCCCGCTCCCGCCGACACCTCGGCAGGAGCGGGGGCTCGCGCGCGCGAGGGCTTGTCAGAGCCGGTCACTACGCTGAGCGCTCATGGGACTGTCGATATCGGTCGGACTCCTCTACGACCAGGCACGCAACGACCTTGAGGGACTGGAGCACCACCGGCGAGCTTTCGCCCGTCTCAGCCGGGCGCTGGCCGACGCCGGCATCCAGTGGCAGGAACCGGGGATGACCGAACCCCCGTCCGCACACACCTTCTCCGGCGGCTTCCCGTACAGCTATCTGATCCACCTGCGCCGGGTATTCGCGCTCGTCGCGTGCGGCGACCCGGTGACGCCCGCGATGGCCGTCGACGACAAGCAGTACGCCCGCGACCGCCGCAGGATCCTGGACGAGATGTCGATGCTGAGCTCGCATCTGCTCTGCCACTCCGACAGTTCCGGCTACTACGTCCCCGTCGACTTCGGCGATCCGCTCTTCCTCGACGCCGAGGCGGGAGTCGCCGGTGGCGGGATGGTCGGATCCAGCCACCGCCTGTTGGCCGAACTGGTCGGCATCGCACCGTCGATCGGCATCCGCCTCGACGACGGCGGCGTTCTCTCCGACGAGGAAGCGGGGCGCTTGGCCACCTTCCCGTCCGACGACCCGTTCGAGCCGGAGAGGACGACCTGGTACCAGCTCTACCGGGCCTGCCTGGCGAGCATCGCCGACGGCCATGCCATCGTGTTCCACTGACGCCGTCCCAGGCCGACCGGGCCGCCCGAAGCCGGCGGACCCCACCCGGCTCCGGCGGGGCGAGTGGAAACCGTCCGCACCGGGCGGAAGGATGCGGCCATGTCTGCACGAACCGGCGTGTCCGGTGACTCGTCCGAGATGGTCACCGCCGCGAGACCTGTCCTTCTGACGCTCGCTTCGGGGCAGTTCCTGATGGCGCTCGACAGTTCCGTGATGAACGTGTCGATCGCGACGGTGGCAAAGGACGTGGGCACCTCGGTGACCGGGATCCAGGGCGCGATCACGGCCTACACCCTGGTGATGGCGGTGCTCATGATTCCCGGCGGCAAGGTCGGCGCACTCATCGGCCGCAAGCGCGCGTTCATGATCGGGTGCGCGGTATACGGCTGCGGCTCGTTCACCACCTCGATCGCGCCGAACCTGCCGGTGCTCCTGCTGGGCTGGTCGTTTCTGGAGGGGGTCGGAGCGGCTCTGATCCTGCCGGCGATCGTGGCACTGGTCGCCGGGAACTTCGCCGAGCGGCAGCGTCCCGCCGCCTACGGGCTGGTCGCAGCGGCCGGGGCGATCGCGATCGCGCTCGGGCCGCTCATCGGGGGCATCGCGACCACGTACTTCTCCTGGCGCTGGGTGTTCGCCGGGGAGGTCGTGGTGGTCCTCGCGATCCTCGCGCTCGCCCGTCGCATGGCCGATGCACCGCCGGACCGGCGTCCTCGGGTCGATGTCGTCGGTGCGGTCCTGTCGGCTCTCGGGCTCGGTACCTTCGTCTACGGCGTGCTCCGCTCGGACGAGTGGGGCTGGTTCAGGCCGAAGCCGGGGGAACCCTCCTGGTTCGGGATCTCGCCGGTCGTCTGGCTGATGCTGGCGGGCGTGTTCGTGATGTGGCTCTTCCTCCGCTGGGAGAGCCGCCTCATGAAGTCGGGCAGGGAGCCCCTGGTGGACCTCACCATGCTGCACAACCGGCAGCTCTCGGGCGGCCTGACGATGTTCTTCTTCCAGTACCTCATCCAGATGGGCGTGTTCTTCGTCGTCCCGCTCTATCTGTCGGTCGCGCTCGGCCTCTCGGCGTTGACGACGGGCGTCCGCGTCATGCCGTTGTCGCTGACACTTCTCCTGGCCGCGGTCGGAATCCCCCGCCTGTTCCCCCAGGTGTCTCCGAGGGCTGTCGTACGGATCGGCCTCCTGGCAATGATGGCCGGTGCCGTGGTCCTGATGGCGGCCCTGGACACCAGCTCGGGAGCGGAGGTCACGACCATTCCGCTGCTGCTGGTCGGCCTGGGTATGGGCGCACTCGCGTCCCAGCTCGGCTCGGTCACCGTCTCCGCGGTTCCGGACGAGCAGAGCGCCGAGGTCGGCGGTGTCCAGAACACCGTCACCAACCTCGGCGCCTCGATCGGCACGGCACTCGCCGGCTCGATCATGATTGGGGTGCTCACCGCGTCCTTCCTGAACAACGTGGAACAGAACCCGGCTTTCCCCCCCGAGGTCAAGAGCCAGGCCACCGTGCAGCTCTCGGGCGGCGTCCCGTTCATCTCGGACGCCCAACTGCGGACCGCCCTGGACGAGGCCGGCGCGAGTTCGGAGGTTACCCAGGCGGCGCTGGACGCCAACGCCGACGCCCGGATCGACGGCCTCAAGGCCGCCCTTGCCATCCTCGTCCTCACCGGGCTCATCGGACTGTTCTTCGTTCAACGCATCCCGACAACCCAGCCCGGTTCGGAGCACAGTTCGGGTTACTCAGGTTGAATTCGCGATGTCGGTGGTTAGCGAAAGTCGGACGACCGAGTGTTAATGAACAGGGATCGTGCGGAAGCTGCGGATTGACTCGAGGTGCTGCTGGCTCACACGGTCGACCAGCGCACCCTGGTGATCTGCACGCGCGGCAACGACGGCTTCACCCGCCTGCTGCTCGGCTCAGCGCGGCCGCCATCCACCACGCCGCCTGCCAGGTGCTGGTGGTCCCGGCGCCGCCCGCGCGGGGGATGATGGCGCACATGAAACGTGTGATCATCACCGGCAGCTCGGGCGCGGGCAAGACCACGATGGCCGCCGCCCTCGCGGCCCAGCTTGGCCTGCCGCGCGCTGAACTGGACGCACTGCACCACGGCCCGGGCTGGGTGAAACGCCCCGAGTTCGAAGCCGACGTGGACCGTTTCACGGCCGGCCCCGCCTGGGTCTGCGAAGAGCAGTACTACGGCGTGCTGGGCGGCCTGCTCTGGGAGCGCGCCGATACCCTGGTCTGGCTCGACCTTCCCCGGCGGACCGTCACGAGACGGGTCGTCAGCCGCTCGCTGCTGCGCGTACTGACCCGCCGCGAGCTGTGGAACGGAAACCGCGAGACCTGGCGGGACCTAGTCGACCCCGATCACCCGATGCGCTGGGCCTGGGCCAACTACGCCAAGAAACGTAGCTCCACGGCCGAACGCCTTGCCCAGCACCCGCACCTGACGGTGGTCCGGCTGGTGAGCGTCAGGCATGCCCGGGACTGGCTACTCAGCTCAGCGAACTACTCAGGCTGAGCCCGCGCGGCGCTTGTAGTGGGAGTGTCGGGATCGGGCCCGGCTGCGGCGGGTCTCCGGGACGCTCAGGAGTATGAGGTCTTGCTCGTCGTCGCCGACACCCCGCCGCGGATGTTGCGGCGGCGCGCCTCCGCGTTCGAAACGGGCTATGACCCGGCGGTCCGCCTCCGTGGGGGAAGTGTGCGGACCGCCGGGGCGTGCCGGCTGGAAGGGGAGTACCGCCGGACACGGCGGGGAACGAACGCGCTCGGGGTGCCCCATCTTGCTGTCCCCGCGCCTCGCCGTAGACCCTCCAGCCGCGGCGAGGAGTCGCGTTCGTTCCCACGCATTGGAGACCGTGCCGGGCGTCGCGGATAACACTTTTCCTTCAGCGGGTCGCCGGACGGCTGGTCGGGGCCGACTCCGGTGGCGGCGGGTGGTGACGATGGGCGATGGGGTGGGCCCAGGCGATGAGGGCGAGGAGGAGGGTGAAGGGAAGGACCGTGTAGGCGGTCGCGGTGGTGGGGGTGACGTCAGGACGCATCGGCGCCGCTGTTGGGGAGGTCGAGCTCGGCCCAGATGGTCTTGCCGTTGGGGTGGCGCGGGATGGTGCCCCAGCGGTCGGCGAGGGCGTCGACGAGGGTAAGGCCGCGCCCGGACTGGGAGTTGGGGTTGAGGCGGGCCGGGAGGACGGGCAGGCGGTCGCCCCGGCAGTCGGAGACCTCGATCCGGAGCGTGGTGCCCCGGCGCACGGTGGTGGTGAGCGAGAGGTGCAGCTCGAACCCGCGCCCCGGAACACGTCCGTGCGTGATCGCGTTGGCGGCGAGCTCCGCGACGATCAGCAACGCGGAGTAGTACGGCTCGGCGTGGGTGAAGTTGAGCCCCCAGGTGGTGAGTTGACGCCGCGCAACGCGCCGGCCGATCGCCGCACCCTTGGGGCTGGCGGTGAGGACGGTGGTGTGGCGGCGGGGGTCGTCCAGGGGGATTTCAGTCGTCATGGGCAAAATCGTGAGGCCTGCGACGTACGCTGACCATGACTTCGGCAAGCACGGAGAGTGCTTGTACGGACGCGGAGGGTTCGCCGGTCGGGCGACCCAGATCAATCGCTCGAAAACGCAGTAAGGGGCGGGTGACGGCCATGGGCGGCGTCGAGAACACGGTCTTCGACGACGGCGAGACGGCGGAGAACTCGGACGGGGTCGCGGAGTTCTACAGCGCGGTGGGAAAGCAGATCAAGATCTTCCGGGAGCGTGCGGGCCTGACGCAGCGCCAGCTTGCAGAGAGAATCGGGTACAGCGAGGACATGGTCGGGGCGATCGAGCGCGGCAACCGGACCCCGAGGGTCGAGTACCTCATGGCGGCGGACGAACTCCTGGGTGCTGAAGGTGTGTTGAAGGTCGTTGCCGACGACGTGATGAGGGCGAAGGTCCGAGTGAGCACGCGCCACCCAGCCTCTCCAAGGCCTTCACCACCGAGGAGGCGAAGGCGATCGAGATCCACGGGTACAGCACCCTCGACATCCCCGGACTGCTTCAGACGGAAGCTCACGCTCGGGCGCTGTACGACATGCGCAGGCCGTGGCTCTCTGTCGAGCAGATCGATCAATGGGTGGCGGCGCGACTGGCTCGGCAGGAGATCCTGAGCAAATGGCCTTTGCCATTGATGAGTTGGGTGCTTGACGAGAGCGTCCTACGGCGCCCCTTGGGCGGTTGGGACGTACACAAGGAGCAACTGCGCCATCTGCTCAAGGTCGGAGAGATCCGCGGCTTGGAGCTACAGGTGATGCCGCTTGATAGAACGGAGAACGCCGGCATGGGTGGGCCGTTCACTCTACTCACTCCGCCCGGGCGTCCGCAGATCGCGTACGTCGAGGTCCAGCACGTCAACAGGTTGATCACGGATTCCAGTGAAGTCCGTAACATGGCTGCAAGGAACGGCACCCTCAGGGCGCAGGCCCTCAACATGAGGGAGTCCTTGGCCTTGATCGAGATGATCCTGGGAGAGCGGTAAGCATGGCCGAGCTGGCGTGGTTCAAGAGCAGCTACAGCGGTAACGAGGGCGCCGAGTGCATCGAGGTGGCGGAGACGCTCGGTGCCATCCACGTGCGTGACTCCAAGGACAGGAGCGGCCCGCAGCTGGCGTTCGAGCCAGCCGCGTGGAAGGCGTTTGTGGAGTTCGCCGCGACCGCCGAGGTCTGAAAACCGGCCTCCGGACGGCCCGCCGCTGGGCAGCGGCGGGCCGTCGGCGTACCGTCAGAGCACCCTGGAGCAGCCCGTGACCTGGGCCGGTGCGTCACACCAGGCCAATCCCTTGCTCAGCACGGAAACCCACGGCTACACCTCCGGCGGCAGGGGGTGATCCGGGGCGAGGGCGGCGGCGATGCGGTTCGTGATGATCTGGGCGGTGTTGCCGTCCGGCGTGTTGCGGCCCTTGGTGGTGGACACGGCGATGGCCAGCCCGTTCGACCGCAGGTAGGCCTGGACGGCGGCGTAGCCGAAGAAGGACGGGTTCTGCACGACCCAGTCGTTGCTCACGACGACGCCCATGCCGTAGTGCCGGGCCTCGGTGTTCAGCTGGCAGACCGTCGCCGGGCAGGTGTCGGTGGGGCCGCCGAGGCCCACGGTGCCCGGGTCCAGCAGCTCTTGACGGCTTTGCGGCGAGAGCAGCCGGCCGGAGCCGATGCCCACCGCCGAGGTGGCCAGGTCGCAGATGTCCGTGGTCAGGACGGCGCCGGGGGCGGTGGTCCAGGACGGGTTCCAGAAGGTGGACTCCTCGTAGGTGCCGCGTTCGGAGGTGAAGGCGTGCAGCACCGGTGCCGGGATGTCCGGGGTGAAGCCGTTGCGGGTCTGGTGAAGTCCGAGCGGGCCCATGATGCGCTCTTCCAGCAGGTGGTCGAGCCGGGTGCCGGTGATCTTCTCCAGGGCGGCACCGAGGATGACGAAGTTGGCGTGCGAGTAGTTCCAGTTGGTTCCCGGCTCGTACCACAGCGGCTGGCTCGTCGAGATGCCCACCAGTTCCTCGGCGGTCCACTGGCGGAACGGGTCCGCTTCGAGGGCGGCGACGAAGTCCGGGTCCCGGACGTAGTCGACCAGGCCGCTGTCGGAGCTGGCAAGCATCCGCAGGGTGATCTCGCCGGCGTGCGGGAGTTCGGGCAACCAGCGTCCGACGGGGTCGTCGAGGCCGACCTCCCCCTCGTCGACGAGCTGGAGCAGGGTGGTGCCCAGGTAAGCGATGGCCACCGAGCCGGCCCGGAAGTGCATGGCGGGGTCGGCCGGGACGCCGGTCATCGACTCGCCGACCGCGGCGGTGACGAGGTCCCGGCCATCCTCGGTGACCCGCAGCAGCACGGAGTTGAGGTCGAGCTCCTCCTTGGCCTGTTCCGCGATCCGGAGCGCCTCGCGCCCGGAGTCGTCGTGTGGGGCTGTGGCGTGGCAGCCGCGGCGGTGACCGTCCTGGTGTGTGGGGACGGCCCCGGTGGCGGGGGCGGCGGCGCCGGTGAGCAGCGTGACACAGAACAAACTGGTGATTACTGAGCGTCTCATGGCCCACAGTGTCGGCAGCCCCGCATCGCGCGCCCCGCAGCCCGGTACCGACGCGCGACGGGATCACCCGTCAGGGCCGACGGCGACCGATGGGTGATCCCGACCCAGCGCCCGGTCAGCCCTGCGGGCGGCCCGCCCGCAGGGCTGCGACGACCGCCGTCCCCAGCCTGGCTGCGGGAGCGTCCGGATCCAAGCTCAGGCCGAGGTGGGCGGGATCTCGGTGCCGGGCTCGGCGAGCAGGCGGTAGCGTCCGTTGTCGCTTCGAACGGTGCCGGCCGTGGGCTGGGGGAAGTGAGTGCCGAGGAGCAGGGCGTCGGTGTCGGCCAGGGCGTCGAGGAGCCGGCCGCGGGTGCGGAGCGCCTGGGCGGGGTCGATGTCGACGCAACTGTTCACGTGGGGGTGGGACAGCTGCACGGGGTGGTGGATGCTGTCGCCGGTGATCATTGCCCGGCGGTCGCTGCCGCGCAGTTCCACGGCCACCTGCCCCGGGGTGTGGCCTGGCGCCGGGACCAGGAAGACACCCGGTCCCACCTCGCGGCCGTCCTCGGGCACGTCGACGCGGCGCACGGCGATGTCGCCGAGGTTCCATGCCGGACCGGTGGTGGAGGGGACGGTCTGACGGGATGTGACGCTGGGCATGGAGCACCTCCGGGCCTTAAGGCAGACGCTTTGCGTTAAGCAAACTAGGCTGCCCTGGAACGCAACTATTTAGCTTTTAGGCGAGGGGGCGGGGAGAGTCCGGCCGACCGCCGCCTCCACGAGGCGGTTGGTGTAGGCCGCCGACAGGTCCGAGGGGCGGAACAGGATGCGGTACATCAGGGGAGCGACGACGATGTCCAGCAGTGTCTCCACATCGGGCACGGCCTCCCCGCGCCCGGCCGCGCGCACACCGATGGCCTTCAACTGCTCGACGGCGTAGTCGGAGCAGCGGGCCGCGTTGCCGTGTTCGGGGTCGCCCAGCAGGGCATCTCGGATGTACGTACGGCCCGCCGCCGAGGACATCTCCTCGGCGAACTGCTCCGCCCACGCTTCCAGGTCCGCCCGCAGGCTGCCATGGTCGGCCGGTGCCTCATCGGGTCGCAGCCGCTCGACGGCCACGTCGGACAGCAGTTCCCGCAGGTCTCCCCAGCGCCGGTAGACGGTGGACGGCGTGACTCCCGCCCGGGCGGCGACCAGGGGCACGGTGAGCGCGTCGCGGCCCAGCTCCGCCTCGAGTTCTCGTACGGCCTGGTGCACGGACTGCTGGACACGGGCACTGCGCCCGCCGGGGCGTGCGGATGCTCGGGGATTCATGCTCACAGCTTAATGCAAAGAAGTTGCGTCTGGGGTGCAGCTGTCAGCGGCAGTGGCTTTCAGCCCGTCCAGGGTCAGGTCGAGAAGTCGTTCGGCCTGCTCCCGCTGTTCGGGCTTCGCCGAGGTGAGGGCGATTCCGGCGAGGGCGGCGAACAGGTCGGTCGGGCTGATGTCGGCACGGATCACGCCGGCGGTGGTGCAGGCCTCCATGAGCGAGCCGATGGCGTTCTGGATCATGTCGTGGCTCTGGGCATGGGGGTTGCTCCCCGAGGCGGCCACGGCTCGCAGGGCGTCGGCCATGCCGAGTTTGGCCCTGGCGTAGTCCATGAAGAGACGCGTCCATGCGCGCAGGGCTTCGAGCGGCGGCTCGGTCGCGAGGAGATCCGGGACGACGTCGCACAGCTGGGCCACTTCATTGCGGTAGGCCGCCTCGACCAGGGCCTCCCGGGTGGGGAAGTTGCGGTAGAGGGTCGCAATGCCCACGCCGGCTTCCCTGGCGATGCGCTCGAGGTGCGCGTCCAGTCCCTCTTCGGCGAACACGCGCACCGCGGCGGTGAGGATCTTCCCCCTGTTGCGCTGTGCGTCGGCTCTCAACGGCCGTTCTGCGTCCGGGGCCATCGACGTGCCTCTTTCCTTGTCCGGTTGCCAACTGGAGGAGCCTCCAATTAGTCTCAGATTAAATGGAGGCGCCTCCAATTTCATCTCGGGCACCGCGTCGGCGGCCCGCACTCCTCACGTGGAAGGACTGACGATCATGCCAGGAATCGAAGGCAAGGTCGTGGCGATCACGGGTGCCAGCAGCGGCATCGGCGAGGCGACCGCCCTACTGCTTGCCGAACGGGGCGCCAGGGTCGTCCTCGGGGCACGCCGACCGGAGCGGCTCGAGGCCCTGGCCGCCCGGATCACACAAGCCGGCGGCGAAGCCGCTTGGACTCGCACCGACGTCACGAGGCGCGAGGACGTCGCCGGGCTCGTCGAACTGGCGCGTGACCGATTCGGCAAGCTCGACGTCCTGGTCAGCAACGCCGGGATCGGCCTGATCTCCCCGCTGGACGACCTCCGCGTCGAGGACTGGGAGCAGATGATCGACGTCAACCTCAAGGGCGTCCTGTACGGCATCGCAGCCGCCCTGCCGGTGTTCAGGGAACAGGGCTTCGGGCACTTCATCAACACCGTCTCCACAGCCGGACTGCGCATCGTCCCGCTCCAGTCGGTGTACGCCGCCACCAAGAACGCCGTGCGCACCCTCTCGGAGGGGCTGCGCCAGGAAGCCGGTGACAGCCTGCGGGTCACCGTCGTCTCACCGGGCGTCACCCGCACGGAGTTCACAGAGCCCATGGCACCCGAGATGAAGGCCCAAGTCGACGACACCATGGGCAAGATCGCGATTCCGCCGGACGCCGTCGCGCGCGCCATCGCCTTCGCCATCGAGCAGCCGGACACCGTCGACGTGGGCGACATCGTCGTCCGCCCTACCGCGCAGGGTTAGGGCCCGTCTTCACGCACGACAAGCCAACACCCGCCCGACAAACGCCCCTTGTACGGCTCAGGGCTGCCGCTGTACGGCGTCCGCGGCAGTGCCGTCCGAATGCGGTCGGGGCCCGCCGGCGCGGTGCCGGCGGGCCCTGACGGGGGTGATCAACCCTGGGCGGTCTTGAGCTTGTCGAGCTGCTGCTTGACCCACTTCTGGTCCGGCATGTCGGTGTCGGCGAGGGCCGAGTCGGCGACCATCGTGATCACGTCTCCGGTGCGGACGAAGACGTAGGTCTTCGTCTCGATCAGCGTGTTCTGACCGCCGTCCTCGTGGTACTCGGCCTTCAGGGCCAGGGTGGCGTCGCCGGACGACTGGTAGGTGGCCTTGCTGAACTTGGCCTGGTGCTTCGGCTCGGGCATGTTCGTGATGGTGACCTTGAAGTTCGCGCAGGACGCGAGAGCCGACTCGGCGGCGGCCATGGCCTTCTCCGCCTGCCCGGGCGCGTACTGGGTGAGGTGGATCTCCAGGTACTCGCGGCCCATACCGTGGTAGTAGGCGCCCGTGGCGGAGGCGACCGGTGCCTGGGCGGCGTTCCCGGCGTCGTCCAGGTCCACGATGGGCTGGCAGGCGGGCTTGTCCGCGGTCTGCTTGTGCTCGTGCTGGGGCGGGCCCACGACGGACCGCTGCTCGTCCGCGTCCAGGTCCTTCTTGGTGAGCAGCGCCTTGACGAGCTGGTCCTGCGTCAGCGGCTTCGCTGCTGCCTTGCCCGGCCCCGACGTGGCGGGCGCGGCACCCGTGGGCGCCTTGGACACGGCGCCGGTGGCGGACGCGGAGCCGGACGGGATCGGGTCGTCGCCGGGGCCGCAGGCCACGAGCGTCAGGGCGAGCGGCGCGATGGCGGCCGTGACCAGGGCAATACGCGTAGAACGCATGGTTCGGAAATCCCCCGAGATCAGAACGGATCACTTGACGGTGTCAGTCGGCCGATGAGACTGGATCATGGATCGCTGACGGCCGATCAAGTTACCGCATGATGCCGACGCCTCCGTGGCCGGGACCAACCCGTGACATGCCTGGCACGGTTTCGCTCCAGAGCACCCATCCCACTGACCAAGGGCACACACCCGTGAGGTGAGCCAGGCGATCGGGAGCAGGAAGTCGGCCACACCGACTTCCTGCTCCCGATCGGTCGCTGCTCAGCGGGCCGCGTAGACGTCCTGGACGTACCGGCCGGTCTCGATCAGGCCCTGGAGCCAGGCCTCGGCCTGCTCCTCCCCCGCCCCCGGCGCCCGGCGCACGTACAGCTCGCGGAACGCCGCCCGCACGCCCGGGGCCATCCGGGCGCCGTCGCCGCAGACGTACACCTCGGCTCCTGCTGCCAGCAGCTCCCACACCTCCTCGGCCTCCGCCGCGATGCGGTCCTGGACGAAGCGCCGCCCGTCGACCGGCGCCTCACTGAAGGCCGGGCGCATCGAGACGGCGCCGGAGTGCTCGGCCGCGTGGAGCTCGTCGCGGTGCAGGTA
The DNA here is from genome assembly GCF_009569385.1 of Streptomyces kaniharaensis. Taxonomy (NCBI): domain Bacteria; kingdom Bacillati; phylum Actinomycetota; class Actinomycetes; order Kitasatosporales; family Streptomycetaceae; genus Streptomyces; species Streptomyces kaniharaensis. The sequence goes on from NZ_WBOF01000003.1 coordinate 493,007, forward strand.
GTCGACGTCCGGCGCGTCGCAGCCGAAGTACAGCAGGGCCGGCGGGAGTTCGGCACCCTCGGCCAGCAGTCGGCAGCGGTCGGCGACGGCGCCGCGGAAGGGCGCCAGGCCCGTCCCGGCTCCGACCATGATCACCGGGGCGGCACTGTGGTCGATCCGGAACGCCTCCCGGCACGGCTGGACCCGCGCGAGCACGGTGTCCCCGACCGCGACCCGGGCGAGGTACCCGGAGCCGGTGCCCTGGAAGGTGCCACGCCCCGAACGGGCAGGAGCGGTGAGCACGGAGACCATCAGGTCGACGTGGGAGGGGTCGCCATCGGGCGAGGAGGAGATCGAGTAGTGCCGGGGCCGGATCGGCGGCAGCAGCTCCAGCAGCACAGGCCAGGTCAGGGCCTCGCACAGGGCCGGGTGGTCCTCGATCAGGTCCAGCAGGGTGCGCGGGTCGTCGTCGGGCAGGGCCCGCAGCGCGGCCTGCTCGGGCGGGCACGGGTTGAGCGCGACCAGCGTCGCCCGCTGCTCGGCGCTCGGGCGGTCCTGCAACTCGACGTGGTGCGTGAGGAGTTCGCGCACCGTCAGCGGCCGGTCCACGGCGAGGCCGGAACGCCGGTGCGCCGCGATGCTGAGCACGGTCTCCGGCTCCGCGCCGAACAGCTTCGCCACGCGCTCGACCAGCGCCGGGTCGTTGGCCGGCAGCACCGTGAGGTGGTCGGCGGTGCGGTAGCCGACCCCCTCGGGCAGTGCCAGCCGCACCAGCCGCTTCACGCGCGGATACGCCGGGTCCGTCAGGCTGCCGACCTCCGTGACGGTCAGCGGCGTCATGTCGTGCCGCGCCGCCAGGGCGTCCAGCGGGCCGCCGACCACCTCGGTCACCGTGTACGCGGCTGTCTCCTGCTGCCGGGCGGGGGCGTCCGCGTCGCCGTACCGCTCCAGCAGCAGGCCGCGCAGCGCCGTCCTGAACGCTCCCACCCCGCCGGCCAGGTCGCCCGAGGCGTCGGCCTCGCCGAGGGCGAGCAGCCGGGTGCCGCCGAGGGTGGCGAGGCGGTCGTCGATCAGGGTCGGGATGCGCTGGTAGGTGGCGGCGTAGGTGCGGTCGCCGATGCCGAGCACCGCGTACTCGACGCCGTCGGCGGCGCCCTCGCCGGCCTCCCGGAGCCAGCGGACGAAGGCCGCCGCGTCGTCCGTCGGCTGGCCGTTGTACGAGGCGGCGGTGATCACCACGGGACGGTCGGTCGGCAGCCCGCCCGCGTACGCGTCCAGGGGGGCAACGGCGGTGTCGCAGCCGAGTTCGGCGGCCGCCTCGGCCAGCTGGCGGGTGAACTCGCGGCTCGCGCCGTAGTTGGAGCCATGCAGGAACAGCAGCCCCATGCCCTGGCGGACCCGCCCGGGCAGCTCCGCCGTACGGGCCGGTGCGTCCACCACGACCGGGGGCGCGGGCGTGCGCGGGGCGAGGGTGAGGGTGAAGTCGTCGGGCTTGATGGTGAGCGTCTGCTTGAGGGTCAGCCGGTAGTCCGCGTGATCGATCAGCCGGTAGCGGTGGACCAGCATGCCGAGCAGCATCGTCGCCTCGTGCAGCGCGAACTGCCGCCCGATGCAGGCGCGTTCGCCGGTGCCGAACGGCTTGAAGGCGTGCGGCGAGCGGGCCGCCTCCGCCTCCGGGTCGAAGCGGGACGGATCGAACAGCTCGGGGTTGTCGCCCCAGGCCGGGTCGCGGTGCAGCATCGTGGAGAGCACCATGACGGTCTGCCCGGCGCGGAGCGGGATCCGGCCGCCGAGCAGGGTGTCCTCGCGCGCCGCCCGGCTGAACTGGGGGGCCGTCGGCCACAGCCGCAGCGCCTCGTTGAGCACCTGCCGGGTGTAGCGCAGCCGTCCGACGTCCTCGTAGGACGGCTCCGGGTCGGCCTGGTCGCCCCAGAGCGCGTCCACTTCCCGCTGGACCTGGCGGAGCACCGCCGGGTGCTTGGTGAGGTAGTACAGCGCGAAGGACAGGGCCCCCGAGGTGGTCTCGTGGCCGGCGATCAGGAAGGTGATCACCTGGTTGCGGATGTTCTCGGCATCCAGTCTGGTGCCGTCGCCGGGGTGGACGGCGCCGAGCATCAGGCCGAGCAGGTCCTCGGCCGGGCCCGGCTCGGGGCTTCCGGCGCGGGTGGCGATCACCTCGTCCACCACGCCGGTCAGGTAGTCGACGTCCACCCGGAACGCCGCGTCGCGCTCGCCGTGGTCGAGCTCGGGCGAGCGGGTGATCTTCGTCATCGCCCACTCCAGGCAGTTGACCATCGCCTCCACGAACGGGTGCGGCTCGTCCCGCTCGAAGGAGCCGAAGTCGAAGCCGAAGCCGGCCAGGCCGATGGTGTCCAGGGTCATCCGGGTCATGTCGCCGGGCACGTCCACCGGCGCTCCGGCAGCCGAGCTGCGGTCCCAGGAGTCGATGAGACGGCGGGCGACCCTGAGCATCACCGGGTGGTAGGTGCGCATGGAGCCGAGCGCGAAGGCGGGCATCAGGATGTCGTGCGCCCGGGCCCAGTTGGGCTCCTCGTTGTACGCCGTGAACAGGCCGTCGCCGGTGAACTCGCGGACGTTGACCAGGCCCGGCCCGATCCCCTTGACGAACCGTTCATCGTCGGCCAGTTCCTCGACCAGGTCCAGGCTGCTCACCATCATCAGGTCCCGCCCGTGCAGGCGCTGGACGAAGGCGGGCCCGTACTGCCTCGCCATTTCCATGCTCCGCAGGACGGGGACCGCTATCGGCGGCGCCGACGAGATGTCCACCAGGGGGACGTCGGCGTCCGTCTGCGCGGCCATCAGGCTGTCGGTCATGGGAGCGGTCATCGGGTCGGTCATGGTTTCGGACATGAGTGGGTTGCCCTTCCATGGCAGGAGGGATATCGACGCCCTCCACTCTGCGCCCACCGCGGTCGGTGCCCCACCCCCGTCGACTACATGATTGTGTAGTACCGGCGGGACGAGATCCTTGCCAACGCACCGTCAGATCTGCTGGAGGGGACCCGACATGCAACTCACCGACTGCGGTCCGGACGCCGAAACCTGGTACGACCGCGCCGTCGTCTGGCGCAACCGGACGCTGCGGCTGCTCGACCACGTGCCGGTGCCGATCGCGGTGTGCGCGTTGGGCGGCGGGATCCGCATCGTCAACCGCGCGCTAGCCGCCGAATTCGGCCTGATGACCGGGCAGTTCCACGGCCGCAAGATCCTCGAGTTCTTCACCCTCCGGGACAGCGCCACCCTGCAGACGGTCACCGAGGCCGTCCGACTGCACCGCCGCTCGCAGTACCCGGCCCGGGTCTCGTGGACGTCCGCCGACGGCACGGAGCGGCACGGCGAGATGACCGCCGCCCTGGTCAGCGACACCCCCGAGGAGACGCCCGACCTGCTGCTGACGCTGCGCACCCTCGACGAACCCCCCGCCGCGCCGGCCGCCCCGCGCGCCGAGGTCAGCCCGACCGAGGCCCGGATCCTCGCCGCGGCCGCCCGGGGCGCCACAACCGCCCAGATCGCCAAGGAGATCGGCCTCACCACGGACGGCATCAACTACCACCTCGCGCGGCTCACCCGCCGCTGGCAGGTGCCCAACCGCACGGCGCTGGTCGCCCGCGCCTACGCCACCGGCGTCCTCATGGCGGACGTCTGGCCGCCGGAGCCAGCCCGCCTGGACTGATCACCATGAGCAGGGGTGCCGAAGAAGAGCGATGCGGCGACCCGTTCGTTTAGGTTAGCCTTACCTCATGAGCACTGCCCTGTTGGCCGCGAACACGGCCGGATACGCCATGCCCCCGCTCTGGCGGATCCTCACCAAGACCGGCTACTTCCTCGGCCTGTGCGGGGCCATCGGCGCCACCGTCACCTACGCGACCACCGTGCGCCCGGCGCTTCGCGCACCGGAGAGCAGCGCCGAGGACGCCACCGTCCTGCGCGGACGATCGGCGGCCTACCTCGCCTCGGCCGGCGTGGTCCTGCTGGTCGCGGGCTACTTCCAGCTCGCCGCTCGCGTCGCACGCGCAGGAAAGGGCATGCCGTTCGCCGACGCCCTCGCGCCGGGCCACATCTGGGACTTCCTGCGGGCGCCCGCCGCCAAAGGCGCCTGGATACCCCAGGGCACGATCTACCTCGCCCAGAACGTCGTCCTCGTCGCGACGGCCGCCGCCCTGATCGCCCTGTTCGCACCGGCCGCCCGCCGCCACGCCGACGGGATCGCCCTCACCGCGTTGCCGCTCGCGCTCGCCGTCACCCTGATCGCCGCCGTCCCGGCCACCGCACCCGCCGACACCGACGCCTGGCTGAACCTGGCCTTCGACCAGGTCCACATCGTCTCGGGAACCGTCTGGCTCGGCGGCCTCGGCCTGCTCGCCGCCCTGGCCGGCACCCGCGGGCGTCTCGGCGACGGCGCCGGCCTGCTCTGGGCCGACCTGTGGCGCCGGTTCGGACTCGTCGCCATGGTCTGCGTCGCCGGCGTCGTCATCTCCGGGCTCTGGATGAGCTGGAAGCACGTCGGCGGGATCTCCCAGCTGTGGACCACCGGCTACGGGATCGCCCTGCTCGTCAAGCTCCTTCTCGTCCTCGGCCTCGTCACCGCCGGCGTCTTCAACCAGTTCTGGCTGATGCCCCGCATCGCCCGGGCCCGCCGTGCCGACGACAGCGCCTCGCTGCTGCACCTGACGCTGCGACACTTCCCCGCGGTGGTCTGGGGCGAAGTGGTCCTCGGCGTGGCCGTGCTCGCCGTCGTGCCGTTCATCACCGGCTCGGCCCGCACCGAGGCCGGCACCCCGAAGGCTGTCTCCTCGGGCAGCCTGTTCGCCGGAGGCGCCGCCCTCGCCGTCGCGCTGATCGTCTCGCTCTACGCCACGGCAAAGGCCTCCGACGCCCTGTCCCGCCGCCAGGCCGCCACGACCGCGGCCTGATCCCGCCGCGCCCCTTCCCGTGTATGGGAGGGGCGCGGGTCAGCAGGTCTCGCGCAGGTTGCCGGACTTGCCCTGCGGGACCACGTTCTTGTCGCGCCGGACGATGCTCAGCTTGTCGCCCCAGCCCTTGCAGGCCTTCGACAGGCCCTTGGCGGTGTACTCGATCACGTACACCCGGTCGCCGAACGCCTCGACGTAGCCGTTGCACTCGTCCTGCTCGCCGCACTCCTCCGCGACGGCGAAGTCCAGGCCGACCTTCTGGCGGTCCCCCGCCAGCTCCACCGTGTTCTTCTGGCCGATGGCCAGCTTCTTCTCGTGCGCGTGCGCGGCGATCATCGTCTGCAGCGCCTCGACGTCGGCCGCCGTCAGGAGGTTGGCCGAGCGCGTGTAGCTGTCGTAGTTGTCCGGCTCGACGGCGTTGAAGCCCTTCGCCGCGCACTCGTCTATCCAGGCGTTCACCTTCTGGGCCACCCGCTGGCGCTTGGCGTCGGTGCGGATGTCCAGGACAGCCTCGTTCCAGTTCGTGTCGTAGACGACCTTGCCGTTCGCCTCGCGCAGCAGCAGGTCCGGATCCCACTCCTTCTCGGCGCCGGACTGCGCCTGGAAGGCGTTGACGTAGCAGATGTTGTACATCCCGGCGGCCGGCGGCGCCGCGTGATCGCGGCTCACCACCGACACCCCGGCAGGCGGCGTGTAGGGCCCGGCGATCTGGTAGTCGAACCCGGCGTGCGCCGGCGGCAGAGCCACGCTCGTCGGTGACGGCAGGGCCGGCCCGGAGGCCGTCTCGGTGGCGTCCGGCTCGGAGTCGTCGTTGGACGACGAACTGCACGAGGACAGCACGAGAGCTGCCGCTGCGGAGACCGCCAGCGCGGCGGCCACCCGGCGGCGGGAACCACGGGAACGACAGGAACGACCGTTACGGGCAAGGCTGTTGGGCATCGGCGGACTCCAGGGAGGACAGGTCCCCGCAGGTGCTGCCCTCGACGGTGATGGCGGCCCGGTCGGGGCGTACGGCGCTGAGGCTCACCTTACCGGCTGGCCGATCACGCCAGGACGGCCGTACCGGACTGCGACGAAATCCCAATGATCGCTTAACGTTCGGTTCATACCGGCCCGGCGGAACGGCCCGCCGCCACGGACCGGTACCTCGACCTCGCGCCGGGCCCGGGCCCGGTAGGGTCCGCGCCGCCTGCCACCCCGCCTCGGAGACCACGTGACCACCGATCCCGACCCGCAGCAAGTCCGGCGCCCCGCAACGGACTTCAGCACGGCCCGCCTGGAGGCGTTCAGCGACGGCGTCTTCGCCATCGCCATCACCCTCCTGGTCCTCGACCTGAAGGTGCCCGAACCCGACACGCTCGACGGGCAGAGCCTCGCCGGCGCCCTCGCGCACCAGTGGCCCGCCTACTTCGCGTACCTGGTCAGTTTCCTCGTCATCGGCATCATCTGGATCAACCACCACGCCATGTGCGCGCTCGCCCGCCGCGTCGACCGCCGCACGCTCTTCACCAACCTGCTGCTGCTCCTCACCGTCTCCGTCATCCCGTACCCGACCCGGATGCTGGCCGCCTACCTCACCGCCCGCAACACCGACGCCCACACCGCCGCCGCGTTCTACGCCGCGACCATGGTCGCCATGGGTGCCGCGTTCTCCCTCCTCTTCCTCGCCTTCACCCGGGACGCCCAGGCCCTCCACCACCCGATCCCACCCGCCGCCCGGCGGGCCGCGATGCGCCGCTTCAGCGTCGGCGGCATCTGCTACGTCGCCACCATCGCCCTCGCCTACATCAGCCCGGTGGCCATGCTCGCCACCCACGCCGCGCTCGCCCTCTACTACTGCTTCGACCAGCTGGCCCCGGCCCGCAGGGCGTCCTGACCACGGGCTCCCACCGGCCGCCCCGCGGCAGCGAGGCCGCCGGTGGTGCCCGGGACGGCGGGCCGGTTGTCGGTGCCGCGTGGCACAGTGCCGGGCATGAGACGCACGACCACTGACCCCCTGTCCGGCCTGGACGCGATCGACTGGGCCGAGCTGGAGCACGCCTACGGCCCGGCGAGCGACGTACCGGAGCAGCTGCGCGCCCTGTGCGGGCCCGACGAGGGCGGACGCAAGCAAGCGCTCCACTCCTTCAACGGCAACATCTTCCACCAGGGCAGCCGCTACCCCGCCTCGGCCGTCGCGGTGCCCTTCCTGGCCCGCATGGCCGCGGACACCACCCTGCCGGAGCGGGCCGAAGTCCTCCGACTGCTGGCCTCGTTGGCGATCGGCTACGACAACGCGCACCTGCCCTGCGGCGTGGCGATCGCCCCGTGGCGGCGCTCACACGCCGAGTTCACCGCGAAGGACGAGGCCACCATTCTCGCCGAGTTCGACGCCTGGGTCGCCGAGGCCGCCGACGAGAACGAGCGCCAAAGCCGGGAGTTCCGGCGCACCTGCTTCGAGTACGACGAGCATCTGGAAGCCATGAACTCGGAACTCGGTGCGTACGACGCCGTCCGCGGCGAGGTGCCGCGGCTGGTCGCGCTGCTGGCGGACCCCGACCCGGGCGTCCGCGCGGCGACCGCGTACCTGCTGGCCTGGTTCCCCGAGGAGGCCCCGCACACGCTGCCGCACCTGCTCGCCCTGCTGGACAACGCCCCTGACGGGGAAGAAGCGCAGGCCGCTGTCACCGCCACCGCCCTGGTGACCGTCGGACTGCTCGGCGACCGTTCGCTCGTCCCGCGCCTGCGCCCCTTCCTGACCGCCGAGGACCGGCTCCCGCGCTGGGCGGCCGCCGTCGCGCTCGCGCGGCTGGCGACCGACGACGCCCCGGCGGCCGATGACGCGGCGGACGACCCGGCGAATGACCCGGACCTGACCGCGGCGGTGCTCGCCGAGCTGGCCGCCGCCGAGGCCACTCCCCCGGAGCCGGGCCCGCCCGGCATCGCCTTCCACGACGGCGACCTGCGCGGCTACGCCGCCGTATCGCTCACGCTGCTCGCCGACACCCACCCCGACGAAGCCCTCGACGCGGTGACCGACGGGCTCGCCCGGACCTCGGGCGTCCCGGCCTTCGCCGTCACCGCGGCGGCCCTGCGCCTGGCGTTCGGCACGCAGCACGGACCCCTGCCGTCGTTCCCCGACCTCGACGAGCGGCGGCAGCGGCTGATACGTGTACTTGCCGAACGCGACGAGGCCACCTGGCGCTGGATGAACTTCGTGGACATCCTGCGGGCCTGGGGACTGCCGCAGGACCGCCCGGCGATGCGGTCGTACGCCCAGCTGTCCGACGCCTGACGGCACCGCCGACGTCCCCTGACCGCGGCCTTCGCGCGGTGCCTGCCGCACTCCCTGCCGGGTCACAGCCCGGATGCTGCGGGCGGCGCCGGAATGCGGGCGAGGACGGCGTGGGCGGCTCGGGTCAGGCAGGCGGTGACATCGGCCGCCGACAGCTCGGGCGCACCGGGGCCCCCAGATGGTGAGCACGGCATCGACCATTGGCGCCAACTCCCAGCATTCGCTATGGACTTCGACGATGTCGTCGATGATGAGCTCGGCGCCCTCCACAGGATCGAGCCAGCCGCCGACGATCTCGGCGGCCCACCAGCGGGCCAGCGGCAGCCGGTCCGCCCACCAGCGGGCGATCTCGCGCGGCTCCCGCACCGCATCGGCCGTCGTCGCGGGCTCATTCGTCGTCATGGCGGCATGCTGCCGACGGCGGCGAGCGACCGGAGACCTGGCATTTCCAGCGGCCGGCGCCCGCGGCGTGGGCAGACCGGCAGCGTTCCCGCCGATCCCACCCGCGGCCACGCCCGTATCAGCCCGGCGATGTCCGCGCCGACCGTGAGCGCCGGGGCGATCGACGCCGTCACCTTCCTCGGGCTCGGGCACGCCTTCGCCGCGCCGGCCACTGGGAACGTCCTGCTGCTGGGCTTCGGGGTGCCTATCGCCTGTCCCGCCAAGGCTGTGGGCGCCTCCGTGATCGGGACCGCGCCCTCGACCATCGCCTGAACGAGCTCGCGATGGTCCGGGGCGAGAATCTGCCGGGCGGCGGTTGCCCGGGGCGAGCCTCGGCCTCGAGGATCCAGCGGGCGCCGGCGGGCCGACGGGGCACTGGCACCGACGGCGCCCGCCTCGGCGTGTCCGTTTTCGCCTGCCGTCCCCGCTCCGGAATCGCATGTTTGACTTAAACCGATTTGCCCCAAACTGGCCTTAAAGCCGATTTGCCCCAAAATCGGATAAGCACAAGCCCAAGAGGTGCATCGTGCGCAGAAGAATGATCATCATGGCCGGCGCGCCGGTCATCGCCGGCGCACTGGCACTGTCCGCGTGTTCCAGCGGAGGCAGCAAGGGGGGCGGCGGCGGTGGCGGCAAGCCGACGTACACCATCGGCTTCCAGGGCCCCCTGACCGGCCCCAACGCCCAGCTCGGCATCAACATCGACTGGGGAGTCAAGCTCGCCGTCCAGCAGGCCAACGCGAAGGGCGACCTGCCGTTCACCCTCAAGGTGAAGGAGGCCGACGACCAGGGCGACCCCGCCAAGGGACCGACCGCGGCCCAGCAGCTCATTGGCGACAGCAGCGTGATCGGTGTCGTCGGCCCGACCTTCTCGGGCGCCACCAAGGCCGCGGAACCGCTGTTCACCCAGGCAGGTATGGCCTCGGTCAGCGCATCGGCGACCAACTCCTCGCTCACCGACCCGGCCAACGGCTTCAAGACCTTCTTCCGGATCGTCCCGCCGGACTCCGCGCAGGGCCTGTCGGCCGCCGACTACATGACCAAGGTCCTCAAGGTGAAGTCGGTCTACCTGATCGACGACAAGTCGGACTACGGCGTGGGCCTGGCCGGCAACATCAAGAGCCAGCTGACCGCGAACGGCGTCCAGGTGACCGGCGACAGCGTCGCCGCCGGGACCAACGACTACTCCGCAGTAGCCACGAAGGTCGCCAACTCCGGCGCTCAGGCGGTCTACTACGCCGGCTACTACGCCGACGCGGCCCCGCTCGCCAAGGCCCTGAAGAACACCTCGTTCACCGGCAAGGCGATGTCGGACGACGGCACCAACGACCCCAAGTTCATCCAGCTGGGCGGCTCCGCGAGCGAGGGCTGGCAGATGACCTGCCCGTGCCTGTCGGCGACGGCGTCGTCGGACGAGGCGGCCAAGAAGTTCGTCTCCGACTACACGGCACTGGCGAACCAGCCTCCGGGCACCTACTCGCCCGAGGGCTACGACGTCACCAACACGTTCATCCAGGTGATGAAGCCGCTCGGGTCCAACGTCACCCGGGCCAAGGTCGTGGACGGCCTGCGCGGCGTCGACTACAAGGGCCTCACCAAGCAGATCAAGTTCCAGCCCAACGGCGAGGTCACCGAGAAGGGAATCTACGTCTACGAGGTCAAGAACAGCCAGATCACCGCGATCGGCACCGTCGACAAGCTGATCTCCGGATGATCTCCCTCCGGGACCGCCCGCACGGGCGGTCCCGCTACCAGTTCGGACGCCTGCGCGACCACCGCGCGGGCGTCCCGCGACTCCCAGGCGGAAGGTCGATCGCCGCATGTGTCTCACCGACCACTTCTGGCAGTTCCTGGTCCCCGGGATCACCCTGGGCTCCCTCTACGCCCTGATCGCCATCGGTTACACCCTGGTGTACGGCGTCCTGCAGCTGATCAACTTCGCGCACAGCGAGGTATTCATGACCGGCGGCTTCGCGGGTCTCTTCATCACCCAGGCCCTGGTCACCACGGGCGTCACCCCGCACGGCGCGCAGTCGGTCCTCTACACCGTGGCCGGCCTGCTCGGCGGCGCGTTCTTCGGCGCCGTCGTCGCCTTCCTGCTGGAACGCGTCGCCTACCGGCCGCTGCGCAGGCGCAACGCACCCCGCCTCGTCTACCTGATCACCGCGATCGGCGCCTCGCTGTTCCTGTTCAACCTGGCCGGCAAGCTGTTCGGCCGCGACCGCACCGACATCCCGGAGCTGTACCACAACGGCGTGGTGTTCACCCTGTTCGGCGCCCAGGTCCGGGTGCAGCAGCTGGTGATCATCGGCACCGCGCTCGCCATGATGGTGCTGCTGGACGGCGTGGTGCACCGGACCAAGCTCGGCTCCGGCATCCGTGCGGTGGCCCAGGACGCGCAGACCGCAAGCCTGATGGGCGTCAACATCAACCGGGTCATCTCACAGACCTTCGTGATCGGCGGCCTGCTCGGCGGCGCGGCCGGATTCCTGTTCGGCACGTACCTCAACGTGCACTACCAGATGGGCTTCCTGCCCGGCATCAAGGCCTTCGCCGCGGCGGTGCTCGGCGGGATCGGGAACATCCGCGGCGCCATGCTCGGCGGCCTGCTGCTGGGCATCGTGGAGAGCCTCAGCCAGTCCTGCATGTCCAGCCAGTGGATCGACGTCGTGGCCTTCGTCGTCCTGATCCTCGTGCTGATGTTCCGCCCGACCGGCCTCCTCGGCCAGCGACTGGGGCGTGCGGCATGACCGTCGACAAGGCCCCCGTACGGGTCCCGCGCTCGCGCCGGATCCCCCCGCGCTGGATGCGCCTGGTCGGCTGGCTGGCCGTGGGCGCGCTGCTCACCGTGCTGACCTCGACCCAGGAGGGCACACCCACCGACCACTGGCTCGTCCTGCGCGAGACCCTCGGCTCGGCCGCGCTGATCGGCTGGCTGATCGCCGCCGTCGTCGTCTGGGCGCTGCTGGAGGTGTGGCAGGCCCGCGGCGTCGGGGCGCAGCTCACCGAACGGACGGCGGGCGCACGGGCGCAGTGGCGCCGGATCGCGGACCGGCGGCTCAACCAGCGGCTGTTGCTGCTCGCCGTCGCGGTGGCGGCGATCGTCCTGCCCCAGTTCGTCAGCGAGTTCTACCAGCGCGTCCTGGTCGACCAGGTCGCGGTGTTCGTGCTGCTCGCCGTCGGCCTCAACGTCGTGGTCGGCTGGGCCGGCCTGCTCGACCTGGGCTACGTGGCCTTCTTCGCGATCGGCGCCTACACCTGCGCGTACTTCACCCGGGCGCTGCCGGTGAAGCCACCGTTCGCCCTCAACCCGTTCGTCATCCTGCCGATCGCCGTGCTGGTCTGTCTGGTCGCCGGGCTGTTGCTGGGCGCACCGACGCTACGGCTGCGCGGCGACTACCTGGCGATCGTGACCCTGGGCTTCCACGAGATCGTCCAGCTGTTCCTGGTCAACAAGGACACCTGGACCGGCGGCAACCAGGGCGCCGGAGGCATCCCGCACTTCTCGATCGACATCCTCGGCATCCACTACCAGTGGGGCCTGGACTCGCTCCCGTACTGGTACCTGTTCATCGGGATGCTGGCGATCGTGGTGTTCCTGTTCAGCCGTCTCGAACACTCCAAGGTCGGTCGGTCCTGGACGGCGATCCGGGAGGACGAGGTCGCCGCGGCGGCCAACGGCGTACCGACCGTCAAGTACAAGCTGATGGCCTTCGCGATCGGTGCGTCCACCTCCGGCCTGTCCGGTGTCCTGTACGCCTCGCGCATCGGCTACATCAACCCGGCGAGCTTCCCGGTGGTGCTGTCGATCAGCGTGCTCTCGTACGTGATCTTCGGCGGGATGGGCTCGCTGATCGGCGTGATCGTGGGCGCCGCGCTGCTGACCTTCCTGCCCGCGGTCTTCCAGGAGCAGGAGCTCGTCCGCCAGGAGGACATCCCGATCTGGATCGGTGCGATCCTGGTAGTGATGATGATCTTCCGGTCGCAGGGCCTGATCCCGTCCCGCCGCCGCCGGCGTGAGCTGGGCCTCGCCGCCCAGGGGATCGCGGACGCCGACGCGATGTCCGAGTCTCCCGAGGGGAGGGCGTGATGGCGACCCCCACGAACGGCCGCGCCACGACGGACGACGGAAAGCCGCTGCTGACCGTCCGCGGCGTCACCCTGCGCTTCGGCGGTCTGACCAGCCTCAGCGATGTCGACCTGACCGTCGCGCGGGGCGAGATCCTCGCCGTCATCGGGCCGAACGGGGCCGGGAAGACCTCGCTGTTCAACTGCCTCACCGGCGTGTACACGCCGCAGGAAGGCACCATCGAGTTCGCACCGCCCACCGCCGCCGGCGCCGTCCAGCTGGTCAGCGGTTCCGCGCGGCGCCGGCGCAGCCGCAAGCCGCACATGGTCAACCAGGCCGGCATCGCGCGGACCTTCCAGAACATCCGGCTGTTCGCGGCCCTCTCCGCCTACGAGAACGTCAAGGTCGCGGCCGAGACCGGACAGCGCACCGGCCCGGTCGGCGCCATGCTGCACCTGCCGCACGCCCGGGCCAACGACCGGCGCAGCGACGCCACGACCGAGGAACTGCTGGACTTCGTCGGCCTGCGCCCGGTCGCCAACGAGCTGGCCTCCTCGCTCCCGTACGGCGTCCAGCGGCGGCTGGAGATCGCCCGCGCCCTCGCGACCGACCCGGCGCTGCTCCTGCTGGACGAGCCCGCGGCGGGCACCAACCCGACCGAGAAGCGCGAGCTGGAGCAGCTGATCCGGCAGATCAACCGGGACCTCGGGGTGACCGTCCTACTGATCGAGCACGACATGCGGCTGGTGATGTCGGTGGCGGACCGGGTGACGGTACTCAGCTTCGGCAAGGTGATCGCCCACGGCCGCCCGGCCGAGGTGCAGCGCGACCCGGCGGTGATCGAGGCCTACCTGGGCTCGGCCGAGGCGGAGGGTGAGAGATGACGGCCACCGAGAAACCGGTACCGGTACCCGTCCTGGAGCTCCGCGCACTGCACGTCGCGTACGGTGCGATCGAGGCGCTCAAGGGCACCGACCTGACCGTCGAGGACGGCGAGGTGGTGACCCTGCTCGGAGCCAACGGCGCCGGCAAGACCACCACCCTGCAGGCGATCTCCGGCCTGCTGCGGCCCCGGCAGGGCGAGATCCACTTCCACGGCCTGCGGATCGACGGCGTCCCGCCGCACGAGGTGGTCGGCCTGGGGATCGGGCACGCCCCCGAAGGTCGGCGGGTGTTCCCGGCCATGTCCGTCCTGGAGAACCTGGAGATGGGCGCCTACCGCTTCCGAGGTGTCCCCAAGGAGGACCTCGACCGCGTCTTCGGCCTGTTCCCCGTGCTCGCCGAGCGGCGCGGCCAGCAGGCCGGCACCCTCTCCGGCGGTGAGCAGCAGATGCTCGCCATCGGGCGGGCGCTGATGGGCCGCCCGGGCCTGCTGCTCCTCGACGAGCCGTCGATGGGCCTGGCACCGCTGATCGTGACGCAGATCTTCGACATCATCCGGGAGATCAACATCCAGGGGACGACCGTCCTGCTGGTCGAGCAGAACGCCGCGCAGGCGCTCAAACTCGCCCACCGCGGCTACGTCCTGGAGACCGGGTCGATCGTGATGACCGCCTCGGCCGGCGAACTGCTCAACGACCCGCGGGTGCGCGCCGCCTACCTCGGGGAGACGGCGGACTGAGCCAGGCGGCGGCGGGACGGCCGAGCCGTGCGCGAACTCGAAGGTGAGCACCGCGAGGCGCTGTCGCGCCCTTCCGGCCTGGCCGGACCGGGAGCCCGGGCCAGGGACTCCCCCGACGGGCCGCTTCCGCCCGCCGAGCACCCGGCCCTGATCGAATTGAGTACGGCTACTCATGCGCGCGCCTCGCACCAGCGGCCAGACTCCCGACCATGACCAGCAGCATGCCGCCCGTACCCGGGCAGCCGCCTCGCGCACCGCTCGGGTGCCCCGACTGCGGCGCCACGCTCGACCCGACCATGCCCGCCCGCTGCCCCGCCTGCCGGCTGCCGCTGCACGGCGGCCTGGCCGAGCGGCTCCGGCAGGTGGAGAAGGGGCTCGAGGCTGTCGAGCAGCAGCGGGAGACGCTGCTGCGGCTGCGCGCGGAGCTGCTCGCCAAGCTGCGGGCGTTGCGCGACCGGCCCGTCGCGGCTCCCCCGCCGCCGCAGGTGCGGAGCGTGCCGCAGCCTGTAGGGCCCGAGGTTTCCGGCCGGTCCGCCCAGAACGTGCTGCTGGTGCTCGGCGGCGTGCTGGTGAGCATCGCCGCACTGGTGTTCACGGTGGTCAGCTGGGGCCGGCTCGACATCGGCGGACGCACCGCCGTGCTGCTCGCGGTGACCGGCTGCGCCCTCGCCGCCCCGCTGCCACTGCGTCGCCGCCGGCTCTCGGCCACCGCCGAGACCTTCGCCGCGATCGGCCTCGCCCTGGTCCTGGTGGACTGCCTCGCCCTGCGGTACGCCGGGCTGGCCGGGCTCGACGCCGTGCGCGCCCCCGGCTACTGGGCTTTCGTCACCACCCTGGTGTCCACCGGTTCGGTGGCGTACGGCTGCGCGCTGCGGCTGCGGGTGCCGCTGCTGGCCGGCTTCCTGCTGGCCCGGCTGCCCGGGCTGCTGCTCGTGTTCGCCCTCCGCCTCGACTCCTTCACCGCCCCGGCCACCGCGATGGTCGCCACCGCCGCCGTGGACTACCCGTTGCTGCGGGAGCTCGCCGGACGCCCGCAGTGGCGCACTCGGCTGCGGATGAATGCCCTGCTCCCCGCCGCCGTCGTCATCACCACCGTCTGGACCGCGACCGCGGGCGCGCTCGCCCTGAACGCCTCGCTGGCGGCCGGGCTCGACCTGTGGCACAAGTCCGACGACGACCGGCTCGCCGTCTCGCTCCAGGCCTGGCTGCCGCTCGGCGCCCTCACTCTGCTCGCCCTCGCCGTCGCCCTGCCCCACCCCCGGTTCGGCTACCCCGGGCTGGGCACCACGGCCCGTCGTACGGCCGCCGCCACGGCGGGTGCGGCGGCGCTGGCGGCTGCCGGTGGAACGCTCTGCACCCTGCTCCCGGCGGGCTGGGGCGCGGTCGGCTACGCCGCACCGGCCGCCCTTCTCACCGTCGCGGCCGCCGCACGGCTGCGGCGGGGTCGGCGCGACGGGCGGGTGATCCCGGTCGGATTGCTGGTGGTGGCGGGCGGTGTGGTGTCGGCCGCCGCGCTGGTGTCGGCGGTGCAGCTGCTGCCCGCAGTGTTCGAGCCGTCGACATCGGCACACCTTCGTGCGGCCTGGGTGAACGGGCTTACGCCGGGCTGGAGTTGGCACGCGTCGACCGCCGCGCTGACCTGCCTCTGGCTGCTGGTCGCCACTGCCGGGACCGTCCGGGTGCTCGGGTTCACCGTGGACGGGGCGGATGCGGCGCTGTCGGCGATGACGGCGGTGGCGCTCGCGCTGCTGCCCGTGGCCTTCGGCCTGCCGTACCCGGTGGTGGTGGGCGTCGTGACGGCGCTCGCGCTCGCGGGCGGCTGGTGGGCGGCGGCCCGTCAGCAGATCGTGGCGGGGCCGGCCACCGCGGCCACCTTGGCACTTCTCTGGGCGCTCGCCGACCGTCCGGCCACCATCGCCGTCCTGGCGCTCGGCGCGGCGCTCGCCGTCGCGCTGACCGTCCGTGGGCGCCCGGCCCCCGCCGTCACCGCCGCCCTGGCTGTCGTGGCGCTCGGTGCGGAGGCGGCCGCCGTCGGCGCCACGGCCGGGTTCGCGCTGCCCGACCTGCTGCTCGCCGTCCTCGCGGTCGCCGTCGCCACCGCCCCGGTGGCGGCTCGGATCGACGCGCGGCCCGTCGCGCTCGCGGTCGAGGTCGCCGGGTACGGACTCGCCGCCGTCGCCCTGCTGCTGACGACGGACCACCCCGGCCGTCTCTCCTTCGACCTGGCGGTGGCCGGGGTGGCCGCCCTCGGCGTCGCACTGCGGGCCGACCGCCGGCAGATTGCCCCGGGTGTGGGAGTCGCGCTGCTGATCGGCGCCTCCTGGATCCGGCTCGCGCAGTGGGAGATCCGCGAGCCCGAGGCGTACGGCCTGTCCGTCGCGGCCGCGGCACTCGTCCTCGGCCACCTGCGGCGGCGCCGTTTCCCCGAGATCGGCTCCTGGCCGGCGTACGGCCTCGGCCTGGCCGTCGGCCTGCTACCCAGCGTGCCCGCCCTCTTCGCGGACGGCCACTGGCTGCGGCCCCTGCTGCTCGGCTGCGCGGCGCTGACCGCTACCGTCCTCGGCGTGCGTCTGCGCCTCCAGAGCCCAGTCGTCCTCGGCGGCGCCACCCTCCTCGTGGTCGCCGTCCACGAGCTCGCTCCCACCGTCGTCCAGGCCCTCGGCCTCCTCCCCCGCTGGGCCCCGCTCGCCGCCGCCGGCCTTCTCCTGCTCGCCCTCGGCGCCACCTACGAGCAGCGTCTCCGCGACGCCCGCCGCCTCCACACCGCCTTCCGCCGCCTCACCTGACGCACATGGCCCGCCTGCCCCGCATGAGGGGAGCAGGCCCGTACCGCCGACGGCTCGTCCGCCCCAAGGCAGGGGCGGACGAGCCGTCGGCGTCCTCCGGGGTCGGCCGCCGCTACTGCGGCGTCACGTAGGCGCCGGAGATGCCGCCGTCGACGAGGAAGGTGTTGGCGGTCATGAAGGACGAGTCGTCGGAGGCGAGGAAGGCCACCGCGGCGGCGATCTCCTCGGGCTCGGCGAAGCGGCCGAGCGGGATGTGGACCAGTCGGCGGGCGGCCCGCTCCGGGTCCTTGGCGAACAGTTCCTGCAGCAACGGGGTGTTCACCGGGCCGGGGCACAGGGCGTTGACCCGGATGCCCTCGCGGGCGAACTGCACGCCCAGCTCGCGGGACATGGCCAGCACTCCGCCCTTGGAGGCGCTGTAGGAGATCTGCGACGTGGCCGCGCCCATCACGGCGACGAACGAGGCGGTGTTGATGATCGAGCCCTTGCCCTGCCGCTGCATGTGCGGGATGGCGTACTTGCAGCACAGGTAGACGCTGGTCAGGTTGACCTCCTGGACGCGCTTCCAGGCGTCCAGGCCGGTGACCAGGATGGAGTCGTCGTCCGGCGGGGAGATGCCCGCGTTGTTGAAGGTGATGTCCAGGCGCCCGAACTCGTCGACGACCCGCTGGAAGAGGTCGCGCACCGCCTGCTCGTCGGTCACGTCGGCCTCGATGAAGAGGCCGCCGACCTCGCTCGCGGCCTTGGCCCCGGTCTCCGCGTCGAGATCGACGCAGACCACCTTGGCGCCCTCGGAGGCGAAACGGCGGGCGGTCGCCAGGCCGATGCCGCTGCCCGCGCCGGTGATGACGGCCACCCGGCCGTCGAGTCGCTGGGTCATGCTGATCAATCCTCCGTGGAGATGAAGACGTTCTTGGTCTGGGTGAAGGCGTCGAGGGCGTCCGGGCCGAGCTCGCGGCCGAGTCCGGACTGCTTGAAGCCGCCGAACGGCGTGGTGTAGCGCACCGAGGAGTGCGAGTTGACGGAGAGGTTGCCGGCGTCGACGCCGCGCGAGACCCGCAGTGCGCGCCCGACGTCCCTCGTCCAGATGGAGCCGGACAGCCCGTACTCCGTGGCGTTGGCGATGCGCAGGGCGTCCTCTTCGTCGCGGAACGGGACGACCGCGACGACCGGGCCGAAGATCTCCTCGGTGAAGGCGCGGTCGTCGTGCCGCACGGGCGCGAGGACGGTCGGCGGGTACCAGAAGCCGGGCCCGTCGGGGGCGCTGCCACGGAAGGCGACGGCCGACCCGTCCGGGACGTAGGAGGAGACCCGCGCCCGGTGGGCGGCGGAGATCAGCGGGCCCATCTCGGTCTTCTCGTCGGCCGGGTCGCCGACCCGCACCCCGCGGACGGCTGGTTCCAGGAGTGCCAGGAACTCGTCGAACACGGATGCTTCGACCAGGATCCGGGAGCGGGCGCAGCAGTCCTGGCCGGCGTTGTCGAAGACCGCGTACGGTGCGGTCGCGGCGGCCCTGGCGAGATCGGCGTCGGCGAAGACGATGTTGGCGCTCTTGCCGCCGAGTTCGAGGGTGACGGGCTTCACCTGGGCGGCGCAGCCCGCCATGATCTCCTTGCCGACCCGGGTCGAGCCGGTGAACACCACCTTGCGCACGTCGGGGTGGGTGACGAAGCGCTGTCCGACGACCGGTCCGCGGCCGGGCAGGATCTGCAGCACGCCCTCCGGGATCCCGGCCTGGAGGGCGAGTTCGCCGAGGCGCAGGGCGGTGAGCGGGGTGAGTTCGGCCGGTTTGACGATGACGGTGTTGCCGGCGGCCAGTGCCGGGGCCAGGGCCCAGGCGGCGATCGGCAACGGGAAGTTCCACGGCACGATGACCCCGACCACGCCGATCGGTTCCTGGAAGGTGACGTCGATGCCGCCGGCGACGGGGATCTGCCGGCCGAACAGCCGCTCGGGGGCGGCGGCGTAGTACTCGATGACGTCACGCGCGTTGCCCGCCTCCCAGCGCGCGTTGCCGATGGTGTGGCCGGCGTTGGCGACGTCCAGTGCGGCGAGGTGCTCGCGGTCGGCGTCGACGGCGGCGGCGAAGGCGCGCAGCAGCCGGGCCCGGTCGGCGGGGGCCACCCGGCGCCAGGTGTCGAAGGCGGCGCGGGCGCGGGCGACGGCGGCGTCGGTCTCGGCGAGCCCGGCGAGTTCGACGGTGGTGATCACCTCCTCGGTGGCGGGGTTGACGACCTCGAAGAGGTCCGGTTCGGTCATGGGGTGGTCTCCCGGTGGCTGGCGGTGATCAGGGCGTGGAAGAGGCGCAGGTCGTCGGGGTCGGTCTCGGGGTGCCACTGGACGCCCAACGCGAAGCGGTGGCCCGGCAGTTCGAGCGCCTCGACGGTGCCGTCCGCGCTCCGGGCGCTGGCCTGCAAGCCGGTGCCGAGCCGGTCGACGGCCTGGTGGTGGTAGCAGGAGACCTCGGCGGCCGGCCCCAGGACGGCGGCGAGCCGGCTGCCTTCCACCAGGCCGACGCGGTGGCGGACGAAGCGGGCAGGGACGATCTGGTGGCTCCCGTCGGGCAGGTGCTGGAGGAGGGTGCCGCCGAGTTCGACGTTGAGCAGCTGCATGCCGCGGCAGATGCCGAGCAACGGCAGGTCCCGGGCCAGCGCGGCGCCCAGGAGTCTGCTCTCCCAGTCGTCCCGTGCGTGGTGGGGCGGGCCGGTGCGCGGATCGGCGGTCGCCGCGTACCGGGCCGGGTCGACGTCCGGTCCGCCGGCGAGGACGAGCCCGTCCAGGGCGTCGAGCAGGTGGTCGGCCCCGCCGGGTTGCGGCGGCAGCAGCACCGGGGTGCCGCCCGCGCGGACGACGGCGTCGACGTACGTCTGGGGCACGAGGGAGGCGCGCTGGTTCCAGACGGACCAGGCGGCGTCGTCCTGGTAGCTGGTGACGCCGATCAGCGGTCGTCGGCGGTCGCGGCTCACAGCCGCTCGAATCCGCGGCGCCGCTCCCAGTCGGTCACCGCCCTGTCGTAGGCCGCGAGTTCGGTGCGTCCGGCGTGGGTGTAGTGCCGGACGACGTCCTTGCCGAAGGCCTCGGTGGCGACGGCGCTGCGCTCGAAGGCGTCGACCGCGTCGCGCAGGGTGGCGGGCACCCTGGGCGCGTCGGAGGCGTACGCGTTGCCGGTGAACTCCGGTTCGAGTTCGAGCTGTTGCTCGACGCCGTGCAGCCCGGCCGCGATCAGGGCGGCGATCGCGAGGTACGGGTTGACGTCGCCGCCGGGGACGCGGTTCTCGAAGCGCAGCGACGGGCCGTGGCCGACCACACGCAGGGCGCAGGTGCGGTTGTCGCGGCCCCATGCGATGGCGGTGGGCGCGAAGCTGCCGGGCACGTAGCGCTTGTAGGAGTTGACGGTGGGTGCGAGCAGCAGGGCGAAGTCGGCCAGGCAGGCGAGCTGCCCGGCAAGGAAGTGCTCCATGGTGCGGGAGAAGCCGTGCGGCCGGTCGCCGGCGAACACGGGTGCGCCCTGCTGGTCGCGCAGGCTGAGGTGGATGTGGCAGGAGTTGCCCTCGCGTTCGTCGTACTTCGCCATGAACGTGAGGCTGCAGCCCTCCTGGGCGGCGATCTCCTTGGCTCCGGTCTTGTAGACGGCGTGGTTGTCGCAGGTGGTGAGGGCGTCGGCGTACTTGAAGGCGATCTCGTGCTGGCCGAGGTTGCACTCGCCCTTGGCGGACTCGACGGTGAGGCCGGCGCCGGCCATGTCGTTGCGGAGCCGGCGCAGCAGGGGCTCGATCCGGCCGGTACCGAGGATCGAGTAGTCCACGTTGTACTGGTTCGCCGGGGTGAGCCGGGTGTAGTCCTTGTCCCAGGCCTGTTCGTAGCTGTCCCGGAAGACGATGAACTCCAGCTCGGTGGCGGCGTGGGCCTGCCAGCCGTAGCCGGCCAGGCGGTCCAGCTGGCGTTGCAGGACCTGCCGCGGGGAGACGGCGACGGGGCTGCCGTCGTGGTGGGTGACGTCGCACTGGACCATGACGGTGGCGGGGTGCCAGGGCACGGCCCGCAGGGTGGCGAGGTCGGGGCGCAGCACCAGGTCTCCGTAGCCGCGCTCCCAGGAGGAGATCTCGTAGCCCTCGACGGTGTTCATGTCGATGTCGACGGCCAGCAGGTAGCCGCAGCCCTCCGCGGCACCGGGCACGACGTCGGTGAGGAAGTACTCGGCGGCGACGCGTTTGCCCTGGAGGCGCCCCTGCATGTCGGTCATGGCGAGCACGACGGTGTCGACGGACCCGTCGGCGACGCGGGCGCGCAGCTCGTCGAGGGTGAGCCGGGGGCTGGTCATCGGACCTCCAGTTCGGTGTCCCGTGCGTCGGGCTCGGGTGGCGTGCTCTGGACGTGGGGCCCGGTGAACCAGTGCCGGGCGGAGGCCAGCCACCACAGGCCGGCGAAGCCGAGCACGACGGCCACGGCGACGGGGGTGTAGTTGAAGCTCTCGGCGGTGATCGGGCTGACGGTGGGGAGCATGAACAGGACGGTGATCACCGCCGTCCAGCCGACCGCGACGACGCCGATCGGCCGGCTCCACCGGCCCAGGTGCCAGGGTCCGCGAGGGAAGTCCTCGCCCTGGCGCAGCCGCAGGTACACCGGGATGACGTAGGAGATGTAGAGGCCGATGACGGAGATGGAGGTCACGGCGGTGTAGGCGGTGGTGTTCCAGAGCGCGGGCAGCCCGAGCAGCAGCGCGCCGCCGGTCGCCATCCAGACCGCGTTGGTCGGGGTCTGGGTGCGCGGGTCGATGCGGTGCCAGAGGCGTGAGCCGGGCAGCGCGCCGTCCCGGGAGAAGGCGTAGATCATGCGGGAGTTGGCGGTGACGGAGGCCATGCCGCAGAAGAACTGGGCGCCGATGACGATGAGCAGCAGGAGCTTCGCGCCGTCGGCGCCGATGGCGTCGATGAAGATCTGCGCGGGCGGCACGCCGGTGTCGCTGTTGAGTGCGCCGTCGTAGTCCCGGATGGCGAAGGTGATGCCGAGCAGCAGCACCCAGCCGGCGACCAGGGAGACGGTGATGGCGTTGACGATGCCGCGCGGGCCGGAGCGGGCGGCATCGTGGGTCTCCTCGGTCATGTGCGCGGAGGCGTCGTAGCCGGTGAGGGTGTACTGGGCCATCAGCAGGCCGAGCATCGCGACGTAGAACTGGTTCTGGAAACCGGTGTTGTTGACGAACTCGGTGAAGACGAACGAGGCGGAGGCGTGCTGGTCGGGGAGGAGGACGAGCGCGCCGACGATGGCGGCGACGCCGACCAGGTGCCACCAGACGGACAGGTTGTTGAGGACGGCGACGAGGCGTACGCCCAGGGTGTTGAGCAGACCGTGCGCCAGCAGGATGACGGCGAAGATCTCCATGGTGTGCTCGGGGCTGGCCTCGATGCCGAACTGGAGGGTGAGGAAGGCGTTGGTGAAGAAGGCGGCGCCGTAGTCGACGCCGGCGGTCACCGCGACCTGGCCGAGGAAGTTGAACCAGCCGGTGAACCAGCTCCAGGCCGGGCCGCGGGTGCGGGCGAGCTTGGCGGACCAGTAGTAGAGCCCGCCGGCGGTCGGGTAGCTGGAGCAGATCTCGGCCATCGCCAGGCCGACGCAGAGCGTCAGCAGGCCGACCACGGGCCAGCCCCAGATGATCATGGCGGGGCCGCCGGTGTTCATCCCCGTCCCGTACAGGGTCAGGCAGCCGGAGAGGATCGAGACGATGGAGAAGGAGACGGCGAAGTTGGAGAAGCCCGACATCGAGCGGGCCAGTTCCTGGGTGTAGCCCAGTTCGCGGAGCCGCTGTTCGTCTGCGGAAACGGGGGCGGTGTTCTCCGGAAACACGGCGGGGGCAGGGTGGTCGGGTGAGCGTGCGTCGGTCATGGGCACCCCTGGGGGTTGAGGTGTGCCGGGGGAGCACACGGCCACGACGGCGTGGCGCGGTCGCCCCGGCGGGTTCGACGGTTCGGACGGCTCTTCAATGGTCTGGAATCAGGCCATTGGGGTGGGTGAGCAGCATCGTTCCGGTTGGGCCCGGGCCGCGTCAAGAGCGAAGAGGGAACGAGACGGAACGAGTCCGAGAACCCGCTCGTAGGTACGATTCCGGCGTGGACCTGGACGAAGCACGTGAGCAGGCGCGGCTCGACTGGCAGGCCGGGGCGATCTTCCGCCCGGTCCGGACCGGCAACGCCTTCGAGGAGACCGTCGAGAGGCTGCTCCAGGCGATCAAGCTCGGCGTCTTCGGCTTCGGCGACCGGCTGCCCGCCGAACGGGACCTCGCCGCCCGGCTCGGCGTCAGCCGGGAGACCCTGCGCGAGGCGCTCCGCACGCTGCAGCAGGCCGGCTGCGTCGAACCCCGCCGCGGCCGGTACGGCGGCACCTTCGTCACCTACCGGATGCCCGCACCGGATGTCGCCGACCTGCGCCGGGCGGCCCGCGACCTCGGCGGCGCACTGGAGGACGCGCTGGCCTACCGCCAGGTGCTGGAGGTCGGCGCCGCCGAGGCGACCGCACGCCGCGCCCTCTCCCCCGACCAGAGAGCCCACCTGGAGAGCCGGCTGACCGACCTGGAGGGAGCCCCGCCGGAGCACTACCGCCAGCTGGACTCGCGCTTCCACCTCGCCATCGGCGAGCTCACCGGCTCCCCCACCCTCGCCGCGGCCATCGCCGAGGCCAGGATGCGCCTCAACGACCTGCTCAACGCCATCCCGATGCTGGACCGGAACATCGAGCACGCCGCCGAGCAGCACCGGGCGATGGTCCGGGCGATCCTCGCCGGCGACGGTGACGCCGCCCGGCGCGCCACCGAGGAACACCTCGCCGCGACAGCCGCACTGCTCCGGGGCTTCCTGGCCTGAGGCTCGGCGACACGCCCTGGGGGATCAGGGGCTGACGGCGCACGCTCGCCGGGCGAGGACGCATTCGAACCGTCACAACCGGCGCACGGAGACCGGTGAGTTCACACAGGTCCTTCGACGCATCGACGAAGGACCGCAGCGGTTCAGGCCTCGGGACCGTAGGCGCCCAGGCCGCGGCAGACCAGGCCGTCGCGGAAGGTCAGCACCTCGGCGACGGCCTGGCCGCGCTCGTTGCGGTAGTTGATGACGACCGTGTCGACGGAGGCGCGGACGTCCTCGACGGTGAAGTGCAGGTCGGGCAGGAGCTGGAGGCCCTTGGCCCAGTAGGCGCGCAGGGCCCGCTTGCCGATCACCTCGCCGGACGGGTCGCCGAGGAACTCCACGATGCGGGGTGAGGCGAAGACCACGTCCTCGGTGTAGTGCGCGAGGATGCGCTCCAGGTCGCGCGAGTTCCAGGCGGCGGCCCACTCCTGGGCGAAACGGGAGGCGAAGGCGAGATCCATAACCGTGGACGCTACGTCAATCGGGCTGCGTCCGCCCGCTTTTGCGGAAAGCGCTACCAGGTGACCGGAAGGTGCTCGGGGCTGCGGGTCGTGCCGCCGAGCTGCCAGCGGATCCGGGCGGCGGGCTCGACCAGGCGCAGGCCGGGAAGGGCGGCGGCCAGGCGCTGGAGGGACTCCCGCATCTCCAAGCGCACCCGCCAGGCGCCCAGGCAGTAGTGCGGGCCGGCGCTGAAGGCCATGGTCGGGGCGGCGAGCGGGGTCTCGAGATCGGCGTCGAGGCCGTCCGGGAAGACCGTGCCGTCGCGGTTGGCGCTGTTGAGGCTGACGGCCAGGACGGCGCCGGCCGGGATCGTCACCCCGCCCAGGTCGACCGGCTCGGCGGCGCGGCGGGTGGTGGCCTCGTCGTCACCGAGCGGGATGAAGTGCAGCAGCCGTTCGGTGGCGCGTTCCGCGGCGCCGGGGTCGGCGAGGCGGGGCCAGTGGGCCGGGCGCTCGTCGAGCAGGTAGAGGAGGGCGTTGCCGAGGGCGCCGGTGACGCTCTCGTTGCCGCTGGCGGCCAGGCCGCAGACCAGGTAGACGAGCCAGCTCTCCGGGATCCCGCCGTCCTCGTCGGCAGCGCGGACCAGGCTGCTGACCAGGTCCTCGCCGCCCTCACGGCGGCGGCGGGCGATCAGTTCGGCGGCGTAGGCGGTGGATTCGGCGAGGTCGGACGCGGCGCAATCGCCGCGGTCACCGTCCGCCTGCAGAACCCGGGCCCAGCGGTGCAGGCGGGCCTCGTCGATGCCGTCCGGGCCGTCCAGCCCCATCAGGCGGCTGGTCACCGCGAAGGGCACCGGCCGGGTGAACGCGGTGACCAGGTCGACCGGGGGCGCGCCCGCCGCCAGGGCGTCCACCGCGCGCTGGACGGCCTCGGCGACCCACGGCTGCCAGGCCTCGACCGCGCGGGGGGTGAAGGCCCGCTGGACGGTAACGCGGAGCCGGTGGTGGTCCGGGCCGTCGAGGTTGAACATCGACGCCGGATTGCTGGCCACCTCGGCGCCCTTCCCGCCGGTGCCGACGGTGTGTAGGTCGTCCCGGGTGAAGCGCGGGTCGGTGAGCACCCTGCGCACGTCGCGGTAGCGCGTGACCAGCCAGGCGGGTGTTCCGTCGGCCAGCGCGGTCGGCCGGGGCGGCTGGGCAGGGGCGAAGGGGAGCCGGTGTAGCGGGGGGAGACCTGTGGCGGCGGACGTGATGGGGGGCCTCCTGGTTCGACAGGCGAAAGGAAAGACCTAACGTCCAACTGTCCGATTTTCACCGAGACTTGGGCCGCTTTGGCAGCTTTCCTCTATTGCGCCGACACTACCGAAACCTCCACCTCTGGACGGACCGACGCGGCCAGACCGGTCCGGAGTGCGAACGGCAGCAAAAGCCCGTCGCCATCCAGTACATCCGGCTGGAGAACGAGGGCTGGGTCCGCGAGGACCTGCCGGAGCCCGTCGAGTCCGGCTTCGAAGACCCGGCCTGACCATGGGGGCGCTCCCCGAGGCGGGGCTCCGTACGTCGGCCCTGCGTCAGCCGGGTTCGGTGACGTGGGCATGGGCCGCCAGGACGGCCAGGTAGCGGCGGTGGACGTCATGACGGTCGGCGGCCTCGGCCACCGACTCCCGGCTCAGCCGTTCGATCATCTCGGCCTGGGCGAGGAGCACCCGGCGCTGCGGTTCGGTCCTGGTCTCCGCCATGATCTCGGCGAGTGCGTCGAGCTGGCGGATCAGGATCGCCGGCATGCCGGGGGCGGCCTGGCGGATCTTCTCGAAGGCGCGCTGGACCAGCCGCTCGTAGCTCACGGGGACGGTCATCACCCGGATGTACCCGGCCTCGTCCCGGTGGACCGGGTTCGGGCTCCAGCGCGAGGCGATCCGGCACAGGCCTTCGCCGAGCCAGTCGATGCAGGTCAGGGCGGTGAAGGTGTCGTTCACGGCGGTGGACAGCGCCCGGATGGCGATCTCCACCAGCTGGTCGACGGCGAAGGCGATGTCCTGGGCGAGGGTGCGGGTCGAGCCGGTGATGTGGGCGCGGGCGAAGCTGCGGGCCACCTCGGGTGCCGCCTCGGCGGGCCAGACGGTGGCCAGCTGGTGCCCCTGCACCAGGAAGTGCCCGGGCCGGTGGTCCAGCCGGATGACGGCGTCGAGTTCGGTCGCCATCCGCACGAGCGTGCGGTGCCGGACGAACTGCAGGTACCCGCTGGCCGGCGCCGGGACGGCCGCCCCCGAGGTGTCGAGCCGGGCGTTCAGTTCGGCGGCGGTCGGCCCCGCCGCGGCCACGCCCGCCGGCTCCTGCCCGCCCGCGCCCGCCTCGATCGCCTCGGACAGCTCCGCCGCGATGCTGGCGATCACCCGGGGCAGCTGGATGGAGGTGGCGATGTGGTGGATGAAGTAGATCAGCACGGCGAGGTCGGCCATGACCAGGCCCATGCACACCGTGATGGACAGGTGGGGCACGAAGTCGCCGTGCGAGGCCGGTCCGATGACGACCAGCGAGAGGATCGCGTAGACGAACGTGCCGACGAAAGTGCCGAGGGTCAGCTGGGTGGTGCGGTCCCGGATGAAGGTACGCAGCATGCGCGGACCGAACTGGGTGGAGGCCAGCGTCAGCGTCACGATCATGATGGAGAACACCACGCCCACGACGGTGATCAGCGCCGCGGCGATGGCCGCCAGGGTCTGCCGCGCGGCGTCGGCCGTCCCGCTGATGACGAAGGACGGCAGGTCCAGGTCCCCGCGGTAGGCGGCGCGGTCCAGCGACACGGTGACCACGAACAGCAGTCCGGCGAGCCCGACCTCCAGGATCGGCACGACCCACAGGTTGGTCCGCAGCGCCTCCCGCCGCCACTGCGCCTCCAGGTGGACACCGCGGATCACCTCGCCCACCTCCGTACGTCCGGCCGAGCGGAACATATCCACCCTAAACACCCGGGCCCGTGCGGGCCCTGCAGAGGCCTACCGCCCGTCAGGTGGTGCCACCTCCGCCAGACGGCGGCGGAGGTAGCGGAGTTCGGCGTCGCTGCCGGCGAGCGCCAGCGCCTCGCGGTAGGAGGCTGCCGCTTCCCGGTGGCGGCCGAGGCGGCGGAGCAGATCGGCGCGGGTGGCGGGGAGCAGGTGGTTGTCGGCCAGCCGCGGATCGTCCGACAGGTGGGTGAGGAGTTCCAGGCCCACGGCCGGGCCCTCGGCCATCGCTCTCGCCACGGCCAGGTTCAGGGCGACCACGGGCGAGGGGGTCAGCTCGGCCAGGCGGCCGTACAGGCGGGCGATCCGGGGCCAGTCGGTGTCCGCGGCCGTGCGCGCCGTTGCGTGACAGGCGGCGATCGCGGCCTGGAGCTGGTAGAAGCCGGGGCGAGCCGACCGCCGGGCGGCGTCGGAGAGGACGGCGCGGCCCTCGGCTATGGTCTCCGCGTTCCAGCGGGTTCGGTCCTGCTCCTCCAGGGGGACGAGTTCACCCGCCTCGTTCACCCGGCCCGCCCGGCGGGCGTCGTGCAGCAGCATGAGCGCGAGCAGGCCGAGCGCCTCGGGCTCGTCCGGCATCAGCTCCACCAGCAGGCGAGCCAGCCGGACGGCCTCCGCGCAGAGGCCGGCCCGGATCAGGTCGGCGCCCCCGGTCGCGCTGTAGCCCTCGTTGAACAGCAGGTAGAGCACCGCGAGCACGCCCGCCGTGCGCTCCGGCAGCAGGTGGCCGGGCGGCGTCCGGTACGGGATGTTCGCGTTGCGGATCTTGGCCTTGGCCCGGACCAGGCGCTTGGCCATCGCCTGGTCCGAGACCAGGAAGGCGCGGGCGATCTCCGGGGTGGTCAGCCCGGCGAGGGTCCGCAGGGTGAGCGCGACCCGGGCCTCCAGCGGCAGGGCGGGGTGGCAGCAGGTGAAGATCAGCCGCAGCCGGTCGTCGCCGATGCCGCTGTCGTCCACCACGGGTGGTTCGGGGTCGGGGGTGGTCATGGCGAGCTCCCGGAGCTTCGCGGCCTCGGTCCGGGTACGGCGCAGCCGGTCCACGGCCCGGTTGCGGGCCGTGGCGATCAGCCACGCCCTGGGGTTGGCGGGGACGCCGTCCCGGCCCCACCGCTCCAGTGCCTTCGCGAAGGCGTCCTGGGCGCACTCCTCGGCGAGGTCCCAGTCGCCGGTCCAGCGGATCAGGACGGCGACGATGCGGCCCCACTCGGAGCGGAAGGTCTCGGCGACGGCGTCCGCCGCGTGGTCGGTCATCGCTCCCAGATCGGTCTCACCTCGATCGTCCCGTGGCGGGCCCCGGGGATCTTCGACGCGATCTCGATCGCCTCGTCGAGGTCCCGGGCGTCGACCATGTAGTAGCCGCCCACCTGTTCCTTCGTCTCCGCGAACGGGCCGTCGGCCACCAGCACCTCGTCGCCGCGCACCCGCACGGTGGTGGCGTCCGTGGTCGGCCGCAGCCGCTCCCCGCCGAGGAGCACGCCGCGCCGGCCCATCTCCTCGCCGAAGGCGGTGTACTGGGCGAGCATCGCCGCGCCCTCCTCGGGCCCGAGCGCGCCGACGGCGTTCTCGTCCGTGCAGATCATCAGCAGGTAGCGCATCTCGATCCTCCTCGTCGTCCGGTGCGTTCCGGTCGGTCACCAGTGGGACGAACGGGACGGGCCCCGATGGACTCATCCTGCGCCGCCCGCTGAGGACCGGCCATCGGTGTCCATCCGGGCCGACCCCGTACGTCTCACCCGTGGAAGCCAACCGAGGAGGTGCCATCCGCCATGGCTACCGAGACCGGCGCGGCGGCACGGCCGACGCGCCAGGCCTGGACCCTGGTCCTGGCCTCGCTGGGCGTCTTCATGACCGCCCTCGACACCCTGGTCGTCACCACGGCGCTGCCCGTCCTGCGGGTGTCGCTGCACGGCGGCCTCACCGACCTGGAGTGGACGGTCAACGCGTACAACCTGTGCTTCGCCTGCTCGCTGCTCACCGGCGCGGCGCTGGGCGACCGCTTCGGCCGGCGGCGGATGTACGGCGTCGGCCTGGCCGTGTTCACCGCGGCCTCGGCCGCCGCGGCGCTCTCCCCGACGGTCGGCGCGCTGGTCGCCGCCCGGGCGGTGCAGGGCGCGGGGGCGGCCCTCGTGATGCCGCTGACCCTGACCCTGATCAGCGAGGCGTTCCCGGCCGGCAAGCGCGGCATGGCGATCGGTCTGTGGGGCGGCATCGCCGGGCTGGCGGTGGCGGCCGGGCCGGTGGTCGGCGGCGCGGTCGTCCAGGGGATCAGCTGGCACTGGATCTTCTGGCTGAACGTGCCGATCGGGCTCGCTCTGATCCCGCTCGCGCTGACCCGCCTGCGCGAGAGCTTCGGTCCTCGTCCGCACCTCGACGTGCCCGGGCTGCTCCTGGCGGGGGCCGGGTTTTTCGGGATCACCTGGGGGCTGGTCCGCGCGAACACGGTGGGCTGGGGCAGCGCCGAAGTCGTCGGGTCGCTGATCGCGGGCGCGGCCCTCGTGGGCGCGTTCCTGTGGTGGGAGCGGCGGGCCCCGGCACCGATGCTGCCGCTGACGATGTTCCGCCGCCGCGGCTTCTCGGCCGCCAACGGCGTCAGCTTCTTCCTCTACGCCGGGCTGTTCGGGGCGCTCTTCCTGATGGCGCAGTTCTTCCAGACGGCCCAGGGCCTCACGCCGATGCAGGCGGGCCTGCGGCTGCTGGCCTGGACCGCGGCGCCGATGGTCGTGGCACCGCTCGCCGGGCGCCTGGCCGACCGGTACGGGAACCGGCCGTTCATCGTGGGCGGTCTCCTGCTCCAGGCCTGCGGACTCGCCTGGGTGGCGGCCATCGCCCAACCGGGCCTTGGCTTCGCCGAGTTGGGGATCGCCCTGGCCGTCGCCGGGATCGGCACCTCGCTGGTGTTCCCGACCGTGGCCAACGAGGTGGTGGCGTCCGTCGACGGCGAGGACGTCGGGATGGCCGCCGGGACGAACAGCGCGATGCGCGAACTCGGCGGTGTGTTCGGCGTGGCCGTCCTGGCCTCCGTGTTCGCCCGGCCCGGTGCGTACGCCACGCCCGGCGTGTTCGTCGACGGCTTCACCTCGGCCCTGTGGGTGGGCGTCGGGCTCTCCGCCGTCGGTGTCCTGGTCGGACTGGCCGGGCCCCGGCGAACTACGCCGGCGCAGGACGTCACCGCTCGGCGTGGATCACCGCGAGCGCGTGTTCCCGTGCGCCCGTACTCAGCGTCACGTTGAGCTCGTCGAACAGGGCGCCGGCACTGACACCGTTCCAGTCCTCGGGAAGCAGCGACAGCGGCAGGCCCGGGTCGCGGTACGGGAGGCGGCGCCACTGGGTGAGCATCGGGACGTAGACCTGGAAGGCCTCCAGCGGGGTGACGCCGGAGGCCTTCACCTTGTCCAGCACCGGGCGGTAGCGGGCGATGAACTCCCCGTACAGCTCGGTGAGTTCGGCGAGGTCCCACCAGCTGCGCACCTTCGAGCGCAGGTCGCCGAAGGCGTAGTGCTCGCCGCTGAAGATGTCGACGTAGGCGGAGAGCCCGCGGCGGTCCAGGGTCCGGCGCGTCTCGGCGGCCAGGTTGCCGGGGGCGACCCAGACGCCGGGCGCGGCGGTGCCGAAGCCGAGGCGGGTCAGGCTGGTCCGCAACTCGTGGCGCTTCTGCCGCTCGGACTCGGGGACGGAGAAGATCACCACGATCCAGCCGTCCTCGGCGCCGGCTCGGACGCGCTCGAAGATCCGGACGTCGCCCTCGGCGAGCGTCTCCAGCACCGACGGCACGAGGGAGTAGCCGGCCGCGCCCGCGTGCCGATCGCTCGCCAGCACCCCGCGCCGCTTGAGGCGGTGGATCGAGGACCGGACGGCCTGCGGCTCGACCCCGAGGTCGCCCATGAGCCGGACCACCGACGCGACGGAGAGCCAGTTCTCCTCGCCCCGCGCGTAGAGGCCGAAGCTGGTGATGATCAGCGGGCCGTGCCGGGCGTCGCGGCCGGCCCCTGGAGACTCCTCATGCCCGGCCGTCACGTGTGTGGTTCTCCTCGCCTCGGACCGGGTGGTGTCGATCGCCATGTCGATCATGCCAATCGCCGGGCAGCCTATCGTCTCTCCCGTTCACCCGATCACAGCAGCGACGTCCGTACGACCCGGTTGCGCAGCTCGCCGAGGCCGCCGACCCGGGTGACGACGAGGTCGCCGTCACGCAGGAAGATCTGCGGATCGCGCGCGCTGCCGATGCCGCTCGGTGTGCCGGTGAGCAGGACGTCCCCGGCGCGCAGGGTCATGCCCTGGCTCAGCTCGGCGATGAGCCGGGCGATCGGGAAGGCCATCTGGGCGCTGGACGCGTCCTGCCGCAGCTCGCCGTTGACCTCGCACTGCACCTGGAGGCAGCCGGGATCGGGCACCTCGTCGGCGGTGGTGAGCCAGGGGCCGAGCGGCATGGTGGCGTCGATGCTCTTGCCCTTGAGCCACTGCCCGCCGTGCGCCCGCTGGAGGTCGCGCTGGGAGACGTCGTTGGCGACGAGGTAGCCGAAGACGTGGCGCAGGGCCTCGGACTCCGGGATCGACCGGCCGTCGCGACCGATGACCAGGGCGATCTCGGCCTCGTAGTCCCACTGGGCGGAGAGGGCGGGGTCGTAGGCGATGTCGTCGGCCGGGCCGATGACGGTGTCCGGGCCCTTGGTGAAGAAGGTCGGACGGGTGGGGCGGTCGGCCGGGTCCTGCCCGCCGCGCTTGCCGCGGGACTCCTCGAAGTGGTCCCAGTAGTTCCAGCCGGTGCAGAGGATGTCGCGGTTGAAGCGCTGGAGGGGCGCTTCCAGCCGGACGTCCGCGAGCTTGACCGACGGGGCTTCCGCCAGCGCGGCCCGTACCGCCGCCAGGGCGTCCGGGCCGCCGCGGACGAGGTCGTCGACGGTGCCGAGCGGCTCGGGCAGCAGCGCCACCGCCGCGTCGGCCTCGACGAGGGCGCCGGTCCGCCGGGCGCCGTCGATCGTGAGAGCTGCGAGTTTCATGCCTTCACGCCTTCGTTGGGGTCGCCTTCGTTGGGTGCGTCGGGAATGATCGGTTCAGGCGGGCCGCACCAGGCGCTCGTCCGGGATCACGGCCACACCAAGGATCTCGATCAGCGCCTCGGGCTGCCACAGCGCCGTGCAGCCGATACCGGCCATCGCCGGGTAGACCGGGCCCGCCAGCTCGCGCCAGACCTTGCCGATCTCCTTGCCGTGGGCCTGGTAGTCGGGGATGTCGGTGAGGTAGATGGTGACGCTGACCAGGTCCTGCGGCTCGCCGCCCACCTCGCGCAGCGTGGCCAGGAGGTTGCCGAAGGCCTGGCGGAACTGTTCGACGATGCCGCCCGGGACGATCCGCATGTCGGCGTCGAGGGCGGTCTGACCGCCGAGGTGGAGGGTGTTCCCGGCCAGCGTGCCGTGCGAGTAGCCGCTCGGTGCGGGAAGGGAGCTCGGGTTCACGGCGACGGGCGTCATGCCACCTCCGGTCGGGGCTGCGCCGGACCGGGTCGCCCCGGTCGAGCGGGTGTCTTGGCGAGGTGTATTGACAGTAGATGACGGTCGTGAAAAAAACGAGATACCGATCGCGTCGACGTCCGCCCCACGAAACGGAGCCGTCCGCATGGAACCCGATCTCAGCAAGTACCAGCTCGAGGGCGACAACTCGATGTACCGCCTGCCGAGCGGTCTGGTCGCCCCCGTCGTCACCCGCCGCGGCCTGGAGGATCCGAGCACCGCCGACTCCGGCGGGGCCGTCCGGATCTCCGGCGTCAGCATCCAGCACACCCCGGCCCGCCGGCTCTGGTTCGGCAAGGTCAGCAACGAACCCGGCTACCGCTCGGTGACCCACCACCACGGCGAGGCCGAGACCGGCGGGTACGTCCTGGAGGGCCGCGGGCGCATCTACTTCGGCGAGCGGTTCGAGGACTACATCGACATGGAGGAGGGCGACTGGGTCTTCGTGCCGCCCTTCATGCCCCACATCGAGTGCAACCTCTCGCGCACCGAGCGGCTGGTGTGGATGACCACCCGCACACCCGAGAACATCGTCGTCAACCTGCCGGACGTCGCCGACGCCGACCTTCGCGACTGGACGGACCGTTGACCACCTCCTCCGTGTTCACCTCGGCCGTCACCCTCACCCCCGCCGAGCCCGAGCACTTCGACCTCGCCTTCACCGCCACCACCCAGCCCTGCCCGTGGCCCAAGGCGTACGGCGGCGACCTCGTCGCCCAGGCGGCGGCCGCGGCCATCCGCTCGGTGACGGACGGCAAGTCCCTGCACTCGATGCACAGTTACTTCCTCCGCCCGGCCGACATCGGTGCCGCCGTCCGATACGAGGTCGAGGTGCTGCGCGACGGGCGCGGCTACAGCACCCGGCAGGTGCGCGGCTACCAGAACGGCAAGCCGCTGTACGTCTGCCTGGCCAACTTCGCGGCCGGAGAGGCGGGCGGCGGCTTCCACGCCGCCTTCGAGGACGACGTCCCCGACCCCGAGAGCCTGCCCAGCTCCGCCGAGTACCTCGCGGGGCGCAGCGGCGGCACGATGACCGACGCCTCGAAGGCCTACTGGTCGGGCGGCCGCAGCTTCGACATGCGTCATGTGCCCGGCCCGCTCTACCTGACCGTCGAGGGCAAGCAGACGCCGCACCAGGCGGTGTGGCTCCGACCCTTCGACCGCCTGCGACCCGTCGAGGGCCTGAGCGACGCGCAGCGGGACCAGGCCGCCCTCGCCTACGTGTGCGACTACACCATCCTGGAGCCGGTCCTGCGCGTGCTCGGCCTGCCGTGGGCGCGGCCCGGGCTGGTCACGGCGAGCCTCGACCACGCCATGTGGTTCCATCGGCCCGGGCCGCTGGACGACTGGCTGCTCTACGTCCAGGAGGCGGTCGCCGCCGACTCCGGTCGAGGCCTCGGCACCGGGCGCTTCTTCACCCGCGACCGTCGGCACCTCGCCACCGTGGCCCAGGAGGGCATGATCCGCACCGCCTGACCTCGCCGGGCCGTACGCGCCCCGCGAGCTCCTGGAAGGACTCCCCCGATGTCCCTCTCACCGTCGGCCCACCTGGACACCTTCACCCGCGACCACCTGCCCCCGGCCGAACTGTGGCCGACGATCGAGTTCACCACCCCCGAACTCCAGTACCCGGACCGGCTCAACGCGGCCACCGAGCTGATAGACCGCCCCGTGCACGAGCACGGCCCCGACCTCCCCGCCCTGCGCACACCGGACGGGGAGACCTGGTCCTACGGACTCCTGCGATGCCGGGCCAACCAGGTCGCCCAGGTACTGACCGAGGACCTGGGCCTCGTCCCCGGCCAGCGCGTGCTGCTGCGCTCGCCGAACAACCCGTGGGCGGTGGCGGCCTGGCTCGGAGTGCTGAAGGCGGGCGGCGTGGCCGTGACCACCATGGCCGCGCTGCGCGCCCGGGAGCTGGCCCCGATCGTCGAGCGGACCAGGCCCTCGGTCGCCCTCGTCGACCACCGCTTCACCGAGGAGATCGAGACCGCCCGGAACAGCAGCCTCCCGTCCATGGCGGTCATCACCCACGGCGGCCTCGGCCCGGACGACCTCGTCGCCCGCGCCGCCGCGAAGTCGGGCGAGTTCACCAACGTCCCGACCGCCGCCGACGACGTCGCCCTGCTCGGACCGACGTCCGGCAGCACCGGCGTCCCGAAGATCACCATGCACTTCCACCGGGACGTGCTCTCCATCGACCACACCTTCGGCCGCCCGCTGCTCGGCCTCGGCCCCGGCGACACCGTCGCCTGCTCGGCACCGCTCGCCTTCACCTTCGGCCTCGGCATGCTCGTCGTCTTCCCGCTGCGCGCGGGCGCCTGCGCGCTGCTGACCGAGTCGGCGACGCCGCCGCAGCTCGCCGAACTCGTCGAGCGCCAAGGCATCACCGTCCTGGCGACCGCGCCCACCGCCTACAAGGCGATCCTGCGCGACGGGCACGAGCACCGGCTCGCCCGGCTACGGATCGCGGTGTCCGCCGGCGAGCACCTGCCCCAGACCACGTGGGAGCAGCTGCGCGACCGGCTCGGACTCCGCGTCATCGACGGGATCGGCGCCACCGAACTGCTGCACATCTTCATCTCGGCCGCCGGCGACGACATCCGGCCCGGCGCCACCGGCCGGCCCCTGCCCGGCTACCGCGCCACCATCCTCGACCTCGACGGCCGCGAGCTCGGCCCCGGCGAGCCCGGACGGCTCGCGGTGATCGGCCCGGTCGGCTGCCGCTACCTCGACGACCCGCGCCAGTTCGACTACGTGGTGGACGGCTGGAACGTCACCGGCGACCTCTTCTACCGGGACGGCGACGGCTACTTCTTCTACCAGGCCCGCACCGACGCCATGATCGTCTCCTCGGGCTACAACATCGGCGGCCCCGAGGTCGAGGCCGCCATCGACACCCACCCGGACGTGATCGAGTCCGGCGTCGTCGCCAAACCCGACCCCGAACGCGGCTCGATCGTGTGCGCCTTCGTCGTCCTGCGGGACGGCGTGCCGGGCGACGCCGCCAAGGCCAGGGAGATCCAGGACCACGTCAAACACGTGCTGGCACCCTACAAGTACCCGCGCGAGGTGCGGTTCTGCGAGGCCCTGCCGCGCAACACCAGCGGCAAGCTGCAGCGCTTCGTGCTCCGCCGGCTCGTCACGGACGAAGAGATCACCGCCGACGAGAAGACCGTCACCGACGAGAAGACCGCCGACGACGAACACACCGTCGCCGACGAGCAGTGAGAGGAACTCCCGTGAGAATCGCGATCGTCGGCGGTGGCCCGGGCGGCCTCTATCTCGCCGCGCTGATGAAGCAGCTCGACCCGGCCCACGAGGTCACCGTCTGGGAGCGCAACGCCCCGGACGTCACCTTCGGGTTCGGCGTCGTCTTCTCCGACGAGACGCTCGGCGGCATCGAGAACGCCGACCCCGAGTTCGCCGCCGCCATGGCCGAGCGCTTCGCCCGCTGGACGGACATCGACATCCACTTCCGAGGCCGCAGCCACACCGTCGGCGGGCAGGGCTTCGCCGCCATGAGCCGCCGGGAGCTGCTGCACCTGCTCCAGGAGCGCTGCCGCGGTCTCGGCGTCGACCTGCGCTTCGGCACGCCCGCGCCCGACGCCGCCGCCCTGCGCGCCGGCCACGACCTGGTGGTGGCCGGCGACGGCCTCAACTCCCAGGTCCGGCAGGCGCACGCGGACGTCTTCCGGCCCACCGTGGACACCCGCCGCAACAAGTACATGTGGCTCGGCACCGACCGGGTCTTCGAGGCGTTCCAGTTCTTCGTCAAGCAGACCGAGTGGGGGACCATGCAGGTCCACGGCTACCCCTACTCCGCCACCGGCTCCACCTTCATCGTGGAGATGCACGAGGACGTCTGGCGGCGGGCCGGCTTCGACACCGCCGAGGGCGCCGACCTCCCGCCGGGCGCCTCCGACGAGCCTGCCGTCGAGCGGATCCGCGAGCTGTTCGCCGAGGAGCTCGACGGCCACCGCCTCCTCGCCAACAACTCGAAGTGGCTCAACTTCAGCACCGTCCGCAACGAGCGCTGGCACCACGGCAACCTCGTCCTGCTCGGCGACGCCGCGCACACCGCGCACTTCTCCATCGGCTCCGGCACCAAGCTGGCCATGGAGGACGCCCTCGCGCTCGCCGCCTGCCTGCACGAACACCCGAGTCTGGACGAGGCGTTGGCCGCCTACGAGACGGAGCGGCGCCCGGTCGTCGAGTCCACCCAGCGGGCCGCCCAGGCGTCGCTGGAGTGGTTCGAGAACATCGGCATGTACGTCCACCAGGAGCCCACCCAGTTCTGCTTCAACCTGCTGACCCGCTCCCGCCGCATCACCTACGACAACCTGCGCACCCGGGACCCGCAGTTCGCCGACCGCGTCGACGCCGCCTTCGCCGAGGCCCAGGGCGCCGCCGAGGTCGTCCCGGCGATGTTCCAGCCGTTCCGGATCGGGCAGTTGGAGCTGAAGAACCGGGTCGTCGTCTCCCCCATGGACATGTACTCCGCCGTCGACGGTCTGCCCGGCGACCTCCACCTCGTCCACCTCGGCTCGAAGGCGATGGGCGGCGCCGGGCTGGTGATGACCGAGATGGTCTGCGTCTCCCCCGAGGGCCGCATCACCCCCGGCTGCACCGGCCTGTGGACCGACGCCCAGCGCGACGCCTGGAGCCGGATCGTCTCCTACGTCCACGAGAACACCACGGCCCGCATCGGCCTCCAGATCGGCCACTCGGGCCGCAAGGGCTCGACCCGGCTCATGTGGGAGGGCATGGACGACCCGCTGGAGGAGGGCAACTGGGACCTGCTCGGCCCGTCCGCGTTGCCCTACGGGCCCGCGTCCGCGATCCCGCGCGAGGCCACCCGGGCCGACCTGGACCGGATCACCGCGGAGTTCGTCGCCACCGCCCGGCGCGGCGCGCAGGCCGGCTTCGACCTGCTCGAACTCCACTGCGCCCACGGCTACCTGCTCTCCTCCTTCCTCTCCCCCCTCACGAACCGCCGCACCGACGAGTACGGCGGCCCGCTGGAGAACCGGCTCCGCTACCCCCTGGAGGTCTTCGACGCCGTCCGCGCCGTCTGGCCCGCGGAGCGCCCCATGAGCGTGCGGATCTCCGCCACCGACTGGGCGCCGGACGGCAACACCGAACACGACGCCGTCGAGATCGCCCGCGCCTTCATCGCCCACGGCGCCGACGCCATCGACGTCTCCACCGGCCAGGTCACCAAGGACGAGCGCCCCGCCTACGGCCGCTCCTACCAGACGCCGTTCGCCGACCGGATCCGCCACGAGGTCGCCGCCGCGACCGGCACCGCCGTCATCGCGGTGGGCGCCATCGCCTCCTACGACGACGTGAACTCCATCCTCATGGCCGGACGCGCCGACCTCTGCGCGATCGGCCGCACCCACCTCTACGACCCGCACTGGACCCTGCACGCCGCGGCCGAACAGAACTACCGCGGCCCGGCGGCGGACTGGCCCCTGCCCTTCCAGGCCGGGCGCCGCAAGCCGCCCACCTCCCGGACGGACGCCGTGCGGCCGCGGCTCACCCTGCTCCGGGCCGACGACACCGACCAGGCCGTCCACCTGCGCTGGACCCCGCCCCGTGAGCCGGCCCCCGTCGCCTGAGCCGGTGGACGGCACGGGCCTCGCCCGCGCCGTCCACCGGTGCCGCGTCGAGTGGATGGACACCGACGCCGCCGGCCACCACCACAACACCGCCGTCGTGCGCTACGTCGAGGCGGCGGAGGCCGAGCTCATGCGAGCGTGCGGCGTCACCGGGTACTTCGGCGCCGCGCCGCGCGTGCGCTACGAGGCCGACTTCACGGCCCCGTTGTGGTTCGGGCAGGAGGTGACGACGGTGCTCGCCGTCGAGCGCGTCGGGACCAGCTCCGTCACCTTCCGGTTCGAGGTGTGGGGCGAGCCGACCGACCGCGGCCCCCGGCAGCTCGCCGCCTCCGGCCGGTACGTGGCCGTCCACGTGCCCCGGGGCCGGCGCGAGAGCGCGCCCTGGCCGGAGGAATGGGTCACCGCCTGGAGGGAGTTCGCCACGCACCTGACGCCCGCCCCGGAGCCGGTCACCAGCGGCCGCGCGACGGTACGGAGTTGAGCTTGGCGGTGAGCGCCGACAGGAAGACCGGAAGCCTGTCCACCGCGGTCTTGGGGACCGGGGTGGTCTGCACCGTGTCCCGCACCAGGTCCTGCACCACGAGCGTGTAGGTGTCGCCTTCCTGAATCAGTTCGGCGGTGTAGAGCAGTGTCTCCATCAGAGGTCCTTCGGTTGTCGGTCGTCCCGGCGGGCGGAGGGCGGCGGGCCTACGCGCCGTTGAGCCAGGCGCCCCACGCGCGGACGGCCTTCTCCTCGTCCGCGCTCTCGGCGAACAGGTGGTGGCCCACCCAGATCGGCCAGTTCCAGGAGCTGCCGTCGAAGAACCGGTACAGCGCGTCCCGGCCGCGCAGACCGACGAAGTCGCGGCTGAGGTAGTCCACGACCACGTCCACCCGGCTGCCGTTCACGCCGTCCCCGCCCGGCAGGTCGAGCGAGAGCCGCTCGCCGACGGCCGTGCCGTCGGCGAGGCCGAGGCGTCGGCGCAGGGCCGCGAACTCGCCCGGGTCGGCGGTGGGTTCGGGGCGGTCGGCCTTGACGTAGACGGCCGGGCGGCCGGCGAAGTGCGTCAGGTACTCGGCCAGGCTGTGCTGGTAGAAGTCGACGTGCTTCTCGGCCGCGTCCGCCCTGGTGTCCCAGCCCGCGTCGACCGTGCCCTCGTGCACCCAGTGGATCCCCATGTGCAGCCGGCTCGTTCCGCCGTCGAGCCGCTCGATGTGGTAGCTGAGCGTGTTGGAGAAGCCGTCGTCCCTGGTCACCTTGGCGGCGAAGTGCCGCGGCGGCTCCCACTCCACGACGGTGCCCCCGCCGCGGGAGACGGCCCCGCCGAGGCGCGGCTCGATCTCCATGCGGTACAGCCAGCCGAGGTTGCCGGCACCGGTGGCGACCGCGTGCCAGACCTGCTCGGGTGCGGCGGGCAGGTTCTGCTCCCGGCGCACCTGGAACTCCCGGGCCATGGTCGGTTCTCCTTTTGCAGTCGATGAGGCGTTGGTCGAATGAGGTGTCAGAAGGTGAGGTGTGTCAGAAGGTGAGCGGGAGGGCGCTCAGCCGCCGTTGCAGTGGGTTGGGCCGCCATTCGAGGGTCGTCTCGTCGGACAGCCGCAGGTGCGGGAGCCGGCGGACCAGCGTGCCGAGGGCCACCTCGGCCTGGAGCTTGGCCAGCGGGCCGCCCAGGCAGAAGTGCGGGCCGTTGCCGAAGCTCAGGTGCCGGTTGCCGGTGCGCGCCAGGTCGAGCCGGTCGGGGTCGTCGAAGCGATCGGGGTCGCGGTTGGTCGACGCGAGGAACAGGTACACCAGCTCGCCCTCGCGCAGCGTCCGCCCGCCGATCGGGACGTCCTCGGCGACGACCCGGACGATCGCCTGGGTCGGCGTGTCGTAGCGGGCCAGTTCCTCGACGGCACTGCGGATCAGCGCCGGGTCCTCGCGCAGCCGGGCCAGCTGGTCGGGGTGGCGCAGCAGGGCGAGGGCGCTGTTGCCGATCAGGTGGGTGGTCGTCTCGTCGCCGGCGGTGATGAGGACAAAGCAGGTGGACAGGAGTTCCGCGGTGGTGAACCGGTCGTCCTGTGCCTGCGTGGCGACCAGGGCGCTGATCAGGTCGTCGCCCGGCTCGGCCCGGCGCAGGCGCACGAGCCGGTCGAGGTACTCCTCGCACTGGCCGATCGCCGCCTCGGCCAGGCCGATGTCCTCGGTCAGCTTGCCGAGACGGCCGAACCAGCTCTTGACCTGCGGGCGGTCCTCGGCCGGGATGCCGAACAGCTCGCAGACGACGGCGAGCGGCAGCGGGGAGGCGACGGCCTCGATCAGGTCCATGGCCGGCCCGGCGGCGACGGCCTGGTCGACCAGCCGGTCGACGATCGCCTGGACGCCGTCGCGCAGGGCCTCGATGCGCCGGGCGGTGAACGCCCGGTTGGCCAGCTTCCGCAGCCGGGCGTGGTCCGGCGGGTCGGTGTTGGTCATCACCCGGCCGAGCCGGTCGGTGAGCCGGCTGAGGGCCTTCAGGTTGCCGCCCAGGCCGCCGAAGGCGCGGGTCATCCGGTCCCGGTCGTTGGACAGCCGCAGGTCGCCCAGGGCCGCCTCGACGTCGGCGTAACGGGTGAGGTACCAGATGCCCTGGTCGCTGCGGTGGACCGGGCTCTCGCGGCGCATGCGGGCGTAGCACGGGTACGGGTCCCGGCGGACTTCGGGCGTGTTCAGCGCCGCCGCGAGGTCGCCGGGCCCGGCCGGGCCCGCGGCGGGGCGGGCGTCGGCCGGGGTGTCGGTGCCGAGGGTGTCGGTGCCCAGGGTGTCGGTGTCGGTCACGTCGGCCGCGCTACCGCTGGGCGTCCATGGCGTCGGCGAGGCTCCTGGGCCGCATGTCGGTCCAGGTCCGCTCGACGTACTCCAGGCAGGAGGCGTGCGTGTCGGGGCCGTGGGTGACGGTCCAGCCGGCGGGGACGTCGGCGAACTGCGGCCAGAGCGAGTGCTGGTTCTCGTGGTTGACGAGCACGAGGAAGGTGGCGTCCTGGTCGTCGAACGGGTTGGTCATGGGTCAGTCCTCCTGGTCGGGGGTGGTGGGCTCGCCGGCGAGGTCG
This sequence comes from Streptomyces kaniharaensis, assembly GCF_009569385.1. Classification (NCBI taxonomy): domain Bacteria; kingdom Bacillati; phylum Actinomycetota; class Actinomycetes; order Kitasatosporales; family Streptomycetaceae; genus Streptomyces; species Streptomyces kaniharaensis. The sequence goes on from NZ_WBOF01000003.1 coordinate 534,628, forward strand.
CCGGTGAAGTCGTCGGTGAGGTCTCCGGTGATCCCGGCGAGACGGGCGGCCACGATCGGCCCGATCTGGGCCAGTGAGCCCGGCTGGGTCATCCGGTCGTGGCGGGTGGTGATGTCGTGCGACTCGATCCGCCCGGCGACGTAGGGCTGCCAGATCCCGGCGCAGGCCGAGTCCTCGGTGCGGTCGATCGTGGAGTTGAACAGCAGCAGGTCGCCGTGGAACCGGTCCGGGACGTGGTCGACCGCCAGCCTGGCGTTGTTGATCATGATCTGGACGACGGCCTCGATGCGCCGCTCGTCCAGGCCCGCCAGGGCGCTGCCGCGCCCGCGAAGGATCTCGGCGACCTCGGGGTAGGTCAGCAACCCGTCCCCCAGCTCCTCCGGGTCGCAGTCGAGGATGCCGACCAGGACGTCCCGTTCGCTGGGCACGGGCACCTGCTCGAACGTCACGTCCTTCACCGGGTAGGCGTCGAGGATCGCGAGCAGGTCGGTCCGCTCCCCGCGGGCCTGGAACTCGCAGGCGATCGCGTGGGCGATCAGGCCGCCGGCGGACCAGCCGAGCAGCCGGTAGGGACCCTCGGGCTGGACCTTGCGGATCTGGTCGGCGTAGTCGGCCGCCATCTCCGTGTAGGAGGCCGGAAGCTCCTCGGGCCGGGCGAGGCCGCGCGCCTGGATCGCGTACACCGGGTACTCGGGGCCGATGTGGTTCAGCAGCCCGGAGTAGGACCAGCTGATGCCGCCGCCGGGGTGGATGCAGAACACCGGCGGACGGGTGCCGGTCGACCGCAGCGGCAGCACCACGTCGAAGGCGTCCTCGGGGTTGTTCATCGCCAGGCGGCTCGTCAGACCTGCCACGGTGGGTGCTTCGAACAGGGTGCGCAGGCCGACCTGGACGCCCAGTGTCTCGCGGACGAGCGAGACCAGGCGGGCGGCGAGCAGCGAGTGGCCGCCGAGGTCGAAGAAGCTGTCGTCGATGCGGACCTGGTCGCGGCCGAGGACCTCGGCGAACAGGGCGCACAGCAGCTGCTCCTGCGGGGTGCGGGGGCCCCGGCCGCTGCCCGCCGTGTCGTACTCGGGCGCCGGGAGGGCGGCTCGGTCCAGCTTCCCGTTGGCGGTCAGCGGCAGGCCGTCCAGGGTGACGAACGCCGTCGGCACCATGTACTCGGGCAGGTCGCGGCCGAGCCGCCGGGACAGTTCGTCCGGCTCGGGCGCGCCCTCGGCGGTGGGCACCAGGTAGGCGACCAGTCGCTGGTCCCCCGGCCGGTCCTCGCGGGCGACGACGGCCGCCTGCGCGACGCCCGGGCACGCGGCAAGGACGGCCTCGACCTCTGCGGGCTCGATCCGGAAGCCGCGCAGCTTGACCTGGTCGTCGGCCCGGCCGGCGAACTCCAGCGTGCCTTCGGAGCGCCACCGGGCGAGGTCGCCGGTGCGGTACATCCGGCCGCCGGGCGGCCCGTACGGGTCCGCCGTGAACCGCTGGGCCGTCAGGCCGGGCCGGCCGAGGTAGCCGCGGGCCACGCCCGCACCGGCGAGGTACAGCTCTCCGGTCACGCCCGCGGGCACCGGCTGGAGTCCGGCGTCGAGCACGTACGCCCGCATGTTCGCCATCGGCCGGCCGATCGGCACGGTCGCGGCGGATTCGGGAAGGTCGTGGACCCGGTGGTGGGCGCCGAAGGTCGTGGTCTCGGTCGGGCCGTAGCCGTTGACGACCGTGAGCCCGGGGCAGGCCGCCAGCACCTGCGCGACGGCGGCCGGCGACACCACGTCGCCGCCGGTCCACACCTCGCGGACCCCGGCGAGCAGGCCGGGCCGTTCCTCGGCCACCAGCCGGAACAGGCCGGCCGTCAGCCACAGTCCGGTCACCCCGTGGTCGGCGACCGCTCCCGCGAGCAGGTCGAGGTCGAGCCGGCCGGGCGGGGCGACGACGACCCGACCGCCGCCGAGCAGCGGCACCCAGAGCTCGTACGTCGAGGCGTCGAAGGCCGTCGGCGAGTGCAGCAGCACCCGGTCGTGACCGCCCTCGCGCCAGCACGGGGCCAGCGCGAGCGCCGCGACGTCGCGGTGGGTGACGGCCACGCCCTTCGGCCGGCCGGTCGAGCCGGAGGTGTACATCACGTACGCCAACTGCCGTGGGTCGCAGCCGACTTCCGGGTCGGACTCGTCGGTTTCGGCCTTGCTCAGGGCGGTCAGCACGTCCTCGGTGAGCACCAGCGCCGCGCCGGTCTCCCGGACGATCAGGTCGATCCGGGAGGACGGGAAACGCGGGTCGAGCGGGACGTAGGCGCCGCCCGCCTTGACGATCGCGAGGATCGCCACGACCAGCTCCGCCGAGCGCTCCACCAGCACCGCCACCGGGGTCTCCGGCCGGACGCCCTGGCCGATCAGGGCCCGTGCCAGGCGGTTGGCTCGCCGGTCCAGCTCCCGATAGGTCAGTTCGGCACCGTCGGCGACGACCGCCACCGCGTCCGGCGTGGCCCGTACCCGGCGGGCGAACAGCTCCGGCAGGCCGGCCTCCGGCAGTTCGGCGTCGGTCCGGTTGAACGCGACCAGGAGCTCGCGGCGCTCCTCGGCGGACAGGATGTCCAGCCGGCCGATCGGCCGGTCAGGATCGGCGGCCGCCGCCCGCAGCAGCCGCACCCAGCGGGCGAACAGCAGCTCCACGGTGGCCGGGTCGAACAGGTCGGTGGCGTACTCCACCGCGCCGAGCACGCCCGCCGGGGTGGGGGCACCTCCCGGGCCGCCAGGCTCAGGGGGACCGTCCGCACCGTACTGCTCGGCCAGGCTGACGGTCAGGTCGACGCGCGCGGTGTCGGTCGGGGCCGCCAGGTGGGCGGTCTCCAGGCCCGGCAGGGTGAACTCGCCCACCGGGGCGTTCTGCAGGGCGAGCATGACCTGGAACAGCGGGTGGTGGGACAGCGACCGGGTCGGGTTGACCACCTCGACCAGATACTCGAACGGCACGTCCTGGTGGGCGTAGGCGGCCAGCGCCTTCTGCCGTACCCGGCCGAGCAGTTCGGCGAAAGCGGGGTCGCCGCCGGTGTCGGTGCGCAGCACGAGGGTGTTGACGAAGAACCCGACGAGATCGTCCAGCGCCTGGTCGGTCCGCCCGGCGATGGGGCTGCCGATCGGGATGTCGGTGCCGGCGCCGAGCCGGGTGAGGAGTGCGGCGAGACCGGCCTGGAGCACCATGAACATGCTGGCGCCGTGCGCGGTGGCCAGCTCCCGCAGGTCCCGGTGGAGGTCGGCGTCGAGCCGGACCTCGATCCGGCCGCCCCGTTGGGAGGCCTCGGCCGGGCGCGGCCGGTCGGCCGGCACCGGCACCTGGTCCGGCAGGCCGGACAACTCCCTTGTCCAGTAGTCGAGTTGCCGGGCGAAGAGGCTGCCCTGGTCGGCGCTGTCGCCGAGCAGGTCCCGCTGCCACAGGGTGTAGTCGGCGTACTGGACCGGCAACGCCGACCACTGCGGTTCCTCGCCCCGGCAACGGGCCGCGTAGGCGGCGGCGAGGTCCCGGGACAGCGGGCCCATGGACCAGCCGTCGCCGGCGATGTGGTGCACCACGATCAGCAGGACGTGGCGGTCCGGGGCGAGCGCGAACAGCTCCGCCCGGATCGGCGGTTCGGCGGCCAGGTCGAACCCGCGCCGGGCGCCCTCGGCCAGCCGCTCGGCCAGCCGGTCCTCGTCGAGCTCGGTCACCGGCAGGGCCGGGTGCGCCTCGGCCGCGCCCAGCACGAGCTGGTACGGCATTCCGTCCGCCTCGCGGAGTACCGTGCGCAGGCTCTCGTGCCGGGCGACGACGTCCGCGAGCGCGGCCCCCAGGGCCTGCCGGTCGAGCCGGCCGTCCAGCCGCAGCGCCAGCGGCATGTTGTAGGTGGCGCTCGGGCCGTCCATGCGGTGCAGGAACCACAGCCGGCGCTGGGCGAAGGACAGCGGGATCAGCTCGGGGCGCGGACGGGCCGTCAGCGCGGGCCGCTCCGTTACGGAGCCGTCGAGGCGGGCGGCCAGCCCGGCCACGGTCGGGTGCTCGAACAGCGTCCGGACCTCCAGCTCGGCGCCGAAGGTCGCCCGGACCCGGGAGGCCAGGCGGGTCGCCAGCAGCGAGTGCCCGCCGAGGTCGAAGAAGCTGTCCTCGACACCGACCTGCGCCAGCCCGAGCACGTCGGCGAAGAGTTCGGCGAGCAGCTGCTCCTGCGGGGTGCGCGGCGCCCGCCCGGCCCCGGCCGTCCCGAGGTCGGGAGCGGGCAGGGCACGACGGTCGAGCTTCCCGCTGGCGGTCAGTGGCAGCGCGTCCAGGACGACGAAGGCCGACGGCACGAGGTAGTCGGGCAGGCGGTCACGGAGCCGGTCGCGCAGTTCGCCGATGAGGGCGCCGCTGCTGCGGGACCCGGTCGGGCGGTTGGTGAGCGAGGACAGGGCGGTGCCGGACGGCCGCAGCGGCCGGTAGGCCTCGACGGGGGCGTCCTGCGGTGCCGACGCTCCCGCGAAGAGCACGTCCAGCGCGTCGGGCGCCGTGGTCGACCAGGTGACGTCGACGCGGCGGCCGAGTTCGTCGCCGAGCGCCCGGAAGTCCTCCGGGTCGGGCAGGGCGCCGTCGTCGTCCAGGCCGTGCAGGCGGTCCACCAGTTCGGTGAGTGCGCCCTCTCCGGTCTGCACCGCACGGGCCAGCGCGGCCTCCCGCGCGACGCGGCGGTTCGGCACCCCGGTGAGGCGCACCGCGTCCGCACCGTGCCGCGCGAGCAGCTCACGCAGGTCCGCGAGCCCCGCGACCTGCCGGCCCCACTCCAGCCCGATCGGCTCGACCGCTGCCGCCGGCGCGGTCGGCCGCTTGTGCAGGGTGACGTCGTAGCGGTAGCGGGTCAGCTCGTTGTGGTGCCGGCCGCGCTTGACCTCCACGGCCACGGCGCCGATGTCCCGGCCGCGGTCGCGCACGGCGGTGAAGAAGTCCGGGTCGACGAGGAGTTCCTTCTCGACCAGGAGAGCCTGTTCAACCGCGCGGCGCACCGTGGACAGGTCGGCGCCGTCAGCGGCCCGGTGCAGCTGGACGGCGGTGGCCAGGGGGCGCAGCAGCCGCAGGTTGCGGACGTCGCCGACGAACAGCGCGCCGCCGGGGGCGAGCAGCCGCATCAGCCGGTCGACCACCTCCGCGAGGTAGTCGGCGGACGGGAAGTACTGGACCACCGAGTTCAGCACGATGGTGTCGAACATCCCGGCGGGCAGCCCGTCGGTGTCGTGCGCCGGGCGGGTCCGCAGGACGACGCGCTCGGCCAGGTCGGCCTGCCCGGCCACCTGGGCGGCCAGCGCGTCGATCGCGGTGGCGGAGAAGTCGGTCGCCCAGTACGTCTCGCAGTGCGGTGCGATCCGCGAGAGGAGCAGGCCGGTTCCGACGCCGACCTCCAGGACCCGGCGGGGGCGCAGAGCCAGGATGCGCGCCACGGTGGCGTCCCGCCACTCCCGCATCTGCTCGACCGGGATCGGGCTCGCGTCGTAACTGCTGTTCCAGCCCACGAAGTTCTGGCCGAAGGCGGTCTCCCCCGGGGTGATGGGCAGGGCGTCGTAGATGTCCTGCCACTCGCCCACGTGGTCCGCTTCGAGGCCGCTGTCGCGGGTCGCGTCCTGGCGGGGGACGACGTAGCCGATGAGGCGGTCGTCCTGGGCGAGGACGGCGGCCCGGGCGACGGCGGGGTGCTCGGCCAGAGCCGACTCGATCTCGCCGAGTTCGATCCGGAAACCGCGCACCTTCACCTGGTCGTCCGCACGACCGACGTACTCCAACTCTCCCCCAGCCTCCGGCCGGGGGGACCCCCAGGCACGCCAGCGGACGAGGTCACCGGTGCGGTACATCAGCGAGCCCGCCGGACCGAAGGGGCACGCCACAAACCTCCCGGCCGTCAGACCCGGCCGGTTCAGGTACCCACGCGCCAGACCCGCACCCGCGACGTACAACTCGCCCGCCACACCCGGCGGCACCGGCTGCAACCGCCCGTCCAGCACGAACACCCGCGCATTCGCGATCGGACGCCCGATCGGTGGAACACCCGACCCCGGCGACAACGGATCGCTCATCGTCGCGCACACCGTCGTCTCCGTCGGACCGTACGCGTTCACCATCCGCCGCCCGGGCGCCCACCGCGCCACCAACTCCGGCGCACACGCCTCACCCGCCACGACGAGCGTCGACACCGTCACCTCGTCCTCGGGCAGGGCCGCGAGGACGGACGGGGGCACGGTCGCGTGGGTGATCGCGAGGCCCGGGTCGGTCAACGCGGCCACCGGCTCCGACGCGGGAGGCAGGACCAGCGCCGCGCCGGACAGCAGGGCGGTGAAGATCTCCGACACCGAGGCGTCGAAGCTCGGCGACGCGAACTGGAGCACCCGGCTGCCCGGATCGATCGCGAACCGCTCGATCTGCGCGGCGACCAGGCCGGCCACGCCGGCGTGACTGACCACGACGCCCTTGGGGCGGCCGGTCGAGCCCGAGGTGTAGATCACGTAGGCCGGGTGCCGAACGTCCAGCGCCACGACCGGATCGGTGTCCGGCCACGCGCCCTCGACCACCATCGCCGGGTCGTCGACCACCACCGCCGGGCGCGCGTCCTCCAGCATGAACGCGATCCGAGCCTGCGGATACGACGGATCCACCGGCAGATACGCGGCACCGGCCTTCAGCACGCCCAGGACGGCCACCACCGACCCAACCGACCGCGGCAACGTCACCGCCACGACCTGCTCCGGCCCCACACCCCGAGCGATCAACGCATGCGCGAACCGGTTCGCCCGAACGTTCAACTCCCGATACGTCAACTCCTCGCCCCCGGACACCAGAGCAACCGCATCCGGCGTCACCGCCACCTGCGCCGCGAACGCCTCCGGCACCGGGACGGCCGAAACCTCACGCGAAGTCAGGTTGCTCTGCTCGAGCAGCCGGTGCCGCTCGCCTTCGTCGAGGATGTCGATCCGCCCGATGGGCCGCTGCGGGTCGGCGGTCACCGCCTCCAGCAGGAGCGTCCAGCGCCGGGCGAGGGCGGCGACCGTCGAGCGGTCGAACAGGTCGGTGGCGTACTCCACCGCGCCGACGATCCCGGCCGGGCTTCCGCCCGGCCCGAACCGTTCGGCCAGGTTCACGCCGAGGTCGAACTTGGCGGTTCCGGTAGCCACCGCATAGGTCGAGACGTCCAGGCCGGGCAGCGCGAACCGGCCCATCGGCGCGTTCTGCACGGCCAGGACGGTCTGGAACAGCGGGTGGTGCGACAGCGACCGGGACGGGTTCAGCACCTCCACCAGATGCTCGAACGGCACGTCCTGATGCGCGAACGCCGACAACGCCGTCTCCCGCACCCGCCCCAACAACTCGGCGAAACTCGGATCACCACTCGTGTCCGTCCGCAACACCAGCGTGTTGACGAAGAACCCGACCAGATCGTCCAGCGCCTCGTCCGTACGCCCCGCGATCGGACTCCCGATCGCAATGTCCTCTCCCGCCCCCAACCGCGTGTACAACGCCGCCAACGCCGCCTGCAACACCATGAACAGACTCGCCCCCGAACGCCGCGCCAACTCCACCAACGCCGCGTGCAGTTCGGGAGTCAGCTCAAGGCCGACGTGGTCGCCCCGCCAGCCCGCGACGGCCGGCCTCGGCCGGTCGGCGGGCAGCCGGAGCTGCTCGGGAAGGCCGGCCAGCTGCTGCTTCCAGTAGCCGATCTGTTCGGCGAACCGGCTCTCCGGATCGGCGGCGTCGCCGAGCAGGTCGCGCTGCCACAGGGTGTAGTCGGCGTACTGGACCGGCAGGGCCGGCCGGTGCGGTACGCGGCCCTCGCACCTGGCGGCATAGGCCTCGGCCAGGTCTCGGGCCAGCGGGCCGGTGGACCAGCCGTCACCCGCGATGTGGTGCACGACCAGCAGCAGGACGTGCCGGTCCGGGGCGAGCGCGAACAGCTCCGCCCGCAGCGGTGGTTCCTCCGCCAGGTCGAACGGCTGCCGGGCCGCCTCGGCGAGCCGCTCCGCCAGGTCGTCCTCCCGCGCCTCGGTCACGCTCATCCCGGGCCGCGCCGCGTCCGCGTCGAGGACGCGCTGGCACGGCACACCGTCGACCTCCGGGAACACGGTCCGCAGACTCTCGTGCCGGGCCACGACGTCGGCCAGCGCCTCCTCCAGCGCCGCTCCGTCGAGGGTTCCGGTCAGCCGGAGCGCCAGCGGAATGTGGTACGTCGCGGCGGCGCCGTCCATCCGGTGCAGGAACCAGAGCCGGCGCTGGGCGAAGGAGAGCGGCACCCGTTCCGGCCGCTCGCGCGCGGTCAGCACGGGCCGGGCCCGGTCGGCCCCGTCCAGCGCCGCCGCCAGCCCCGCCACGGTGGGCGCCTGGAAGAGCGCGCGCAGCCCCAGTTCCACGCCGAGCACCGAGCGCACCCGCGCGACCAGCCGGGTGGCGAGCAGGGAGTGCCCGCCCAGGTCGAAGAAGTCGTCCTCGGCCCCGACCTGCGGCAGGCCCAGCACCTCGGCGAACAGCCCGCAGAGGATCTGCTCCTGCGGCGTGCGCGCCACCCGCCCCGCCCCCGTGGCCGCCGACTCGGGTGCGGGCAGCGCAGCGCGGTCCAACTTCCCGTTCGGCGTCAGCGGCAACGCCTCCAGCACCACGAACACGGCCGGCACCAGGTAGTCCGGCAGGCGGGCCGCCAGGTATCGGCGCAGTTCGGTCGGCCGGACGGTGGCGTCCTGGCGGGGGACGACGTAGCCGATGAGCCGGTCGTCCTGGGCGAGGACGGCGGCCCGGGCGACGGCGGGGTGCTCGGCCAGAGCCGACTCGATCTCGCCGAGCTCGATCCGGAAACCGCGCACCTTCACCTGGTCGTCCGCACGACCGACGTACTCCAACTCTCCCCCAGCCTCCGGCCGGGGGGACCCCCAGGCACGCCAGCGGACGAGGTCACCGGTGCGGTACATCAGCGAGCCCGCCGGACCGAACGGGCACGCCACAAACCTCCCCGCCGTCAGACCAGGCCGGTTCAGATAACCACGCGCCAGACCCGCACCCGCGACGTACAACTCCCCTGCCACACCCGGCGGCACCGGCTGCAACCGCCCGTCCAGCACGAACACCCGCGCATTCGCGATCGGACGCCCGATCGGCGGCACACCCGACCCCGGCGACAACGGATCACTCATCGTCGCGCACACCGTCGTCTCCGTCGGACCGTACGCGTTCACCATCCGCCGCCCCGGCGCCCACCGCGCCACCAACTCCGGCGCACACGCCTCACCCGCCACGACGAGCGTGGCGGCCGTGAGTTCGGCACCGTCCAATGCGGCCAGCGCCGAGGGCGGCAGCGTCACGTGGGTGACGCGGAGCCCGCGGTCCGTCAGGGCCTCCAGCGGCGCCTCGGACGGAGCCAGCACCAGGGCGGCACCCGTCAGCAGGGCGCTGCAGAGGTCCCAGAACGCCGCGTCGAAGCTCGGCGAGGCGAACTGGAGCACCCGGCTGCCGGCCTCGACACCGAGCCGCTCGACCTGCGCCGCCACCATGCTCGGCACGCCGGCGTGGCTGACCACCACGCCCTTGGGGCGGCCGGTCGAACCCGACGTGTAGATCACGTAGGCCGGGTGCCGAACGTCCAGCGCCACGACCGGATCGGTGTCCGGCCACGCGCCCTCGACCACCGTCCCCGGATCGTCGACCACCACCGCCGGCCGCGCGTCCTCCAGCATGAACGCGATCCGCGCCTGCGGATACGACGGATCCACCGGCAGATACGCGGCACCGGCCTTCAGCACGCCCAGGACGGCCACCACCGACCCAACCGACCGCGGCAACGTCACCGCCACGACCTGCTCCGGCCCCACACCCCGAGCGATCAACGCATGCGCGAACCGGTTCGCCCGAACGTTCAACTCCCGATACGTCAACTCCTCGCCCCCGGAGACCAAAGCAACCGCATCCGGCGTCACCGCCACCTGCGCCGCGAACGCCTCCGGCACCGGGACGGCCGAAACCTCACGTGCGGTCAGGTTGCTCTGCTCGAGCAGCCGGCGCTCCTCCGCGTCCAGCACGTCGATCGTGCCGATCGGCCGGCCTGGGGCGGCGGCGACCGCGGCCAGCAGCCGGCTCCACCGGGCGAAGAGGGTCTCGACCGTCCGCCGGTCGAACAGGTCGGTGCTGTACTCGATCATGCCGCTCAGCCCGGCCGGCGCGCCGTCGGGCCCGCGCCGCTCCGCGAGACTGAAGGTCAGGTCCAGCCGCGAGGTACCGGTGGGCACGGTCACCCCGGAGACCTTGAGGCCGGGCAGGTCGAAGTCGCCGCCCGGTGCGTTCTGGACGACCAGCCCGGTCTGGAACAGCGGGTGGTGCGACAGCGACCGGGACGGGTTCAGCACCTCCACCAGATGCTCGAACGGCACGTCCTGATGCGCGAACGCCGACAACGCCGTCTCCCGCACCCGCCCCAACAACTCGGCGAAACTCGGATCACCACTCGTGTCCGTCCGCAACACCAGCGTGTTGACGAAGAACCCGACCAGATCATCCAGCGCCTCGTCCGTACGCCCCGCGATCGGACTCCCGATCGCAATGTCGTCCCCCGCACCCAACCGCGAGTACAACGCCGCCAGCGCCGCCTGCAACACCATGAACAGACTCGCCCCCGAACGCCGCGCCAACTCCACCAGCGCCGCGTGCAGTTCGGCGTCGATCCGGACGTCCAGCAGGTCGCCGCCGTACGACATCGCGGCCGGACGCGGCCGGTCGACCGGCAGTGCCAGCTGGTCGGGCAGCCCGGCCAGCGCCTCGGTCCAGTAGGCGACCTGGCGGGCGAACGCGCTGTCCGCGTCGTGCTCGTCGCCGAGGATCTCGTGCTGCCACAGCGTGTAGTCCGCGTACGTCACCGGCAGCGGCGGCCAGTCGGGCGCCTCGCCGGCCCGCCGGGTGGCGTACGCGGTGGCGAGGTCCCGGGCCAGCGGCTCCAGGGACCAGCCGTCACCCGCGATGTGGTGCACCACCACCAGCAGCACGTGCTCGTCCGGCGCGAGCGCGAACAGCTCGGCGCGCAGCGGCACTTCCGACGTCAGGTCGAATCCGCGCACCGCCGCCTCGCGCAGCAGTGCCGGCACCTCCGCCTCACCGGCGGCGCGCACCGTCAGCGGGACGGCGGCCTCGGCGGCGTCCAGCACCCGCTGGCGCGGCACGCCGTCGGTGTGCGGGAAGACCGTGCGCAGGGTCTCGTGCCGGGCCACCACGTCCGCCAGCGCGGCGCGCAGCGCGGTCTCGTCGAGGTCGCCGGACAGCCGCAGGGCCAGCGGCATGTGATAGGTGGCGCTCGGTGCCCCGAACTGCTGCAGGAACCAGAGCCGGCGCTGGGCGAACGAGAGCGGCATCGGGTCGAGGCGGGGCCGGGGCACCAGGGCCTGTCGCGCGGCGCCGGCGTCGTGCAGCCCGGCCGCGAGCCCGGCGGGCGTCGGCGTCCGGAACAGGCTGCGGAGCTCCACCTCGACACCGAGTGTCGCGCGGACCCGCGACACCAGCCGGGTGGCGAGCAGGGAGTGCCCACCCAGGTCGAAGAAGTCGTCGTCGGCCCCGACCTGCGGCAGGCCCAGCACCTCGGCGAACAGCTCACACAGGATCTGCTCCCGCGGCGTACGCGCAACCCGCCCCGCCCCCGTGGCCACCGGCTCCGGCACGGGCAGCGCAGCGCGATCCAACTTCCCGTTCGGCGTCAGCGGCAACGCCTCCAGCACCACGAAGGCGGCCGGCACCAGGTAGTCCGGCACCCGGTCGCGCAGGTACGCCGCCAACTCCGGCGCGGTGGCCCCGTTCCGGGCCGAGGGCACCACGTACGCGACGATCCGGGTGTCGCCCGGCCGGTCCTCGCGGGCGAGCACGGCCACCTGGGCGACGCCCGGGTGCGCGGTCAGCTCCGCCTCGATCTCGCCGGGTTCGATCCGGAAGCCGCGGACCTTCACCTGGTGGTCCACCCGGCCCGCGAACTCCAGCTCCCAGTCCGCGCGCCAGCGGACCAGGTCGCCGGTGCGGTACATGAGCGAGCCCGGCAGGCCGAACGGGCAGGCCACGAACCGCCCGGCGGTGAGCCCCGGCCGGTTCAGGTAGCCACGCGCCAGCCCGGCGCCGGCCAGGTACAGCTCACCCGTCACGCCGGGAGCGACCGGTTGCAGCGCCGGATCCAGCACGTACACCTGGCAGTTGGCGATCGGACGGCCGATCGGCACCGGCAGCGGGCAGTCGGCGGGGTCGGCCGGCAGCTGGTAGGCGGTGATGACGTGCGTCTCGGCGGGGCCGTAGTGGTTGTGCAGCACCCGGCCCGGCCGGCGGGTCTGGAAGCGGCGGACGGCTCCGCCCAGGCGCATCGCCTCGCCGGCCTGCGCGACCAACCGCAGGCTCGGCAGGTCGAGTCCGGCCTCCTCGGCGGCCTCCGCCAGCGCCTCGACCACCAGGTTGGGCGCGAACAGCTCCGCGACCCGGTGACGGTCCAGCCAGTGCGCGAACAGCTCGGCGCTGCGGCGCTGTTCGTCGGTCGGCACCACCAGGGTCTTGCCGAACAGCAGCGCGGAGAGCATCTCCTGCACCGAGACGTCGAAGCTGATCGCCGTGAACTGCGCGGTGCGCGTGCCCGGTTCGCCGCCGACGGCTCCGTGGTGCCAGCGCAGCAGGTTCAGCAGCCCGGCGGCGGGCATGACGACGGCCTTCGGCCTGCCGGTGGAGCCGGAAGTGTAGATGACGTAGGCCGGGTGCTGCGGCGACAGTGCCGCCGTCCGGTCGGCGTCGGTGGGGTCGGTCTCCGGGTGGTCGCCCGGCGGGTCGACGGCCGCGAGGTCGTCGAGCACGACGGTCGGCCGCGCGTCCTCCAGCATGTACGCGATGCGGGCGGACGGGTAGTCCGGGTCGATCGGCAGGTATCCGGCGCCGGTCTTGAGCGCCGCGACGACGGCGACCACCAGCTCCGGGGAGCGCGGCAGGCGCAGCGCGACCAGGTGCTCCGGTCCCACCCCGCGCCCGATCAGCGCGTGGGCGAGCCGGTTGGCCCGGGCGTTGAGCTCGGCGTACGTCAGCACGGTGTCCTCGAACACCACCGCCGGGGCCTGCGGGACGGCCCGGACCCGCGCCTCGAACAGGGCGGGCAGGCCGGTGAAGTCGGCCGCGGCCGCGGTGTCGTTGCGCGCGACCAGCAGCTCGTGCCGCTCCTCGGCGGTGAGGACGTCGATGCGGCTCAGCGGCCGGTCCGGCTCGGCGACGACCGCCGCCAGCAGGCGCAGCCAGCGGGCGACCAGCGTCTCCACCGTGGCGTGGTCGAACAGGTCGGTGGCGTACTCGACCCGTCCGATGATTCCCTCGGCGGGCCCGCCGGTGCCGCCGCGCTCCAACAGGTGGAAGCCGAGGTCGAACATCGCGGTGGGCGTGCGCACCGGCAGGATCTCGGTGCGCAGGCCACGCAGTTCGAACGCGGTGCGGGGCACGTTCTGCAGCGCGAGCAGGACCTGGAAGAGCGGCTGGCGGGCGAGCGACCGGGCCGGGTTGAGGGCCTCGACGAGGTGCTCGAACGGCAGGTCCTGGTGCGCGTACGCGGCCAGGGCGCTCTCCCGGACCCGGACCAGCAGGTCGGCGAACGTCGGGTCGCCGGAGGTGTCGGTGCGCAGCACCAGCGTGTTGACGAAGAATCCGACGAGCTCGTCCAGGGCCTGGTCCGTCCGGCCGGCGATCAGGCTGCCGACCGGGATGTCCGTTCCCGCTCCCAGCTTGTCCAGCAGCGACGCCAGGGCGGCCTGCAGCACCATGTAGACGCTGGCGCCATGCTCCCGGCCCAGGCGGACCAGGGCGCCGTGCAGTTCCGCGTCCAGCTCGATCGTCAGGTGCCCGCCGTGGTAGGAGGTGGTCGCCGGGCGGGGCCGGTCGGCGGGCAGCCGGATCTGCTCGGGCAGGCCGGCCAGCCGTTCGGTCCAGTAGGCCGACTGCCGGGCGAACGGGCTCTCGGGATCGGTCCGGTCCCCGAGCAGTCGGTCGTGCCATAGGGTGTAGTCGGCGTACTGGACGGGCAGTGGCGCCCACCGCGGCTCGTCACCGCGGCACCGGGCGGCGTACGCGGTGGCCAGGTCGGCGGACAGCGGGCCCAGCGACCAGCCGTCACCGGCGATGTGGTGCACCACGAGCAGCAGCACGTGTTCGTCCGCCGAGAGCTCGAACACCTCGGCGCGCAGCGGCGGTTCGGCCGCGAGGTCGAATCCGCGCCCGGCGACCCCGGCCAGCAGCTCCGGCAGGTCCGTCTCGTCGGCCGGGGTGACGTCCAGCTTCGGCCGGACCTCCGTGGCGTCCAGCACCTCCTGGTACGGCACGCCGTCCACCGCCGGGAAGACCGTGCGCAGGCTCTCGTGCCGGGCGACGACGTCGCCGAGCGCCGCCTCCAGGGCCGGCCGGTCGAGCGGCCCCGAGAGCCGCCACGCCAGCGGCATGTTGTAGATCGGGCCGGCGCCCTCCAGCTGGTGCAGGAACCACAGGCGGCGCTGGGCGAAGGACAGCGGCACCCGGTCGGGCCGTTCCGTGCGGCCGAGCGCGAGCCGGGCCCGGCCGGCTCCGGCCAGTCCCGCGGCCAGTCCGGCGACCGTCGGGGTCGCGAACAGGGTGTGCAGGCCGAGCTCGACGCCCAGGGTGGCCCGGATCCGGGCCACCAACCGGGTGGCGAGCAGCGAGTGCCCGCCCAGGTCGAAGAAGTCGTCGTCGGCGCCGACCCCGGCCACGCCCAGCACCTCGGCGAACAGCTCGGCGAGGACCTGCTCCTGGGGGGTGTGCGGGGCCCGGCCGGTCCGCGCCGCGGTGAACTCCGGCTCGGGCAGGGCGCGCCGGTCCAGCTTGCCGTTCGCGCTCAGCGGCAGGGCGTCCAGCACCACGAACGCCGACGGCACCATGTAGTCCGGCAACCGCTCGCGGAGGTGGGCGCGCAGTTCGTCCGGCGGGACCTCGGCCCCGCCGGTGGGCACCAGGTAGGCGACCACGCGGGTGTCCTCGGCCCGGTTCTTCCGGGCGATCACCGCGACCTGGCGGACCCTTGGGTGTTCGGCCAGCACGGCCTCGATCTCGCCGAGCTCGATCCGGAAGCCGCGCACCTTCACCTGGTCGTCCGCACGACCGAGGTACTCCAGCTCTCCCCCAGCCTCCGGCCGGGGGGACTCCCAGGCGCGCCAGCGGACGAGGTCGCCGGTGCGGTACATGAGCGAGCCCGCCGGACCGAACGGGCACGCCACGAACCGC
Organism: Streptomyces kaniharaensis; assembly: GCF_009569385.1. Lineage (NCBI taxonomy): Bacteria > Bacillati > Actinomycetota > Actinomycetes > Kitasatosporales > Streptomycetaceae > Streptomyces > Streptomyces kaniharaensis. The sequence continues at coordinate 549,865 of NZ_WBOF01000003.1, forward strand.
CCGGCCGTCAGCCCCGGCCGCTTCAGGTAGCCACGCGCCAGCCCCGGGCCCGCGATGTACAGCTCGCCCGGCACGCCCGGCGGCACCAGGCCCAGGCGCTCGTCCAGCACGTGGACCCGGAAACCGGCGATCGGACGCCCGATCGGCGGCACGCCCGAGCCCGGCGACAGCGGGGCGCTCATCGTCGCGCACACCGTCGCCTCCGTCGGACCGTACCCGTTGACCATCCGCCGCCCCGGCGCCCAGCGCGTCACCAGCTCCGGCGGGCACGCCTCGCCGCCCACCAGCAGCGTCGGCACCGCCACCTCGCCCTCGGGCAGGGCCGCCAGGACGGATGGCGGCACGGTCACGTGGGTGATCGCGAGGTCCGGGTCGGTCAACGCGGCCACCGGCTCCGACGACGGAGGAACCACCAGGGCGGCACCGGACAGCAGGGCGGTGAAGATCTCCGACACCGAGGCGTCGAAGCTGGGCGACGCGAACTGGAGCACCCGACTGCCGGCATCGATGCCGAGCCGCTCGACCTGCGCCGCCACCATGCTCGGCACACCCGCGTGGCTGACCACGACGCCCTTGGGCCGGCCCGTGGAACCCGAGGTGTAGATCACGTAGGCCGGGTGCCGGACATCGAGCGCCGCCATCGGATCTGCGTCGGAGTGGCCCTCCGTCTCCGCGACCATCGCAGGATCGTCGACCACCACCGCCGGGCGGGCGTCCTCCAGCATGAACGCGATCCGCGCCTTCGGGTACGCCGGATCCACCGGCAGATACGCGGCGCCCGCCTTCAGCACGCCCAGGACGGCCACCACCGACTCCACCGACCGCGGCAGCATCACCGCCACGACCTGCTCCGGTCCCACGCCCCGAGCGATCAACGCATGCGCGAACCTGTTGGCCCTGGCGTCGAGTTGACGATACGTCAATTCAGCCCCGTCACCGACCAGGGCGACGGCCTCCGGGGTCGCCGCCACCTGTGCCCGGAACAGCGCGGGCAGGCTCTCGGCGGGCGGGTCCGCCATGTCCTCGGCGGCGGGCAGCAGTTCGCGGCGCTCCTCCGCGGACAGCAGGTCGATGCGGCTGAGCCGGCGTTGCGGGTCGGCGACGGCCGCGGTCAGCAGCCGCCTCCAGCGCGCGAGCATCGTCTCGACGGTGGCCGGGTCGTACAGGTCGCTCGCGTACTGGACGAACGCGTCGATCCCCGCCGGGATGGGGGCACCTCCCGGGCCGCCAGGCCCAGGGGGACCGTCCCCCGCGTGCCGCTCGGACAGCGAGAAGACCAGGTCGAACTTGGACGTGGTCGTGGTCAGCTCCACCTCGCCGACCCGCAGGCCGGGCGGGGCGAACTCGGCCCGGGCGTTGTTCTGCAGCACCAGCATGACCTGGAACAGCGGGTGGTGGGAGAGCGACCGCACCGGGTTGAGGGCCTCGACCAGGTACTCGAACGGCAGGTCCTGGTTCGCGTAGCCGGCCAGCGCGGTCTCCCGGACCCGGGCGAGCAGCTCGGTGAACGTCGGATCGCCCGAGGTGTCCGTACGGAACACGAGGGTGTTGACGAAGTACCCGACCAGCTGGTCCAGCGCCTGGTCGCTCCGGCCGGCGGCCAGGCTGCCGACCGGGATGTCGTCGCCCGCGCCGAGCCTGCTCAGCAGTGCCGCCAGCCCGGCCTGGAGCACCATGAACAGGCTGGTCCCGGTGGTGCGCGCGAGCTCGCGCAGGCCGCGGTGCAGCTCCGCGTCCAGCCCGGCCCGCACGTAGCCGCCCCGGTGCGAGGCGACCGCCGGGCGCGGCCGGTCGGTGGGCAGCTGGATCTGCTCCGGCAGCTCGGCCAGCCGGTGCGTCCAGTAGGCCGCCTGACGGGCGAACGAACTGTCCCGGTCGGTGGCCTCGCCGAGCAGCTCGTGCTGCCACAGGGTGTAGTCGGCGTACTGCACCGTCAGCGCCTCGCGCCGCGGCGCCTCCCCGCGGCAGCGGGCCGCGTACGCCTCGGTCAGGTCGGCGGCCAGCGGGCCGAGCGACCAGCCGTCACCGGCGATGTGGTGGATCACCAGCAGCAGCACGTGCTCGTCCGGTGCCAGTTCGAACAGCTCGACGTGCAGCGGCAGTTCGACCTCCAGGTCGAACCGGTGGGTCAGCGCCGCCGTCAGCACGCCGGACAGCTCACCCTCGGTCGTCCGGCTCACGGCCAGACCCGGGCGGGCCGCCACGACGTCCAGTACCTGCTGGTACGGCACGCCGTCGACCACCGGGAAGACCGTCCGCAGGCTCTCGTGCCGGGCCACCACGTCCGTCAGGGCCGCGTGCAACGCGTGCCGGTCGAGCGGGCCGGACAGCCGCCACGCCAGCGGGATGTTGTAGTTCGCGCTGGCGCCCTCCAGCTGGTGCAGGAACCAGAGCCGCCGCTGGGCGAACGACAGCGGGATGTGCTCCGGCCGCGGGTACGGCGCCAGTGCCCGCTGCGCCGGGCCGGCCCCCGCCAGGGCGGCGGCCAGGCCCGCCGGGGTCGGCGCCTCGAACAGGGTGCGCAGTTCGAGCTCCACCCCGAGCGTCGCGCGGACCCGCGCGGCCAGGCGGGTCGCCAGCAGCGAGTGCCCGCCCAGGTCGAAGAAGCTGTCCTCCACGCCGGCCGCGGCCACCCCGAGGATCTCGGCGAACAGCTCGCAGAGGATCTGCTCCTGCGGGGTGCGCGGCGCGCGGCCGGTGGCGGCCGGGGTGGCGTCGGGGGCGGGCAGGGCCCGGCGGTCGAGCTTGCCGTTGGTCGTCAGCGGCAGCGCGTCCAGCAGCACGAACGCCGACGGCACCATGTGGTCGGGCAGCCGCTCGGCCAGGTGGTCGCGCAGGTCGGCCGGGCGTGGCGCCGCGCCCGGGGCCGGCACCAGGTAGGCGACCAGCCGGGTGTCGTCGGCGCGGTCCTGCCGTGCCAGGACGGCGACCTGGGCGACGCCGGGGTGCGCGGCCAGCGCCGCCTCGATCTCGCCGAGCTCGATCCGGAAACCGCGGACCTTCACCTGGTCGTCCGCCCGGCCGACGAACCGCAGGCTGCCTCCCCCGCGCTCCGGCCGGGGGGACCCGCAGGCGGCCCGGCGCATCACGTCGCCGCTGCGGTACATCCGGGCGCCGGCCGGCCCGAACGGGTCGGCGACGAACCGCCCGGCGGTCAGGCCCGGCCGGTTCAGGTAGCCGCGCGCCAGCCCGGCGCCCGCGACGTACAGCTCGCCGGGCACTCCCGGCGGCACCGGCCGCAGGTGGTCGTCCAGCACGTACGCGCGCAGGTCCGGCAGGGCCGTGCCGACCAGGCCGGCGGCGGAGCCCAGCCGGTCCAGCGCCGCGTACGTGACGTGCACCGTGGTCTCGGTGATGCCGTACATGTTGACCAGCAGCGGGGCGTCGTCCGGGTGCCGCTCGTACCAACTCGCCAGCCGGGCGGGCTCGAGCGCCTCGCCGCCGAACACCACGGTGCGCAGGGCGAGCGAACGACCGGTCTCCGGCGCCTCCGCGTCCGCCTGCATCAGCTGGTAGAAGGCGGACGGCGTCTGGTTGAGCACCGTCACCCGCTCACGGGCGAGCAGCTCCAGGAACCGGCCGGGCGAGCGGCTGGTCTCGTAGTCCACGACCACCAGGCGGCCGCCGTGCAGCAGCGCGCCCCACAGCTCCCACACCGAGAAGTCGAAGGCGTAGGAGTGGAAGAGCGTCCACACGTCGTCGGCGGAGAAGTCGAACAGCGCCCGGGTGGTGGCGAACAGCCGGACCACGTTCCGGTGCGGGACCACCACGCCCTTGGGGTCGCCCGTCGAGCCGGAGGTGTAGATGACGTACGCGGGGTGCCCGGGACGGACGGGGACCTCCGGGTCCGCGTCCGGGAGGGCCGCGAGGTGCTCGGCCGTCGCCGGGTCGTCCAGCAGCAGCCGCTCGACCGGGTCCGCACCCGGCAGTTCGCCGGTCCGGCTCGTCGTCAGAAGGAGCGAGGGCCTGGAGTCCTGGAGCAGGTAGGCGATCCGCGCGGCCGGGTAGCGCGGATCCACCGGCACGTACGCGGCACCAGCCTTGAGCACCGCGAGCACAGCCACGACCAGCTCCGCCGAGCGCGGCAGGGCCAGCGCCACCAGGTGCTCAGGCTCCACACCCCGGGCGATCAGGGCGTGCGCGAGCCGGTTGGCCCGGGTGTTCAACTCGCCGTACGTCAGCGTCACATCGCCGCTCACCAGGGCGACCGCGGCCGGGTCCAGCCGGACCTGCCGCTCGAACAGTGCGGCGAGGCCGCTCTCCGGGGTCTCGTCGCTGCAACCCGCATCGGCCGGAAGCAGCGCCAGGAGTTCCTCGGCGGACAGCACGTCCACCCGGCCGAGCCGCCGGCCGGGGTCGGCCACGACGGCCCGCAGCAGCCGCAGCCACCGCTCCACGATGCCGGCCGCGGTGGCTTCGTCGAACAGGTCGGTGCTGTACTCCAGCACGCCCGACAGCCCGTCCGCGCCGGCCTGTTCGGCCAGGATGAAGGTCAGGTCGCACTTGGCCGTGCCGGTGTGGACCAGCTCGGCCGCCACCCGCAGCCCCGCCAGGTCGAACCCGCCGGTCGGCGCGTTCTGCAGCGTGAGCATGGTCTGGAACAGCGGGTGGTGCGCCAGCGACCGGGCCGGGTTCAGCGCCTCCACCAACTGCTCGAACGGCAGGTCCTGGTGCGCGTACGCGGCCAGCGCGGTCTCCCGGACCCGGGCGAGCAGCTCGGTGAACGAAGGGTCGCCCGAAAGGTCGGTGCGCAGCACCAGGGTGTTGACGAAGAAGCCGACCAGGTCGTCCACGGCCTCATCGGTGCGTCCGGCGATCGGGGTGCCGATCGGGACGTCGGTGCCGGCGCCGAGCTTGCCCAGCAGGGCGGCCAGCCCGGCCTGGAGCACCATGAACATGCTGGCGCCGCCGTCGCGGGCGAGCGCCCGCAGTCCCTGGTGCAGCTCGGCGTCGACGCGTACCGGCACCTGCGCGCCCCGGAACGACATCGCCTCCGGCCGGGGCCGGTCGAACGGCAGCTCCACCTGCTCGGGCAGGTCCGCCAACTGTTCTGACCAGTAGGCCAGTTGGCTGCTCAGGGGACTGTCCGGGTCCGACGCGTCCCCGAGCAGTTCCTGCTGCCAGAGGGTGTAGTCGGCGTACTGCACCGGCAGCGGTGCCCACTGCGGCTGCGCCTCCGCGCTCCGGGCCGCGTAGGCGGTGGTCAGATCCCGCGAGAGCGGGGCCATCGACCAGCCGTCACCGGCGATGTGGTGTACCACCAGCATCAGCACGTGCTCGTCGGCCCCCAGCGCGAACAGTTCGGCGCGCAGCGGCGGTTCCGCTGCGAGGTCGAAGCCGTGCCGCGCCGCCTCGGCCAGCCGGTCCGGCAGCTCGTGCCGGGCGACTTCGGTCACCGGCAGCGCGGGACGGCCCGCCTCTGCGTCCAGCACGCGCTGGCAGGGCACGCCGTCGACCGCCGGGAACACGGTGCGCAGGCTCTCGTGGCGCTCGACCACGTCCGCCAGGGCGGCTGCCAGCGCCCGCCGGTCCAGGGCTCCCGACAGCCGCAGCGCCAGCGGCACGTTGTAGGTGGCGCTCGGGCCGTCCATGCGGTGCAGGAACCAGAGCCGGCGCTGCGCGTGGGACAGCGGCACCGCTTCGGGGCGCTCGCGCCGCGTCAGCGCGGGCCGGGCCCGGCCCGCGCCGTCCACCGCCGCCGCCAGCTCCGCCACCGTCGGCGCGTCGAACAGGTCGCCCAGCGTCAGCTCCACGCCCAGGACGGACCGCGCCCGGGCGACCAGCCGGGTGGCGAGCAGCGAGTGCCCGCCGAGTTCGAAGAAGCTGTCGTCCGGCCCGGCCTCGGGTACGCCGAGCACCTCGACGAACAGCCCGGCGAGCAGGTGCTCCGTCGCGGTGCGAGGGGCGCGGCCCGGGGCGGACGGCTGCAGCTCGGGCGCCGGGAGGGCCCGCCGGTCGAGCTTCCCGTTCGGGGTCAGCGGCAGTTCGTCCAGGGTCACGTACGCGGCCGGCACCATGTGCTCCGGCAGGCGCTCCCGCAGATGGCCGCGCAGAGCGGCGGCCGCCGCCGTGGCGCCGGTCGCCGGAACGACGTAGGCGACGAGCCGGGGTTCGTCGTCGGTGCGCACCACGACGGCGGCCTGCGCGACGTCCGGGTGTTCGGCGAGTACGGCCGCGATCTCGCCGGGCTCCACCCGGAATCCGCGGATCTTGACCTGGTCGTCGTTGCGCCCGAGGAATTCCAGATTCCCGTCCGAGCCCCAGCGCACGAGGTCGCCGGTGCGGTACATCCTGGATCCGGTCGGCCCGAACGGGTCCGCCACGAACCGCCCGGCGGTCAGACCGGGGCGGTTCAGGTAGCCGCGGGCCAGCCCCGCACCGGCGATGTACAGCTCACCCGGCTGACCGGCCGGCAGCGGCCGCAGGGCGCCGTCGAGCACGTACAGCCGGGCGTTGGCGACCGGCCGGCCGATCACCGGGCGCGGGCTCGAATCCAGGGGTGCGATCGCCGAGTTGACGGTGCACTCGGACGGCCCGTAGAGGTTGAGGCACGCCACCCCGTCGGACGCCCGCAGGTGCGCCCACAGCTGCTCGGCAACGGCCTCACCGCCGACCGCGACCACCGCCGGGCGCTGCTGCGGATCGCTCAACAGCCCTTGTGCGAGCAGGACATGGAGGTAGGAAGGGGTGGCGCCGACGTAGTCGAGCCGGCACCGCCGGGCATGGTCGACGAAGGCGTCCGGGTCGGTCCAGGTCGCCTGGTCCAGGACGTGCAGCTCGTGGCCGGCGAACAGGCCGAACAGCTGGTCCCAGGCGGCGTCGAACGACACCGACGTGGTCAGCGCCACCCGCAGCCGACGCCCGGACGGCGACGGGAACAGCACGGACCGCTGGTTGCCGAACAGGTTCCGCAGGCCGCCGTACGTCGTCACCACGCCCTTGGGCCGGCCCGTGGAACCGGAGGTGTAGACGATCTGCGCCGGGTGGCCCGGGTCGACGGCCACCGCCGGGTCCACCGGCGGGTGACCCGCCAGCGACGCGGCCGTCTCCGGGGCGTCGAGCACCAGCCGCTCGACGGGGCCGGCTTCGGGAAGCCGGTCCCGGGTTTGGGCGTCGGTCACCAGCAGCGCCGGCCGGGCGTCGCCGAGCAGGTAGGCGATCCGGGCGGCGGGGTACTCCGGGTCGACCGGCAGCCAGGCCGCCCCCGCCTTCAGCACCGCGAGGATCGCCACCACCAGGTCGGCCGACCGCGGCAGGGCGAGCGCCACCACCCGCTCAGGCCCCGCGCCCCGGGCGATCAGGGCGTGCGCCAGTCGGTTCGCCCGCGCGACCAGTTCGGCGTACGTCAGGGAGACACTCCCGCAGACCAGCGCGACCTCGTCCGGTGTCGCGGCGGCCTGCGCCGCGAACAGTTCGGGCAGGCTGTCGGCGGGCGCCTTCACCACCGGCCCGGCGCCCAGGGCCAGCAACTCGCGCTGCTCGTCCGCGGCGAGCAGGCCGATCCGGCCCACCGGCTCCTGCGGGTCGCAGTCCACGACGGTGTCCAGCAGGGCGAGCAGGCGCTGCTGATGGGCGGCCAGCTCGCCGTCGCTCCAGGTCTCCGGTGAACCGTGGAGCTTGATCTGCAGGTCGTCGCCGCCCCGGTGCCCGACGAGCGAGATCGCCAGGCCGGTCGTCGCGCCGGCGACCAGGTGGTGGGCCGTGGCGGGGTGCCCCGCGAAGCTCGGCGGGGAGTCGAAGACCATGATGTTGACGATGAGCGGGAAGGCCGCCCCGATGACGCCGGGCAGGCCGAGGTCCCGCAGCAGGTCCTCGCTGCGGTAGCGCTGGTGCGCGAGCGCGGCGTCGACCTCGCGTGCCACCTGGGTGACGAGGTCGTGCCACGGCATGTCCGGTCGCACCGTCAGCCGCAGCAGCACCAGGTTCGACACCGCGCCGGGCGCTGCCATCAGCGCGGGTACCGCTCGCTCGCGGCCGGTGACGGGAAGGCCGATCACCACGTCCCGGTCCCCGGTCAGCCGGTGCGCGTAGAGCGCCGTCGCGGCGATCAGCAGGCGGGACCAGCGCACGCCGGCCCGCCCTGCCGCCGTCCGCAACGCCTCCGAGCGGAGCACCGCCGAGGCCGCGACCGCCCGGAGGGCACCGCCCGGGTCGCCCGGCGCCCGGTCGGTGAGCCGGGTCGGGGTCGGCCGGTCGGCGAAGCGCTCCGTCCAGTACGACCGGTCGGCGGTGAACTGTGCGGAGGAGCGGTAGTCGGCGTCCGCCTCCACCAGATCGTCCAGCGAGCGGAACGCTCCGGACGGGACCGGCCGGCCCTCGGCCAGCGCCGTGTAGGTCTGCGCGACCCGCTGCCGGACGAGGGCGTAGCCGAACCCGTCCATCACCAGGTGGTGGTAGTTCTGGTACCAGAGGTGGTGCGTCGGCGACAGCCTGATCAGGGCGTGGCTGAACAGCGGGTCGCGGGCGAGGTCCAGCGGCCGCATCCGGTCCTCGGCCATCCACTCCAGGGCCGCCGCGAACGGTGCCGGCTCCTCCCCGAGGTCGAGGAAGGCCGGTGCCCAGTCCCACCTCCCGCGGCGGACCTGGCGCGGGTCCGGCCCGTCATCGGCGAAGCTCACGTGCAGCGCGTCGGTCTCGTCGACCACCCGGCGCAGCGCGGTCTCGAACAGGTCCCGGTCGACCGGCCCGTGGATCTCCACGTACTCGCCGATGCGGTAGGCCGGAATCGCCGTCCGGGAGCACTGCTCGGCGAGCCGGATCTCGCGCTGGGCCGCCGTCAGGGGAAGGGCGTCGCCGTCGCGACGGGACATGGGGGTACCTCCAGGAGTGTGGGCAGGCGTGGGGGCCGGGCGCGCGGGAGCGCGCCGACCGCGGTGACGTCACGCGGTCGGCGGGCGGGAGGCGCGGCTTCTGCGGTCAGGCGGCGGCGAGGTCTCCGGCCTGGAGCTGCCAGAGGGATGCGTAGAGTCCGTGCTGGCCGAGCAGTTCGTCGTGGGTGCCCTGCTCGGCCACGACGCCGCCCTTGTCCATGACGTAGATCCGGTCGGCGTGGCGGACCGTGGACAGCCGGTGGGCGATGATGACCATGGTCCGGTCGGTGGCGAAGTCGCGGAGCGTGCGCTGGATGGCGGCCTCGGTCTCGTTGTCCACGGCGGACGTGGCCTCGTCGAGGATCACGACCGGGGAGTTCTTGAGGATCGCCCTCGCCAGGGCGATCCGCTGCCGCTGACCGCCCGACAGCGCGGCGCCGCGTTCGCCGATCAGCGTGTGGTAGCCGTCCGGCAGCGTCGCGATGAAGGTGTGCGCCTCGGCCATCCGGGCGGCTTCCTCCACGGCGTGGTCGGAGGCGCCGAAGCTGCCGTACCGGATGTTCTCGGCGATGCTGCCGTCGAAGAGGAACGGGTCCTGGGCGACGAAGCCGATGGCGTTGCGGACGTCCTGCCGCGGCATGTCGCACAGGTCCCGCCCGTCGAGCAGCACGCTGCCGGACTCCGCGTCCTGGAAGCGCATCAGCAGCTTGGCGATCGTCGTCTTGCCGGAGCCGGTGGCGCCGACGATGGCGGTGACCCGCCCGGCGGGGATGGTCAGCGAGACGTTCTCCAGCACGGGCGGCCGGTCGGGGTAGGCGAAGGTCACCTCGTCGAGGACGATCTCGCCGTGCACCTTCTCGGCGTCGAGCGGTCCGCCGGTGCCGTCGGTCTCGACGGGCAGGGCGCGCAGCCGCTGGACCCGGTCATAGGCGGCCAGCGTGCGCTGGTACTGGTCGACGATGCCGCCGAGCCGGTTCATCCGCAGCAGCACCATCTGGGGCAGCCCGATCAGCGGGCTGAACACCTCGAACGGCAGGGTGCCCTTCAGCACCGAGCGGCCGCCGATCAGCAGGGTGCCGGCCATGGAGCCGGTCGTGCAGACCCGGACGATCTCCGCGTGGCGGATCGTGCTCCGGTCGGTCTGCCGGCTGCTCTCCTGGGCCGCCTCGCTCAGCCGGTCGATGCGCTCGGCCTCGTAGTCCTCGGTGCAGAAGCTCTTGACGGTGGCGCCGGCCTCCAGGGTGTTGACCAGCTGGCTGTGCAGCCTCGCCCGGTGCTCGCCGGAGACGGCGTAGTCAGCCGCGACCTTCTCCTGGTAGTGGAACGACAGCCAGGCGATGGCCGGGATGGGCAGGAACGCGATCCAGGCGATCTGCGGTGCCAGCAGCAGGAAAAGCGGCACCAGGAGGACCAGGCTGGTGCCCAGTTGCAGCACGTCGTTGGCGGAGGTGGCGAAGAAGGCGCCGAGCTGGCCGACGTCGTCCGTCAGCGCGCCGGCGACCCGGGTCGTCCGCTCGCCCTCCAGGTGGCGCAGTTCGAGGTGCTGCACGTGCGCGTACGTGCGGCCCCGCCAGTCGTGCTGGATGTCCTGGCCGAGCCGGCGCCACTGGAGGCTGGAGGTGTACGAGAGGCCCGCCACGGCGGCACAGGCCGCGGCCACCAGTCCTGCCAGGCCCCAGAGTTGGGCGGAGGCGGTGGTCAGCCCGAGACTGGCCAGCGGGGCGGCCCGGCCCTTGATGAGCACCAGCGCGGTCCAGCCGAGGAACGTGCCGAGCGCCATCTCCGAGACCTGGCACGCGACCGACAGGGCCGAGGCCCGGTAGAGGCGCCGCCGGTGCGGTCCGACGATCTCCAGCAGGGGGTGGCGTGCGGCTCCGGCCCCGGACAGTTGCCGGGCCTCGTCGGCCGTCCTGCGCCAGGCCCGCCGGAGGACGGCCGTGGTCGCGGCCGCCACGCCGCCCAGCGCCACCAGCTGCCTGCTCAGTACCGACCCGCGGATGAGGGCGACACCGGCCGCCACCCCGCCTCCGACGGCGAGCGTGGAGCGCACGACGCCGCGATCCGTTCGCGGGGCCCGCGCGGCAGCGGGTCGGGCCGGTGCGGGACGGGCGGCGCCCGCCGCGTTCTCCACCACCAGGGTGACGGCTCTGCGGATGAACCGGCCGACGTCCGCGGCGCTCACCCGCGCGTCGTGGCGGACGAGCACCCCGCCGGTGATCGGGCTTGCCTGGGCCTCGGTGACACCGGGAACGCGCCGCAGGGTCGCGGCGAGGACTTCGGCGATCCTGGGCCGTCCGAGAACCGGCTTGACGTCCCAGCGCTGGCGGCCCGGAATGACCGAGCGCGGGCGCACGTCCAGATCCACGTTGCGATATCCGGCTGCGGCACCCAGCAGAGATGGCATGTGTACGATCACCTGTTTGCGGAGGTCGCAAAAAACCGTCACGGGCACGACGGAGCAGTGCGACAGATCGGAAGGTCTGGAGAAATCAGGGTCATGCAGTCAGCGGACCTGCGGCCGACCGCCGCGTGGGCGCATTTCCCGAAGCCTTCGAAATGCCCGCGCACGCGGCGGCCCGTTCCGCCGCACGGGCGTCAGTGAACCTTGGCAGCGCCGGCGGTCGGGCGGATCTTCGAGGTCCTCGCCTCGTTCTCGGCCCGGCCGGCTTCGTCCTTCTCACCGTTCTGGGCATTGCCGTCGGCGGCCCGCTGCTCGCCGTCCGCACGGACTCCGACGTCACCGGCGGCGATCTGCGCCGCCACCATCTCGGCGGCCACCTCGGCCGCGAGGTCGTGGATGTTCTCTCCGGCCTCATGGGCCGCCTTCTTCACCTCGAGGGCGAGTCCGACGGACGTCTTGACGACGCCGCGCATCAGCGGCTTGAGGAGCCGCTTGGCCAGTGGCGCGACGATGAGGCCGACCAGGAAGGGCGGTACTACGGGCGGCATGATGCTCCATCCTCTCTACGCATACGTATGACAGGGGACCCCGGACACTGCAGACACCGGAGCAGCGCACAGCTGGGCAGGCGAAAGCACCCATTGTTCGGAATTCGCGATTCGGGTACCGGATCTAATTCCTCACCGATGGGGTCCATCGCCCGCTCTTCCGCCACGGTAGTCGAGTCATGTGCATCGAGACCAAACAGTCCCGGCCTGTTTCACTCATGCGAGTGCTCTTAGGCTTCCCGGTTACCTCGGATTGCCGTATGCACACTCACCGAACGGACCCTTCGCCCGCTTTCCTGCTCAAAGATGACTGCCGAGTTCGCGTGCCACCCGCCGCCGCAGGGCGGGAAACGGCAGCCCGCCGCCGCCCAGCACCGCCTCGTGAAAGGCCCGCACGTCGAAACCTGCGCCCAGCACCGCCTCGGCCCGGGCCCGCAGCCGGCCGAACTCCAGGAAACCCGCGCGGTAGGAGAGAGCCTGCCCGGGCAGGTCCGTCGAATAGCGCAGCAGGTCCGAGGCGATCTGGCCGTCCGCCTCGGTGGAGTTGGCGCGCATGAAGGAGCGCGCCTGCTCCAGGCTCATCGTCCCGAGGTTGAGCCCGGTGTCGACGACGAGGCGCTGCGCGGTGAACCGCTCCTGCGCGAGGCGCCCGTACGCGTCCCACGGGTCGTCGTAGAGGCCCATCTCCCAGCCGAGCCCGGCCGCGTACTCGGCCCAGCCCTCGTTGAACGCGCCGAACTCGGCTACCTCGCGCCGCAGTTGCGGCAGGTGCGGGTCCTCCGCCTGCCTGGCGAGGTGGAAGTGGTGCCCCGGCGCCAGCTCGTGGTAGATCAGCGAGGCCGCGCCCAGCAGCGACCGCTGCGCCAGGCCGGAGCCGTTGTAGCGGTAGCGCCCGACGGGGCTGGCGGCGGTCGGCTGCTGGTAGTACCCGAAGGTCATGCCCGCCTCCAGCGCCCGGTCCAGCCGGGCCAGTCCGTACGGGGCGGCCGGCAGGGCGGCGAACCATCGTGGCAGCAGTGGGGCCAGCCGGTCGAGGTGGCCGCGGTAGCGGGCCTCGACTTCCTCGGGCGTCCGGGCGTGGAGGCGCGGCTCGGTCCGTAGCCGGTCGTGGAACTCGTCCTCGGGGCCCCGGAAGCCCAGGGTCGTGCGCACCTCGCGCATCCGCTCGGCCAGTTCGCGGCACTGGTCGCGGCCGAGCTCGTGGAGCCGGTCGGGCGGCGTGTCACCCGCGGTGTGGGTCCGGACGAACTCCCGGTACGCCTCCTCGCCGCCCTCGTACCGCGCCCAGCCGACGGCCGACGGCGCCGCGCGCAGGTAAGCGGGATCGTCGAGGACGGCGAGCAGACGGTCGAACGCCGGCGCCAACTCGACTGCGACCAGCCGCCGTACGCCCTCCCGCAGCCTTCCGCGCTCGACCTGCCCCAGCCCGCCGAACCGGCCCTCGTCCACCTCCACCCGGCGTGCCACGGAGGTCCGCAGACCGACGAGTGTGGCGCGAGCCCCGGCCAGGGCCGGCGCGGGGACGTGGAAGCCGCGGGCCGCCTGCGCCACCACCTTGTCGCCGATCGAGCCGACCACCCCGGCCAGCTCGCGCACCAGCGCCAAGTACCGGTCGACGTCGTGCCGTTCGGCGAAACGAAAGGGACCGAGGACCGCATCGACGTACTGCGACAGCGGAAACAGCCGGTACGGCGTCGCGGCGGGCGTCAGCCAGTAGCAGCGGCGGACCCGCACCTCCTGCTCGGCGAGCCCCACGAGGAACGCGGCGGTGTCGGCGTCGGCGCCGGACAGCTCCGTACCGTCGAGCTCCCGGACCTGCGCCAGGACACCCTCCGCGAACCGCGCCCGCTCCTCGGCCTCGCCGATCGACGCCCCCGGCAGCCTCTCGACCGGAAGCCCCTGGCGGACTCTCAGCAGCGGGTCCCGCTCCAGCAGGAACTCCCAGTAGCGGCCCGCCAGAAGGCCGATCTCGCGGCCCGGTTCGTTCGTCCTCACGCGGACAGTGTGGCGATGACGCACCGCTCGGTCGGCCGGCCGGCGAGGCACGGGCCGCGAGATCCCTCGAACGAGGGAATCCCACCGGCCGCTCCCCGGGCCCGTCGGCCAAGGCGGGCGGCCACCGCCGGCTCACTCGAGTCCGCCGAACGGGCTTGCCGAGCAGCGAAGTTGACTCGCCCTCGCCAACCCGCGGTGACACCATGACGGCCATGCCCCGTCACACCGTGCCGGTCCGCCTGGCGGCCACCGGGACCGCCGCGGCCCTCGCGCTGGCCGGCTGCGGCGGCGCCGCCCGGTCCTCGACGAGCACACCCCTCGTGGACCGCGGGACCGTCCGGATCGCGGCGGCCAACGAGACCCCCAGCTTCGACCCGTACTCGGCCTTCGGCGCCGCCCCGGCCCGCTACGCGTACGACTCGCTGGTCAACGTCGCCGCCGACGGCACGCTGGTCTCCGGCCTCGCCTCGTCCTGGCAGGCCACCACGACCACGGCCACCTTCACCCTCCGCCCGGGGATCACCTGCTCCGACGGCACGCCCCTCACCGCCTCGGCGGTGGCCCGGGCCCTGACCTACGCGGGCGACCCGGCCCACCAGCTCGCCGGCGCCCGGACCGTCCTGCCCGGCGTCCCCTTCACCGCGAGCGCCGACGACCCGACCGGCACGGTGTCGGCGACCACCGTCGCCCCCTTCCCGTTTCTCACCCGCACCCTCGGCCTGCTGCCCGTCGTCTGCCCTGCCGGCCTGGACCGGCCCCGGTCGCTGGAGCGCACCAGCCAGGGCACCGGCCCGTACGTGCTGACCCGCTACACCCCCGGCGGGCCGTACGAGTTCACCGTCCGCGACGGCTACGCCTGGGGACCGGCCGGAGCGACCACCGCGACGCCCGGCCTTCCCACGCGGATCGTCATCTCGGTGGTGCCCCAGGCGTCCACCGCCGCGAACCTGTTGCTCACCGGGGGCGTCGACATCGCGACGGTGTCCGGGCCGGACCGTGCCCGGCTCACCGGCCACGGCCTCGCCGCCACCGACGTACCGACCGTGGTCGGGCTGACCTTCTTCAACCAGCGACCCGGCCGCCCGCTCGGCGACCCGGCGCTGCGCCGGGCCATGGTGGCCGCACTCGACCGGCAGGGCCTCGCCAACGTCGCCGTCGGCGGCACCGGCCGCCCGGCCACCGACTTCGGCGCGGAGGGCGCCGTCTGCCACGCCGACCTCGCCGCCGCCAACCTGCCCGCGCTGGACACCGCCGAGGCACTGCGCGCCGCCGGCTGGACCCGCACCGGCGGCGGTCCCCTGGCCAAGGACGGGCGACCGCTCCGGCTGCGCCTGATCACCAGCCCGGACCTCGGCCCGACCCTGCCGTCCGTGGCCGAGCTGATGGCCCGGACCTGGACGGGACTCGGCGCGGACGTCCGGCTGGTCGGCGAGAGCCTGCCCGCCCTGGTGAACGCGATGTACCAGACCGGCGAGTTCGACGTCGTGGTGGGCAGCACGCCGGGCTTCGCCCTGCCGGTCGGCTTCGTCCCGTTCTTCTCCGGCCCGGCCCCCGCCGAGGGGCTCAACTTCGCGGGCGTCGCCAACCCCGAGTACGACGACCTGGTCGCCCAGGCGCTCCAGGAGACCGACACGGCGGGCTGCGGCACCTGGAACCGGGCCGCCGCAGCGCTGTTCCGCTCCGCCGACGCTCTCCCGATCGCGGACGGCCAGAGCACCGTCTACGGCCACCGCACCACCTTCGCCACCACCTTCGGCGGCGCCGTCATCCCCACCAGCATCCGCCTCCACCAGTGACCGGGGGACCCGACGTGTCCTTGCCCCACCTGCCGCGGCACCCATGGACGGCGTTCCTCGCCCGTCGCGCGGCCCGGCTGGTCCTCTCGCTCGGGGTCGTGCTCACCGCGTCCTTCGCGATGATCCGCCTCGTCCCCGGCGACCCGGTCCGCGCCGCCCTCGGCGTCGACGCCTCCCCCGCCCTGGTGGCCGCCCGCAGGCAGCAACTCGGGCTCGACGCTCCCTTCCCGTCCCAGTACCGGCAGTACCTGGAGGGCCTCGTGCACGGCGATCTCGGGACCTCGCTGGTCACCGGGACACCGGTCGCGGAACTGGTCCGCACCCGGCTGCCGGCCACCCTCGAAGTCGCCCTCCTCGCGTTCCTCGTCACCCTCGCCGTCGCCCTGCCCTGCGGGCTGCTCGCCGCCGTCCACACCCGGGACGGGCGGCGCCCGCGCACCGAGCTGGCGTTCACGGCGCTGACCGCGGGCCTGGCCGGGGTGCCGGACTTCGTCCTGGCCGCCGGGCTCACCGCGCTGCTGGCCGTCGGCCTCCAGCTGCTCCCCGTGGCGGGCGCGGCGGGCGCCGAGTCTTTCGTCCTGCCGGTCCTCGCGCTCTCCCTCGCGCCCACCGCCGTCCTGGTGCGCATCGTCCGGGTCGAGGCGCTGAAGGTGCTGTCCGAGGACTACATGCGCACCGCCCGGGCCAAGCGGCTGTCACCGGCCCGCCGCTACCTGCGGCACGCGGCGCCGAACACGGCGACCGCCGCGCTCACCGTCGCCGGCAGCCTGCTGCCCGCCATGATCGCCGGCACGGTGCTGGTCGAGAAGGTGTTCGCCTGGCCCGGCATCGGTTCGGCGATGGCCCAGTCCGTGGTCGCGCAGGACTACCCGGTGGTCCAGGCGATGGTGCTGATCCTGGGTGCGACGGTGCTGCTCGCCGGCCTCCTGGTCGACCTGGTGCTGGCGCTGCTGGACCCGCGCTCGGCCCTGCGGGACATGTGAGGAGCCGATGTCCCTCCCCCTCCGGCAGCTGCGCTCGCCCATGGCCTGGGTCGCGACCACGATGCTGGCGTCGCTCGTCCTCCTCGCGCTCGTGGGCCCGCTGGTCTGGGGCGAGACGGCCGACCGCCCCGACCCCTCCGCGGTGTTGCAGGGCCCGTCCGCCGTGCACCCGTTCGGCACCGACAACCTCGGCCGGGACCTGCTCGCCCGGGTGCTTACGGCCACCCGGCCCTCGTTGCTGCTCGCGCTGGCGGCGGCTGTGCTGGGCGCCACCGCGGGCGTCCTCCTCGGGGCGTCCACCGCCGTCGTGGGCACTCGTGCCCGCCGCCTGCTCGCCTCGCTGATCAACCTCCTGCTCGCCTTCCCCGCCCTGCTGGTCGCGCTCTTCCTCGCGGTCGTCCTCGGCGCGGGGCCCGCCGGGGCGATGCTCGCCCTCGCCGTCGCGGGCGTCCCGGGGTTCGCCCGGCTCGCCCAGACACTCGCCGCCGCGGTCGCCGGCACCGACCACCTGGCCGCGGCCCGCGTCCTCGGCCTGCGCCGGCACCGTCTCCTCGTGCGGCACGTCCTGCCCAACATCGCCGAACCTCTGATGCTCGGCGCCACCACGGCGGCGGGCACGGCACTCGTCGCCCTCTCCGGGCTGAGCTTCCTCGGTCTGGGCGTGCAGCCGCCCGGCTACGACTGGGGACAACTGCTCAACCAGGGGCTCGACCGCGTCTACGCACAGCCGCTGCCCGCCCTCGCCCCCGGCCTCGCCATCCTCTACGCGGCCCTGACGTTCCAACTGCTCGGCGAGGTCCTGGCCGGCGGCGTCGCCCGGCGCGGCCCGGCGTCCCGCACACCCCCGCCACCGACCATTCCGAGCGGGCCCGCCGAGGACGGCCACGTGCTCCAGGTCGAGGACCTCACCGTCGAACTCCCCACGCCGGACGGGCTGATCCGGCCGGTTCGCGGCGTCTCGCTCGCCCTGCGGGCCGGCGAGATCGTCGGGCTCGTCGGCGAGTCCGGCTCCGGCAAGTCGCTCACCGCACTCGCGATCGCCGACCTGCTCCCGGCCCCGGCCCGGGTCCACCGCCGGACCCTGCGCCTGCTCGGCGCCGACCTCGCCACCATGACGCCGAAGGAACGCGACCGCCACCTCGCGACCGGCCTGGCGATGATCTTCCAGAACCCGGCCACGGCGCTCAACCCGTCGCTCCGGGTCGCCACCCAGCTCACCGAGACCGTCCGGGCCCACCGCGGCGCGGGCCGCGCACAGGCCGCCGAACAGGCCGCCGACGCGCTGCGCCAGGTCGCCCTCCTCCCGGCGCTCCTGCGCTCACGCCCCCACCAGCTCTCCGGCGGCCAGCGCCAGCGCGTGATGATCGCGTCCGGCCTGATGGTACGGCCGGGACTGATCATCGCCGACGAGCCGACCACCGCACTCGACGTCACCGTGCAGCGGCAGATCACCCGGCTGCTCTCCGACATCCGGCGGGGCACCTCCGCCGCCGTCCTGTTCATCAGCCACGACGTCGCGCTCGTGGCCGAGCTGTGCGACCGGGTCCTGGTGATGTACGCCGGGACGGTCGTCGAGAGCCTGCCCGCCGACCGGCTCGCCAGCGCCGCCCGGCATCCCTACACCCGGGCCCTGGTCGCGTCGGTGCCGGACCTCACCGCGGACCGCGACCTGCCACTGCCGACCGTGGAGGGAACGCCTCCCGACCCGCTCGCTCCTGACCCCGGCTGCCCGTTCGAGCCCCGCTGCGCGCACCGGCGGGAGCGCTGCGCAGAGGAGGCCCCGCCCCTGGCCGGCCTCGACGCCGGCCAGCGGGTCGCGTGCTGGCACCCACTGCCGCGGCCGGCGGTCCCGTCATGACCGGTCTGAGGCTCTGCGACCTGACCGTCCACCACCACGGACCGCACGGCCCGGTCACCGCGGTGGACGGCGTCTCGCTGGAGATCCCGCCCGGCACGACGCTCGGGCTGGTGGGCGAGTCCGGCTCGGGGAAGTCGAGTCTGGCCCGCGCGATCGTCGGGCTCACCCCCGTGCACGCGGGCCGGGTCCTGCTCGACGGCCAGGAGGTCCGCGTCCGGACCGTCCGGGCCCGGCGCCGGCTGGGCCGCCTGGTCCAGATCGTCCTCCAGGACCCGGACACCGCGCTCGACCCCCGGATGACGGTCCGCCAGACGCTCGTCGAGGCGGCCACCGCCTTCCACCGGCTCGACCGGCGCGCCCGCGCCGAGCGCGTCACCGGCCTGCTCGACCTCGTCGGGCTGGATCCGCGGCTCGCCGACCGGCTGCCACGGCAGCTGTCCGGCGGCCAGCGCCAGCGGGTCGCCATCGCCCGCGCCCTGGCCGTCGGGCCCGGCCTGCTGATCGCCGACGAGATCACGTCGGCGCTCGACGTCTCCGTGCAGGCGTCCGTCCTCAACACGATCCGCGAGCTCCAGCGGAAGCTGGGCCTGTCCATGCTGTTCATCGGCCACAACCTGCCCGCGGTCTGCCACGTCTCCGACACGGTGGCCGTGATGCACCGCGGCCGGATCGTCGAGACGGCCCCCACCGAGGACCTCCTGCGCGGCCCCCGGCACCCGTACACCCGGGCACTGCTCGCCTCCGTACCGACCCTGCCCACCCCACCGCCCGCAGAGAGGCCCTCATGACCGTCAGCCCACCGGACGCCGTGGTGGTCGGAGCCGGCGTGATCGGCGCCGCCGTCGCCCTCGAACTCGCGCGCGGCGGACGAAGGGTCGTCGTCGTGGACAAGGGCGGGGCCGCCGGCCACGGCTCCACCAGCGCCTCCAGTGCGATCATCAGGTTCAACTACTCCACCTTCGCCAGCGTCGCCACCGCATGGGAGGCCCACCACATCTGGGCGTCCTGGCCGGACCACCTACGGCTCACCGGCCGGCGGCCGCTCGCGGCCTTCCATCGCACCGGAGCCGTGCTGCTCGACGCCCCTGGCGCCGCACCCGCGAGCGCTATCGCCCTGTTCGACCGCGCCGGCGTCCCGTACGAGCGATGGGACACCCCGACGCTGCGCCGGCGCCTCCCCGGGATCGACCCCGGGCGGTACTGGCCGCCGAAGCCGGTGGACGACGACGCGTTCTTCGCCGAGCCCACCGGCGAGCTCGGCGCCCTGATCACCCCGGACGCCGGATTCGTCGACGACCCCCAGCTCGCCGCGCAGAACCTGGCGGACGCGGCGGGCGCGCTGGGGGCCCGATTCCTGTTCCACCACACCGTGACGGGCGTCGACCGGCGCGCACACCGCGTGGCGGGCATCCGCCTGGCCGACGGGACGAAGATCGCCGCGCCGGTCGTGGTCAACGCCGCCGGCCCGTGGTCGGGCGGCCTCAACCGGCTGGCGGGCGTCGAAGGCGACTTCACCGTCGGTGTGCGGCCGCTGCGCCAGGAGGTCCACCAGGTCGCCGCACCGGGCGGTTACGCCACCGGCTCCGGCCTCGGCCCCGTGGTCGCTGACCTCGACCTCGGCACGTACATGAGAGCCGCGCCCGGCGGCCGGCTGCTCGTCGGCGGCACCCAGCCGGCCTGCGACCCGCCGGAGTGGATCGACGATCCGGACGCGGCCGACCCCCGTCCGACCGCCAACCGCTTCCGGACCCAGGTGACCCGGGCGGCGCGCCGCTTCCCCGGGCTCGCCGTCCCCAACCGGCCGCTCGGTGTCGCCGGCGTGTACGACGTCGCCGACGACTGGACCCCGATCTACGACCGCACCGCCCTCGATGGCTACTACGTCGCCATGGGCACGAGCGGCAACCAGTTCAAGAACGCCCCGCTGGTGGGCCGCTTCCTGGCGTCGCTGATCGACCGGGTCGAAGCCGGTCAGGACCACGACCACGAACCGGTCCGCCACCGCTGCGAGCACACCGGCAACGTCGTCGACCTGGGCGCCTTCTCCCGCCGGCGCCCGGTCCGCGAGGGCTCCCCCCGCACGGTCATGGGCTGACCGACCGGCGCCCGCCGCTCAACGGGGCTCAGTACCGAGCTCGCGCGCCAGATCCCAGACCACGTCGGCCACGAACTCGGGCACCTCGTGCGGGAAGTCATGGCCGGTGCCCTCGGGTGTGTGGACGGCCCGAGCCGCCGTCGACGTCGCCAGGTAGCGCGTCCTGGTGCGGAGGTAGAAGCGGCCGATCCGCTCGGCCTCGGCGGCGTCTCGGGCCGCTTCCAGCACCGTCTCGCCGCCCGTGAGGTCGCGGGGTGTGACCAGCAGCAGCGGCAGGTCACCGAGGTCCCCGTCGTAGACCACCGTCTCCCAGCCCACCCTCGCCAGGCCGGACGGCGACAGCTCGGCGAAGATCGACGCGGCGGCACAGTCCTGGCCGGTGCGGCCGCCGTCGCCACGGTATGCACCGAACAGGTGCCGCACCGCCTTCACCACGAACCTCCGGCGCATCCCCGCGACGAGCCTGTTCGACGGCGCGAAGGCGATCACCTCCGGGGGCGTCGGGTCCAGCAGCACGACTCCGGCCGCCAGGTCCGGTCGCCGCCGCGCCGCGTTCGCGACCAGCAGGCCGCCGAAGGAATGGCCGACGAACAGGAACGGCGCCCGCTCCCCGGCTGCCTCCAGGGCTGTCAGCAGCTCCTCCGCCTCGGTCGCCGTGGTCCGCGGGAAGGGACCGACGTCGCTCCAGCCCGAACCGAGCCGGTCGACCAGGACCGAGCGCGTGCGCGCCGCGAGCAGCGTGTGCAGCTCCCGGAAGTCGTCGCCGGCGGCGTGCCCACCGGGCATCCACACGACCGTCGGGGTGCCCGCGGTCTCTCCCTCACCCAGGACGTGCATCCGGTGACCGCCCACATCGACCAGCCGCCCCGGCGGCCGATGCGCACGCGCCGCACGGGCCACCAGCACCAGGTGGCGCACGGCCCCTGCCAGCAGCACCGCACCGACAGCCACCATGGCGCCACCGAGCGCCACCGCCCATGCCACGTCGAGAGCCACGAGACCGGCGCCGACCGCGACCACCAGCAGCGCGACCGGCACCCCCAGCCAGTCACGGCTCAGCAGCGTCAGTAAGGAGTTCGCCACTCGTCCGTCCCGGCGCATCGGTCCTCCGCGGCAACAGCATCCGAAACCGATCCTTGCTCGTCTCCTTCCCCCAACCGTCCCTCACGACGCAGGCGTCGGCCCGCAACCAACAGGAAACACACCGCACATGACCGGAAGCCCGACGTCACCGGGGACTCAGCCCCACCGCAGATCGCCGAGGCCTCGGGAGTGGCCCGCGCCACCGTCCACCGCCGCTTCGCCGGCCGGCAGGCACTGATCGACACGCTTGCCGCCTCGGCCGTCGAGCGGCTCGCCTGGGCCCCTCGTCGGCGAGGCTCTGAACACCCCGAGACCGACCCCGACCTGCTGGCCACCCCAAGTGGCCGACGCCCTGTTGTACGGCGTCGGGCTCCCGCTGATCACTCACCGTGTCCGCCGAGCCCGGCCGGACCACGGCATCGGCTTCACCTGAACCACCATCAACGTGTGGGAATAACAGGCTGTTCCCACTCCACTACGGCCGCACATTCTCCGGCACTGTGCACCCGCTCCCGTGAACCCCGCCCCAGTGGAAGAACATGACAAGACGTCACGCTATCGTCATGCCTGCTTCACACGAAGCACCTCCGAACAGGAGATGCTTCGCCCGGGCGCCCCTGACACAGGGTGACCGGAGAGCGCTTTGAAACTCGGGGGGACCGTAGCCATGACCACACGCCGCACCATCGCCGCACCACTCGCCATCGGCCTGCTCGCCACCGCTGCCGCCCTGGTGCCGGTGACGCCGGCCGGAGCCGCCGGCACCGGCGACCTGCCGTTCGGCTCGGCCACCACCGTCGGCCTGCACAACACCTACGACCCCGCCGCGTTCGGGTACCTCGCCCAGGGCCTGGACACCGGCACCGGCATGATCGAGCTGGACGTCTGGACGGACGTCATCACCAAGGAGTGGAAGGTCAGCCACTCCAACCCGCTCGGCAACGCCAACAACTGCACCGCCGCGAGCACTCCGGCCCAGCTCTACTCCGGCGGCGCCAACAAGAACCTGGAGCACTGCCTCGACGACATCCGGGTCTGGCTCGGCGCCCACCCCGGATCCGGTCCGCTGGTGGTCAAGCTGGAGCTCAAGGCGGGCTTCGCCGCCAACCACGGCATGGGGCCCGCGCAGCTGGACGCGCTGATCGCCGCCCACCTGGGCTCCGCCGTGCTCCGCCCCGCCGACCTGCTCGCCCGGCCCGGCGGCGGCTCGTACGCCACCGTCGACGAGGCGGTGCGGGCCGGCAACTGGCCCAGCCGGGCGGCTCTTTCGGGGCGTGTCCTGCTGTACGCCATCCCCGGGACGGTCGAGGAGAGCAACCCCTTCGACACCCTGCACACCGACGTCGAGTACGGGCGGCACCTGCGCGACCTGGCCGCGGCCGGGCGCATCAAGGACGCCCAGCTCTTCCCCGCCGTGCACGGCGCCGCCGCCGGCGACCCGCGCACCGCGTACACCGGCGCGGACGCCGGGATCAGGCCGTGGTTCGTCGTCTTCGACGGCGACGCCGCCACCTACACCGGCGGCATCGACACCGCCTGGTACGACCGTTCGCACTACCTCCTGGTCATGACGGACGCCCAGAACGTCGCCCCCGCGATCAGCGCCACCGACCCGACGGCCGACCAGGCCCGGGCCCGTACCGCGCAGCTCGCCCGGGCGCACGCGAGCATCGTGTCCAGCGACTGGCGCCGGCTGCCGTCCGTCCAGTCGCTGGTCCTGCCGCGAGGCTGAACCTGCCGCGGCGAGGCCGACGTCGGTTCGCCGTGTTCCGTTCAGATGCCGATTACCCCACCATGGGACGGTGTCCTGCGCGCCTACGCGCGTAGCGCCGCCTCCTGCATGTCCCCCACAACGCAAGGAAACTGACGCATGCGCAGTGCCAGAAACACCATCAGACCGCTCGCCCTCGCCGCCGCCACCGTGACGGTGCTCGCCGGCGCGAGCGCCGTACCCCACCAGGTCGCCGCGGCCGCGACGCCGGCCGCCGCGACGAGCGCGACCGCGCCGCACCGGATCCTGTTCGACAACAGCAAGGCGGAGACCGCCGGCAACGCGGACTGGATCATCAGTACCAGCCAGCCGGACCCGCTCGCCGAGAACGCCAACCCCCAGTCCGAGAGCGACTGGACGGGCGCCCTCTCCAGCTGGGGCGTCGCCCTCCAGAAGACCGGCCAGTACAGCCTCAAGACCCTGCCGAGCGGCTCCACCATCACCTACGGCACCGGTGGCGCGCTGGACCTCGCCAACTTCGACGAGTTCGTCCTGCCCGAGCCCAACATCCGGCTGAGCGACGCCGAGAAGACCGCCGTCATGACGTTCGTCCAGAACGGCGGCGGGCTCTTCCTGATCTCCGACCACACCCGCAGCGACCGCAACAACGACGGCTGGGACTCCCCCGCCATCATCAACGACCTGATGACCACCAACTCGGTCAACAGCAACGACCCCTTCGGGCTCTCGGTCGACCTGCTCAACATCCAGACCGACAACCCGACCGCCATCAACGACGCCAACGACCCCGTCCTGCACGGCTCCTTCGGCGACGTCACCGGCAGCATCATCCGCAACGGCACCACCTTCACCCTCAAGCCCACCGACAACCCCACCGTCAAGGGCATCGTCTACCGCACCGGCTACTCCGGGAACACCGGCGCCTTCTTCGCCACCAGCTCCTTCGGCAAGGGCCGCATGGCCATCTGGGGCGACAGCTCGGCCATCGACGACGGCACGGGCGACCCCGGCAAGAACATCTTCGACGGCTGGAACGACCCGGCCGGCACCGACGCCGCGCTCGCCCTCAACGCCACCGCCTGGCTCGCCTCCGGCAACGGCGGCGCCACCACCGGCAGCGTCGGCCTCACCAACCCCGGCGCCCAGACGGCCACCGCCGGAACCGCCACCAGCCTCAAGCTCTCCGCTACCGACACTGCCGGGGGCACCCTGAGCTACGCCGCCACCGGCCTGCCCGCCGGCCTCGGCATCAACACCACGACCGGGCTGATCAGCGGCACCCCGACCACCGCCGGAACCTATTCCGTGACGGCCACCGCCACGGACTCCAAGGGCCCGTCCGCCACCGCAACCTTCACCTGGACCGTCCAGCCCTCCGGCGGCGGCAGCACCTGCACCGCGGCCCAGCTGCTCACCAACCCCGGCTTCGAGACCGGCTCCTCGGCCGGCTGGACGGAGACCAACTCCGGCGGCTCCAGCACCATCAACAGCAGCTCCAGCGAGCCGCCGCACTCCGGCACGTACGACGCCTGGCTCGACGGCTACGGCAGCACCAACA
Source organism: Streptomyces kaniharaensis (assembly GCF_009569385.1). Lineage (NCBI taxonomy): Bacteria > Bacillati > Actinomycetota > Actinomycetes > Kitasatosporales > Streptomycetaceae > Streptomyces > Streptomyces kaniharaensis. Next base: position 574,724 of record NZ_WBOF01000003.1, read on the forward strand.
CCGACACGCTCGCCCAGACGGTGACCCTGCCGACCGGCTGCAGCACCTACACCTTCAGCTTCTGGCTGCACATCGACACCGCCGCGAGCGGCACCACCGCCTTCGACAAGCTGACGGTGACCGCCAACGGCACCACCCTGGCGACCTACTCCAACGTCGACGCGGCCGCCGGCTACCAGAAGCACACCTTCAACCTGGCCGCCTACGCCGGCCAGACGGTGACCCTCAAGTTCACCGGCGCCGAGGACTACACCAAGCAGACCTCCTTCGTCCTCGACGACACCGCCGTCAACGTGTCCTGACACCCGGTGTGACCCGGACGTGAACGGCCGCCGGTCGCCCTCCCACCCGGGAGGGCGACCGGCGAACTTCCGTCGGCTCCGCGAGCAGGGGCTGCTCTCCGACGCCCTCGCGCTGTACCGTCCGACGGCCGAGAAGGAGCACCTGCCGTCCATGGAGGACACGGCCGCGATCCTGGAGCAGACGGGCCCGACGGACGAGGCGCTGGCGTGGTACGAGCGCGCCGCCATGAAGGGCGCCCCCAGGGCACGGAAGGAGGCCCGGCGCCTGCGTCGCGCCGCGAGGGCGGCCCAGGCCTCCATGGCCGAGCAGGAGGCCGCGGCGGTGCAGAAGCCGAAGGCTTCGCAGGGGGCGGCGGCAGACCCGCCGTCACCGAGCGAGCTCGCCCGGACGCACGAGCGGAACGGCCGCCCTGCGGGAGGCCCTTGAGTACTTCGCCGGGCCGAGCTCTCGGTACCGCTGGGCCCAGGAGAACGGTGACGACACCCACGCCACCCCGGGAGCTCGCCCGCCTGGCGGCCGAACATCCTGGCATTGAGTTGAAATGGCCAGCAACTGGTGGATTGCTGACGCGACTTGATATGCACTACGCCGCCGGCCTGATCGTGGTCGACCCAGCCGGCTCACCGCGCGGTCTCAGCGGGTCTCCGGCACGCCGAGCCGCGGCTCAGCCGTGACGCCCCGGTGGTGCGCGAAGAACTGACGGTAGGTCAGCCGCCAGACCTGCTCCTCGCCGGTCTCGGCCGGGGCGAGGGCCTCGGCGGGGCGGCGCAGGTGTTCCGTGAAGCCGAGGCGGGCCGGGACGGCGGCGCTGGCGTGGTTGGCCGGGTCGTGGACGATCTCGACCCAGTCGACGCCGGGGAGGCGGAAGGCCTGGTCGACCAGGGCGCGCGCGGCCCGCGTGGCCACTCCGCGGCGGGTGGCGGCGGGGTGCAGCCAGTAGCCGATCTCGCGACCGTCGTCCGGGGTGCCGTCGCTCCGGAACAGTGAGCAGGCGCCGACGATGGCGCCGTCCAGCACGATCGCGTACGTGAACCCCTCGCCGCTCGCCCACTGCTCAGGGCAGCCGGCCAGGAACTCGGTGGTCTTGGCCAGGCTGTGCTCGGCGACCCACGGCATCCACGGGCGCAGGTGCTCCAGCGACTCTTCGATGACCCGGAAGAACTCCGGAAGATCCGCCTCGCCGTCGAAGCGACGCAGCGTCAGGTCGCCCAGGTCGATCACCTGCTGTGGAAGGTCCATGCAGGGAGGATCGTCTGCGGTGGCTCCCCACGGCAACGGGATTACCCGGCGCCGGGTGGTCGCACGCGGGTACCACGCGTTCCCAGGCCGCCCTGATTACGGCGTTTCCCCGGGGCGCCGAGGAAACGCCGTAACCCGCAGAGCGGCTCAGCCGGCCCAGCGCAGCACGGCGCCGAGGCCGCCGGGCGGACCGGGGACGGTGTCCGGGACGAGCAGGGCCTCCGCCCGCACGTCCGCGGCGCAGCGCAGCAGGGCGTCGGCCGCGGGGGCCTGCTGCGGCTGGGGCACGCCCATGCTGCGGACGTCGCCGCGCTGGACGCCGATGTGCTCGGGGCGCGGGCCGGTCCAGACCGGGCGTTCGGGGTCGTGCCCGCTCGTCTGGAGGAGCAGCGCGGCGAGCTGGTGCTGCCGGGCGGCCGTGACGACGGCGGGGATGCCCTGGGCGGCGGCGCCGGGTGCGGTCTCGGTGCCGTTGGCGTCGGTGGCGTGTTCGCCGGGGCGGCCGACGCCGACCCGGAAGGCGTCCAGCACGGTGTCCAGGTGGCGGCTGCGGTGGTCGTTCCAGGCGTCGGCGATGCGGAGGTCGAAGACGTCGCGGGCGATCCCGTCGGCGCGGCCGCCGCCGTCGACCTCGACGGTGTCCGGACGCAGTTGCTGCGGCAGGCGCTCGTGGACGGCGCGGCGCTGGCGGACGTCGCCGGTGAGGACGAGCAGGCGGGCGCCGCTCTCGGGCCAGACCCGGGCGAGGTGGTCGGCGATGATCGTGGCGGTGCGGTCCCAGGTGTCCTCCACGCGGTGCCGGTAGTGCCATTCGTACCGGTCGGCGGGCGGGGCGCGGTGGCCGCGGCCCTGCCACTGGGGCCCTTCGACGGTGCCGACCTGCGCGGCGCCGCCGAGGTCGTGCCGTTCCAGCTGGGCGCCGGTGCGGTCGATGGCGGCGACCAGGCAGCTGGGAACCGCGTCGTCGAGCAGGCCGAGCAGCGGGGCGGTGTGCGGGAGCGGCGCCCAGGTGGCGGCGATGTCGGGCGGCGAGACGGCGAGCGGGACGTCGAGGGTCACCTCGCCGTCCGCGGCGAACAGCGCGCGCCCGGGCGGGGAGTCGGCGGCCGGCTCCGAGGCGAGGTGGTCGCGGACGGCGGCGCAGGTGCGCTCGTCGGTGCCGAGGTCGGCGAGCCGGTGCACGGAGGCGCGATCGATCAGCGCCCGGCGCTGGGCGGCGTCCTCGGTGGTGCGGGAGGTGTCGAGGTAGACGGAGGCCCAGGGGCCGGGCCGGTCGAGCAACGGGGTGAGAAACGCAAGGTCCATAACGGCCTCCCCGTGGTCAGTTGGGTTACTCGGGCACCTACCCGGCCCCGGCCCGGGGACACCCGGTGAGCCGCGCTTGGTGCGCGAGTTCGCCTCATGACCGCCGGCGAAGGCCGGCACGGCCGCCCGGCCGCCCCGGTGGGAGGCTGGTAGCAGGACGACTCGATCCCGACCGCTCACCAGCGGTCCTCGCTGCGGAGCCCGCGATGACGACGAGGATTCTGCTGGAGGGACGCCCCGGCACCGGAAAGACCACCGCGATCCGCCGGTTGGCGGCGCTGCTGCACGCCCGGGAGGCGGTCGGGTTCACCACGGAGGAGATCCGCGTGAACGGTGTCCGTGTCGGCTTCGCGCTGGAGACGCTGGCGGGCCGGCGGGCCGTGCTCGCCCATGTCGGCCTTCCGGGGCCGCCACGGGTCGGGCGGTACGGCGTCGACCTCGGGGTCATGGAGCAGTTGGCGCTGCCCTCCCTGGCGTGGGCCGTTCCGGACACCTCCGCCGCGCCGTCTCCACGGGCGCTCGTGCTCATCGACGAGCTCGGGCGGATGGAGCTGGCGTACCGCCCGTTCGAGGACGCCGTCCGGGTCCTGTTCGCGGCGGACGTCGACGTCGTCGCCACCGTGCGGGCGCAGCCCGGTCCGCTCACCGACGCCCTCAAGCAGCGCACCGATGTCGAGGTCCTCCGGCTCACCCGGGCGAACCGGGACGCCCTTCCGGCGGAGCTGGCGGCACGCCTGGAGCCGGCCGGGCGCTGAGCCGGCGCGGCACGAGAGGACGCACACGATGGCCCGCCACGGCCGGACGGCAGCCGCGATCGTCCGACGACGCGACGACTGGAACGCCGGGCTGCTGGGCGCCTCCGCCCGCTGGGCCGAGCGCGCCGACCGGTGCGCCCGCTGGACCGCCCGAGGCGTCGAGCGGTGCCGCCGCTGGGCGCGCGAGGGAGCGGAGCGGCCCGGCGAGATGGCGCCCCCGTCGTGGTTCCACATCGCCCTCCCGTTCGGCATCGCGTGGTACCGGGCCGTCGGCGGCACGGCGCGGGCGTGGTGCCGGGTGGCCCGCCCGTCCTGCCTGATCCTCGCCCGCATCCTCCGCGGAGCACTCACCGCCCTGGCCTTCGTCCTGTGAGGCGTCCGCCCGGCAGGCCTTCGTCGGCGCCGTACCCCTCCGCCGACTTCGACGTGGATTTCCAGCGGGTCGTCAAGTGGGCGGAGTTGAGCACCGCCGAGGCCTCGGCGGATCGCGGGGACGCGATGGCTCACGCGGAAGGACACGGACGGCGACCTGCACGTTCCCGATCTGACGGTCCGGCCAGGCGTCAAGCCCGCGCGCGAGCGAGGTGGGTGGGATCTAACCTGACGGTATGACCGCCCTGCGGCATGTCGGGCTGACAGCGACTCGCGGGCGGTCCCGACGGCACGGCCGCCGGCTCCCCTCGTCCGGTCGGGTGGACGCCCGGCGGGAGGCCGGCCCTGCCCGAAGTCCCTGTCCGACGGTTTCGCCCGAAGGGGTGCTCCGACAACCGCCCGTAGCGGGGCGTCGGCCGCAGCGCCCCGGGGAGGTGGGAGCATGCTCCGCACGACCGCTTCACGGGAGACCTTACGGAGGAGGAGAGCGGGGGCCCTCTTCGCGGCGACGGCTCTCACCGCCGCCGTCTGCGGGATCGGCCCGCCCGGCCACGCGGTGGCAGCCGGCAAAAGCGGGTCACCGGCCTCCGCCGCCCGGACGGCGCCCGTCCACGCGTGTCCGGACGAGCCGCTCACCCCGGGTCTGCCGCCGTTGAAGCCCCTGCCGAACACCGTGCCGCTGCCCGACCCGGTCCACCTTGCGGCCGGGACCGCGGTCTTCGGGGCCCGCTATCCGGGCAATACCCAGTACCTGGTGGCGCCGAGCGACTGGTCCTGCGACGTGGTCTTCTTCAGCGGGGACGGCGGCGAGCAGGCGTACATCCACCCCGGCGCCCACACGAACGACCCGCTCAGCGCCCAGTACACCTCGCTCGTGCAGGCCGTCTTCAACAGCGGCGGCGTGCAGACCGACGTCGACCTCGCCTGCCCCTTCATCCCGCAGGCCACGGCCCCGGCCCAGCCGGGCGGGCAGCCGGGCACGTGCCTGGCGAAGCCCCGGCAGCCCGCCGACCAGGTCCACGTCGTGCCGACCAACACCCCCGGCCTCTTCGTCACGGCGGTCGGTGTCCCGGCCGGCGTCCGGGAGTCGAACATCGCCGCGAGCCAACAGGCCCCGCCGTCCGGGCAGACGAATCCGGTGGTCGCCCTGGTGACCCTCCAGGGCCCCGGCGGCACGGCCCAGGAGATCAGTTGCGCGATGCCCAAGCCCGCGGCGACGGCGAACTGTCAGGCGAGCCTGGACTTCTTCCTCGCCACCAGCGCCGTCGGCCAGAAGCTGAGCAGCACCGATCTCTCTAACGCGATCGAGAACCTGAACAACTTCCTCGCCTCCTACCTCGGCTGAGCCCCCGTCTTCCCCGCCACCCCATGCTTGTGCAGGTCAGCCGGGGCGGGCGCGAAGCCGCACTCGCACCGACCGTGTCTCCCTCGTAACCTGAAGGAGCGGGAACAGTGCACTACCGCACGAGCTCCCCCGATGCCGATCGTCCGCGCGCCGCCGCCCGTTCCCGGGGATTGAGGACCAGTCCCAGGTGCCGGCAGGTGCCATCGAGACCGACTCCTCCCGAAGAGGGTGGCGAGCCATGAGGACCGTCAGTCCAGTTCGGCGGCTGCATCTCGCGTTCGGACTCCCGATCGCGCTCGTCGGGCTGACCGGTGTCGGCATCCTGCTCGGTGCCGTCGTGCCGGACCGCGGCGGCTCCCGGTTACCGCTCGTCGTCGCCGGGGTCGTCGCCATCGTCGTGTCGGTGGCCGTCTCCGTCGCCGTGATGGTGCGCACGGCGCGTGAGGTGGACGAGGTGGTGGACCGGGCGGAGACGCTGCGCCTGGCCTGCGACGAGCGCGACCGGCTGGATACGGTCGCCCGGTCCGTCGGCGCCACGATCCGCAACTGCGCCGACAGCGCGGCGGTCCTCGACAGGGCGGTGGAGGGCCTCGGCAGCGGCCTGGACGCCAGCTACGTGATGATCAGGCTGATCGAGGGCGACGTCGCCCCGGTAGTCCGTCGATGGCAGGCCGAGGACACACCGGTGGGCCCGGCTCCCGGCCCCGACCTGCCCCCGGTAGCGTCGCAGAAGCTGCAGGAGCTCTACGACGCGGGCGTCAGCTGGTACGTGGACGATTTCGGCGAGCTCCTCGCCGACTCCGTCGATCCCTCCGACGCGCAGGTGGCGACCGATCTCAGGGACCTGCCCTCCCGGCATCTGACAGCCCTGGGCGAGCTCCACGCGGTCGCGGTCCTGGCCACGCCGTTCGGCGTCGGCGACACGCTGCTCGGCTCAGTGACCCTCATCCGCTCCCGAACGGGGCAGGTGTGGCGCTCGGACGAGATCAGGGCCGCGGAGTCGGTCGCCGCCGGACTCGGCCCCGTGCTCCAGCTCGCGCGGCTCCGCGAGGCCGAGGAGCGCGTCACGGAGGAGCTCCGATCCCTCGACCGCGTCAAGGAGGAGTTCCTCTCCACCGTCTCGCACGAGCTGCGCACCCCGCTCAGCAGCATTTCCGGTTACCTCGAACTGCTGATGGACGAGGGCGAGGGCCGGCTCTCGCAGCGCCAGGTCAACATGCTCGAAGCCATGGATCGCAACGCCACCCGGCTGCAGTCCCTCATCGGAGACCTGCTCACGCTCTCCCAGATCGAGTCCGGTGCCTTCACCACCACCGCCCGGTGCCCCGTGGACCTCGCCCGGCTGCTGGATGCCACGATCACCGTCATCCGACCGGCCGCGGACTCGGTCCCCGTCGCGCTGGAAGCGACCCACCCGCCGGATCCCGTCGTCGTCGACGGGGACGCCCGCCAGCTCCAGCGCGCGCTGATGAACCTGCTGTCGAACGCCGTGAAGTTCACCCCCGCCGGGGGCGCGGTCGGTATCGACGTCACCGCGGAGAACGGCCAGGCGGTCGTGAACGTCAGCGACAACGGGATCGGCATTCCTCCGGAGGAGCAGAAGTCGCTCTTCACCCGGTTCTTCCGGGCCTCGAACGCCACCGAGCTGGAGATTCCCGGTGCGGGCCTCGGCCTGTCCATCGTGCGGACCATCGTCTCCAACCACTCCGGCGACGTCCGGATCCGGTCCCAGGAGGGCAAGGGAACCAGCGTGACCCTGCGCCTGCCCCTGCTGGAGCCGAACCGCACACGAGAACCCAGCCGCTGACACCACGCATACTCCCCCTGCCGCCCCGGCCGATCCAGCTCGGAACAACTTGACAGTTGTGCCACTTTCTTTATTGTGGCAGTTGTGCCACTTTTCTTATCCGGGGCTCGCGCCCCCTCCCACCGCGCGATCCAGATCGGCTACGCCGTAGCCGGCGCCTACTTCGGCTGGCGCTGGGCGTTCGTCGAACACGGCCCGGTGTGGGAGCGCGCCGCGCGGGTGCTGGCCCAGATGGCCGTGCTCTCCACCCTGGTGCAGCTCGCCAGGTGGCGGCGCCGTCGCCGCACGGGCACCGTCGGGCCGCTCCGGCTGCCGCTGCGAAGCCTGCTGCTGGGCAAGTTGGCGCTGGTCGTCCTGGCGGCCGGCGCGGGGCTGCTGCTCGCCCGCTGGACGTCCGAGGCCCAACTGATCGCGGGAGCCGGCCTGTTCCTGGCGATCGCGCTGGGCGGCCCCGCACTGCACCGACGGCACGACGCCGCGTCCCCGCAATCCCTGTCCCCCGCCCGACCCGACCGGAGGCTTCCATGACCGAGACGACCGCCGACCCGACAGACTCCACCGACCCGACCGACACCGTCGACCTTCCGGGCCTGCCCCGCGAGCGCGGGTGCCCCTTCGACCCGGCGCCCGGCTACGCGCACCTGCGCGAGTCCGCCCCGATCACCCGGATCGCCTTCCCCAGCGGCGGATCCGGCTGGCTGGTCACCCGCTACGAGGACGTCCGCGCGCTGCTGGCCGACCCGAGGTTCAGCTCGCGACTGTCCGCCGCCGCCCCGCATGTGCGCACCGCCGTGGCGGCCCTGCCGGAGCCGCTGCCCGGCGCCCTGCTGCGTCTGGACGAACCGGAGCACGCACGCTACCGGCGCCCGGTCATGCGGGCGTTCACCGTCAAGCGCGTGCAGCAGCTGCGGCCCCGGATCCAGCAGATCGTGGACGAGCGACTGGACGCCATGGAGCGGGCCGGCGGGCCCGTCGACCTGGTCGCCGAACTCGCCCTGCCGGTGACCTCGTTGGTCATCTGCGAGCTGCTCGGCGTCAGCTACGACGACCGGGAGACCTTCCACGGCCTGGCCGGGAGGCTGCTGGCCATCGAGTCCTCGCCCGAGGAGGGCCAGCAGGCCAGGGCGGAACTCGCGTCCTTCATCGCCGCCCTGGTCGCCGCCAAGCGCGAGAAGCCGGATGACGACCTGCTCAGCACCCTGATCGCGGAGGCCGACGCCGATCCGGACAGCCCGCTGACCGACATCGCGCTCACCGTGCTCGGCTCGCTGCTGCTGATCGCGGGCCACGAGACGACCGCCAACATGATCGCGCTCGGCACCCTGACGCTACTGGAGCACCCCGACCAGCTCGCCGCCCTCCGCGAGGATCCCGCCCTGGCCGACCGCACGGTGGAGGAGCTGCTGCGCCATCTGACGATCATCCAGTTCGGCCTGGTCAGGATGGCGACCGAGGACCTCACCCTCGGCGGCCGGTCGATCAGGGCCGGCGAGTACGTGGTGGCCTCGCTCCCCTCGGCCAACCGCGACCCCGGCCTCGGCATCGAGGACCCTGACCGGCTGGACATCACCCGCACCCCCGCCGCCCACGTCGCGTTCGGCTACGGCCCGCACCAGTGCCTGGGCCAGCAACTCGCCCGCGCCGAACTCCAGATCACCCTCACCTCCCTGTTCAGCCGCTTCCCCGGCCTGCGCCTTGCCGCCCCGGCCGAGAGCCTGCCCTTCCGCGACGACATGCTCATCTACGGCCTGCACCAGCTGCCCGTCACCTGGTGAAGCAACCCCCGACTCCCCGACAAGGACACCCCATGCGCATCACCCTCGACGAGGACCGCTGCTGCGGCGCCGGTACCTGCGTCATGACCGCCCCCGACGTCTTCGACCAGCGCGACGACGGCATCGTCGTCCTCCTCGACCCCAACCCGCCCGCACAGCTTGCCACTTCGGTCCACGACGCGGCCGCCCGCTGCCCCGCCGCCGCCATCCGCGTGGAGACGGAATGACCACGCAGCCTTCCGGACCGGGCGAGGCGCTCACATGAGCACCACGCTGCGCCGGGTGGTCGTGGTCGGCGCCTCCGCCGCCGGACTCACGGCGGCGGAGACGCTGCGCCGCGAGGGCTACCACGGCCACCTGACCCTGATCGGCGAGGAACCCCATCTCCCGTACGACAGACCGCCGTTGTCCAAGCAGATCCTGGCGGGGAGCCGGCCGCCGAGCGCCTCGGCCCTTCGCGGCCCCGACGACTACGCCCGGCTCGATCTCGACCTGCGGCCGGGCCGCCGGGCCATCGCACTGGACGCCGACCGGCGAAGAGTCCAACTCGACGACGGCACCAGCCTCGACTACGACGGACTGATCATCGCCACCGGCGTCACGCCCCGCCGGCTGCCGAACGGGCACGACCTCGACGGCGTCCACGTCCTCCGCACCCTGGACGACGCCCTGCGCCTGCGACAGCACCTGCTGCGGAGACCCCGACTCGCCGTCATCGGCGGCGGGTTCACCGGTGCCGAGGTCGCGGCCACGGCCCGCACCCTCGGCCTGGACGCCACCCTGGTCTGCCAGGGCCCGTCCCCGCTCGCCGAACGCCTGGGCCAGGACATCGGCCAGCTGGTCGCCGAGCTCCACACCGACCACGGAGTACGGCTGCGCACCGGGGCCCGCGTCAGCTCCCTGGTGGGGTCGCAGGGGCGGGTGTCGGGCGTGCGACTGACCGACGGCTCCCGGGTGGAGGCCGACGCCGTCGTGGTGGCCATCGGCTCGACACCGGCCACCGGCTGGCTGCACGGCAGCGGCCTGGACATCGGCGACGGTGTGCTGTGCGACGCCTACTGCCAAGCGGGGCCGGGCGTTTACGCCGCCGGCGACGTCGCCCGGTGGTACCACCAGGACCTCGGCACCACCCTGCGGCTGGAACACCGCACCAACGCCGCCGAACAGGCCATCGCCGCAGCGCGCAACCTCCTCGGCGCGGGCGAACCGTACACGCCGCTCCCCTACTTCTGGAGCGACCAGTACGACGCCAGGATCCAGGCGTACGGAATCCGCACCGCCGACGCGGAGACCGAGGTGGTGGACGGCGACCCGGCGAAACGCTCCTTCGTCGCCCTCCACCGCACGGGCGGGCGCGTCACTGGCGCACTCGGCTGGAACAGCCCTCGGCCGCTGCGCTCCCACCTCGCGACCCTCACCCGCCCGGCGGCCCGGGCAGGCTGACGGCCCGGGGGCAGGCTGACCGGCGACGGCCGGGGCGGGCGCGCACGGATCAGAGGTCCGCGCTCGTCTCGGCCAGCACGGCGAACGCGGTGGGCAGCAGCCGGGCGAAGGCCCCGACCGGCACCTCCTCGGCCTTGCGCCGCTCCCGGACCGTACGGACCACCGCGCGCATCGCCGACATCGCCGTCATCGCGATCACGGCGGCCCGCAGATCCGCGTCGGGGCCCGGCGGCAGCCGCTGCGCGAGCAACCGGGTGAGCCGGCCCTCCAACTGCACGAAGGCGTACACCAGCCGGTCGGTCACCACCGCCTCCGCGCCCGCGAACGGCTGTGCCAGCGCTATCAGGGTGGTCTGCGGGGCATTGGCGACCGCCGCCAACACCGCCTCGCGCAGCGCGACCAGTGGGGGCTCCTCGATCGGGCGGCGCTCCAGCTCCCGGACCAAGCGGTCGAACGACGCCGCGAGGTCCGGCAGCAGCAGGTCCTCCTTGCTGTCGAAGTAGCGGAAGAACGTCCGCGGCGACACCCCGGCCGCCTCCACGATCTCCGCGACCGTCGTCTCGGCGAACCCGCGCTGGGCGAACAGGCGGGCGGCCGCACTGCGCAGCGCCTCCCGGGTCTCGGCCTTCTTGCGCTCGCGCAGTCCGGGAGCAGGGGCAGCATCCGATCGAACCATGCGACCAGACTACGCGAAACGGCACCTCTGCCGTTTGGCACAGCTGCCGGAAAGCCGCAGGTCACCGTGGGCTCGCGGGGAACCGCGGGCTCGCGAAGGAACCGTCGGCTCGCGCACGGCGCGACGGGGGCCGGCCGGGCCGTCGAGGCGGATCAGGGCGATGTCAGCGGAACCGTCGCCGGTGCTTCCTGCCGCTGGGCGGCCAGGTTCCGGACGGATGCGGGGAACGGCTGCTCCGCCCAGATGATCTTGCCCTGCGGGGAGTACCTGGTGCCCCAGTGCTGGGTGAGCTGGGCCACCAGGAACAGCCCGCGGCCGCCCTCGTCCGTGGTCGCCGCGTACTTCAGGTGCGGCGAGGTGTTGCTGCCGTCGGACACCTCGCAGATCAGACTGCGGTCGCGCAGCAGCCGTACCCGCACCGGCGCCGAGCCGTAGCGGATGGCGTTGGTGACCAGCTCGCTGAGGACCAGCTCCGTAGCGAAGGCCAGATCGGTCAGGCCCCACGCGTCCAGCGTCGCGGCACTCCACGCACGGATGTCGGCGACGGCGGCCGGATCGAACGGCACCTCCCGCTCGGCGACCCGCTCCGGGCCGAGCACCCGGGTCTTCGCGATCAGCAGCGCCACGTCGTCCTGCGGATTGGCCGGCAGCAGGGCGTCGAGCACGGCCCGGCAGTGCTCCTCGGGCTCGCGGCCGCGGTACGAGAGCGCCGCGCGCAGCAGTTCCATGCCGACGTCGAAGTCCCGGGTGCGCTCCTCGATCAGCCCGTCGGTGTAGAGCACGATCTGGGTGCCCTCGGCCAGCTGCACCAGCGCCGTCTCGAACGGCATCCCGCCCGCTCCCAGCGGCGGGCCGGTCGGCAGCTCCGGGAACACGACGCTGCCGTCCGGGCTGACCAGCGCGGGCGGGGGGTGGCCGGCGGTCGCGATGGTGCAGAGCCGGGAGATCGGGTCGTAGATCGCGTACAGGCAGGTGGCTCCGGTGACGCCCGTCCCGGTCCCGCTGTCGGTCTCCTCCTGGTCTATCCGGTTGGCGAGCTCGTCGAGGTAGCCGAGCAGTTCGTCCGGCGGGACGTCGAGGGCGGAGAAGTTGTGCACGGCGGTGCGCAGCCGGCCCATGGTGGCGGCGGCGTGCAGCCCGTGGCCGACCACGTCGCCCACCACGAGGGCGACCCGGCTGCCGGGCAGCGGGATCACGTCGAACCAGTCACCGCTGACTCCGGAGTGCGCGGGCAGGTAGCGGTGTGCGACCTCCAAGGCGCTCTGGTCGGGCAGCGCGCGCGGCAGCAGGCTGCGTTGCAGGGTCGCGGCCATGGCGTGCTCGCGGGTGTACCGGCGGGCGTTGTCGATGCTGACGGCGGCCCGCGCCACCAGTTCCTCGGCCAGCGAGCGGTCCTCGTCGTCGAACGGCTCGGGTTTCTGGGAGCGCCAGAAGTTGACCACGCCCAGGACGATGCCGCGGGCCTGCAGGGGGGTGGTGATGAGCGAGTGGACGCCGTGGTCGAGGATCCGCCGGGTCGTTTCCAGGTCCTGGGCGTGCCAGCCGTGGGCGACGGACAGGTCGGGGACGACCTGCGAGCGGCCGCTGTCGAACCCCTGGGCCATGGGGGTGGAGGGGATGAAGGCGATCAGTCGGCCGCGCGGGTAGAACGGGTGGTCGTCGGTGATGCCGTGGACGGCGGTGCGGCGCAGGTTGATGGCGCCGCCGCCGGGCTCGTCGCCCTGCAGGACGGGGTCGGCGAGGTCCACGGTGACGAAGTCCGCGAAGCCGGGGACGGCGACGCGCGCCAGCTCCTCGGCCGTGCGCTCGACGTCGAGTGTCGTGCCGATGCCGATGCCGGCCTCGTAGAGCATGGCCAGCCGTTTGCCCGCCACCTCGGCCTTGCCGGACAGCGCGAGGAGCTCGGTGGAGTCGCGGATCGTGGTGACCGTGCCCATTTTGCGGCTGTCGGGGTCGGTCGGCCGCTGGTTGACCGCGACCAGCCGGACGCCGGCACGGTGCAGTTCGTCGGTGACCACCCTGCCCGACAGCAGCAGTTCCGCGATGTCGGGGTCGAGGTCCCGCAGTTCGCTCAGGTGAAGGCCCTCGGCCTCGGCGGGCAGGCCCAGCAGCTCCCGCGCCTCGTCGTTGGCCAGCAGCAGCCGCCCGTCCTGCCCGACGATGACCACGCCCTCGCGCACCGCGTGCAGGACGGCGTTGTGGTGCTCGTACATGCGGGCCAGCTCGACCGGATCCATGCCGTGGGTCTGGCGCTTCACCCGCCGGGCGATCAGGGCGGTCCCGGTCGTGGCCACGGCGACGGCGGCGGCGCCGATGCCGAGGATGAGCGGCAGCTGCCGGTTGCCGACGGCGGTGACGTTGTTGACCTTGAGCCCGGCGGACACCAGGCCGGCGACCGATCCGTCGGGGGCGTTGACCGGCACGACCGCCTGGACCTCGTGGCCGAGCGGGCCGTGCACGCTCTCGGTGTAGATGTGCCCGGCCAGGGAGGGGCCGATGGTGCCGACGAACTGCTTGCCGATCCGGTCCGGCAGCGGGTGCGTGTACCGGATGCCCTGCGTGTTCATGACCACGATGAAGTCGACGCCGGCCTGTTGACGCGTCGCCTCCGTGATCGGCTGGAGAATGGCCGTGGGATTGGGCGACTTCAGCGCGTCGAGCAGGCCCGGGGAGTGCGCGAAGGTCTCCGCGACGGCGACCGACCGGTTCTTGGCCTCGGTGTCGCTGTTGCGCCGCGATTCGAGGACCAGCGCGAGGATCGCCCCGAGGACGAGCAGTACCACGACCACGACCTCCAGCACGAAGACCTGTGCGGCAACGCTCCTGGGGTTTTTCGCGATCAGTGACCTCCGGAATACGATCCGCGATCGGCCGGCGTGTTCGACCATGCGTCATTTCTAACACCACGCGTGCGATGGTGGGCAAGGAAGAAGCGCCAACTCGCATGGCCGCGGCCGGGCCGGGATCGCCGAACGCGCAAGCCACTGGCCGGGAGGGCCAAGTAGTACTCGCCTCGTGGACGATCTGGCCCACATCGCGGAGCGGGTCGGAACTGGGCGAGATCCAGACGTAGTTTTCGTCGGTGTAGCCGGGACGTGATGGTGAGGACTGGCGATGGGCGGGCCAGCCGGGGAGGCGGGCGATCGTTCTGCAGGTCGAGGAAGTCCTTGAACCGGCCCTCCTGTTCGGCGAGTTTCGTTCAGGGAAGCCGGGCGCCGGGCCGCAGTCACGCCCCCGCAGGTCGGTGGCCTCGATCCTGAGCTCCATGCGGTCTCCGCAACGCACCCACCCCGAGCACGCGCGGTAGCATCTGGCCGGTTCCGGGCGTCGAACGGGGAGAAGCGCGATGCCGCACGTCAATCAGTCCGTCGTGAAGCCGCTAGGGGCGGGCGATCCGAGTGAGGTCGCCGGCTACCGGCTGGTCGCCAAGATCGGCGAGGGCGGCATGGGAGCGGTCTACCTGACCCACTCCCGGGGCGGGCAGCCCGTCGCGCTCAAGCTGATCCGGCGGGAGTACGCCCAGGACCCGGACTTCCGTGCCCGCTTCGAGGCGGAGGTCCAGGCCGCCCGCAGGGTCTCCGGCTACCACATCGTGCCCGTCGTCGACCACGACCTGAGCGGGGACGAACCCTGGGTCGCCACGACGTACGTGCCCGGCCTCGCCCTCGACGACGCACTGGCGTTCTTCGGCCCGCTGCCACTGCCGACGGCGTTCCAGCTGATCGGCTGCACCGCCCACGCACTGGACATCGTGCACGCCGCGTCGGTCATCCACCGCGACCTCAAACCCAGCAACATCCTGCTCGGCTCCCAGGGCCCGTGGGTCATCGACTTCGGCATCGCGCGCGCCACCGACACCACCCAGCTCACCCGCACCGGCGGGTTCATCGGCACCCCGCAGTACATGTCGCCGGAGCACGCCCTCGGCCAGCGCGTCACCCCGGCCACCGACGTCTTCGCCCTCGGCCTGATCGCCGCCGTTGTGGCCACCGGCCGCCACCCGTACGGCGACGGGAGCGGCCTGTCCATCGCGGCGCAGATCGCCAACACCGCGCAGCAGCCGGCCGACCTCTCGGGCTATCCGGAGGCGCTGCGGCCGCTGCTCCAGGCCTGCCTCGCGGCCGATCCCGCCGCCCGGCCGACGCCCGCCGCCCTGGCCGAGTGGTGCCGACAGCTGTCGGGGCGGCAGCTGCGCGACTTCGCCGGCTGGCTTCCGGCGGCGCTCGGCGAGGAGGTCGCGCGGCGCGAGCACATGGCGCGGCAGATCCCGACGGCGGCTCCGCCCGCTGCCGCGCCGCCGGCCCCGGCCCCGGTTGCCCCGCCGACCCCGACCGTGCTCGCTACGCGGTTCGCCCAGGCCTCCCCTCCCCCTGCCGACGTGATACAGGCAGCCCGCGCGGCGCAGCTGGCCCTCCGTAGCCGCAGGCAGCGGGGGCTGACCCCCAGGGCGCTGGCCGGTGCACTGGTCCTGTCGCTGCTCACGGGCGGAGGAGCGTACTGGGCGCTGCGCAACCGAACCGACCACCAGGCGGCCCAGAGCAGGTCCACCGAGGACCCGAGCGCCTTCAAGGTCGGCGCGTACAACGCCGTGGACTTCGAGTTGAGTATCCCCACGGCGAACGAGGCCGCCCATTCCTGGAGCATGCTCGTGCTCTTCAGCCTGGAAGGCGGCGGCATCGCGCTCAACGACCCCAACAACACGACGGCCGGGGAGATCGGCCGGACCCGGAACACCCTGTCGTTCTACACCGAGTTCGGCAAGAGCACCGGCACCACGGTCGAGGAGTGCGCGGCGGCGGCGACGGGCTCGACGCTCCTGCCCAGCCACCTGACATCCGACGACCTCAACGGCCCTAAGTCGCCGATCGCGGAGGGCGACGTGCTCTGCACCCTCACCCCCAAGGGCCGCCTCGCCATGCTCAAGATCGAGCACATCGTCAAGAACCAGGCCGAATCCGACGAGGCGACGCCGCCCGCGCCGACCTACAAGACGAAGCTGACGGTCTTCATCCCGCCCTCGGCGAAGGAGGGGTAGCCAGATCGGCCGGCGCGACGCGATCCACCGTCGCGCCGGCCGTACGGATCAGCTCACCAGCCCGGCCTCGCGCTGCGCCGGCCGGTCGGGCCGTCAGGCGCGGGCGAGGAGCCAGCCGCCGAGACCGTCGCAGACTCCGGCGTTGTAGCTGGTGGAGCGGAAGCCCGGCGGGACGGGGGATCCCGGGCAGGCCCACAGGCCGGCGCGGGCGGTGTTGTGGCGCCAGGAGCCGGCACCGTCACAGCCCCAGGTCGTGTGACCGGTGATCACGTACCCGGCGACCACCGGGGAGCCCGAGCAGGTCCAGATCCCGTCGTGCGGGCGGCTGTGCTGCCAGGACCCGATGCCGCCGCAACCTGCGCGCAGGTGGTTGCTGATGACGTACCCGGGGACGACCGGCGAACCGGCGCAGGTCCAGATGCCGTCGCGGACGAGGCTGTGACGCCATGAGCCGATGCCATTGCAGCCGTACGTCGTGTGGTCGGTGATCACGTACCCGGCGACCACCGGGGAGCCGGAACAGGTCCAGATCCCGTCCTTGGCCGGCTGCTGGTACCAGGAGCCCCAGCCGCCGCAGCCCTTCCTGTCGTAGTCCGTGATGACGTATCCGGCCTGGACGGGCTGCCCGGAGCAGGCCCACTTGCCCGAGAAGCCCCAGGAGGGCTTGGCCTCCGCCACGGACATGCCGGAGACCGTGCCGCCGAGGACGACGGCCGCGACCAGCGCGAACGCCGCCGCGGTGGCGCCTATCCCCCTGCGGACGACCGCGGCCGTCGCACGCTTCCATCGTTGACGGGCATTCATGTGCAGTTCACTCCACTCGGGTTGGCGATGAGAGAGCTGTCCGGACCGCCGGACGCCCGGCGGCGGAGCGGGAGTCACCCTATGTGATGGCAGCATGGAAATTCGGTGGAGGTTCCAGGAATTCCGCCCTGGGCGCCACCTTGTCCGAAACCTGGCACAACGACCGTCGGATCATTGACGCGAGGCCAGCCGCAGCCCTATGGGCCTCGACCGCAGCCCCGTCGGCCCCGCAGTCCACGAACCCGGCGGACCGTTAGCCCGTCCGGGTGACATCGCGGCACAACAGGCGCATGGTGGAAGGAAGGGCGACTCGGACGACCGCTACCGGCTCCGCCGCTCGCGGGCTCGCCAGGCCCGGACAATTCGCATACAGAACGACCGTCGGCCCAGCGCCACACCGGTGGCGCCGATGCCCCTCAGGACCCGACAAGGGGAACGCCGATGACGAACGAACGGCTGCTCAACCACGCCCCGACCCAGGACCACGCCGAGGCCGACGTCGACGTCGTCGTGGTCGGCTCGGGATTCGGCGGCTCGGTCGCCGCCTACCGCCTCGCCGAGGGCGGCCGCTCCGTGGTCGTGCTGGAGCGCGGCAGACCGTACCCGCCGGGCGGCTTCGCACGCTCACCCGCCGCCATGGCCCGCAACTTCTGGGACCCTAGCGAGGGCCTGTACGGCCTGTTCGACGTCTGGTCCTTCCGCGGTCTGGAAGGGGTGGTCTCCAGCGGTCTGGGCGGCGGCTCGCTGATCTACGCCAACGTGCTGCTGCGCAAGGACGAGAAGTGGTTCGTGCAGGAGTCGCCGCTGCCCGGCGGCGGCTACGAGCACTGGCCGATCAGCCGCGCCGACCTCGACCCGCACTACGACCGGGTCGAGCGGATGCTCGGCGCCACGCCCTACCCGTACCGCGACACGGCGAAGACCCGCGCCATGGAGGAGGCCGCGGACCGGCTCGGCCTGCGGGCGGAGCGGCCACCGATCGCCGTCACCTTCGCGCCCCGGCCCGGCGGGGAGCCCGTCCCCGGCGCCCCCGTCCCGGAGCCCGAGTACGGCAACGTCCACGGCTTACCCCGGAGCACCTGCCGGCTGTGCGGCGAGTGCGACGTGGGCTGCAACTTCGGGGCCAAGAACACCCTGGACCACACCTACCTCTCCGCCGCCCGGCACCACGGCGCCGACCTGCGCACCCGCTGCGAGGTGCGCGGCTTCGCGCCCCGGCCCGGAGGCGGCTGGGAGGTCCGCTACGTGGTGCACGACCCCGCCCGCGAGGGCCATCCCACCGCGACCGACCGCCTCCCGCTGCGGCGGATCGGCTGCCGGCGCCTGATCCTGGCGGCCGGCACCTTCGGATCGACCTACCTCCTGCTGCGCAACCGGGGCGGCCTGCCCGGCATCAGCCCGGCCCTGGGCACCCGGTTCAGCGGGAACGGCGACCTGCTGGGGCTGGTGCTCGAAGCGACCGACGGTGCCGCCGGGCGCGGCCCGCGCCGCCTGGACAGCAGCACCGGCCCGGTCATCACCACCGCCGTCCGGGTCGGCGACGAGCTCGACGGGGACGGCTCCACGGGGCGCGGCTTCTACGTCGAGGACGCGGGCTACCCGGCGTTCGTGGACTGGCTGGCCGAGGAGGCCCAGATCCCGGGCGACCTCCGCCGGACGGTCGCGTTCGGCGTGGACCGGCTACGCGCCCGGTTCGCCCGCACCCGGCAGAGCCACCTCAGCCGTCAACTCTCGCTGCTGCTCGGTTCGGGCGTGTTCTCGGAGTCGGCGCTGCCGCTGCTCGGCATGGGCCGGGACGTCCCGGACGGCCGGATGAGCCTGGCCGGGGGCTTCCTCGAGGTCGACTGGACGGTGGAGACCTCGCTGCGGTACTTCGAACGCGTCCGCTCGACGATGCGCGCGCTGGCCGAGGAACTCGGTGGCGAGTTCGTCGACAACCCGCTCTGGTGGGCGCACCGGGTGATCACCGTGCACCCGCTGGGCGGCGCCCCGATGGGCCGCCACCCCACCGAGGGCGTCTGCGACTCCCACGGCGAGGTGTTCGGCCTGCCCGGGCTGTACGTGCTCGACGGCTCGGCGCTGCCCGGGCCGGTGGGAGCGAACCCGTCGCTGACGATCGCCGCCTTCGCCGACCGGGCCTGCGACCACATCCTCACCGACACCTCCGCGCCTCGGGTCGAGGTCGCCGCACCGGTGCCGGCAACCACCCCCGGACCGGCCGCGGCCGTACGAACCGCCGGCCCGGCGACGCCGTCCACCGACGGCGAGCGGGCGACCAGCCTCTCCTTCACCGAGGAGATGAAGGGCTACGTCGCGCTCGATGCCGCGGACCCCGAGGAGGGGCGGGCACTCGGCCGCTCCCGGCACCAGCGCCTGATGTTCCGGCTCACCATCACCGCGCCCGACGTGGACCGTTTCGTCGCCGACCCGGGGCACCCGGCCACCGCCGTCGGCCACGTCGAGTGCGACCTGCTCGGCGGCCTACTGCCCGTCGAACACGGCTGGTTCAACCTGTTCACCCGGGACGGCGACCCGGGCCGCCGGCTGATGCTGTACCGGCTGCACCTGCGCGATCCGGGCGGCAACCCGGTGACCCTGGTCGGCCACAAGGACGTGCACGACGACCCCGGCTTCGACCTGTGGCGCGACACCTCGACGCTCTACTTCCGGCTGCTGTCCGGCCACGTGCTCCCGGACGGCGACGAGGCCGCGCCGCTGCTCGGCGCGGGGGTCGTCAACATCCTGGTCCGGGACTTCGTCCACCAGCTGACCACCTTCCGCACCACCGGTCCGCACCCCGCCCAGGCGATGGAGCACTTCGGCCGGCTGTTCCTCGGCCAGCTGTGGGCCGTGTACGGCCCGCACCTCGGCCGGGCGGATCAGCCGGTGTGACCGGGGAACCGGTGTCACCGAGGAGCCACGATGAAGGTGCACGAGCTCCGCGAGCACGCCGAGGAGATCGGCTTCACCCCGCAGGAGCAGACGCGGTGGCTGGCACCGAGCCAACTGGCCCGGACGGCCGTCAAGGTCGTCCTGGCCCTCGTCTTCGCCGGCTACGCGGACAAGCGGGAGATCCAGGGCGCGCTCCCGTCGCGCCTGCTGCACGCCCCGCTGCGCCGGAGCGGGGCGCACGAGAGCGAGGCACGGGAGAGCGAGGCTCAGGAGCTCTGGTTCGACTTCGTCGCCGACCTCGGTGACGGCTTCGACGCGACCAGCTCCGTGGCGTGGGCCCTGGCGGCGGAGAAGCTCACCGTCGAGGCGCCCGGCCAGGCGCCGCCCGGCCTGAGCCGTGGTTCGCTGCTCGTCCTCGGCGGTGACGAGGTGTACCCGGTGGCGTCGGCGCGCGGCTACGAGGACAAGATGAGCGGCCCGTACCGCGCGGCCCTGCCGAGCGCGGACGACCAGCCGCTGCTGGTCGCACTGCCGGGGAACCACGACTGGTACGACGGCCTCACCGCGTTCCTGCGGATCTTCGCCCAGCAGCGGCCCATCGGCGGCTGGCAGACCCGGCAGACCCGGAGCTACTTCGTCGTGCAGCTGCCGCAGCGGTGGTGGCTGGTCGGCCTGGACAGCCAGCTCGGGGAGTACTTCGACGACCCCCAGCTGCGCTACTTCGCCAGCCACCTGTCGGCCAACCTCGAACCCGGCGACGGCGTGATCGTCTGCTCCGCCGAGCCGACCTGGGTGAAGAGCGCCGACAAGGACGCCGACGCCTTCGACGCGCTGCACTGGTTCGACCGCAACTACGTCCGCACCCGGGTCGATCCGCAGACCGGGGAGCGCAGCCCGACCCACGCGTCGATCCGGCTCTGGCTGACCGGCGACCGGCACCACTACACCCGCTACGCCGAGCGGCTGCCCGAGGATCCGGCAGGCTCCGACGGCGGCCTGCCCCCGGACCCGCGGCGGCGTCAGATGGTGACCTGTGGCCTGGGCGGCGCGTACCTCGCGGCGACGCACCGGCTGCCGGCCGCGCTGCCGCTGCCGCCGGGCGGCTCGCGGCTGCGGGAGAGGGACGAACCGCCGGTGGTGTTCGAACGTGCCGGGACGACCCACCCCACCCCGGCGGAGTCCCGCCGGATCGTGCGCGGCCTCGCCGAGCCGTGGTGCCCGGGCTGGCTGCCGCGCCGCAACCCGGGGTTCGCCGAGCTCACCGGTGGCCTGCACGCCGTCCTGTTCCTGCTCCTGAGCTTCCTGTTCGCCCTGTCACAGGGCGTGCTGCGGCCCGTCGACGCCGTGCGCGACGCCGGTGCCGGAGACGTCGGCGGCTTCGTCGGCGGGTTCTGCGCCGCCGTGGTGGCCCTCCTCGCGCTCCGCTGGGCCTACCGGCTGGCCCGCCCACGGGTGCGGGCGACGCCGTCGACGGCCCTGGTCGCGGTGCTGCTGCAGGTCGCGGTGGCGCTGGCGGTCCTCGCCGTCGCCGTGGCCGTCCCGTTCCCGGACTCCTGGTCCGGGTGGACGGTGCTGGTGGCCTGCCTGGTGCTGGCCGGCCTGGTGGGCGCGCTGCTGGGTTCCGAGGCCTTCGCGCTGTGGGTGCTGTCGGCGCGCAGCGGCGCGGCCGTCGAGTGGCAGATGTCGGGCCAGTCGATCGAGGACCACAAGGGGTTCCTCCGCCTTCACCTCGCGCCGGACGGCGACCTGACCCTCTACCCGCTGGTGCTCGACGGCATCTGCCGGGACTGGGAGCTGCGGGACGACCTGGCTCTCGGCAAGCGGCCGGTGCCCGCCCAACCGCCGGCCGTACGGCTGCTCGAGGACCCGGTCGTGATCACCCGGAACGGGAGCCCGCCATGACCGCCGCATGGACGTCGACAGCGCCCACCCGCCCGAGGACCAGGCCGACGACCCGCCTCGACCACGTCACCGAGGTCCGGCCGCTGACCGCCCTCGACGGCCGGCCGCTGAGCCTGGTGCACGTCCAGGGGCGCCACCCTCCCGTCCGCGGACCGGTGCTGGTCGCGCACGGCGCCGGGGTACGGGCCGAGCTGTTCCGCCCGCCGCTGCCGCGCACCTTCGTCGACGCCCTGATCGACGACGGCTGGGACGTCTGGCTGCTCAACTGGCGGGCCTCGATCGACCTCGAACCGGTGCCCTGGACACTCGACCAGGCCGCCGCGTACGACCACCCCGCCGCCGTGGCCCACGTGCTGGCGGCCACCGGCGCGCAGCGGCTCAAAGCGGTCGTGCACTGCCAGGGTTCGACCTCGTTCATGATGGCGCTGTCGGCCGGGCTGCTCCCCGAGGTCGAGACCGTGGTCAGCAACGCGGTGTCGCTGCACCCGGTCGTCCCGGGCTGGTCGGCGTTCAAGATCGGCCGGCTCGCACCGCTCATCTCCCGCGCCTTGCCGGCCATCTCGCCCGGCTGGGGCGACCGGCCGCAGGGCCCGCTCTCCCGGCTGCTGGTCGGGGTCGTCCGCGCCACCCACCCGGAGTGCCGCAACTCGGTGTGCCGGATGGTCAGTTTCACCTACGGCACCGGCCGGCCGGCCCTGTGGTCCCACGAGAACCTCGACGAGACCACCCACGACTGGATCCGCGGGGAGTTCGCCGACGTCCCGATGACATTCTTCGCGCAGATGGACCGGTGCATCCGGGCCGGCCACCTGGTGCGCACGGAGCCCATCGCCGGCCTGCCGCGCTCCGTCACCGACCGGGCGCCCGAGACGGATGCGCGGATCGTTCTGCTCGCCGGCGAGCAGAACCGGTGCTTCCTGGCGAAGAGCCAGCAGCGCACCTTCGACTTCCTGCAGCAGCACCGCCCCGGCCGCGACACCCTCCATCTGCTGCCCGGCTACGGCCACCTCGACGTCTTCCTCGGCCGCCGCGCGGCGGTCGACACCTACCCGCTGATCCTGAAGGAGCTGGCGCAATGAAGCCCGTCCTGTCCCTCGCGCGGCTGGGGTTGTCGCTCGTGCCGTCGCCGTACCCGCGCCGGCAGCGGCGGCTCGCCGGGCGCAACGCGCTGGTCGACGGCATCCCGTTCCAGATGCCGGTCAACTCGGCGGACACGCCGTGCCTGATGGCGGCGTTCACCGTCGACCGCGCGGCGGCCGCCCGGCTGCTGCCCGGCGGCGAACTGCACCCGGTGGCCCTCCCCGGCGGCCGCGGACTGCTCATGATCACGGTGGTCAACTACGTGCGCACCGACATCGGCTGCTACATCGAGTACTCGATCGCGCTCGCCTGCACCCACGGCAGCCGGCCCGCCCCGCCGCTGGTCCCGGGGCTCCTGCAGGGCGCCTTCGGCACCGGGCAGTACGTCCTGGACCTGCCGGTGAGCAGCGAGATCTCGGTCAAGGGCGGCAAGGGCATCTGGGGCATGCCCAAGCACCAGGCCAACCTCGACTTCCGGGTCACCGAGGCGGCGGTGTCCAGCGAGTACCAGGTCGACGGCCGGCTGGGGACGTTCATCTCGATCGACCGCCCCCCGGCGACGGCGCTGCCGCTGCGCGTCAAGGCGGCGAACTACTGCGCGTTCCGCGGCATGCTGATGAAGTCGTTCATCTACTTCGAGGGCGAGGCCGACGTCGCGGTCGGCAGGCGCGCCCGGGCCCGGCTGCTCATCGGCGACGCGCCGCAGGTCGCCGTGCTGCACGACCTCGGGATCGCCCCGAACCCGCTGTTCACCTGCTACCTGCCGTCGACCCGTGGGGTGCTCGACGACCACTTCGAGTGCTGGTTCCTCACCAGCGAGGCACCCGGCCTGACCTACGGCGAGCCGCTGACGAGCGTCATCGACCTCGGCCTGTCCCAGCAGTGGCTGGGCCCGCCGCGCATCGACGTCGGCACGCGGCCGTGAACTCCGTCGGAGGTCGCGAACCCGAAGGTCCGTGAAGTCGAAGGTCCTTGAAGGAGAGCAGCCGTGAAAGAGGCCCTGCTGACGCTGAACACGCTGTACTTCCTGTTCGGCGCGACGCTCTACATGGGCACCATGTGGGTGCTGCGGTTCTTCCTCTACCCGACCTGGCGGTCGCTGACCCCGGACAACGTCCAGGCCCACTTCGGGGTGCCCACCATCCTGGCGACCAGGTTCTTCACCGTCGTCGTCCCGCCCATGTTCGTCACCGCGATCGTGCTGGTGTGGCAGGAGTGGGGCAGCTGGTACGTCGCGCTGTCGGCCGTGTGCCTGGCCGGCATCACCGTGCTCACCTGGGTCGGCCAGCTGAACATCATCCCGGTGAACAAGCGGATCCGCGGCGGGCAGTTCGACGGCCCTGCCGGGCTCACCGCCCTGCTGATCCGGTGGATGCGGCTCAACGACATCCGGTTCGTCGGCTCCACCGTGACCTGGGCGGCGATCGTCTGGTACGTCGCCGCGAAGGGCGACCTGGCGGGAGCGCTCTCGTGAGCCCGCTGCCGAGCCGGGTCACCGGCGATCCGCTACGCCTGGTGCTGGTGCTGATCGGTGTGGTGACGGTGCTCACCGGGCTGGTCCAACTCGTCGTGCCCGGGGCCGTGTTGGACGTGCTGTCGGCGGAGTCGACGCCGACCGGCCGGCACCTGTTCGCGACGGTCGGGATGTTCATGATCGTCATCGGCGGGTTGGTCGTGCAGGGGTTGCTGTCACCGGCACCGCCGTCCTACCTGCCGCTGTGGGTGGGGCTGCAGAAGTTCGCCGCCTCCGTGCTGGTGGCCGTCGCCGTCGCCCGCGACCTCTTCGGGCCGGTGGCCCTGCTGGTGGCCGCGTTCGACTTCGCCACCGCCATCCTGTGCGCACTGATGTGGCGGCGGCTGCTGATCCACCGGGCCGGGGCGCCGGCCGTACCCACGGAGGAGCCGGCCGCGACCAAGGAGAGAACATGAGGCGTTCGCTGGTACTGGCCGGCGGCGGGATGCGGGTGGCCTGGCAGACCGGCGTGGTCCGGGCGCTGCGGGAGTACGGGCTGACCTTCGACCACGTGGACGGCACGTCGGGCGGGATCATGACCACGGGCATGGTGCTGTCCGGGCAGGACTCCGCGGAGATGGGCCGGCGGTGGTCCGCGCTCGACGTCCACGACTTCAACTCGGCGCTGCCGCTGGCCGATTACGTGAAGGGGCCGTGGTCGCTGCCGGCCCTCGGCAGCGCCGACGGGGTGGTGCACAAGGTGCTCCCGGGGCTCGGCATCGACGTCGAGGCGGTCCGGTCCTCTCCGGTGGAGGGCACGTTCAACATGGTCGACTTCGTCACCAAGACCTGCGTGGCGGTGCCGAACACGGAGATCGACCTGGAGCTGATGGCCGCGGGCATGTCGCTGCCGCTCTTCATGCCGCCGCTGCGCCGCGACGGGCACGTCTGGACGGACGCGGTGTGGGTCAAGGACGCCAACGTGGGCGAGGCGCTGCGCCGCGGCGCCCACGAGGTGTGGCTGGTCTGGTGCATCGGGAACTCGCGGTACTGGGGCGACGGCCCGCTGGAGCAGTACGTCCACATGATCG